>CAZVYO010000002.1:248413-512384 GCA_964631155.1 uncultured Flavobacteriaceae bacterium
ATTCTCCCGATAGTTATCGGGATGCGCCACGAGGCCTGTTTTGCTATTGCTTTCGCGTAAGCGGGTGCAAATATAAAACTGTTTTTATACGCAGGCAAATAGTCAAACGTTTTTTTTGACCTTTATAACCATACCGCTTTGATGGGATTAGTTTATTTAATGATTTTTTTCTGTCGACCCATTACCAAATAAAGCGCCGAACCTAATAAAGGCATGAATAGAACTACTAGTGACCAAATTAGTTTCTCATTTCCCTCAAAGTCATTTCGTAATATGTCAACGATGCAATACACCCACAAAACAGAAATGACAATAAAGAGATAAGGGAATAAACTTAAAAGTGGTGAAACATCATTTAAAGATTTCATAAGTTTATGATATTAGAAGCCCATTAAACATCATCTTCGATCGAATTAACCCTTGCTATTTTGAGAATTTCTTACTGGATCCGATGACTAGATACAATATTGGGCCCAAGAAAGGTAAAAGTAAAATGAGTGAAAACCATTTAGATTTTTCATTGCTTTCAAAATTACTACGTGCTACATCAATAAGACTGTAGATGAAAATCCCAAATAAGGAGATAATAATTACATAGGGCATCATTAAATCCCATGTAAAAATGTTGTCAGAATTCAGTTCATTCATGATTTCTTAATCTAAATTAATTCTCTTGTTTTTAGGATATTTAACTTCGTAGCTAAAGGTTTTTTTAATCTGTGCGCCGCTGGTTAAAGAAACTTGCCAAGTTAGTATTTGGGTTTCTTTATCCATTTCTGCATCTCCCGGATCTTCCTCATCTACTTTAATATCGCTGTTTGCGGTCAAGGGTATGCGATCTTGAAGTTTAAGCTCAATTGGCTTTTTACGATTATTCTTAATTGTAATCTCGTACTTCTTGTTTAAGATACGCTTATCGCCAAAAAATGATTTTTCTTTTAGGTCCTTTACATCTTCACGTTTCACACTTATTTGTGGATCTACGCCTAAACTTACCGTCAAGGCTTTGTCCGTTGTATCTGTGTCAAAATAGATTTTGCCGTTATAAGCATCTTCAAAATATACATTGGCCTCTCCTGGGATAAGATTCAGAGACTCCCAGTCTTTTAATTGAGCCGTCAAGAAAACATTTTCATTGATAACCGGAGCCGCGTAATATTCAAAATCGGCTTCAAGTTCGTTTGAGCTGATTTCAATATCTGTAGTCTCACCAGTTGAGGGAATGGAGTAGGGCTGCGTCAATTCATAGGAGCGAGAGGACACGTTTTCTTCTACATATTCAACATTCTGAGGAGTAGGTGCTTCATAAGCCTCATCGTCAATATCATCATGACCAGATCTCCCTCTTTTATTTTTGTATCCTGCATAAGCAACTACGACAACTTCATCTAATGAAGTTGTCAGGCTTTCATTGATAACGGAACTATAAACCGGAACCGTTTTTGAATCATAACCTGCATAAGAAATAACTAGAGAATTACCGTCTCCTACATTAATAGAGTATTTACCATCAAAGTCTGTGGTTGTAAAGTTTTGAGTTCCTCTTTCTTGAATGGTTGCACCTAATACAGGAGTCCCATCAGGATCTGTGATCGTTCCGGTCACTCGCTTAACATTAGGGTTGTATTTTTTATTACTTCTGCTCACGGCTTTATTTCTATAACCTCGGCGTACAAAATTCAGTCGCTTGGTCTCTAGAGTTGGTTTTGTATTATCCATGAATGGATCACCGGTGGATAAAGTTATTTTTACTTGTTCCCAATCGGTACCCGTGGTTTGATAAACCTGACCTTTAAATTTTAAATTGACATCGCTCGCTGCATCTACTGCGGTAATATCATAAACCGGTACCCAGCCTGCATTGTTCACATTATATTTCAGCTCTAGGTTTACAGTTTTAGTAATGTTACTTGTCACATTGAGCGTAATCGTTCCTTTCAACTCATTCATTTCAGGGTTGATCTGCGATTTTTCTTGATTCAATTCCTGTTGCAATTGCTTAAGGTTATCTGCTTTCTCGGTCAGTTTTGCCATTTCGATCGAAATGTTTTTGATTCGCTCATTATAATAAGATCCAAATTCTTTCACCTTGGCTAGTGATAGGCTGGTCTCGCCGCTATTTAGAATTCTATTGTTTTGTATTAAAGTGCGTTCTTCTTTAAGTCCATCGATTTGTGCATCAATCTCGATCAAAGCATTCATCACACTATCCATACGCCTATTGATGACGTTGAGCTCGCTGGTGGGAGTCTTCTTCTCAAGAACGCTTGTGGTATAGTTCAAACCACTTAGACTCATACCGGCGAGATCAGTAAGCATAATGCTACTGTCATCAATACTTGCCGATAGATTATTGAGTTTAATCGTGTTTGACCCTTCGTTTACTTTGACGCTAGCCGCACGCGTAATGCGGGCTCCCTGTAAATAAACGGTGACTTCTTTGATTCGGGAGCTCGTGTTTTGTTGAGCAAAAGCCAGGCTGGTTAGAAATAGAAAAAGATATTTCATGTTGGTTTTTTAGTAAAGGTAAAGATTACCTCACAATTCATTATATTTCAAATATGGAACACGATGAACTCAAGAATTACATTCACGACGTACCTGATTTCCCCAAGCCTGGAATCGTCTTTAAAGATATTGCACCTTTGCTCGCTTCCGCGAAAGCGAGAACTACAGCAGTCGATCTACTTCTCAAAGAGGTCGAGAATTTAAAAATAGATACCGTAGTGGGTATCGAGAGCAGAGGGTTTTTACTGGGAACTCTACTTGCCGATCGCCTGGGAGCAAAGTTTGTCATGGTGCGGAAACCGGGAAAATTACCAGGCGAACTCGAGCGCATGCCCTACCAGCTGGAATATGGTTACGATACGCTAGAAATCCAAGAGCATGCTATCTCAAAGGGAGAAAAAGTACTGATCCATGATGATGTGCTGGCTACAGGTGGTACCGTAAGCGCCGCCGCAGATTTGGTGGAAAAGGTAGGAGGAGAGGTCGTCGCGCTGAATTTCTTGATGGAGCTCACTTTTTTAAACGGCAGAAACAAGGTCAAATCGCGCCAGGTTTTGCCGTTGATTCAGTATTAATCAAGGTGGATATTGAATATTTCATAGATTTTTAGAGATAGAAGCCTATTTCACCTCTGCAAGGTTGGAATGATTTTTTCAACCTGTCCTTGCCTCGTTAAAAATCATCTGAAAATGAAAAATGCCCCTGTGAATTCAGAGGCATTTAATGTAGCAAAATGTTTTACAATAGTTCTTAGTAAATCTTGAAATTACAAATACAAGAACGCGCCTATTCCTACAGTAAGTGACTTCAATTTATCTTTCGCATCATCATTTTCTTTGTTACTTAAGGTTGTCCTCAAATAATCAACACGCAGGTCAATAGATACAGTACTATTTATAAAATAAGCTAAACCAGCACGGCCTCCATATGAAAATCCTGAGGTTTTATTGAAATCCTCTTCTCCAGTACTTATGAGAGAATACCCTGCCTGTGTACCTAAATAAGGCTGAATTTTTGAATCGGTGCTGAAATAATATTGTGCAAAAGGTAATACGCTGAAAGTTGAAATCTTGGATTCAAATTCATTATCAAAGAAAGGATTGCTTACTTCAACTTCAGATTTGGAGGTCGAATAGCTCAAGCTTAGACCTATAGCGATGTTATTTGAAATAAAATTACCACCTTCTAAAGCAAAATTGAAAGTAGAAGTAGAGTTCTCTCGCACTTCAGTATCGTCAAATTCAAAGGTTTGATTTGTGGAATTAAAATTAACTGTACTTGCACCTCCTACAAGCCATTTGCCTTTAGTAGTTTGAGCGATTGAGAATGTAGTCATAGCTAAAGCTACAGCAAAAAAGATTTTTTTCATTGAAAATAATTTAAATATTAGTGGTTGTTTTTAAGAAGCAGCGAAACTAAAAAAATAATCAAATTCCGATAACGGATTCTGATAAAACTTTTGATCGGTATTTCAAACAAATACTTGGTAAATTCAAATTTTCGTGGTTTTAAGACATTTACGTAGCAATTCTTTTGTTGGATAGTGGCTTTTCAAAGGTTACGCTCAGCATACATCACCCTACTTGCAATTACCAAGCTCAAAACATCTGAAAATGAAAAATGCCCCTGAGAATTCGTAGGCATTTAAGGGTGGAAGACCGGTTTGCAGAACCGTTAGAGGTTTACCTGCTATACATAGCCTTGCTGTTGTAAAGCAGCTTTTATTATTTTCGGCCATCACATGAGCTAGTGCTCAGTTTGTTTATAAATAACAAAACCCTTGATCTATCGACCATGGGCTTCGTCTGGGTGGAAGACCGGTTTTACTTCGACTACGCTCAGTATAAACTTCTCAACCTATTTCTGTGATTTAGATAAATCTAAAGAGTACAAAAAAAGCCCTAGATTTCTCTAAGGCTTTAAGGGTGGAAGACCGGTTTAACTTCGACTACGCTCAGTATAAACTTCTCAACCTATTTCCGTGATTTAGATAAATCTAAAGAGTATAAAAAAAAGCCCTAGATTTCTCTAAGGCTTTAAGGGTGGAAGACCGGTTTCGAACCGGCGACCTCCTGAACCACAATCAGGCGCTCTAACCAGCTGAGCTACAACCACCATATCAATGTGGGTTTTTAACGTGTATCCCAAGATCATCAACCACGCGCTTTAAAAGCGGTTGCAAATTTAAGTTTTTTCTGAATATGGCAAGCTTATTTTCGTTTTTTTTAAACCGATTGATGAAATTTCTTGAAATTACAATCGGCGTTCATGTTTTACCCAGTCCACTTCCATAACCCAATCTTCATTAAGAGGCGCGTCGCTAATTTTGGCAAAATTTAATATCGCAAACATGGGTTCTGGGTATTTATCGCCTTCACCCTCATTGCGATAGACCTCTTTATCATCGAGACGATAAACTAGATCGCTGCCATCCCATTCTACTGAGTAGGTGTGAAATTCAGTTAGGTCTGCAGGGAAATTGCGTCTTTTCCTTTCCCAGTCGCCTTTATCACATTCTCCCAAACTCACGATGGCGCCTGTCGTGAATTCTTTTTCCATGTAGTCGCCATGGTGCTCAAAAATGTCTATTTCCCCTGAACCCGTGAGCGGCCAGCACACATTTTCATCATCTTCTTGAACGGGAGCCTCGTTATTTTGAGCGCCCAGCAGCCACCATGCCGGGAACATTCCTGCAGCGCCTTGATCAGAGATCTTCAATCGTGCCGTCCATTTTCCTTTGACAAATTCTTTTTTGTTTTTGGAACAAATACGACCGGCCATATACCTGGTTTTTGGGTGTTGTACACCGTGTTTGTCCATGTTATCACAAGCTATAGGCACCTTCAATTTTGTGACTTTCAATTTGAGTGTGCCATCGCTCACTTCTCTTGTGCCGTAATCTCCATTAGGCACGTAGCATTGCTTTTCATTATTTACCCAGATGCGTTGATCTTGCCAGTTGTCTGCATTGAAAGTGTCAAATTCATCGATAAAATCGGTTTCCCAGGTAGGAGTAGGTGATTCTTGATTCATATTGGGCTCTTTATTATTGTCGGTATTTGCCTGATCCTTGCATCCTAATAAACTTATCAGGGCACAGGCAGCGAGTGTTTTAGTAGTTCTAGAAATAATCATCATCTATTGATTTTGCTTAAGTGTCAAGATACATTAATCTTTGAAATTGTAATATCATATATGGAGAACGATTTGTTATGGTAGAGGTGTTTTAAGGTCTCGCTTTCAAGGAGCATCGCGACGAAGAAGTTTATGCCGAGCATAGTCGAGGTACGAATGCGGTAAAATTCAAAAAACCACTCATTTTTTCTTGGTGGCAAATCTTCAAACCAATTAAAAACCTTACTTTTGCAACCTTGAAATCGAGGCGCATTTGCTGAAGTTTCAAAATGCGAGAACTTAAAAACAGGACATCATGCCTAAAATGAAAACAAAATCTAGTGCCAAGAAGCGTTTTAAGCTTACTGGAACTGGAAAAATCAAAAGAAAGCACGCTTTTAAAAGTCACATCTTGACTAAGAAAAGCAAGAAACGTAAACTCGCTTTGACGCACTCAACTCTTGTGCACAAAGCAGATGAAGAAAATATCAAGTTACAGTTGAACCTTAAATAAGGTCGCAGTAAGCCTTGATGGTTTATTAATTACAATCATAACCCGGTAGTATGGCCATTTTAAGAATTCAGAATTAATGAATCGCCTGCTTCTAAAAAATTAAAATTATGCCTAGATCAGTAAACGCAGTAGCTCGCAGAGCTCGCAGAAAAAAAGTCCTCAAGCAGGCAAAAGGTTACTACGGTCGTAGAAAAAACGTCTGGACGGTAGCTAAAAACGCGGTAGAAAAAGCAATGTCTTACTCTTACCGTGATAGAAGAAACAAGAAAAGAACATTCCGTAGACTATGGATAACGCGTATCAACGCTGGTGCCCGTATGCACGGAATGAGCTACAGCCAGTTTATGGGTGCTGTTAAAAAAGAAGGAATCGAGCTTAACCGTAAGGTGCTTGCTGACCTTGCAATGAATCACCCAGATGCATTCAAAGCCGTAGTAGAAAAAGTAAAATAAGGTGTAAACACCACTCTCGCATTTTAAAATCCCGATCTCTTTAGGTCGGGATTTTTGTTTTTAATCCACTTCTCGCTTATTATCTTTCCACTTCTATAGCAATGTCCATGAACTCTATCGTTTCATTTACCCAACAGCATTTAGAAAAATACCTGCCCAATCGTTATGATCTAACCATTGAGGCAGACCTGGAGCGGGAAGATCCATCGCCGGTTTTTGCAGAGAAAATAGAACTTGCAACTCGAGTAGAGGACTGGAATTCTATTGAGGCCCGATTTGTTATTTTGGGAATTCCAGAAGATATAGGAGTACGTGCCAATATGGGTAGACCAGGAGCAGACAAGGCCTGGGGTGAATTTTTGAACGTGTTTTTAAGTCAGCCGCACAATGTGTTCAATGACGCTACACGTTTTTGCTTGTTAGGTAACATTTATACGGCAGACTTGATGCAAGAAGCCGCTGATTTAGATGCCGGCACTCATGCAGATCGCGTGAAGTTGAGCAATCTGGTAATGCTAATGGACAAACGAGTGAGCGAGGTCTTACATTTGGTTAAATTGGCAGGCAAAATACCTATCGTTATAGGAGGCGGTCATAACAATTGCTATCCTATTATACGTACGTTTGGGTATGATCAAGCGATTGATTGCATTAATATCGATACGCATACTGATCTAAGACTTGCAAAAGGCAGGCATAGCGGTAATGGTTTCAGTCATGCAATCCAGCAAGGCTTTCTAGATCACTATCACGTGATAGGACTTCAACCTCATTCATTGACCGAGACCATGATTGCTGCCCTTGAATCTTCAAATAAATTAAGCTTTCACTTACTTGATGACGAACTGGTAGATCCCATAGAGCATATGAGTGCCAAAATTGATTTTAAAAATTATGGGCTAGAGATTGATTTAGATGTGATTGCTAACTTTCCATCAAGCGCTCAATCACCAGTCGGAATGAGCTATGTACAGGTACAAAAAATCGCCACATCCTTATTAAAGTGGTCGCAACCTAGATATATACATATTTGTGAAGGAGCGCCAGATTATGGTTATAAAAACCAAGTGGGGAAGGCTATCTCAAACCTAGTCAGTATAATTAAATAGTTAAGTTTTTGAAATTCCGCTTTCGCGAAAGCGTTATCCAGTTCAGGCTTATTCTACCTATCATGGTTACAAACAGCAGATTTTTAAGATTTCGTAAAGCGTTTGTAGCTACAAATAATATAATTTTAGATCAAAATATTTAATATGAAGTCCAAGTTACTATTAGCTTTTCTAGCAAGCACAGTTTTGTTTTCTTGCAAAAATGAATCTGAATCTATTGTCGAAGAAGAAAGTGCCAAGACTACAGCCGTAAACAAAACTTCAGCAGACTCTGAGTACCAGCCAGATTTAAAAATAATACCGGTAGAACACGCTTCATTTATCATGAAATGGGACGGAACTGTATTCTTCATTGACCCCACGGGTGAAGGAAATACCTATACAAAACATGGAACGGCTGACTACGTATTTGTTACCGATATTCATGGTGACCACATGTCACCCGAAACTCTGGAACAAGTTGTTAGTCAGAATTCTAAATTAATTGTTCCCGAGGCAGTAAAAAAGAATATAGATTCTTCAAATTTAGGCGCAATAGTCTTGAATAATGGAGCAGAACAAGAAATGGGCGACTTCACGATCAGCGCGATTCCCATGTATAACTTGACCGAAGGTCGTTTGAAATTTCACGAGAAAGGTAGAGGTAATGGTTATGTGATTGAGAAAAACAATTATAAAGTCTACATCTCAGGAGATACTGAAGACATTCCAGAAATGAGAAATCTAGAAGGTATAAATACTGCGTTTCTATGTATGAATTTGCCTTATACCATGACAAGCGAACAAGCTGCAGACGCTGTTAAAGCTTTTCAACCAGATCGCGTTATACCTTATCACTATCGAGGACAAGATGGATTTCAAGATGTGGAAGCATTCAAAAAGAATGTAGAAGCTATGGATATCGATACGCAAGTAGAATTGATGAACTGGTATCCTTCACGGGAATAATATTTATCTACTATTGCTCATCCAAAAACAAGTTCATGCATGTACCGACCAGGGGTTAAAGTAAATCCTCCTGCGATTAATAAAGCACCTATATAGAGCAATACCATTTTGCGTTGATGTTTTTTGACCTGACCTTTTCTTGCAGCGATAAGAGCTGTAGGTACGGTATATAGTACTAAAAAACTTAATAGATGTATCCAGCCGAAGTGATTAAGTAATCTATCGCCCACCATAGCTGGAAGAAATAGACTAAGTATGGCAGTAATCATCATTAATGACATATAAATCAATCCCATAGATCGATGCAACTTTGTGCCTTTACGAGCAAATAGCAAACACCCTCCTAAAAAAATACAAGGTGCAACAGTTGCGATATGGCTGAACATAATGATTTTATACATAGATAATTGACATTCTAAAATATTGCCAATCGACAAGTAGATAAAGATAATCTTTACTCCAAATAAAAAACCGTCTTACTCAAGTAAGACGGTTTTCATAATTTTAAAATTTTAGAGCCTAGCCAATAATCTCGTTCAACGTTTTACTAGGTCGCATGGCTGCTGCTTCTTTATCCGCATCAGGCTTGTAATAGCCACCTATGTCCATGGACTGACCTTGAACTTCAATCAATTCTTGATTGATTGTTTCTTCGTTGTGTTCTAACGCTTCAGCTAGTTCTTTGAATTGACCAGCAAGTTCCATGTCTTGAGTTTGAGCCGCTAACTCTTGTGCCCAATACATAGCCAAATAAAAATGCGAGCCTCTATTATCGAGCTCATTTACTTTACGACTTGGCGATTTTTTGTTCAATAAAAACTTTTCTGTAGCACTATTCAAGGCCTCAGCAATAATCCCAGCCTTCTTATTGTCGTTAGCTTGAGAATAATGGTCTAGAGATTCTGCAAGGGCTAGGAATTCACCCAGACTGTCCCAGCGTAAATGATTTTCCTTTTCAAATTGTTGAACATGTTTAGGAGCAGATCCACCAGCCCCAGTTTCAAACAATCCACCACCATTCATTAAAGGCACGATAGAAAGCATTTTTGCACTGGTTCCTACCTCCAGAATAGGGAAGAGGTCTGTGTTATAATCTCTCAGGACATTCCCTGTTACTGAGATCGTATTCAATCCTTTTTTCATGCGTCCCAAAGAAGTTTTTGTAGCTTCAATGGGTGATGCGATTGAGATATCTAGTCCGGTAGTGTCGTGATCTTTTAGATATTCATTTACTTTTAGGATAAGTTGAGCATCGTGGGCTCTATTTTCATCCAGCCAGAAGATTGCCGGATCTCCGGTCGCTCGAGCACGGTTTACGGCTAGCTTTACCCAGTCCCTAACCGGAGCATCTTTTACCTGACAAGCACGCCATATATCACCCGCTTGGACTTCGTGGCTTAAAATTACGTTACCGTCTGCATCTACGATTTCAACTGTTCCAGCTGCGTCCATCTCAAAAGTCTTATCGTGAGACCCATATTCCTCTGCTTTTTGAGCCATGAGACCTACGTTGGGAACTGATCCCATCGTAGTAGGATCAAAGGCACCATTCTTTTTACAGAATTCGATAGTAGCGTCATAGATTCCCGCGTAGCTACTGTCTGGTATAACAGCTTTGGTATCTTGCGGGTCACCATTTTTGTTCCACATTTGACCAGAATTTCTTATCATGGCCGGCATGGAGGCATCTATAATTACATCGCTGGGCACGTGTAAGTTTGTAATCCCTTTGTCGCTATTCACCATGGCGAGGTCTGGCTGCTCATTCATCACCTGCCAGATCGCTTCTTGAATCTCACTCTTCTTATCATCTGAAAGCTTATCCAGTTTTCCTAGAAGATCGCCTAGTCCATTATTGACGTTAACTCCCAGCTCGCTGAAAACTTCTTGATATTTTTCAAAAACGGGCTTAAGAAAAGTCCTTACCGCATGTCCAAAAATGATAGGATCTGAAACCTTCATCATCGTTGCCTTCATGTGGAGCGAGAAAAGAACGTTCTTCTCTCTGGCGTCCTGGATCTGTTCTTCCAGAAAATTTAAAAGATTGTTCTTACTCATATAGGTGGCATCAATGATTTCACCTTCTTGAAGAGCCAGGTCTTTTTTCAATTCTACGAGAGAACCATCTTCTTTCTTAAATCTAATTGTGGCTGTGGTAGCCGTAGGTACGGTATAGCTTTTTTCATTGTGAGCAAAATCACCCTCGCTCATGGTTGATACATGAGACTTAGAGTCTGAACTCCAGGAACCCATACTGTGCGGATTGTTTTTTGCATACTGTTTTACAGGCTGTGGTGCCCTTCTATCACTATTTCCCTCCCTTAGAACAGGATTAACCGCACTTCCTTTCACTTTATCGTATCGGGATTTGATTTCTCGCTCCTCATCGTTTTGAGGTTTGATGGGATAATCTGGCAAGTTGTATCCTTTTTCTTGAAGTTCTTTAATTGCAGCGTTCAATTGAGGAACTGAAGCACTAATGTTGGGTAACTTGATAATGTTGGCTTCTGGCTCTTTTACCATATTCCCCAGCTGTGCTAGAGCGTCAGGTTGTTGTTGCTCTTCTTTAAGGTAGTCTGGAAAGAGGGCGATGATACGACCTGCTAGGGATATATCCATCGTTTCCATGGTAATTCCTGCTGGGGAAACA
This sequence comes from uncultured Flavobacteriaceae bacterium, assembly GCA_964631155.1. Taxonomy (GTDB): domain Bacteria; phylum Bacteroidota; class Bacteroidia; order Flavobacteriales; family Flavobacteriaceae; genus Nonlabens. The sequence goes on from CAZVYO010000002.1 coordinate 259,709, forward strand.
AACTTTTGGATTATGGGAAGAAATGAAGCAGTTGCCAGCGCTGGAGCTTCATCAGTTTTTGTATAGATTATAGTGGAACTTTTTGCCATGTATTTATGTATTAAAGGGAATTCTAAACTTCCGATTTTAGAAAAAAATCGAATTGCAAATATAAGGCTAGATTAAGGTTATTTAAAGCATAAGTTTCTCGGATTCCCTTGTGGATAGGGCGTTTGGGGTTTTGATGAAGGTTACGCTTTCGCGAAAGCGAATTCCATAAAATCTCCCTATTTAATTTGAGGATATAACAAAAAAAGCTGCCCGATATGGACAGCTTTTGAATATATGATAAAGGTAGATTAACTTCTACGAGCTTCTTTAATACGAGCTTTTTTACCAGTAAGTTCTCTGAAGTAGAAAATACGCTTTCTACGTACAGCACCTTTCTTGTTGATCTCGATCTTCTGGATCGCTGGAAGATTCACAGGGAATATACGTTCTACACCTACACTACCACTCATTTTTCTAATGGTAAAGGTTTTTGTAGCTCCGGTTCCTCTCAATTGTAACACAACACCACGGAAGAACTGTGTACGGCTTTTTTCACCCTCTTTGATCTCATAGTACACGGTGATGGTGTCACCGGCTGAGAACTTTGGAAATTCTTTTTTCTCGATAAACTCGTTCTGTACGAACTCTACTAAATCTGACATTTTTTATAGACTTATTAGTGATTTAAAAGCAACGTTCACGATTTTCGCCAGAGGTTGAATTTAAGTTTGCAAAAATATGCTTTTATTTTAATTCTGCAATTTCTATGGGCGCCTATTTTTTTTGACCATTCAAAGCACTCAGCTTTAAATAAATGCAAAATATAAAGTACATTCTCTACCTGCGTACCGCAACTGCATGCACCTTATAGCTAACGAACACTCTTAACCATCATTGCTTGCAAAAATCACTAACTCATCTACTTCAATTACCCTGTGGTGCAAGCTCTTCCTCACTAGGTGTTTCTCCCGTCTCGTCGTATCGATTGATAAGCTCTAAGATTTCTTCTGGAGAGAGGTAAAAACGTCTCATGTGTTGTTTGTATTTTTCAGACAGGCTGGTATGGTTAAGGATAAAGTTTTTTGTCTTTAATATGTACTGACCCATGCCATGTTTTACGGCAAAATCATCTGCAGCACGTTCCACCTCTTGTATATGGGCATGGGAATAAAGATATTTTAAACCGAAAAAGATCATATCAAAGGTTCCTCGTGAACGGTAATCCATGACGTGACCTAATTCATGGCCTAGCCAGCCTATCAAAACATCCTTAGGAATCTCGTCAATGGTGAAGTAGTTGTCCTCGACTTTAAACTTTTTAGAAATCAATATAATATAAGAACGGTTTTTGCGAGACTTGAAAAAGCTTTTCCACTTAGGCTGTGCCTGCATAAAATTTTTTCTAACCATATCGTTGAATTTGAATTCAACCTCGGTTTCAAATAATTGTGGATAAAATGAAAGTGCTACTTCTGCTTCTTCTCTTATAGAATCAGGTGTGATTAATTTATCATAGACCATGAGTTCAATATAAAATCGCCGCAAGGTTACACGCGTGAAAGTGAAGTTAAAGGTGTCGATAGAGCAATTACATTTCGACGAATAACGCTAGATATAATTATAACCTATTTATTTAGAGTCATTTGTGAACCTTGTTTTCTAAACTAACAAGTGTTAGTTTTGTGAAAACTAAGCGACTTATTACAAGTGACGGAATTCTACGACATACAGCTAAAAGAAGTTTACAAAGAGACAGATGATACCACCGTCCTCTCCTTTGATGTTCCTGATGAGCTCAAAAAAGATTTTGCCTATAGGCAAGGTCAATTTTTGACATTAAGAACTACCATTAACGGAGAAGATATAAGAAGAAGCTACTCGCTTTGCAGTAGTCCTTTAGATGACGAGTGGAAAGTTGCCGTTAAAGAGATTTTTGAGGGTAAATTCTCTACCTATGTCAATCGCGAGCTTAAAGCGGGTGATACTTTAAAAGTCGGAGCCCCAAGTGGCGATTTTGGTATTGAATGTGTGAATGAGAATGAGGCAAAAAACTACATAGCTTTTGCGGCCGGTAGTGGTATCACTCCCATGCTGAGCATTATCAAGACACACCTGAAGAAAGAGCCAAAAGCAAAATTCAAGTTATTTTACCTGAACCGCACCGCAAAATCCATTATTTTTAAGGAAGAGATCGAGGCGCTCAAAAACAGGTACTTACATAGATTTGAGGTGTTCTATTTTCTAAGTCGTGAACACCGCGATATAGAACTTTTTAATGGAAGATTTGACAGCGATAAGTTGAAAGCCCTTACCCAAACGCTGATCAATGTTCCTCATACAGATGATGTGTTCATTTGCGGCCCTGAGGAAATGATATTCTTGATCAGAGATGAATTGGTTGCTGCGGGAATGCCCAAGTCAAAAATCCATTTTGAGTTATTTGTCAGCGGTCTTAGCGAGGCAGATAAGGCAAGAGCCGCTGCGGCGTTAGAGAAAAAAGTGGATGGAGTAGATGTTACTGTCATCGATGGTAGCAAGGAGTTCAATTTTATATTGAGCGATGAGTACGATAACGTTCTCGATGGCGCTATCGCTGCTGGTGCAGATTTACCTTTTGCTTGTAAAGGTGGTGTGTGCAGTACTTGCAAGTGTAAGGTTATGGAAGGTAGCGTTGAAATGAAAGTTAATTATGCCTTGGAAGAAGATGAAGTTGAGAAAGGTTTTGTTTTGAGTTGTGTAAGCGTTCCCACCAGTAAAAAATTAGTTGTAAATTATGATGTGTGATAACGCTTTCGCGAAAGCGTAACCATTTTTAAATATTAAAAACATGAGTGAAGCAGAAATCAAGAATCTAGAACAACAATTTGACGCAAAAATCGCGGCAGATGAGAAAATTGAACCGAAAGATTGGATGCCTGAGAAATACAGAAAAACCCACATACGGCAGATTTCACAGCATGCACATTCTGAAATTGTTGGAATGCTACCCGAAGGAAACTGGATTACTCGTGCACCTTCTTTAAGACGTAAGGTGGCATTGCTAGCTAAGGTTCAGGATGAGGCCGGTCATGGATTGTATCTATATAGTGCCTGTGAAACCCTGGGAATTTCCCGTGAGCAACTGTATGAAGACCTTCATTCAGGAAAAGCAAAATATTCTTCCATTTTCAATTACCCGACACTTACATGGGCAGATATAGGAGCGATAGGTTGGCTAGTAGATGGTGCTGCAATAATCAATCAAGTGCCTTTGTGTAATACTAGTTTTGGGCCTTATGCTCGTGCTATGGTCCGCGTTTGTAAAGAAGAGAGCTTCCACCAAAGACAGGGATATGAAATCATGTTGAGTCTATGCAACGGGAGTGATGAACAAAAACAAATGGCGCAAGATGCTTTAAATCGCTGGTGGTGGCCTTCACTTATGATGTTAGGACCTACTGATGCTGCCAGTACACATACTGAGCAATCCATGAAATGGAAACTCAAGCGCAAAACCAATGATGAATTGCGCCAACAGTTCATAGATCAGACCGTTCCTCAAGCAGATATCTTAGGTCTTACCATTCCAGACAAGGATTTGAAATGGAATGATGAAACGGGTCATTATGATTTTGGTGAAATCGATTGGGAAGAATTCTGGCAAGTGGTAAAAGGTCATGGGCCTATGAATAAATCGCGTTTGGACGCCCGTCGTAATGCCTGGGAAAATGGCGCATGGGTGCGTGAAGCAGCTACGGCCTACGCCAAGAAGCAGAATGACCGTAAGAAAGAGGCAATTTAAGTAGCGTTATTTTAACTAATTGAAGAAAATAAATTGATATGGCTGATGAAATTCCACTTTGGGAAGTCTTTATACGTAGTAAAAACGGTTTGGAGCACCGTCATTGCGGGAGCCTTCACGCAGAGGATGCAGAAATGGCTTTGAATAACGCACGCGATGTTTATACTAGACGCAATGAAGGTGTGAGTATTTGGGTGGTGGAGAGCAAACATATTACTGCAAGTAATCCAGATCAAAGTGCTGAGCTGTTTGAGCCTGCAAATGATAAGGTTTACAGACATCCCACTTTTTATGAGTTGCCAGATGAACTTAAGCATATGTGAAAGGAAGAAAATCAAAATTAAAACCAAATTCAATATCAATTAGAAATGAGTGAGAAACCTTATGATGTAGAAGATCGATTGATTTTGTTTGCTGCAGATATTGTTTGAAATTTTGATTTTCCTATTAAAACGTATGCCTCAAAATATTATGCAGAACAGCTAATTCGTTCTTCTGGAAGTGCCGCTTTGAACTATGGAGAATTTGCAGGTGCTGGGACTTTTAAAGACAGAATCAACAAGTTGAGAATTTGTATTAAAGAACTTAAAGAGTGATAAAATAATTTGAGGGTACAACTAAAAGCAGATCTGTTAAAATCTGATCAACAAAATTTAGTCGACGAAGCTTTGCAACTTAGTGAAATAGTCGCAACAATAATTAAAAACCATAAATAAGCGGGTCAAAATTCGTTTTGATTTTGATTTTCGTTTTGATTTTAAATACTATGTCTAATGTCATCGATCCAAAAGCCCATCCGCGAGTTAAACCCTCAATTCCTCACCAAAGAGGAGAACAAAGAAAACCTCATCAGCTATTTGCTGGAAACAGCAGATAATTATCTGATTTTAGGTCAGAAGTTAGGCGAGCTGTGCGGTCATGGTCCCAATCTGGAACCAGATATTGCCATTACTAACATTGCTCTGGATTTGCTAGGGCAGGTGCGAAGTTTTTATCAATATGCATCGCAACTCAAAGGAAATAAAACTACTGAGGATGACTTAGCTTTCCTAAGAAAGGAAAGAGAGTATAAAAATGTATTATTAGTCGAGCAGCCTAATACCGATTTTGCCTACGTGATAGTGCGTCAATATTTCTTTGATGTCTACAACAGATTATTCTTGAATTCGCTCAAACAAAGCGCTGATGAAACCCTGAGAGCCTTAGCTTTTAAGGGAATTAAAGAAGCGGCGTATCACGAGCGCTTTTCTGGAGATTGGCTTAAACGATTGGGTGATGGAACTGAAGAAAGTCACAATAGGGTTCAGAAGGCAGTAAATGATCTTTGGATCTATACTGATGAACTTTTCCATAAGACTGAAGAGAGTAGGGCGATGATTGAGGCTGGTATCGCCCCAGATATGCTCCAACTAAGAGAACACTATTATGAAAAAGTAGAAGACTTACTCACTACAGCGACTCTAAAGGTGCCTGAGGTGGAATATTTTCAAAAAGGAGGAAAACAAGGAATACACACCGAGCATATGGGCCGAATCCTCGCAGAGATGCAATATATGCAGCTAGCATACCCTGGAATGAGGTGGTAGGTGAATATAGAATGTCGATCAAGGAACACTTAATGTAGAAATAAGATTCGATGAAATACGATTTAGAAGAGCGATTAATCAAATTTTCTATCAGTATTATAAACGTTGCAGATCACTCTATGGCAAGTAGCTTTGCGACAAATCATTTATGCAAACAATTGATAAGGTCAGCTACGGCGGCTGCTTTAAATTATGGTGAAGCTCAAGGAGCTGAGTCTCCAAGAGATTTTCTACACAAAATGCGAGTTGCGCTGAAAGAATTGCGTGAGTCCATGATTAATCTTAAGATTCAGCGAGGTGCAGACTTGATTAAAAATCATGAAGCCCTAGATCAACTTATCGACGAGAATAATCAGCTTATTTCAATCTTCGTAGCAAGTGTCAAAACGTCAAGAGCGAAAAATTCTTGATGCTAAAACTTCGATATTCAAAAATCTTTAATCGATATTCAACATTCAAAAACCTATTGTGAAACTATCACCTAACATCCTATCCATTCTAGAATCCGTTAAAGATCCCGAGATTCCTGTTCTAAACGTTATTGATCTGGGTGTAATCCGTGATGTACAAGTAGAAAATAAGGATGTTACGATAAAACTTACGCCCACTTACAGCGGTTGTCCAGCAATGGATGTGATAGGGGATGATTTGGAACGCGCTTTCGCGAAAGCGGGATATCAAACAAGTATTCAACTAGTAATGAGTCCGCCATGGACCACCGACTGGATTACTGAGCGCGGCAGAAAAGCCCTCGAAGAATATGGAGTTGCTGCGCCATTAGAAGAATCTGCAGACAAAGCGGCATTGCTGGATGGGGAGAAAGTCGTGAAATGCACTAATTGTGGTTCAAAAAACACCAGACTAGTCAGTCAGTTTGGTTCCACGGCTTGTAAAGCTATGTTTCAATGCAACGACTGCGGTGAGCCGTTCGATTATTTTAAGTGTTTACGTTAAATCTTGTTATGCTGAACGGTTTTCAGCATCTTGCAAACTCAATATTCCTTTATGTTCGAAACTATCCAATTAGAAATCAATAACGGTACTGCCACCATCACCCTCAACCGTCCAAAAGTCTTCAATTCTTTCAATAAAGAAATGGCTTTTGCCATGCAAGATGCGCTCGATCGCTGCAAAGAAGATGATGTGCGAGCTGTGATGATTACAGGCAATGGTAAGGCATTTTGTGCTGGTCAGGATATTCAGGAGATTACTGATCCTGAGAAAAATCCAGGTTTTGAAGCGATACTTGACGATCATTATAACCCAATAGTCCAGCGCATACGTGATTTAGAAAAACCGGTTGTTGCCGCTGTAAATGGTGTTGCAGCCGGTGCTGGTGCAAATATTGCCCTGTGCTGCGATGTTGTCATAGCGACTGAAAGTGCTGCATTTATTCAAGCTTTTAGCAAGATCGGTTTGATACCTGATAGTGCAGGCACGTTCTTCCTGCCACGTTTGATCGGTTTCGGTCGTGCGAGTGCCATTGCAATGCTTGCCGATAAAATTAGTGCCAGCGAGGCAGAAGATATGGGGATGATTTATAAATGTGTGAGCGATGATGAATTCCTCGCTTTCGCGAAAGCGAAAACAGAACAATTATCAAAAATGCCCACAAGAGCTCTTGCCAATACCAAAAAAGCGCTTAACAAATCCATGACCAATACTCTTGAACAGCAGCTCGTACTAGAATCAAAATTGCAGATCGAGAGCGCTAATACCGCCGATTATCAAGAAGGCGTCACAGCATTCATAGAGAAGAGAAAACCTAATTTTGAAGGGAAATAGTGATATCAGATCGTAGATTTTAGATATATGATTTTTGATTTGATATGAAAGCACAGATTTTAGAGAATAGATTGATTGAATTTGCAGCCAACATCATTGGTGTTAGCAAACATGTTGATAAGAGTTTTGCAGCAGAGCATTTGTCAAGACAACTCATTCGGTCAGCTACATCGGTAGCATTGAACTACGGTGAGGCTCGAGCTGGTGAATCGACCAGAGATTATTTACATAGAATGAAAATTTGCTTGAAGGAATTGCGAGAGAGTTATGTAAATCTAAAAATTCAAAGACAGTCAAAGATTATAGCGAACCAAAATTTAATCGAGAATTTACCGGATGAAAATATCCAGCTCATATCAATTTTTGTTGTGAGTATAAAAAATACGAAAATAGACTGATGGTATACAATCATAAATCAAATATCAAGAATCAAGAATCAAAAATCTTTAAGGTAGGAATCATAGGCGCTGGAACCATGGGTGCAGGAATCGCTCAGGTTGCCGCCACCGCTGGCTGCCAGGTGAAACTTTATGATGTTAAACAAGAGCAACTGGATCAAGCTGCAGCAAATCTGGAGAAGGTTTTAAAAAGACTCATCGAGAAAGGCCGTATCGATGATCAGGAAAAGAAGCGTATTCAAGGGAATATTGCTCATGTTGATGCCATCTCGGCTTTATCTGAATGTGATCTTGTCATTGAGGCAATTGTTGAAAATCTAGAAGTCAAGAAAAAAGTTTTTACAGAATTGGAAAAGCGAGTCTCTGATTCATGCATTATTGCTTCAAACACCTCTAGTTTAAGTATCACCAGCATCGCCAGCTCCCTGAACAAGCCAGAGCGATGCATAGGCATTCATTTTTTCAATCCGGCGCCTCTTATGAAGCTGGTGGAGATTATTCCCGCCGTACAAACTTCCGCAGATGTAGCTGAGCGATGTAAAGAAACTATTACTAGCTGGGAAAAAACGGTGGTCGTCGCAAAAGATACGCCTGGATTTATCGTGAATCGAGTAGCTAGACCATTCTATAGCGAGGCTTTGCGTATCTATGAAGAAAGTATGGCATCTATACCATCAATAGATAAAGCTGTGAGGCAAATGGGTTTTCGTATGGGACCGTTTGAGCTCATGGACTTTATAGGACATGATGTGAATTATGTGGTGACCGAATCTGTTTTTGAGGCATTTTATTACGACCCCAGGTATAAACCCTCTCTGACCCAAAAACGACTCGTTGAGGCGGGCTGGTTAGGTAGAAAGTCAGGAAAAGGATTCTACGAATTTGTCGATGGTGTCAAGCAAGAACCAGATCATGATCCTCAAATGCTCACGGGTGCTGATGTCAAAGCTATTCAAGATAGAATACTAGTCATGTTGATCAACGAGGCTGCTGATGCTTTGTATCTCAAAATCGCAAGCGCTAAAGATCTTGACAATGCGATGACTAAAGGCGTCAACTACCCTAAAGGATTGCTCGCCTGGGCCGATGAGAAAGGATTAGATTGGTGTGTAGAACAATTAGACGCTCTCTATGATTTCTACAGAGAAGATCGCTATCGCTGCAGTCCGCTGTTGAGAAGTATGGCGAGTAAGAATGAGAGGTTTTTTGGCTAGTTTTTGAGTCATTGAGTCATTGAGTCCGTGAGTGTATGAGTTAATCAGTATTTGTGTCTCTGGATTGTTTTGGAAGGGTAGTGTAAACACAATATCGAAATTGGAAAAGAAATTTGAAAGCGATTATCGCTTTAAGTTTGAAGATCTTAAGGTATATCACAAAGCGATGGATTTTGGATAAAAAATTGATCAAATTACGGCTACTTTCCCGAACAAAGGGATGTACAGATTGTCATCACAGTTTGCTAGAGCAGCAGATTCCATTGCCGCAAACATTTCAGAAGGTTATGGAAGTACTAATGCAAACTTTAATCGCTATTTGAAAATGGCTTGGGACAGTAGTCATGAATGTGTGACTTGGAACACAAAAGCCCATTATTGAGATTATATTACCAAGGAACAATTTGAAGAGAATAGAAAAAGTCTTACTGAAATTGGCAAAATGATATCGGCTTTAAGGCGAAGTTTGGATAGATTGTTTCGAATTCATCGTTGTATTAACCACTCAGAACTAGTTTCATCAAAAAAAAAAAATAGCTACTCAAATACTACAAGACTCAAATACTCAACAACTATTTTCACATGAGTAAACTCATAAAAGGTAAAGACATTCCACATAAAATGCTCTCACTTGACCCGTATTCAAGTTGGTTGGGTATAGAAATTATTTCGGTTGAAGTAGGTAGAGTAAAGTTGGGAATGATCATCAGGCCTGAAATGCTTAATAGTATGGGAAAAGCGCATGGTGGTATCACGTATGCTCTAGCTGATACGGCATTTGGTTTTACATCAAACACACATGGAAAATATGCGGTTTCCATTGAATCAAGCATAAACCACATAGAGGCTTTAGAAGAAGGCGACCACATTACCGCCGAATGCACCCTTGATAAAACCAAAACTAAGGTCGGATTTAATATCGTTGAAGTCAAGAGAGGTGAGGAGCTGGTGGCGCTCTTTAAGGGAGTGGTTTATAGGACAAGTAAAGATTGGGAGTGATTACGCTTTCGCGAAAGCGTTTCTGGCATTAGGTATTAGGAATTTGGCATTAGTATCTTTGAGAAATGAAAAGTGCATATCATTTTAAGTTTGAGGATCTACAAGTCTATCACAAAGCGATGGATTTTGCTGAAATAGTTGACGGGTTGACTAAACAGTTTCCTAAAAAAGAAATGTATGCCTTGAGTTCTCAGTTTAGAAGAGCTTTTGATTCAATTGCCTTAAATATTGCGGAAGGATACCCTGGTAGCGACGCACAATTTGTCAAGCATATAAATCACGCCATCTATTCAGCTAATGAATGTGTATCAGCTTCAACTAAAGCATACAGAAGAAAGTACATTTCGATGGATCAAAATGAAGAGAATAGGCGACAGCTATCTGAAATCACTAAAATGTTATCAAGTTTGAGAAAAACAGTTCTAGCTAGAAAATGATTTTTTCCCTAATCCTAATCCTAATCCTAATCCCTAATCCCTAAATAAATTTCATGAAAAACACCTACATCATAGACGGAGTACGCACTCCCATAGGAAACTATAAAGGAACTTTGTCCTCGGTTAGACCGGACGATCTCGCAGCGCATGTGATCAAAACGGTTGCTGAGAGAAATCCCTCCATTCCGAAAGACGCTTATGCAGATATAATAATGGGCTGCGCCAACCAAGCAGGTGAGGACAACCGCAACGTGGCCCGAATGGCGGGATTGCTGGCAGGGCTGCCCTATTCAGTTCCTGGGGAAACGGTGAATCGACTCTGTAGTTCTGGATTGAGCGCGATAGTTCATGCCCACCGGGCGATTCAGACAGGCGATGGAGATGTTTTCATTTCTGGAGGTGTCGAGAATATGACCCGTGGACCTTTAGTTATTGCAAAGCCTAGCTCAGCTTTTGGAACGGATAGTAAAATGTACGACAGTAGTTTCGGCTGGAGATTTGTCAATAAAAAAATGGCAGATATGTATGGTGTAGACGGCATGGGTAACACGGCAGAGAATCTGGTGGAGAAATTTGATATTTCTCGTGAAGATCAAGATGCTTTTGCTGCGTGGTCACAACAAAAGGCTACTGCTGCGCAAAATTCAGGTCGATTAGCAAAGGAAATAACTGCTGTAGAAATCCCACAACGCAAGAAGGATGCTATTATTTTCAAGGATGACGAATTCATAAAACCTACCACCACAAATGAGATTCTGGCTAAACTCCGCCCGGCGTTTAAAAAAGACGGCTCGGTGACCGCTGGGAATTCAAGCGGTCTTAATGACGGAGCAGCTGCCACTATCATTGCCAGCGAAGATGCGGTTAAGAAATACGGTTTGAAACCATTAGCTCAGGTTTTAAGTAGCGCAGTAGTGGGCGTCGAGCCTAGAATTATGGGCATAGGACCGGTCGAGGCCAGCAATCGCGCTTTAGAAAAAGCAGGTCTAACGATGGATGATATGGACATCATTGAACTGAATGAAGCTTTTGCCTCTCAGGCCTTAGCTTGCATTCGCTCCTGGGGACTTGCAGATAATGATCCCAGAATCAATCCCAATGGGGGTTCGATTGCAATTGGTCACCCGTTAGGAGTAACTGGAGCGCGTATTGCATATAGTGCTGCTTTAGAATTATCGCTTTCGCGAAAGCGTTACGCATTAGTAACACTTTGCGTGGGAGTAGGGCAAGGGTATGCGATGGTGATTGAGAATGCTTCTTTGTAACATTACCATCAATATTTGACGCTACAGCGTAGCTTTTGGAAAAATGAAACCCCAATTCATATGAATTGGGGTTAATTGTATAATCACATTTCTAATTCTATTCTTCCTCTGCTGGTTTCACCGCTTGATGAATAACTCTTTGCGGGAATGGTACTTCTACATCTATCTCTGCAAGAGCTGAAACAAAGTTTTCCTGTAGATAAAAGTTGACTGTCCAGACATCTGCAGTGAGCGTGTAGGGTCGCACGATAATGTTAATGGAACTATCAGCGTTTTCAACGACTTGGACAACAGGAGCTGGGTCTTCTAGAACTAATGGGTGATCTGTACACAACTTACGTAAACGCTCTAGAGTTTTTGGAATATCTGCATCGTAGCTCACTCCTATAGTAGTCTCACATCTCAAAATTCCTTCAGTATTGAAGTTGATGATATTTCCATTGAGCAAGGGACCATTAGGAACTATGGCAAGTTTGCGTGAAAACAAAAGAATCTTTGTTTGTAGTATATCAATCTCCTTCACGGTTCCAGTAACGCCTTGAGCCTCGATGGTATCACCTACCTTAAATGGTTTAAAGAGCAGCAATAGCACACCGCCAGCAAAATTTGAGAGAGAACCCTGGAGTGCCAGACCTATGGCAAGACCTGCAGCGGCAAGTGCTGCAGCAAGACCAGCTGTCTCAATGCCCAGAGTGCCTATTATTACAACCAGTAGAACAATCCAAAGGCCGTAGGTAATGATATTGATTAGAAACTTTTGCAGAGTAAGTTCATAGGCTCTCTTTTCCATGATCTTCCTGACAATCCTTACCGTGCGTCTGATGAGCCACCCACCCACAATATAAAGTAAGAGTGCTTTTACTATGGGGACTCCATATTCCAAAACTACATTCAGGATTGTCTCTGCATTAAGATTTTCTAACATATTATAATTTTTTGCAAAGTTAAAATTCTGAAACCGAACTCTGTTAGAGTAAGTCTAAAGTTAGTGCAATCGGGAAGCTTTAAACTTTTTGAAGCATGATCTTTACATTGTTGAATTCTCTTGCTGCATCTAACCAAGGAAGCATTTGCGACCACTCTGACGCAGGCAAGAAGTTCTTTTTGTATTTTTTTTCAGTCTTCAGTTTTAAAATTCCATTTTCAACTGTCGCTACGGAGACAAAACTACCTGTAGGATTATCTATGTTGATATTTAAGTTGTCTAGACCTTTTATCATATAACCTTCCGGAATTACTAGATCAATATTATAGTTATAGGTCTTTGCATAATCTAGATAGATATTTGCATTTCGATCTCTTTCATTTTCACCTATTTCAACCTGGCTACCTATAAACTTCCCAATTTCTAAAAGATAATTAGGTCCAGCTTTTTTTATGAATTTGTCCTTAATGGTAAAAACGTTTTTGAATTGGAATGGTGTTTTCACACCATAACGACCCGTATTGATCGGTTCATCTGAGTAATTTTCAATTTCTGCATCCCATTCGTTTTTAACTTTTTCTAATAAATATTCTTCAGATTGTGTTTTGCGCTCGGCAATGAGGGATTGAAATTGTTCTTCCTGTTTCTTCTTGGCTTTTTTGTAACCGCATTGATAAAAATGCTTGTAAGTATCATACTTATTGTAATCTTCTTCTAAGAATTCTATCCACGAGATAAAATCATAACGATAATCATTTTTGAAATGGCCTGTCAATTTATAAGCTCTATCAAAATTTAGATCTTTAAAATCATCAGAAAATTGAAGGTTTATATCTTCCTGATAAACATTATCACCTGCCGTACTTGCTGGTAGTTTCTCCACTTTGAGATTCACAACCTCACGATCTTTTTCAACTTCACCTACATAAACCTCTGACGATTCCAAAATAGCAGGAAACTCATCAAAATCCATACTTTCGCTATATTCTAATATGTACAACGGTTTATCCAAATTAATACGCAAGCCTCGTCTGGCATTTGCTTTTATCAACATATCCTCTAGTGGACCATCATACCTAGGCTGTACCAAAAGTTCGTCATAAGAAACCTCAAATTCCATGCAAAGCGCGCGCAAATCCCAAAGGACCGGCCTGATATCTTCGTATCTGCCGAAATAATAGTCGTAGCATTGCTGCGGAGGATAATCACCGATTATTTCGGCTTCATGAGCGATGCTTCCTTCGAAGAAACGAGTGTTTTTGTCAAATCTTATGTACTCCAAAGCCGCCCTGAACTTGTCTGCGACATTAGTTATATTTTTTTCTTCTAGATATTCGACTAATTTCTTTACTCTTTTCTTTTTAACCTTAGCGAATCTTCTATCATAATAATCCAAAACATCTTCTTTTGTAACGATGCCTTTGCGCTCACCATCTTCACCAGTAAAAATTTTTGAATATTTCTCGTTTGACGAAGATCTGGCAAATACAACCTGAAATTTTATGGTTGGCTCTTCCACGAGAGGATAGTACCATCTTTTAGTTTCAATTTTGTCTAGATTTTGTGCCTCTACGACATATTTTTGAGTTGCATTGCGGTCGGTTTCTTCTTCTTTTACCGCTGGAGCTCCATTATAGGACTGCATATTTAAAAAGAAGTCATTTTCTACTTCTACGGCAATTCTGTAGTCTACAATAGGATAGTAGTCTTTAATAGTAGTTTCTATCGGGTGGTAAACTTTATAGCCATCATAATCTTTTTCTTTATTGTAGGTATGAATGAATAGATCAATAACATCACCTATTTCCAGACCGGGTATGGCTATTTTCCTTTTTTCATCTTGGAGGACCTCTTCTTTCTCGACATCTATAACTTCAATGGATCCATCAGGTTTAATAAGTCTTATACCTATAAGCGTCTCATTTTTAGCGTACGTGTTCCATAGATAAGAAACCTTAGAATCTTTATCAAGTGAAATTTCAGAAAAGTCTTCGAGCGAGGATTGATCCTGAATCTTAAGTATCTGATGCTTGCTGGAGGTAATGTAAATATTCTTACCACTATTAATATATTGTTGATAGCGATGATCTCTGAAAATAATCACGCTCTCATCACTCCAGTCCTCGGGATACTCTAAATTTAAGATGTGCTGAACATCTTGTGACCAGAACTTTGCTTCTAGATCCTCTAAATCTTGTGCGATGAGGGAATTAGCACTAAAGATGATTACCGCGCATGCGATTAGTTTAAAATTTTTCATGTGGTAAAACTTATTTGGTAAGAATGACTTGCTCGTCGTAAAAAGATTTGATTAGATCAATATTTGAATTCCACTCATCAAACCTTTCCTTAGGTATCAACCTCTTTTTAATGACGATTTGGGTGGTATATTTTAATTGATTATCCTGAACTGTGTAATTCAACTCAGCGTCGATGAATTCATTTTTTATTGATACCCCTTTAGGTAATGTTGAAGTTTGATAGCCTTCTGGTATTTTAAGGAGAAGCGTTTTTGATTCTATTCGCTTTTGCGAAAACAAATACGGATTCTCGCGATCTTCGTTAAATTTAAACTGACTTAGATATTGGACAGGATCCATGGTAATGTAATACGTATTATCAAAGTTGGTTACCGCTCCCTTTATTCTTACATCATAGGATAGTTCTAAATCACCATCTCGATCATAAAAATCAAAATCAGAAACTTCAGAAACCTTTGTATTCTCATTACCATCAGTCAAAACTCGCTCTAGAACGTCATATCTTTTCTCTGTAGGTAAGCCGTTGAAATTAAATAGAAAATAGGATATTTGTTCTCCAGTATATTTTTTATCTACAGTTCCTAACAGATCATCTTCATCTATTTTAAGTTGAAAATTATAGATTTCTTTATTTTGATCAGCCTCCGCTTCAGGAACTGTCACTAGCATAAAATCAGAACCATTCTGTATCATGGCTTGTTTACCTTGTATACGAGAAGCAAAAGAGCCAAAACGGTTAAACTTTTCAGTCCCGTCGATGAAAATTGGCTCGTCATTCATCATAACAACTGCAATCATGTGGTTATCTACGCTCAAGGAAGGAGTGGAGTAGTCGTACATAATATTATCTGTTCCTATCCAAGTCAAACGAGAGTCAAAGCCTGCTGTTTCCAACATGGTTTTTAACAAAAAAGCCATTCCCTTACAGTCACCATACTTCTTTGAGTAAACATTTTGTGGAGCATCAGGTTGAAAACCAGCAATTCCATCTTCAAAAGCTATGTATTTAATGTTGTCTTGAACCCAGTAATAAATTGCTTTGATTTTTTCCTGATCTGTTTCAAGTCCGTTAGTTATTTCTTGAACTTTTTTGGTGATTTCTGTTTTATCCACATCCACTTGTTCCACAAGTTGAGAATACCACTTATACAAGTCTCCGGTTCCCTTAAATAAGGTGATTTGCTTATTTTTTGGACTGATGAAGGATTTTGGTAATATTAATAAATGCGGATATATGAAGGAATTCCCAGGGTTTCCATATTCATTTTTCCCTGGCTTGATATTTTTAGATTTGAATTTTACTGAAGTAATTTCATCTTTTTGATTGGAACTCTTTACGATATCATATCCCTTAAAATTGAAGTTTTTTAATTCCAAATCAAGCCAATCAGGAATGTTGAATTGTACCTCGCTATTTAATACCCTGTAAGGCTCGTTGAGATATATTGAGGTAAAGTATTTTATATCCTTATAAACCTTTTCTTCCTTAACTTTATTTATGGCACCTTGGAGTTTAAAAACTAAAGTTCCGTGGATGATCCTATAGTCATTATGAAAAATTGACTCTGAAGAATAAGCTTCGTCCTCATAATCCATTTGGATTTTACGACCCTTTTTATTCAGTAGATGTAATTTCTCGATTTCGCTCTCATTGTCATAGCCCGTGGAATAAATTATTCTCGCATATGGTGAGATGCTCATGAATTCAACTTCCTTATTCTCGATTACCTCGACATTGCCCGATGATCTACTTCTCTCAAAATCAAAGACTCTCTTGATATTTAATATTACTACATCCTCTTTTTCGTATTGAGTTTTTAAATCTTTAGCAAGCTCGATCGTGGGTTCCTGTTGTGCAGAAATGTTTGAAGCGATTCCTAGAAAAAAGAATAGGAATACTAATTGGTTGTTAATCATGAATCCTTAAAAAAAACCAAATATATTCCCTGAAATCAGCTTTAACAAGAAAATTTAATAAATGATTCCAAATTTAGAGATTCAAGTTTCCGATATAGAAAAATTATAGATACTTATGGATTATTTAAACCCCTATTTTGTGAAATTATAATTATTCTAAAACCGGCAAGTCATAGATCAAATCTTCCATGCCGACTTTGTTATTAATAATTCCTGTATTTTGAAATTCTTCAAGAATGATGTTAACGGTAGATTCCCAAAGCTGTCCATCGCTAAACTCGGTACGCATGAGCCATTGCTGGACATCTCCAACTTGAAGATCGTAGTGCGATGCAATGGTTATATCGATATTTGGAATTTCCTTGAAGTCGATCGTGTAGTTGTTAATGATCTGCATCATTTTAGCAAGAGCCAATTCTTTTTCAGCGATACATTCCTGAGTCGCGGCAACGACAAAACTAGGCCATGGAGTAGCAATAGTTTCTAAACGCTTAAATATTCCTTTATCAACGATAGGCTGTGTCATGTAGCGCTCCCATAAAAACAGTTGAGCCTCATTGTTGCTTAGAGCATTTACAGCACCATCAAGAGTATCTACGGGTTTAAATGTAATTTCATCGGTATCCCAGCCGTGTCTTTTTGCGAGTAGATAACTCATCAGGTGCGAGCCGCTGCCGTAACGACTGATTGCGATTGTGGCATCTTCTAGCTGCCTGGTGTCATCTGCTTCAATGGTCGCAGGTGCGTGAACCCCCCACAATAGTGGACTTGAAACGTAAACCTGTAAGATTCGCGATGGATTGCCGGCGATGATATCCTTGACTATTCCGTCCGTCAGTATGCAGGCCACATCGAGTTTTTTTTCTCTTAACAGCTTGCTCATGCGACCTGTTCCTTCTGGTATGTCTTGCCACTCTAGATTGATTCCCGCTTTCGCGAAAGCGCCATCTTCAAGAGCCAAATGCCAGGGAAGATTGAAATGTTCAGGAACACCACCTATGCGAATAGTCACGTTTTCTTGCATACAACAAAGGTACTATAGGATTTAATTTGCGTGCTTGTTTTTAAGATAATCGTAAATGGCACGCTGTGAGCGGATTTTAACCGCTCCATTTTCAAGCTCCACAAATGGATTATCTTCTTCGGGCGTGTGGATCCTAGCTTTCACATTATCGTTAAATTGAATAGAGAGTATATCATTCAGCTCTTGAAATACATCTGCATCTTCAATGGGAGCGAGCACCTCAATTCTACGGTCCAGATTACGACTCATCCAGTCTGCACTACCCATATACATTTTAGGATCGCCATCATTGTTGAAAATGTAGAGTCTACCGTGCTCCAGATACGTGTCAACAATCGAGGTAATTTCTATATTGTCGCTAAGTCCCTCGATCTGAGGCACTAAACAAGAAAACCCTCTCACAATAAGTTTTATTTGAACACCGGCCTGACTTGCCCTGTATAACAGGTTGACCATGTCAGGATCTTCCAGCTGATTCATTTTTGCGGTTACTTTTCCAACTTTACCATCTCGTACAAGATCCATCTCGTTCCTGATCATGTGCTCAAAAGTGCGACGGGTAGAGAAGGGGCTGATTAATAGTTTTTTGGCTCGCGGTATGATCAAATCACCTTGCAGAACATCAAAAACTCTTGAAAGATCTTTAGTGATTTTCTTTTCTGCTGTAAAAAGGCCGTGGTCACAATAAATTTTTGAAGTCTGCGCGTTAAAATTACCCGTTCCTATGTAGGCGTATCGCTTGATTTTATCATCCTCTTCACGGGTTATGAGCATGACCTTGCTGTGTACCTTGATTTTTGGGTAACTGTAGATCACTCGAGCGCCTTTTGCCTCAAACTTGCGGCCCCACTCGATATTATTCTCCTCATCAAATCGAGCCTTTGCTTCTACAAATACCGTCACCTTTTTACCATTGTCAATGGCTTTGAGAAGGGCAGAGGTCAGCGCACTCTCACTAGCGACTCGATAAAGCGATATTTTGATTTCGCGAACTTGTTCATCTACCGCAGCTTGATCAATCATGCGCTGAACATAATCAAAGGACATGTAGGGAAAATGCACGATCTGATCCTTTTCTGAAATGATCTCAAAGTAGTTTTTATCAGGATTTTCCAGATACTTGTGCTTGATCGGTTCAAAACCAGCGTCGTGCAACTCTGGATTATCTGTAGGATCAGGAAATGAAAACAGGTCATTAAAGTTATGATAGGTGCCTCCGGCAACCATGTCTATCTTGCCAAGACCAAGACTTTTCCTAATGTTCTTCCTGACCTTTTTTGGCATGCTCTCATCGTATAAAAAACGGGTGGCCTGTCCCACGTCGCGTTGTGAGAGCGAGTTGTAGATCTGTTCAGCTAGATCCTCACCCAGATCCTGATCTAGATAAAGCTCAGCATCTCTTGACAACTTGACGGAATAACTATCAGAAACAGTTTCATCTGGGAAAATCTTATCAATGTTGAGTTTGATGATGTCATCAATGAATACGACGATGTGTTGATCCTCCTCCTGTTTTAAAATAATAAAGCGATCGTGCTGATCAGAGGGAATATTTACCACACCGTACTTATCGTCATGATCAAAAGTCACAATAAAATATAGCTGCTGGTTTTCTAGAAGAATATCGCTGGTCCTTGAAGCTTTTACAGAGTTTGGGGTGATAAGGTCCTCTAAATGCTTATCATAGTAGTCGTTTGCCTCAGTTCTGTACTTATTAGAGACTTCCTCAAAGTCCAGAAGTTTGATGCCGTGGGTCTCTAATTGAGGGATTATTTCGCCAAAAAACAAATCTCCCAGATATTCCTGCTGACTGTGCACCTTGCTCAGAATCTTTTTCACGATCTTATTGGGTCGCAAAGCCAGTTTTTTACGAATGCTTTTTTTGACCTTTTTAAGCTGTCGCAATTGAGAAACCCGCACCCTAAAATGCTCGTCTAAATTGCTGGAAAAAATAGCTATGAATTTGAGCCTCTCAAATAAAGGATTAGATCTATCAGCAGCTTCTTGAAGAACGCGATCATTAAAACTAAGCCAGTTAATATCGCGATGGCGGTATGGGAATTCATCTTTCACGCAAGTAAAAATAAGAGGCTAACCGCAGCAACTTGTGAAAGTAGGGTTAAGTTTACAGACAAAGTTTTAGAGAAAATGATGTATTTCTTCTCGCTTTCGCGAAAGCGAAATTCTCAAAAACCTTAGAGTGATCATTTGCAGTCTTTCTACTTAAAAGCTGTCCAGTTATTATAGATCAATACACCTCACCATGTTGTGAAGCATCCAGACCGCGCTCCTCTTGATCCTCGCGCACACGCATAGAAATGATCTTATTGACGATCCAATATAAAATCAAACTACCACCAAAAGTGAATAACGCAACGAGAACTAATGCGATCAAATGCCACATGAACGTCTCAGTCTCACCATGAATAAGTCCTACTTCTTCTGCAAACACAGCCGTTAGAATCATACCTACGACGCCGCCCACACCATGCGAGGGAAATACATCCAGCGTGTCATCCAGCTCAGATTTGTTCTTGATCTGAATCGCCCAGTTGCTTATGAGCGCTGCAATCGCACCTATAAAAATACTCTGCCCCAAAGTTACAAAGCCAGCGGCAGGAGTGATTGCCACCAATCCTACAATGGCTCCAATGCACGCACCTAGGGCACTCATTTTTCTCCCCATAAAACGGTCATAGAAGATCCACGTGATCATAGCGGTAGCGCTGGCAAGATTGGTATTGGCAAAAGCGATTATCGTGTCTGAATTAACACCCAAGGCAGAACCAGCGTTGAATCCAAACCACCCGAACCATAACAGCGCTGTACCTAATATGATGTATGGAACATTTGTAGTCTCATGGGTCACCAATTTACGTTTACCCAGGAAGACCGCTCCCGCAAGTGCTGCAAATCCAGCTGACATGTGTACGACGGTTCCACCCGCAAAATCCAGCACGCCCCAGTTTCTCAACAACCCATCAGGGTGCCAGGTCATGTGGGCGAGGGGAGCATAGATCAACAAAATGAAAAGGACTATGTAAAGAATGTAAGCCCTGAAACGAATTCTTCCAGCAAAACTACCCGTAATCAATGCGGGTGTGATAATGGCAAACTTGAGCTGAAAAAACGCAAACAGCAAAAATGGTATAGTAGACCCAAAATCTGGATGTGGAGACAGCGACACACCGTTAAAATTAAAATAGGTGCGTGGGTCGCCTATGATGCCACCCAGGCTATCGCCAAAGGCTAAACTAAACCCAACAAAAACCCATAGTACACTCACGATACCCAACGCAACAAAACTTTGCAGCATGGTGGAGATGATGTTTTTACGGTTCACCATTCCTCCATAGAAAAAAGCGAGCCCTGGAGTCATCAATAAAACGAATGCGCTCGCCACCAGCATCCATGCGGTATCGCCGGTATCGATACTTTCGGGAGCTTCTCCCAGATCGTAACTACCGCTGAAGAATAGAATAAGCAGTACAACAATAATCAGCAATACAAAATTCCATTTCTGTTTCATTTTTAAGTCTTTGAAGGGTTACGAGACAAATTTGGAATTTCTAAGATAGGACGACCGATAAATCCTTAATTTTTTCTAAACGAAAGGATCTGATTTGTGAACATCATAATTTAAACAACTGTTTATCAGTAATCTGGAGTATATAAACTGAACAGTCCTAATAATTACGGATTATAAGGATTTCAATTGTTGTATCAATATTTTGAGAATAATGCAATTAATAAGATTAAACTTTTTAAATACCTTGATAAATAAAAAGCTCAAGAATCAGCCTTATTAAGGCTATTTCTTGAGCTTATCATTTTTAACTGAGGAGAAATTCTACAAATACTCCTCCATAGGTGCGCAAGTACACATCAAATTACGATCACCAAAGGCATCGTCAGCGCGTCTTACGGTAGGCCAGAACTTGTTTTCATGCACATACTCTAAAGGATAGGCTGCTTGAGATCTAGAGTAGGGGAAATCCCAATCATCTGCCGTGATCATTTGTAATGTATGTGGACTGTTTTTCAAAACATTATTAGGCTCATCTTTGTCCGCTGCCTCAATTTCTTTTCTGATGGAGATCATGGCGTCACAAAAACGATCCATTTCTTCTTTGCTCTCAGATTCCGTAGGCTCGATCATCATGGTTCCAGCAACCGGAAAACTTACTGTAGGAGCGTGGAATCCATAATCCATCAATCGTTTTGCAATGTCAGTTACTTCAATACCTTTTTCTTTGAACGGTCTACAATCTATGATCATCTCGTGAGCCGCACGACCTTTTTCACCCGTATACAGGCAGTCATAACTACCGTCTAGTCTTTGCTTAATATAGTTTGCATTTACGATCGCATATTCTGTAGACCGCTTCAAGCCTTTTGCACCCAGCATGCAGATATATCCATAAGAAATAATACATACCAAAGCGCTTCCCCACGGAGCAGCGCTAATAGGAGTGATCGCTTGATCACCACCGGTTTGAATCACCGGATTTGTAGGTAAGAAAGGAACTAGTTGTTCAGCAACGCAAATAGGACCTACTCCAGGGCCTCCACCACCATGTGGAATGGCAAAGGTTTTGTGCAGGTTCAAGTGACAAACATCGGCGCCTATATTACCAGGATTTGTCAAACCTACTTGTGCATTCATATTAGCACCGTCCATATACACTTGACCACCGTTGTCGTGAATGATCGAAGTGATTTCAACAATCTCGCTCTCATAAACTCCATGCGTTGAAGGATAGGTCACCATAAGAGCAGCGAGGTTGTCCTTATGTTTTTCGGCTTTTTGACGCAAATCTTCCACGTCTATGTTACCATTTTCAAGAGCTTTGGTTACCACGACCTTCATCCCAGCCATGACCGCACTTGCAGGATTAGTCCCATGCGCACTTGACGGAATTAAACATATATTTCTGTGCTCATCACCTCGTGAGATATGGTAGGCTCTGATCGCCATGAGACCGGCAAATTCTCCTTGCGCTCCCGAGTTGGGTTGCAGAGAGGTTCCCGCAAAACCTGTAATCTCATTAAGCTGTAGCTCTAGCTTTTTCAACATTTCTTGATATCCAGCTGCTTGTTCTACTGGAGCAAACGGGTGAATGTTACCCCATTGTGGATTGCTCAACGGCAACATTTCAGCCGCGGCATTGAGCTTCATGGTACAAGACCCCAGCGAAATCATGGATTGGTTCAAGGCAAGATCCTTGCGCTCCAGTTTTTTGATGTAGCGCATCAATTCCGTTTCAGAGTGGTAGGAATTGAAGACTTCATAAATCATGAAATCGGTTTGACGACCTGTACCTAGATAAGACTTATCGATGAGCTTTTCAATCTTCTCAAATGGTTTGCCTAAAGCTGTTGCAAAAACTTCAACGATGTTATTAAGGTCGTTCAGATTAACTGTCTCATTGAGTGAAACTTGGACGGTTTCTTTATCTGGATAATGGAAGTTGATTTCTTTTTGAACCGCTATCTTATGAACAGCAGATGCATCTGTTTTAAAAGAAAGCGTATCAAAATAATTTTCGTTAGTCTGATAAATTCCTAATTTCTCAATCGCATCAGCTAGGGTAGCGGTTTGTCGATGGAGTTTGCTGGCGATAAATTTAAGACCGCGAGGTCCGTGATACACACCATACATTCCCGCCATCACGGCAAGCAGTACCTGCGCAGTACAAATATTTGATGTTGCCTTGTCTCTCTTTATATGTTGCTCGCGAGTTTGCAACGCCATACGCAGCGCGCGTTTTCCATCCATGTCGCGAGTAACACCTATGATACGTCCTGGGATCTGTCTCTTGAACTCATCACGAGTTGCAAAAAAAGCTGCATGTGGTCCACCGTATCCAAGCGGTATACCAAATCGTTGGGTAGTCCCAACCACGACATCAGCTCCCCAATGTCCCGGTGCTTCAAGAAGTACTAATGAAAGAATATCGGCCGCTACTGCAATGCGTATGTTTTTGTTGTGGCACGCTTTGGCGAAAGCGGTATAATCAACCACATTTCCACTCGCACCAGGATATTGCAATAAAACGGCAAAATAGCCGCCATCGAGATCCATATCTTGCGGGTTACCCTCAACCAGCTCGATATCTAATGGGATGGCGCGGGTTTTCAAAAGTTCTTTAGTTTGTGGCAGGCAGTCTTGATCTACAAAAAATTTGACTACCTCATTCTTTTTCTGAGCACGCTCTCTTACTGAAAATAATAAGGTCATCGCCTCAGCAGCTGCGGTAGACTCGTCGAGAAGTGAAGCGTTTGCAAGCTCCATACCTGTAAGGTCTGCCACCATGGTCTGGTAATTGAGGAGCGCCTCTAGACGGCCTTGCGCGATTTCAGCTTGGTACGGCGTGTATGCGGTGTACCATCCTGGATTTTCAAGAATATTACGCTGAATAACTGCCGGTGTGATTGCTGCATTATATCCCAGACCTATATATGTGCGGAATTGCTGATTCTTGTCGCCTAGCTCCTTGATGTGTTTTAGAAACTCGTACTCGCTCATCGCAGGATCTAAGTCTAGATCCTTTTTGAGTCTGATATTATCTGGAACGGTTTCAAAAACCAGCTCGTCAATGGACGAAACGCCTATGGTTTTAAGCATCTCAGGGAGATCAGCCTTTCTAGGGCCTATATGTCTCAGGGCAAAACGATCAGTATTCATAACAGCGTGCTCTCTTAATTAAGTTGCAAAAGTAGTCGATTAGGTTAGGAAAACTAACAAGCATTAGCCAGAGCTTGCGGGATATTTTTCAACCTTTTTGAGGCAGTTATCAACCATGCGGAATTACCTTTGAGCTCGTGCGATCTTTAAAGAATATTCTTGATTTCTACATTCGGTCGAGTATGCATGTGGCGCTGGCGCTGGTGTGTCTCGCGGGAGTCATGAATTCTAGTAATGTAGTCGATCTAGATCTTGGTATTTCACTTTTACTGTTCAGCTTGACAGTAGTAGGGTACAACATTACCAAGTATGCCCATCTTTGGCTAGCGCGCAAGACGTTTCCATTCAAAATTCTAACAACAATTGCAACCACGTTTTGCGGTTTGTTGAGCGTCATTCTCATCATACCAGTTCTCAACGTTGAATTGATGGTTTTACTGGGTTTGATAGCTTTGATCGGTTTTTCATATACGTTTCCTATATATAAAGGTAAAAGTTTGAGGCATTTTCCTGTAGTGAAGTTGATTTCGGTTTCTGTGATTTGGGTACTCCTAATTAATCCTTCATTTATATTGTTGGGCTCGATACACAGAGATTTCATTCCTGAGAGTTGGTTTATCAATTATCTGAATGAGAACTGGCTAGTTGTTCTCTTAAACAGCATTCAAATTTTTCTTTACGTTTTTGCTCTTTGCATTCCCTTTGAGATTCGGGATCTGAAATATGATGAGGAAGTCCTTCAGACTTTACCTCAACTTATAGGTGTTAGAAAGTCAAAACTGATCGGCGTGTTTCTTTGCGCAATTACCTTTATTATAGAAATCATATTATTTCAATATCTCGATATTGGATCGATTCTCAATATAATTTTCTTCCTCTTGACTGCTGTCATGATCTGGTTCAGCAGCCGCGAGCGATCTGATTATTATGCCAGCTTCTGGGTAGAGGGGATCCCGATTTTGTGGTTTATTGCCCTGTTATTATTTGCCTAATTTCTTCAATATCGCGGTATTCAGGAATATTTTCGTCAACTAAACAAAAATCGTTGTTCTCCAAATATTCTCCTAATCACCGCAATACCGACCCAGAGCAAATGGACGATCCAGATCTGGATCCCACAATCTTGCAGCTGGCGGTGGATGACATCAACAAGATCAATACGGTTTTGGGCGGGTTTAAATTTACCTTAACAGAGGTGCGCAAAGTGATCGCCCAATTTCCAGATGACGAATTGGTAATTTGTGATGCTGGTTGTGGGGATGGCGAGATGTTGCGCTATTTGAACAATCATATCAAAGATGAACGTATTTCATTTTTAGGAGTAGATTTCTCTGCGAATAGCATTCAAAAAGCTCGTGAATTGTCTGGGGGATTGAAGAGAATTCGCTTTCGCGAAAGCGATATCCTAAAAGACCAAAACCGCAAATGTGACATCTTAATCAGCTCACTCACGTTACATCATTTCAGCGATAACGAAATTGTCGATCTGCTTAAAAAATTCAAGAAAATTGCGACTAAATACGTAATAATAAATGATCTGCACCGGCATAGGGTCGCTTATACATTCTTTAGGCTTTTTAGTCCTATTTTTATACGCAACAAGATTTCGAGGCACGACGGTCTGATCAGTATTGCCTCTGGCTTTAAGAGAGCGTGTTTTAGAAAATATGCCATTGCCGCCGGGATCAAAAATGACCTTTTGAAATGGAAGTGGTCGTTCCGTTATTTATGGATTATTCCCACTTATGAGCGTTAAAATCACGCAGGTCACCACAGCCTTACCTAAATTTTACAAAGAAACTCCAGAGATCATTCCTTTTGTGGAACAATGGCTAGATGGTCAAGATGAGCGTTTGAAACGCAAGACCATCAAGATCTTTGAAGGAGCCGGCGTGGATCGTAGGTATTCCATTATGGATCCCGTGGAGGTTTTTACACACTCCTCATTTCAAGAGCGCAATGACATCTATAAAAGAGAAGTCGTGCCGTTAGCTAACAAGGCACTGACAGAGGCTCTTGAAAAAAATGACTGGTCGCACGATCAGCTGGACTACATTATTACAGTAAGTTGTACAGGAATCATGATACCATCGATTGATGCCTATTTGATAAATGAATTGGGCTTGCGTCAAGATATTGTACGCTTACCGGTTACTGAAATGGGTTGCGTTGCAGGAATTTCGGGATTGATCTATGCCGAACAATTCTTGCGGGCCAATCCCAACAAAAGAGCCGCAGTAATCGCGGTAGAAGCTCCCACAGCAACTTTTCAGCTGGAGGATTACAGCATGACTAATATGGTGAGCGCGGCGATTTTTGGTGACGGATGCGCTTGCGTGACCTTGTCTTCTCATCCTGATGATGCAGGTGTCAAAATTCTAGGACATGAGATGTATCACTTTCCAGATGCCACTCGCATGATGGGTTTTGATCTGGTGAACTCTGGTTTGCAGATGGTTCTAGATAAACAGGTTCCAGAAACCATATCAGAGCATTTTCCTAAAATCATTCATCCGTTCTTAAAGAAACACGATCTAGAAATCAAGGATGTAGATCATCTCGTTTTTCATCCCGGAGGAAAAAAAATCGTTCAAACGGTAGAAGATCTGTTTGCCGATTTGGGAAAAAACGTTGATAAGACAAAGGAAGTACTGCGCAAATATGGAAACATGAGCAGCGCAACGGTGCTATTTGTGCTTAAGGCATTTATGGAGCAAGGATGCGAGGAAGGGAGCAAGGGATTGATGTTGAGCTTCGGGCCTGGTTTTACGGCACAGAGAATTTTAGTGGAATGGTAAAAGATCTTGAAGGGAAATGGGGATTGATTCTGGGCGGTAGTTCTGGCCTGGGTTATGCTAGTGCGTTGAAATTGGCAAAGCACGGCATGAACTTGATGATTATTTACCGTGCCCCTAGACGAGATGAAAAAGAAATTGCCCTGAAATTTGACAAGATAAAAGCTCAAGGTGTTGAATTACATGTTTTTAATAAAGATGCGACCCGAGAAGATAAATTGATCGATCTAATTACCGATATAAGAGAAAAGTTGAATGATCAACCTTTAAATTTAATATTGCACAGCATCTCAAAGGGAAATCTCAAGCCACTCACGGGAGATGATAGACTCAATACCTCAGACTTCACACAGACGCTGAACAGCATGGCGCTAAGTCTCAATTTCTGGACACAAGCACTAATTGAGAATCTTATGCTTGATAAAAAAGCTCAGATCTTAAGTTTTACGAGCGAGGGCAGTCAGCGTCCCAGCGCTGGTTATGCCGCCGTGAGCATTGCAAAATCAGCACTTGAGATGTTAACCAAGTCCATGGCGGTAGAGTTGGCCTCATTGGGTTTGCGAGTAAATTGTATCCAAGCCGGTGTAACTGATACCGCCAGCCTCAAAATGATCCCAGATTACAGCGCAATCAAAAATCACGCATTGAATAGAAACCCATATAGAGAATTAACGACGCCAGAGCGTGTGGCAGATGTAGTTTATTTGCTTAGCAAAAAAGAAGCCGAATGGATTAATGGAACCATTATCAAGGTAGATGGTGGAGAAAGTCTCAGATAATGTTATTAGATCCCTTAGATAAAATTGTTGAAAATTTACCTTATGGTGCTGGATTCAAATTTGTGGACAAGTTGCTTGAGATCAATGATGATAGGGTAGTGGGGATTTACCGCTTTCGCGAAAGCGAATCTTTTTTCCAGCATCACTTCATAAATAATCCAATTGTGCCGGGCGTAATTTTGACAGAATGTATGGCGCAAATAGGGCTGGCCTGTCTTGGTAGCTATTTGAACCAGGATCAAAAAGTGAAGTCTTTTGCGATGACGGAAAATCATGTGGTTTTTTTGGAGCAAGTAAAGCCAGAAACCACGGTGATCGTAAGTGCCGTCAAGAAATATTATAGGTTTGGTAAACTTAAAGTCCTTGTACAAATGCTGGATGAGAATGAGAATAAAGTTGCAGAGGGCTGGATGAGTGGAATGAGTGGTAGTTAGATCATCAAAGAATTGATTTACTTAGTATTTTTTCACGGTCACGGTAGATTTTGGAATGCTTTTGGTTTAGAATTGCTTAGATGAGATTGAATACCTTCCATTTTATTGTATTTTCCACATTGATGGCCAGTTTTTCTTATGCCCAACCGCCCGAAGAAAAGTTGCCTGTAAAAAAAGATTCTGCGATCGAGAGTGAACGCGAATTTTTCTATGTTGATGGTGATTCTCTTGATGCCATAGAACTGGAGGATGTTTTGCTATTGCAGAAGCTGAATTTTGACAGCAAATACGAGCGCATCAAATATTTGATCCTCAAGCGTAAGGTGCGCAAGGTTTGGCCCTATGCAAAACTTGCGGCTGAGCGACTCGTGGTATTAGAACAACGTCTTGCAAAAATCAAAACCAAAAACGATCGCAAGCGCTATTCCCGTATGGTGGAAGATTATATAGAAGATGAGTTTAAAAAAGAGCTCAAGAAATTTTCCAAGACCGAGGGACAGATTCTCATAAAGCTTATCCATAGACAGACTGGGCAAACTGCTTTTGAACTTTTGAAACGACTCAGGAGCGGCTGGAGCGCTTTTTGGTTCAACCAGACGGCATCTTTATTTGACATGTCGCTCAAAGAAGAATACAACCCAGAAAAGGTAGTCGAGGATTTTTATATAGAAGATATCTTACTTAACGAGTTCATCAACGACAAACTGCCAGAACAGGAAGCTGCTATTTCCTTTGACTACTACAAAGGTCGTGAATTATGGAATAGGTATGAAGAAAATCTACCTGAAGATTATGATTCAATCAATATGGCAGAAAGAGCTGAACGCATCAGAAAATACAAAGAGAAGAAAGCTCGTAAAGCGAGACGCAAGTCAAAAAAATAATTTTAAATTAGAGGTAAGTTGCTAACAATTTGCTTTTAAATATTTATTATATATCTGATTTTGAATTAGTTGAAATGAGTGAAAGTTTGCTTTCATTTGTTAATAGTAGTTTATCGTAATACGACTTAAAACTTAGGTTTTAACATTTTTTTGGTTCATTTTTGTAGTTGGTGGCAAAACGCTGCTCGATACATGCAAAAAACAGCCATACATATATTTTTGACCATCCTGTTTACCTTGCAGGTCAGCCTATTAACCGCACAAAATGATAGGGTTCACTATGTTGAGAAAGGTGAAACCGTCTACGCTATTGCCAGAAAGTATCAGGTCAATCCCAAAAAAATACTACAACTTAATCCCAATGCCTCTGACCTCATTCAAATAGGTCAGGAATTGATAATTCCTAATCCCTCCATACCTTCAGCTAACCCCACGGGCGGTCTAGGAGATTACGATTACTATTATGTTGAGAAAGGCGACACTAAGTTCGGTCTTTCACAAAAATTCAATGTTTCTATTGCTGAATTGGAATCTATCAATCCCAATATGGTTCCCACGCTGTTAGCCGATACACAAATAAGGGTTCCCAAAGTAACCACTACAAACATTACAAACACAGAAGGTCTCAAAACCCATTATGTTCAAAAGGGGGAGACACTCTATGGTATTGCGAGAATGTATGGTATCACCCTGGATCAGTTAATTGATGCCAACCTTGATAGATTGGGAAACGTCTTGCTGGCTGGCCAGACGCTTGTCATACCAGACTACGCGGCTCCAGCTTCAGCTCAGGCTCAAGCTGGCGGTAACTATTACCTTGTTCAGAAAGGCGACACAAAGTACGGCTTGAGCAAAAAGTTTGATACGAGCGTCGCGCAACTTGAATCGCTCAATCCCTCTATGATCCCCACACTTCTTGCCGGTGATCGCATCCTGATACCAGATGGTAATAATAATAATGTTCAAAACCAGGGACAAATAATCAATGATAATACGGAAAACCCAGTTGCCGATTCCGCTAAATCTGAAAATGAACAACAAAATCAAACGCAGGATACTCCTGATATTCCTGACGAAGCCAGCAATGATGTGAGCTACTTTGCGAGTGGCATGGACTTATTGATTCCATTCTCGAGTAAAGAACTGGCGGATCCCTCTCAGAAGCAAGATTTTGACAAGCAGTTCATTAAAGGAGCAATTAGAGCCATAGACTCCTTGAAAAAACAGGGATATACTAATGTGCCAGAATTCACTTACGTTGATGATTCTCTCGAAGTAATTGATCAAGCTGAAAATAAGATATTTCTAACCCCATCATTGAACCAAAAAACAAAAAATATTCTCCCTAAAAATTCATTGGTTATTGCTGCACGTTCCAGCGTGGATATTGATAACTTGATTTTGTTTGAGAATAATTCTGCAAATGATGGTGTAAAAACCTTTATGCTTGATCACGTTATTTCAAATTCTGACAATGTTGTTTTAATTAATGACTTAAGTAGGGTTGATTATTCCGCTTTCGCGAAAGCGAGATATCCACAAATCTCTGTACTGACAGAAACACCTACCCAGCGTATCAATGAAATGGATATTGAGAAGCTTTTGAAAAGAGGGATGCGTAATTATGTCATCTTCAATACTAATGTAAACGGCGTCATGATTAATGTTACCAATTCTTTGCTGAAGTTGAGTTCAAGATTTGATATTAAAACAGCCATCCTTGATAAAAAATACCTGCCTGAAGAAGAGAATGTTTCTAGCAAGCGTTTTAGAATATTGAAAATGACATATCCTGAATCCAGCGATAATCCTATTTCTGAGATAAGCGCTTTTAACATAGGTTTTGAGACGACATATGATGCGATAAGAAAGCTTCGATCTAATAAAGTAATGTCTGAGAACGATGTTGTACCCGTCCTTAAAGGTGATAAAATGGAAGTGGTAACATACAGGCTGATAGAAAAGAAGCATTATCAATCTGGAACTTTCAACATAAAAAGCTATTAACGGGAGCATGAAAAAATCTTTTTACGTAGTATTTTTTCTATTGAGTGGATGGCTCACCGCACAATGTCCTTCTATTGCTGACAACAATCCCCAATTTTGTGATCTGGAACAGGCTCAGGTAAGTGATCTTCCTGCCGTGGACAATGGTGGTGGGATAAACTGGTTCAGAACGCTCACTTCTGTAACGCCTGTACCTAGTAATGAGTTTCTTACTGACAACCAGATATTGTTCCTAGATTCCGCTTCTGGCACTTGTGGTAATAGACAGCAGGTCACGGTAGGTATACTGGGCGCTCCTCGAGGAGCAAACTTCCAAGGGATTTGTGTTACCGATAATATGCAACCCACGCTGGACGATCTAGCCGTTAATGGAAATAACATAAGATGGTATGATCAAAATACAGGAGGGTTTTCTCTGCCGCTCAGCACACCTATTTTTGATGGACAGATTTACTATGCAGATCAACAAAACCCAAGCTCAAACTGCCGTACTTCCAGACTTTCCGTGGTTGTGGAGGTCGTTTTTGTAAACAGTCCGACCGGTCCCACAGTTCAGACTTTTTGTTCTGCTACAAGTACGCCCACGATCGCTGATCTTGTGGCGTCAGGTGAGAATAGATGGTATAGGAATCAAAGTTCTGCGGCTCCTCTTGATCCTACAACTCCTCTTGAAAATGGGGAGGATTATTTTGCCACAACGATAGACTTACCTTGCGAGAGCTCTAATAGGCTGAGGGTCGAGGTGGTTCTTGAACCCGCCAATGATTCAGGCGCTGATACTGCTGTAGTCTTGTGTAGCACCAGTCTTGCTGGACAGCCTACGCTAGATTTATTCTCATTGTTGAATGGAACTCCTACCATAGGAGGTGTCTGGTCAGGGCCTATTCCTATTTCTGGGAGTTTGATTGATACAAGCGATTTAAATATAAATGGTGGCCCCTACATATTTACCTATAGTGTAAATGCGTCTGCAACCTGTCCCGCAAGTTCAAGCACGCTCACTATAGATATTACTGAACCTCTTTCAGCAGGAACGGGAAATACGGTCAGCCTATGTCAATCTAGCGCCACGATTGACTTATTTTCTGTTTTAGGAGACAACCCTGACGCAGGTGGGACATGGTCACCTTCTTTGAATAGTGGAACGGGTATTTTTGATCCAGCTTTTGATTCGGCAGGTAGCTACACCTATTCATTTCCCGCTATTACACCATGTAATCAAGCTTCCTCTGCAACTGTTGTCGTTAATGTCCAGAATGAAGCAAGTGCAGGTATTGGAGGAAATGCAGAAATATGTGAGAGTGACGGTCCGATAGATTTATTCACATTATTAGGAGGCAATCCAGATGGTGGTGGCTTTTGGACCCCAGCTCTGGCAAGCGGCACGGGAATCTTTGATCCCTTAATTGATCAAGTAGGTGATTATACATATACCGTGAATGCAGTTTCACCTTGCACCCAGACAGATCAAGCCGTCCTGTCAGTCACAATTGATGCAGTTCCAGATGCAGGGCAGGACGGTGATGTTCAACTCTGTGAAACAGATGCTCCAGTAGATCTGTTTACGCTTTTAGGAGGTACGCCTGATGCTGGAGGAATTTGGACCCCAGCTCTGGCTAGTGGCACAGGTGTATTGGATCCTAGTATAGATTCTACTGGAGCCTACACCTACACGGTTACCTCAAACGGCTCTTGTTCCACCAGTACACAGTCTGAAGTGCTGGTCATAGTACAGAATTTACCGGATACAGGAAATGATAATACTGTTGACGTTTGTGAAAACGGAACCCCAATAGATTTGTTCGCACTTTTGGGACCAGATGCCGAAGCGCGAGGAAATTGGATACCAGCTTTATCTAGTGGGACTGGGTTTTACGATCCTACCATAGATCCTGCCGGGACTTATACTTATTCCATTACCGCTGCTGGCTTTTGTTCTGATATCGTTAGTTCTACTGTAACGGTGAATTTACTGGATGCCCCAAACGCAGGACTGGATAGTGCCGTAGACTTTTGTAGTACGGATGCTCCACGAGATCTCTTTCTTGAGATAGCTGGAAATCCCGATTCGGGAGGAGTTTGGATTCCGGCACTTGCAAGTGGAAGCGGGATTTTCGATCCTCAGCTCGATACAGCTGGGAGTTATGAGTATCGAGTTACAGGTAATTCTTCCTGTGGCAATAGTGATTCCTCAACCGTCACGGTGACAATACAGCAGGCCGCCAATGCTGGAACAGGCGGAAGTATTGAAGTCTGTGAAAGAGATGGTACTGTAGATTTATTTACCTTTCTGGGGGGTAATCCAGACATTGGTGGATCATGGACCCCAGCTTTGGCAAGCGGTACAGGATTGTTTGACCCTCTTATTGATGCTGCTGGAAGCTATATATATACCGTTAATCCTACGTTTCCTTGTACCGTGGCATCTACATCGTCTTTGGTAGTTGCAATAACCGCAGTTCCTGACGCAGGAACAAACGCTTCTATTGACTTATGCGAATCCTCTGCGGCAATTGACTTATTTACTGTTCTTGGGGGAAGTCCAGAGGCTGGTGGAGTGTGGTCTCCCGCGTTAAATAGCGGCTCAGGTGTTTTCGATCCTTCTATAGACTCATCAGGTATATATGAATATACTGTATCCAATACTGGTTGCACCATTACCAGCTCTTCCTTCGTGACCGTAAATTTACAAGTTGAACCTGATGCTGGTGTCGATGCAACTATTACTATCTGTCCATTTGATGGTCCCACTAATCTTTTATCTGTTCTGGGAGGCACCCCTGATGGGGGAGGGTTTTGGACCCCAAGTCTATCGGACAATGATAATACTTTCAGACCCGGTGTTGATGCTTCTGGAAGTTATACTTACACCGTTAACGGAATTGCACCTTGCTCTTCGTCTGCAACGGCAACAGTTCTTGTAAACGCTCCACCGCTTCCAGATCCTGGTATTAATGGGAGTATAAGTGTATGTTCCAATGATGGTGTGGTTAATTTGTTTGCAGCACTAGGAGGGACTCCAGATAGCGGCGGTACTTGGTTTCCATCTTTGAATAGCGGTACAGGAATATTTGATCCTGCTGTAGACCCTGCGGGTTCATACAGCTATACCGTTGTCAGTTCGGCACCATGTAATATTGCAGCATCATCAACGGTAGACGTGACGACTGTCAGTTCACCTAATTCGGGCATTGACTCGACGGTGACGATTTGTCCAAATGCCGCCCAAGTGGACTTATTTTTGGAATTGGGCGGAGCCCCTGATGCTGGTGGTGTTTGGTCACCAACCCTAAATAGTGGAACAGGAATATTTGATCCAACCATAGACCCAGAAGGAGTTTACACGTATACAGTTGCAGGCACGGCTCAATGCCCAGGCTCTTCAAGCTCAACGGTATCAGTATTCTTTGAAAACACTCCGAACGCTGGAGATGACGCAACAGCGAGTTTTTGTGAATCAGATGCTCGTCTAGACTTATTCAGCTTACTCGGGAATAATGCCGACACGGGTGGTGTTTGGTCACCAGCCCTAAATAGTGGAACAGGCTTATTTAATCCTGCTATTGATCCAGAAGGCGTTTATACTTACACCGTGAGTTCAGGTGCACCTTGCAATCAAAGTGATGCCGCTCAGGTTACAGTTTCTGTTCAAAACTTGCCTAATGCAGGTCAGGATAGAGGTCTGACCTTGTGTGTGAACGATGCTCCGGTTGACCTGTTCACGATACTCGGTGGCACACCAGACACCGGTGGGACGTGGAGCCCAGCACTTGCGAGTGGTAGCGGAGTGTTTGATCCTTCGTTGGATACTGCTGGAGTCTACACCTACACGGTTGCGGCAACGGCTCCGTGTACGACGGATGATACGGCTGTGGTAACGGTCAACGTGGAAGAGGCACCCGATGCAGGAACCGATTCCAGCCTCGACCTCTGTTCCAATGACGGTCCGATAGACCTATTCACGATCCTGGGGGGAACGCCGGATACAGGCGGAACCTGGACTCCAGTCTTGGCGAGTGGAAGCGGCGTGTTCGATCCATCGGTTGATGCTGCTGGAACCTACACCTATACGATAACGAGTGCCGCGTGCGCGACTTCATCGACCAGCGAGGTAACCGTTAACATCACACCAGAGGCCGATGCGGGTCAGGATGCCAACTTGGACATCTGTAGCAACGAAGCAGCGATCGACCTGTTCACATTGTTGGGAGGCACTCCCGATGCAGGAGGTACCTGGAGTCCGGCACTTGCGAGCGGGACCGGAGTGTTTGATCCTGCGGTGGACACCGCCGGAGCCTACACCTATACGGTAGGAGCAACGGCTCCGTGTACGACGGATGATACGGCCGTGGTGACCGTCAACGTGGAAGAGGCACCTGATGCCGGAACCGATGCCAGCCTCGACCTTTGTTCCAATGACAGTCCGATCGACCTGTTTACCGTTCTGGGGGGAACGCCCGATGCTGCTGGAACCTGGACTCCAGTCTTGGCGAGTGGAAGCGGCGTGTTCGATCCATCGGTTGATGCTGCTGGAACCTACACCTATACGATAACGAGCGCAGCCTGTGCGACCTCTTCATCGAGCCAGGTGGCGGTAGGAATTACGCAACAAGTCGATGCGGGTCAGGATGCCACCTTGGACATCTGTAGTAACGATGCAGCGATCGACCTGTTCACCTTATTGGGAGGCACTCCCGATGCGGGAGGAACCTGGAGTCCTGCACTTGCGAGTGGAAGCGGAGTCTTTGACCCTGCGGTGGACACCGCTGGAGCCTACACCTATACCGTAACGGCAACGGCTCCGTGTACGACGGATGATACGGCCGTGGTGACCGTTACTGTGGAGGACGCTCCCGATGCTGGAACCGATTCCAGCCTCGACCTCTGTTCCAATGACGGTCCGATAGACCTGTTCACGATCCTGGGGGGAACGCCCGATGCGGGTGGAACCTGGACTCCAGCCTTGGCAAGTGGAAGCGGAGTCTTTGATCCTGCAGTGGATATCGCTGGAACCTACACCTACACGGTAACGAGTGCTGCGTGCGCGACCTCATCGACCAGCGAGGTCACCGTTAACATCACACCAGAGGCCGATGCGGGTCAGGATGCCAACTTGGACATCTGTAGCAACGAAGCAGCGATCGACCTGTTCACCTTATTGGGAGGCACTCCCGATGCGGGAGGTACCTGGAGTCCGGCACTTGCGAGCGGGACCGGAGTGTTTGATCCTTCGTTGGATACTGCTGGAGCCTACACCTACACGGTTGCGGCAACGGCTCCGTGTACGACGGATGATACGGCCGCGGTGACCGTCAACGTGGAAGAGGCACCGGATGCCGGAACCGATTCCAGCCTCGACCTCTGTTCCAATGACGGTCCGATAGACCTGTTCACGATCCTGGGGGGAACGCCGGATACAGGCGGAACCTGGACTCCAGTCTTGGCGAGTGGAAGCGGCGTGTTCGATCCATCGGTTGATGCTGCTGGAACCTACACCTATACGATAACGAGCGCAGCCTGTGCGACCTCTTCATCGAGCCAGGTGGCGGTCGGGATAACACAACAAGCGGATGCCGGTCAGGACGCCACCCTTGATCTCTGTGGCAACGATGCACCGATCGACTTGTTCACGATACTAGGTGGGACACCAGACACCGGTGGGACGTGGAGCCCAGCACTTGCGAGTGGTAGCGGAGTCTTTGACCCTGCGGTGGACACCGCTGGAGCCTACACCTACACGGTTGCGGCAACGGCTCCGTGTACGACGGATGATACGGCCGTGGTGACCGTCAACGTGGAAGAGGCACCTGATGCCGGAACCGATGCCAGCCTCGACCTTTGTTCCAATGACAGTCCGATAGACCTGTTCACGATCCTGGGGGGAACGCCCGATACAGGCGGAACCTGGACTCCAGCCCTGGCGAGTGGAAGCGGCGTGTTCGATCCATCGGTCGATGCTGCTGGAACCTATACCTATACGATAACGAGCGCAGCCTGTGCGACCTCTTCATCGAGCCGGGTGGCGGTAGGGATCACACAACAAGCGGATGCCGGTCAGGACGCCACCCTGGATCTCTGTGGCAACGATGCACCGATCGACCTGTTCACGATACTCGGTGGCACACCAGACACCGGAGGGACGTGGAGTCCAGCTTTGACGAGCGGTACCGGAGTATTTGATCCTTCGGTGGACACCGCTGGAGCCTACACCTACACGTTTGCGGCAACGGCTCCGTGTACGACGAATGATACGGCCGTGGTGACCGTCAACGTTGAAGAGGCACCGGATGCCGGAACCGATTCCAGCCTCGACCTCTGTTCCAATGACGGTCCGATAGACCTGTTCACGATCCTGGGGGGAACGCCCGATGCTGGCGGAACCTGGAGCCCAGCCCTGGCGAGTGGAAGCGGCGTGTTCGATCCATCGGTTGATGCTGCCGGAACCTATACCTATACGATAACGAGCGCAGCCTGTGCGACCTCTTCATCGAGCCAGGTGGCGGTAGGAATTACGCAACAAGTCGATGCGGGTCAGGATGCCACCTTGGACATCTGTAGTAACGATGCAGCGATCGACCTGTTCACCTTATTGGGAGGCACTCCCGATGCGGGAGGAACCTGGAGTCCTGCACTTGCGAGTGGAAGCGGAGTGTTTGATCCTTCGGTGGACACCGCTGGAGCCTACACCTACACGGTTGCGGCAACGGCTCCGTGTACGACGGATGATACGGCCGTGGTGACCGTCAACGTGGAAGAGGCACCCGATGCCGGAACCGATTCCGGCCTCGACCTCTGTTCCAGTGACAGGCCGATAGACTTGTTCACGATCCTGGGGGGAACGCCCGATGCTGGCGGAACCTGGACTCCAGCCTTGGCGAGTGGAAGCGGCGTGTTCGATCCATCGGTTGATGCTGCTGGAACCTATACCTATGATTTAAATGCTAATTCCTGTGGAGCAGCGTCAAGTTCTCAGGTAACAGTTACTTTGGAAAATGCCTTTACTCTGAATAATGCAACTATAATACCTGAGTTGGAAACTTGTTTAGGATCTGGCAATACAGTTGAAATACAAAACCTTTCACCACTTACTGATGGATTTTATGATTTTGAGTTTGTGCTTACAGGGGCAAACTCTTCTACGGTGACTTTAAATATTGAAGTGATTAATGGAAACGCACTTGCAGTTATACCAGCAGGTGAACTCACCAATCCCGGTCTGACCGATATAGAACTTGTTGCTATATCCAATTTACAATTTGAATGTGGGATCGTCATTTCAAACCTATCCTTAGAAGTATTTGAAGTGATCAGTACTGATCCAATAACATTAGAGCCTGATGGAAATGTTTTTTGTGAAGAAGATAATCCTACTATTCAAGATTTGACTAATAAACTTAATACAACTCTGTCTGTAAATTGGTTTGATTCTGCGATAGGTGGTAACTTATTTGATCCTCAAGATGCCTTGGTAAACGGTGCGGTTTATTACGCTGAAGCAATTAGTTCTTCTAATTGTGTAACAAATCAACGGGTCGAGGTCAGAGTTTTGGTTGAACCTTGTGATGATTTGGGGATCATCATCCCAGATGGTTTTTCACCTAATGGTGATGGGATCAACGAGACTTTTGAGATCAAAAATCTAAGAGAGCTATATCCATTCTTTGTGTTAAGAATTTACAATAGAAATGGGGACATCCTATTTACGGGAAGAGCTCAAGATCCAGATTGGGATGGTTCTAATGCTAGAGATGTTACCATAGGTTCTGGGACGGTGCCGGCAGGAGTCTATTTCTTTGTACTGGATCTGAATGCCAATAAAGATGATATTCAAGGAAGATTTTATCTAAGCGATTAAAGGAATTAAGAGATTGGTTAAATACATAAAATACATCTGTTTTTTAATACTGACCGCTATTGCTGGAAAGGTATCAGCTCAGCAGGATCCCAATTATACTCAGTATATGTACAACATGAGTGTTATAAATCCTGCTTATGCGCTGACTGATAATGATCTCATTCAAGCTGGATTATTATACCGCGCTCAATGGGTAGGTTCAATAGGCGGTCCCACCACGGGAACTCTTTTTGGACATATGTCTTTTACAGATCGCATGCAGGGTGGAGTTTCAATTGTACACGATGAAATAGGTGACGTGGTCCAAGAAACCAATTTCTACCTGGATTATGCTTATGTATTGCCCATGGGCAGGTCAAATGCACTATCTTTTGGTATAAAAGCTGGTTTTACCTCTTTCAGTACGGATTTTTCAGGATTTGTTTTTAGTGACCCTTTGCCAGACCCGTCCTTTGCAGAGAATAGAAGTTCGTTTTTTCCTAATGTTGGTCTCGGTACATTCTTTTTTGGTGATAACTATTATGTAGGTTTATCATCTCCTAACATTTTGCAGTCTGAGCATATAAGAGATAACGATGGAGTGTTTAGCAGCGCTCAAGAAGAATTACACCTCTATCTTACTGGAGGATACGTTTTCGCTTTAAGCGAAAACCTAAAACTAAAACCAGCATTCCTCGCAAATCAAGTCATGAATTCACCTATCAGCCTTGATGTAACGGCAAACCTTCTCTTTAATGATAAGTTTGAAATAGGAGCCAGCTATGGATTTGAAAATGAAGCTGCGGCTCTGGTCAATTTTAAGGTTACCGAATATTTGCGAATAGGTTATGCCTACGATTACCTGTTTTCTAATCTAGGTAGATTTAATAATGGTTCACATGAAGTCATGTTGTTACTGGATTTGAACCGCACAGGTAATGGGTATGATAAAAGTCCAAGATTTTTCTGATATGAAGGCGATTCGATTTTTATTAGTTTTTATTTTGACATTAGCATCGGGAAATGCTTTTGCTCAAAAAAAACTGTCCAAGGCTGATAAACTTTTTGAAAACCGTGCCTATGTGCAAGCCATTGAAATCTACAAGGAACAACGACCTTCTAGACAAAATCTTCAAAATCTAGGTGATTCCTATTATTATACCAATAAGTTAGATCAAGCTGCAAATACTTATAAAACTCTCTTCACCAAGTATAAAAAGGGTATTAAAACGGAGTATGCTGAGCGCTACAGCCATGCGCTCAAGGGTCTGGGTAATTACAAACTGGCAGATAGCATACTTAACACTTACACAGATCGAAAAGTCGATACCGATTCTCTTGCGCTGGAGCTGGAAAAAATCGTTCCTCACAATTACATAGTGAAAGAAGTAGGTGGGAGCGAGGCTGGCGATTTCGGTGCGAGTTTTTATAATGACACCATCGTTTTTGCGAGTATCCGCAATAAAAGCAAATCAAATTACAAGTGGAATGATGAACCATATCTCGATCTATACATGGGGCAACTCACAGAGGACAATGAACTCGTAGACATAGAGCCATTCTCAGACGAGATTAATACAAAAACTCACGAGAGTAACGCTTCCTTCACCATAAATGGCGAGATTATGTTCTTCTCACGTACCAATAAAAAACGAGTGGACATACGTGGACAAAAGATCGCTCACGTGAAAATCTGGAAGGCAGATTTACTGGATGGCGAGTGGAAAAATATTGAAGAATTACCCTTTAGTAGCGACTTGTTTTCTGTGCAGCATCCTTATCTGGACAAGAACGAGCCCAAGCTGTACTTTTCCAGTAACATGGCTGGTAAAAATGATTTTGATCTATATTACGTAGAGCTCGACAATAACGGTGTAGTATCAAGACCCGTAAAGCTCAACGATGAGATCAATACGCCGTACCGAGAACACTTTCCATTTATTGACGACGACGGTACGCTTTATTTTGCCTCTGATCGACCTGAGGGTTTTGGTGGGCTGGATATCTACATGTGTCGCAAGCGGGAAGATGGAACCTTTACACCGCCTATAAATCTTGGGACTACGGTAAATAGTGGTCGCGATGATTTCTCTTACTATTTCAGTAAAAGCTATCAAAAAGGATTTTTATCATCTAACAGAACCGGTCAGGATAAGCTTTACTATCTCGAGCGAGATGAAAATGAGCGAACTTTCATCATAAAAGGACAGATCAAGGATGCAATTACCGGAGAAAATCTAAGCGGGACCACCGTTACCTTGTTATCAGAAGATGGTAAAGTAGTAGAGCAAGTGCTTATTGAAGATGAAAACGGCTACAGCTTCAATGTCCTACCCAATACTAAATACCAAGTTGAGGGTTACAAGCCTTTTTATATCACAAATACTCAAGAAATCGAGACGCTGGATGAGGGCGTCGTTGAATTTGATATAGAATTGACCCTAGAATCTTACGACGCAGCAGAGGATCTGGTCGTGACTGATGAAGAAAGCGGCTATGTTTATGTACAATTAGAAAACATTTATTTTGATCTGGATAAATGGGATATTAAACCCCAGGCGGCACGTACGCTTGATGTTCTGGTAGATCTTTTGAATAAATACCCGCGCATGGAAGTACAGCTTGGGGCACATACAGACAGCCGCAATTCAGATGCATACAACTTGAAACTTTCACAAAATAGGGCAGATGCTACGATGAAGTATCTCATTTCCCAAGGCATCGATCCGGCAAGACTTACAAGCAAGGGATATGGTGAGCGTGAGCCGCTGGTCTCCTGTGGCGATAACTGTAGCGAGGACGAGTACGCTATCAACAGGCGATGTGAGTTCTTGATTTTAAAATAAGGGTTTGAAGTTTTTTAAAATGACGCTTTCGCGAAAGCGGAAACTTCAACAGTCCCATCCTTGACTTAAACATCCCGTTAAAAATCTCTTTATTAATTGCTGTGCTTAAAGTCCAGTTGTAATTTGTTCATTCTAAGAAAATGCGATGAACAGAGAAGAAATCAAAACAATAGGTGACCTTAAAAAAAGTGGATGGGAATCAAAATCCATCAAAGATGAACTGAGGGACAACCTTAAGGATAATATCAAGAACCATAAGAATTCTTTTGAAGGCATTCATGGTTATGAAAATACCGTGATTCCTGAACTGGAGCGGGCTATTCTCTCTAAACATAATATCAATCTACTTGGATTGCGCGGTCAGGCAAAGACCAGGCTGGCTCGATTGATGACGGGTTTGCTGGATGAATATATTCCGTTTGTAGCTGGGAGTGAGATTCATGACGATCCGTATCATCCTATTTCACGCACCGCCAAGGAATTGATCGAGCAACATGGCGATGATACCCCTATTGAATGGCTTCACCGTGATGATCGATTTTATGAAAAACTGGCAACTCCCGATGTTACTGTTGCCGATCTTATAGGAGATATTGATCCAATCAAAGCGGCTAACCTTAAACTGAGTTATGCTGACGATCGTGTAATTCACTACGGCATGATCCCCAGAGCCAATCGTTGCATTTTTGTGATCAATGAGTTGCCCGATCTACAGGCACGTATTCAGGTAGCGCTTTTTAATATTTTACAAGAGGGAGATATTCAGATCAGAGGGTTCAAGTTGCGGCTTTCGCTGGATATGCAATTTGTTTTTACCGCAAACCCAGAAGATTATACAAACCGTGGGAGTATAGTAACGCCGCTTAAAGACCGTATAGGTTCCCAGATACTGACCCATTATCCAGAAAATATTGAGATTGCAAAAATCATTACCAAGCAAGAGGCTAGAAATGATGATCGATCTAAGGATGCGGTTCACGTCCCAGAATTGGCGATGGATCTATTGGAACAAATTAGTTTTGCAGCTCGCGAGAGTGAATACGTAGATGAGAAGAGTGGTGTAAGTGCGCGTATGAGTATCACCGCTTATGAGAATTTGGTGAGTACAGCAGAGCGACGCGCATTGATGAACGGTGATGATAAAACAACGATTCGATTTTCAGATTTTAACGGCATTATTCCCGCAATTACAGGTAAAGTTGAGCTGGTTTATGAAGGAGAGCAGGAGGGAGCTGCTTTTGTTGCTCGACAACTGATCGGTGAGGCAACAAAAACCTTATTTCCCAACTATTTCCCTGAGATCAAAAAACTACAAAAACAAGACGAGGCGACGCCTTATGACAAACTGGTGGAATGGTTTTTTCAAAACGATGGGGTGGAACTTCTTGATGAATTGAGCAATTCAGATTATGAGCAATTGATTGATCAGGTGCAGCCTCTGGAAGATCTGGTTCAAAAATACCAACCCGAATTTAAGGCTGAGGACAAGTACTTTTTGAAAGAATTTATTTTGTGGTCATTAGTAGAGTTTGACAAACTCAGCAAGAAACGTTTTTCTGAGGGATATCAATTCAACGATCTGTACAGTAATTTTATCAAAGGAATTTAAATTTGCATATGCGCAAATTTTACTTTCTACTATTCATATTACTGATTATTTCTTGTGGAACTGCTGAAGATGAAAAAGAACTTTCTGAGGTTATCGACATCGCAAAAACTATAGAAAAAGACTACAATAGTTATTACTCAAAGAATATTCTAAACCTTTTTAGTCCTACGCGTCTTGCCATGAGGTTGGGAAAGAATTTTTACGATATTCCCAAGATGGAACGGCAGTATGTTTATTCTTTTTTTAGAGACGAATTTGAAACTGCCACTTACAATTTTATGGAGATGTTGCATCAAAGTCCAAAGGAATTGGCATTGTTTGATGTTCATAAAAAAGGAAACACATATCGGGCTAATTATAGAGTGTGGGATGGTAATGATAAGGAGA
Organism: uncultured Flavobacteriaceae bacterium; assembly: GCA_964631155.1. Lineage (GTDB taxonomy): Bacteria > Bacteroidota > Bacteroidia > Flavobacteriales > Flavobacteriaceae > Nonlabens. The sequence continues at coordinate 303,594 of CAZVYO010000002.1, forward strand.
TTTATGATTTTATAGTAATCTACATTGAAGAAGACAACAATGGTGAATTGAAAATCGTGAATTTTTATAGTCTCGATCAGGGGTTCAGCTATGGTCAGATATTTAAGGATGTGTTTGAGGCTGTTCAGGATCAAAGTACCTCAAACCAAATGCTTCAGCATTTAAGTAAGGATATCATTAAAAATGCAAAGACCCTCTATGCTGAGGGCGAATTTCTTAAAGCTTATGATTCCTTAAAAACACTTGACGCTAGAGTGCTTAGGAAACCAGGTGTCGCTCTTCTTCCTGTTCAATTTGCCGCCCAAGTCTCTGATGAGGCATACATAAGGGAATTGGAAAATCTAATAAATGTGACACCAAATAAGCAAAGCAAATTGTTTTATGACTGTGCCATTAAAAATTTTCAAAGTAATGAAAAGGGTAAATGTACTTCAGAAATTGAGTCAGCCTTAATCAAAAGCTAGTCTCTTAATTTTAAAGTCTAACAGGCGATTTTATTTAGTAAATATCTCGCTTTCGCGAAAGCGAAACAGAAAATCCATCAATTCCTATTCTCAATATCTTTATAAGCGGCAATGACTTTTTTCACAAGTCTATGACGCACCACATCTTTATCATCTAGGTACATCATACCCACGCCTTTGATATCCTTAAGAATCAGTAATGCTTCTTTCAATCCAGAGGTCACCCTGCGAGGTAGGTCGATCTGGCCTGGATCACCCGTAATAAAGAACTTGGCATTTTTACCCATACGTGTCAAGAACATCTTCATTTGCGCGTGGGTGGTGTTTTGTGACTCATCTAAGATTACGTAAGCATTATCCAGCGTGCGACCGCGCATAAACGCGAGTGGAGCAATTTGTATCACACCTTTTTCCACAAGACCGGCCAGCTTCTCTGCTGGGATCATGTCGCGTAATGCATCGTAAATAGGTTGCATGTATGGGTCTAGTTTTTCTTTGAGATCACCTGGCAAGAATCCCAGATTTTCTCCTGCTTCAACGGCTGGGCGTGTAATGATGACTCTTTTTACCTGCTTTTCTTTAAGGGCTTTAACGGCAAGAGCGACACCTATATAGGTTTTACCAGTTCCCGCAGGTCCTATGGCAAACACCATATCGTTTTCTTTACATAACTTGACTAGTTTACGCTGATTAGGCGTTTTTGGACGTATACGTAAACCGTGATTCCCATGAACCAGAATATCATCAGCATCGTTTGAAGCGTAATCTTCGTTGGTGTCCGTAGTTAACAAACGCTCCATGATGTTCACATCCATCTGATTATACTTGCCAAAATGTCCCAACATCATCTCGATGCGTTTATCAAATTCCTCCAGCTGTTCTTCATCGCCATACACCTTCATGGTGCTGCCACGGGCGACGATTTTTAATTTAGGAAAGTGTTGTTTGAGAAAGGCTAGGTTTGAATTTTTGACTCCAAAAAATTCACTTGGATTGGTCTCGGAAAGGTCTATGATAAGTTCGTTCAAAAGCGGTGATTTATGTGAGTGTATGCGTGCTTTATTTTATAGCTTTGTTATGCGTTTATACCGTATGAAAGTACTAAAAATCTTCATTTACGAGCAGCGCAGTTTGAAATTTGATGTTAATTTAATCAACAAGTCCGCCCTAGCTATATGGCAATAATTACACTCACTACAGATTACGGTCTTAAGGATCCCTATGTAGGTGCTGTAAAAGGAGCTATTTTCAAACAGCTGCCTAATGTGAATGTAGTAGATATCTCTCACCATATCACTCCGTTTCACATCGCTGAGGCTGCTTATATCATTCAGAACAGTTACATCACATTTCCAGAAGGCACGATCCACATCATAGGTGTGGACGCTGAGCACACTCCAGAGAATCGTCATGTAGCGGTGTTGCTTAATGGTCATTATTTTATTTGTGCTGATAATGGGGTATTGTGCTTGATCATGAACAAGTTGCGACCAGAGAAAATGGTGGAGATCAACATTCATGACCGTATCGAATCCAACTTTACCATGCTGGATGCTTTTGTACAAACGGCCTGTCACATTGCTCGTGGTGGAACGCTGGAGGTAATCGGTAAACCGGTGACATACTTGCAGCGCATCGCTGGTATATTCCCACAGGTGTCAGATCAACATCTTTATATTCACGGTCAGGTGATCTATATAGATAACTATGGCAATAGCGTTACTAATATTACCAGAGAAACTTTTGAAAAAGTAGGGAAGGGGCGTGCCTTTGTACTATCAGCCAGAAGTGAGCGTTACAAACAGATACACGAGCGTTACTCAGACATCGTCAATTTTGAAGTAAATCCAGAACAACGAGATGTAGATGGTAAGGGCTTGTGCATTTTCAATAGTGCAGGCTACATTGAGATAGCTACTTATAAATCAAATCCGCTTACGGTGGGAAGTGCGAGTAGCCTTTTCGGTTTGCGTATAGATACCCCTGTGATTATTAACTTTGAACGCATATGATTGTAAGAGTTGTACAAATGCATTTTGAGAAGGAAAAGATAGGAGCCTTTGAACAAATGTTTGATGAGATTAAGGAAAAGATTCGCAATCAACCTGGGTGCCAGCTTCTTGAATTGTATCAAGATAAAAATGATCAGCAGAGATTCTATACGTATAGCTATTGGAAAGACGAGGCAGCGTTAGAAGCTTACCGCCATTCTGAGATATTTTTGGAAATATGGCCTAAAACCAAGGCGATGTTTGATCAAAAACCTGTAGCTCATTCCCTTTCAAAAGTGCACAGCCTGTTATGAAAGCCATCTTTCTCAAGGAATTTAATAGCTTTTTCTCTGGTTTGACGGGTTATCTGGTCATTGCTCTATTTCTGTTGTTGTCGGGATTATTTGTCTTTGTATTTGAAGGTGATTTCAATATTCTGGATTATGGATTTGTTGATCTCACCCCCTTTTTTCTCATCGTCCCCTGGCTGTTCATATTTTTAATCCCAGCGATAACCATGCGCAGTTTGACCAGCGAGCGGGATCTAGGAACTCTGGAGCTCTTGGTCACCCGACCCTTGAGTTTGAGAAAACTGCTTTTAGGGAAGTATTTGGCAGCTGTAGCTTTAATGATCTTGGCACTTTTGCCCACGTTGATTTACATCTATTCCATAGGTCAGCTGGGTGAGGAGATCAATAACTTAGATTATGGCAGCACATTTGGGAGTTATCTTGGCTTAGTTTTTATCGCATTGACATACACATCGATAGGTGTTTTTGCCTCAACAGTTACTTCAAATCAGATTGTAGCCTTTTTACTCGCCGCAGTTCTTTCCTTTTTGTTCTATTTTGGGTTTGAATCGGCTGCAACTTTGTTTCCTGACGCTTTGTTTATTGAGCAAATCGGTCTCAAATATCATTTTGAAAGCATGGCTCGTGGTGTGCTGGACACTCGAGATTTAATCTATTTCATAAGTATTGCCGTGTTCTTTTTCGCTTTAAGCGAAATATCACTAAAACAAATCCTCGATCGAAACTAGCATGGTTAGATATGTGAAAAATATAGCTCTGTTACTGATCGTTCTCATCGCTGTTAACTGGATTTCAAGCGCCATTTTTGAGCGATTTGATATGACGAGCGACGGTCGTTACACCCTTTCTGATCAAAGTCTGGAATTATTGGAAAATGCTCCTTTACCCATAATTGTAGATGTATTTCTTGCCGGTGAGCTGCCAGCTGAATTTAGAAAACTCCAACAAGAAACCCAGCAAACCCTTGAGGAACTTGCTGCTGTTCACCCCAATCTGAAGTTCAACTTTATCAATCCAGTTGAGGGATTAGACGATAATGAGCGCGCACAAGTGGTGGAGCAATTGGGTAAAAACGGCGTGAAACCCGCTATGGCGACTATCATGGATAAGGGGAAAAGAACTAACGTGGTGGTTTTTCCTTATGCTATTATTCTATATGATGGAACTCGTACGGCAGTACCTTTACTTAAATCGGTGGCTCGTGCCACTACGGAAGAGCGTGTGAATAGCAGCATCCAGCAGCTCGAATACCAACTCATGGACGGCTTGAGAAAGGTAAGCCAACCCAAAAACAAGAAAATCGCCATCATGCGCGATAGCGGCGAGTTGAGCAACATTAAAATTGCCGATTTCCTCGCGAGTATTCAAGAATATTATAAAGCAGCGCCCTTCGGTGTGGAATTTGTGACACGCAATGACAGTATCTCGCCTGTCGAGGTTTTGGAAGAGCTCAAAAAATATGATTTGGTCATCGAGCCTAAACCCACCATAGCGTTTTCAGAGACTAAAAAGTACATTCTCGATCAGTACCTTATGAACGGCGGTAAAATGATCATGGCGGTAGATCCCATTGTGATGGAGAATGATAGCCTTTCTAACGAACAAGCGATCGCTTACCCCATTCCCAGAGATCTTGGAATTGACGAGATGCTTTTCCGTTATGGATTGCGGTTGAATTCTGGATTGATTAAGGATCTGAATTTTGGACCTATTGCGCTCGCAGCAGGTCAGGGAAGAAATACGCAATACCAGGCATTTCCTTGGCCTTATTATCCTATTTCAAAAGGGAATCCGCAGTCTGATCAAGAGAACACGATTACCAAAAATATCGAGGATGTAAAATTTGAATACAGCGGTTCCATCGATACACTCAAAACGCCTAATTCTAAGACGGTTTTGCTCGCCACATCAGAGAATACGCAGATCGTTACTTTGCCTGCCGTAGTTTCACTTGCTGAAATTGAGCAGCAGCCAGACCCGTCGCAGTTTACAGCTTCATCCCAACCTCTTGCGGTACTTACTGAAGGTGCTCTCACGAGTGCTTATAAGAATCGCGTCAAACCATTTGATACGCCATCGCACAAAGATCAAAGTAATGAGAGCGCATTATTGCTCATCGCAGATGGAGATATTTTAAAAAATCAGGTGGATCGTGGGCAACCTCAAGATCTGGGTTATGATCGCAAAACCGGCGTTTTTTACGGTAACAAGGAGTTTATGATGAACAGCGTGAATTACCTGCTCGATGATAGTGGCATCATTGAACTTCGTAACAAGGACATCAAAATACCCTTTCTCAATACTCAAAAAGCTTATGGCGAGCGTTTTAAATGGCAAATGATCAACCTTGTTTTGCCGCTTGTTGTTTTGGGAATATTTGGTTTGCTATTTACGCTTTCGCGAAAGCGTAAATACACTTAATCATCTGAAAATAGAATAACTACTTTTTTACGGCTGCTACTTCTTCTACCGTAATCATCTCACCCTCATTCCAAGTTTGAATGGTGTAGTTCATAACATCTGCAACTTCTTCATCATCAAGGCCTAGCGGCAACATCACATTATTGTATTCTCGACCGTTGACTACAATTTCACCTTTCAATCCATATTTGACGGCGTGAATACTTTCGGTGCGCTTTTCCGTAAGCCAATCTGAAGGATTGAGAGGAGGGAAGGCGCCGGGAACGCCCTTGCCGTTTGCCATGTGGCAGGTGACGCAAAGCTCGCTGTAAATTTCCTTGCCGCGTTCCACGCTCTGTTGCAAAGGTGTTTTCTGAACATTTTCAGTATCAGATTTTCTATTGATGGAGAATTTTTCCTTTTCTTCTTTACCACCGCAAGCGACGATAATAAGAAATGCGGGTATCAATATTTTCTTCATAGCTTCAATTGAACTTCAAAGGTAAGTCGGTCTATCATTCTGTAAGTTTATTTAGGCTCTAATCTGTAGATTCCATTGCCCTCAACGCCTATATAGATCAAACCGTCAGGTCCCATTTTTACATTGCGCATGCGACCGAAGCCATCAGCTAGTTTTGTTCTCTTTACAATTTTATCACCCGATGTTTCCAGCATCTCTACGTATGAAAATTTTAGGGAGCCAACTAGATAATTGCCGTTCCAGCCAGGATATTTGTCACTATCGATCACCGCAAGACCGCTGGGCGCGATGCTGGGATCCCAGTAGGCCATAGGCTGAGCCATACCTTTTTGCTTGACCTTATCGGTAAATTTTGTGCCGCTATAATTCACTCCATAACTGATGACCGGCCAGCCATAATTGACGCCAGGTTTGATGATGTTGATCTCATCGCCGCCTTTTGGCCCGTGTTCATGCGCAATGATTTCTCCCGTTTCAGGATGTTTCAACAAGCCCTGCGGATTCCTATTTCCATATGTGTAGATGGCAGGCAGCGCATCTTTTGTATTTACAAATGGATTGTCGCTAGGAATACTACCGTCCTCATTAATTCTATAAATCTTTCCACCATCACGACCCAAGTCTTGCGGATTCACATCTCGTGCGCCTCGTTCACCAATAGAAAAGTAGAGCTTACCATCATTTCCCCAGGCAAAGCGCGAGCCGAAATGCTGCCCTTTTTTAGTATTGGGCGTTGCTTTATAAAGCACTTCAAGCTGTTGTAGCTCGTCATTGATCAGTTTTGCTCGAGCAATAGCGGTATTTCCACCTTTTCCTTCTCCTTGCTGACTGGCATAAGAGATATAAATGAATCGGTTGTTGTTAAAACCTGGGTGTAGAATCACGTCGAGCAAGCCTCCCTGACCACGCACGTACACTTCTGGTACGTTCTTAATTTCATGGGTAGTCGTACCGTCAAAACGGAACATTTTACCTTCTTTCTCCGTAAAAATCAAATCACCAGTTGGGGTCCAATCCATACCCCACGGATTGTTCAAATCCTTCACGACCGGAACGATATTGTAGTTCTGAGGATCTTCATGGAGCTTTAGTTCATCAAGGTCAGTTGGATCGATAGCTAGGCCCGTTTTCGAGATATTCTCACCTTCGTTGACCGCGATCGTGGGTAATGGTTTTTTTTCCTGTTTGCAAGCGACAAGACAGAATAAACAAAGTGTAAGAGAGAGTAAGCGCATCTTTTTGGTTAAAGATAAAGGTAAAACACATATTGTGGAAAAATTGATCGACGCAGTATGAATTGCTTTCGCCTTTTCCGCTTTCGCGCTGCGCCGTCGGCAAGCCTTTGGCGAACGAGGGAAAGCGAGAACACTACAAAAAATCCCGTAGCGATCAGGCTACGGGATATATAAAGTTACCAGTTGTGTGGTTTGTGAAGGCTAATTCAAATAAACCTGACACGTATGCTAGTAAACGAGGAGAGTGCTCGTGGCCTCTCGATCTTCATTAAATGGATTGTTCTGGTCTGTGGAGCGGTTGCGCGACAGTACCGGAAATTCTGAAGCTAGATTGTTACGAGTTTGCATGGCGCTAGTTTTTAAGAGTTTGACTTATCTGTACCTTCTGCGCGAGTTCCAGGAATCGCTAAAGGTGACATTGTTGCTAGTTCTGTTGTTTGTTTCTTTTCCTGCGTTAAGAAATCCTGATGTCTTTTTCATAATGTTTGTTTTTTTACGGTTATACCTAATAGACGAACCACTTTTCAATTTGTTACTGTGAAAACGGCGGCAAAAATAGATTTTAACTCTAATTAACTGTCAGCCAGAAAATTAAATTACTAATAAAATTAGCTAAATATTTGTGAAGGTCAATTTTGATTAGCAGAAAGAGCTGTTTTTGAATCTATTGCGTATAAAAAAAGCGGATCTTTTGATCCGCTTTTTGCGTTTTAGTTTCAAATCGTTTGATTCTAATTACTCTTGCACTTCAAATATTATTGGCAAAGCATAAATGACTCCTACTTTCTCACCGCGTTGTTCACCCGGTTGCATTTTAGGTAAACTAGTGATGACTCTTTTAGCCTCTTCTCCTAGTTTTGGATGTTTGGCCGCACTTTGAACACCTACGACCTTCCCATTTTCATCAATTTTAAACGCAACATTGATTTTTACCGTCCCCTTTAAATTCAACTCTTTAGATAAACCAGTATTAAAGTTTCGATTGACAAATTTTGAGATTTCTTCGGTCATGCATTTTTTACGCTCTTCATTCGAGCTCAAATTCTCACAGCCGGGATAAACGGGAACCTGTTCTATCAAAGCAAAGGGCACATCGGCAATTAGTTCGTCTTCATATACTGGTATCTCTTCTACTATAGTTTCTTTTACGATTTCGTTTCCATCATCATCAGTTGAAGAAATTTTTTTTCTGGTTGAATCCCATCCTTTCGTAAAACCTTTAGCAAAAGAGTTCCCCTGTAGATATTTGTCTACCATACCTTTTTCTTCCAGATTTTTAATAACGGATTTATATAACCTAACTTCTTCATCTATGTCCATTTCTGTTACTTCAGAAACATCTGAATACCAAGTATCTCTATCAGGCCTTTCTGTAATTTTGATGAGCTGATCATTGTTTTCATGATCGATCGCATAGCTACTTCCATTTTGATCGATCTTTACTAAAGCTCGGAGATAAAGTTCCATTTTTTCGTTTGATAGATCTGCACCACTCAAGAAAAATGGAGGTCGATCCATTTCCTTTACCTCATTGTAAACTGCCATTTCCTCCTCCGTCAACCCTTTGTAAAAGTCGACTTGACCTTCCTTAAAATCTTTTAGATCGATAATCTCGGATTTTTTTTGCTGTGCGGTTTCTTGCTCAACAACATCATCCGTACAGGCCGTATAGATGAGACTAGCGCACACGATTGGAATAATCCAGAGTAGTTTAAGCAATTTTGCGGGTTGGGATTTGGTTTTAGAAATCATGGTGATACGTTTTTTTAGATTTGACTTTTTATTGAACGAATTGACTAAGGAAATTTGAGTTACTCCCAGTGTTTGCGCGAGTAGGCTTTCTTGGTATAGGTCAGATTGATTGAAAGCCAGCTTTTGATCAACGATATATTCATGAACCCGTTGGAGTTCTTTCTGTGCTAGGTGGCTGATAGGATGAAACCAGAATACCACTCTTAAAACCTCATAAAACATCAAGTCCCAAGAATGTTTCTGGTCAATGTGAATACGCTCGTGTTCCACGATGGATTTGGTGATGTCCTCATCAAATTGTTCATCAAGGACTACATGATTGAAGAATGAAAAAGCAACCCCTGACTCATGAACTCGTGTTACAAAAAGATTCTTCAGAAACTTTGTATTCCCACCAGCAATGAGCGATCGCACATGAGCGATTTTCAGAATAAAAAGTATCAGAAATACAAAGGCAATACCCGCATAAACCATCCAGGCATATTCGATATAGGAAAGACTCTCAATTTCTTGTTCTATTAAAATCGGTAGTTGATCATTTGTGATCTGGACCTGTTCTGACCCAATTACAGTATCGGTAGTCTGAATAGGCTCCGTAAAAAGCTCTGGAACTGGAATGGTTCCTACGGTTATGAATGGCAGTAAGAGGCTGCAGGCTGGGAAGAGTAGGAGGTAAGCTCTTTTAAATTGATGAAAGGTCTCATTTTTTAAAAACAATTGGTAAACACCGTAAAAGAGAAACGCAAGCAACGCGCTGTGGATCAGGTAATTCATGACTTCTTGTTTTTATTGATTTCTTCAAGCAGATCCTCAAGATCTTGTACGCTCAGGTCTTCTTGTTTCATAAAAAACGAAACCATACTCTTGTAGGAGCCTTTAAAGTAATTGGCAGCAAACTTCTTAGCAGTTGCGCTGGAATAATCTTGCTTTGAGATCAATGGGAAGTAGATGTGTCCACGACCTTGTTTTCTATAATCTACAAAACCTTTGCTTTCCAGAATACGCACGATGGTGGATACCGTGTTGTATGCGGGTTTTGGTTCTGACATTTCTTCGATGACTTGCGCAACACTAGCTTCTTCTAGTGCCCATAGGTGGTGCATGATATCTTCCTCGGCGGTGGTGAGTGTCTTCATAAACTAAGTTCTTAGTTCAAATATAACTAAATAATTAGTTTAAACTAATTTATTAGGTTAAAATTTGATTTAAAGCAGAATATTAAATCTCAAGTCAGTTACTACCTTTGAAATCTACATGATCTATATGCGTACACAAAACATTACAAATCTTTTTAATATTAAGTACCCCATTATTCAGGGTGGAATGATCTGGGCGAGCGGTAATAAACTAGTAACGGCGGTCAGTAATGCTGGAGGCTTGGGACTTTTGGGTGCTGGTTCCATGTATCCTCATGTTTTGAGAGAGCACATTCAAAAAACTAAATCCAATACAGACAAACCCTATGGAGTCAATGTTCCGTTGCTTTATGCAGACCTTGAGGAGTTGATTGACATAATTATTGAAGAAGAAGTCCCCATCGTTTTTACCAGCGCAGGTAATCCAAAAAAGTATACGTCTAAATTAAAGTCGGCTGGAATCAAAGTGGTTCATGTGGTGAGCTCGGTAAAATTTGCCCTGAAGGCTCAGGACGCTGGAGTAGATGCGATCGTGGCAGAAGGTTTTGAAGCTGGTGGCCATAATGGGAGGGAAGAGTCTACAACGCTAACCTTAATTCCACAAGTTGTAAAAGCGCTAGATATACCTGTAATAGCCGCTGGTGGGATAGGTTCGGGTCGTGCCATGATGGCAGCAATTGCTCTAGGAGCAAGTGGTGTCCAGGTAGGTAGCAGATTTGTAGCGACTCATGAAGCCAGTAGCCACATCAACTTTAAAAATGCTATAGTAGAGGCTCAAGACGGTGCAACAAAATTGACACTCAAAGAGTTGGCTCCCGTGCGTTTGCTACAAAATAAATTTTATCAAGATATCCAGGAATTATATCAAACATGCCCGTCTCCAGAAGAGTTGAAAAACCTTCTCGGTCGTGCACGCGCAAAAAAAGGAATGTTTGAGGGAGACATGGATGAAGGTGAGTTAGAAATAGGTCAAGTCTCTGGATTGATCGATGACATTATCCCGGCAGCGCAAGTGATTGAAGACATGGTTTCAGAATTTGAACAAGCACGTCAGGAACTGCTTAATCTGAAGCTAGGCAATGGCTAGAGCCCAAACACAAGTTGAAGAACGCTGGAATGTGATCACTCATGGTTTTGGAGCGATTGTTTTTTTAGGATTATCAGTTTACATCATCGTTGCAGCAGAAGGCTTGACGCCGCTGCAATGGCTCGGCGTTGGAGTTTATTTGTTTTCTCAATGCTTTTTGTACAGCGCTTCTACACGATATCATTATGTACAGCCCGGCAAACTTAAATTCAAGCTCCGCAAATTGGATCACATATCCATTTATGGATCAATTGCGGGCACGTATACTCCCGTTTGTCTGATCACGCTAGCTGAAAGTAATGGCTATATGATTCTTGCTGCGGTTTGGGGAATTGCTGTGTTCGGAACGGTTTGGAAACTCTTTTTCACGGGAAAATTTGAAGCTTTTTCCAGCCTTCTTTACTTAGCTATGGGTTGGTTGATCGTATTGGATATTGATAATCTTTTAGCAGCCTTCAGTACAGATCAATTAAACCTGCTTATCGCTGGCGGCGCATTCTTTACCGTAGGTATCGTGTTTTATGCTTGGAATCGGTTGTACTTCAACCATGTGATCTGGCACCTCTTTGTTTTGGGAGGAAGTTTAAGTCATTTTTTTATGGTTCAGTCCGTCTTGTTTGATTAAACAAGAAAAGCCAGCGCAGCACCAGCGATCATTAAAATAACCTTTCTTATGTTGAATTTATGGCCATCACCTGATTCTAGAATAAGTGTGGTGCTCACGTGCAAAACAATTCCAGTAACTATGGATTTGATAGGTAGCATATAATCATCCAAAATGCTGATTTCCTGAGCCAATAAAGTTCCCAATCCAGACATACTTGCAAAAAACAAAACTGCAACGATAATTTTAGTAATCGAGTAACGGCTTGAGATCAAGAAGGCCGTGAGAATGAAGGAAATCGGGAGCTTATGAATGGCAATTCCATAGACCATGGTATCTGCATGCTGTAAAGGGATTCCTTCTAAAAAGGCATGGATACAAAGACTCACAAAAAGTAACCAGGGGAAGCTCTCTGCCTTGCCCTGAACATGTAAATGCCCATGCTCAGCACCTTTTGAAGAAAACTCTAAAATGATTTGAATAAAAACTCCCAATAGAAGATAAGCGCCCATAGATTTATCGCCGCTCTCATAAATTTCAGGAAGATACTCTATCGCTACCGCCGCTAGTAGAAAAGCGCCTGAAAACGTGAGCAACATCTTGATCCCGGTTTTGTCTTTAGGTTTAATCGCATAAGCCGCAACCGCACCAGCGATGACCATTAAAAAAGGAAGCCATAAATTCATTAGCGGGCAAAATTAACAGTTTTGGAGTACTGGAGATCTAATTTTATGAAATTTGATTCCGTAAGCAGCGTGTTCATCAATTTCTGATAGATCGCTTACTGACCAATTATTCTCTCGTAACTTTATCGACTATGAAAAAGCATAGAGTAGTTGTAACTGGACTAGGAGTGGTGGCGCCTAATGCCGTTGGAGTTTCCGCTTTCGCGAAAGCGTTACAATATAAAACATCTGGAATACGATTTGACCCTCAACTTGCCAAATTGAACTTTAAATGTCAGGTTGCCGGTACACCACAAATAAGCGATGAAATCTTATCCAAAAACTTTACGGACTTGCAACTACGTGGTCTTAAAGCCAGCGGGCTGGTCTATGGAGTCATCGCAGGTAAAGAGGCGTTTAACGATGCCGAGCTTGAGGTAGGTGAAGAGGAAGATCCAGATTTTGGAATCATTATGGGAACGGGACAGAGCGGCGGTGAGAAATTTAGGGAAGCGATTCATTATATCGATGATAAAAATGTGCGGCGACTGGGTAGCACAAGCGTGGTCCAAACCATGACCAGCGGTATCAGCGCTTGGCTTTCAGGTGAGCTGGGCGCGGGAAACCTGGTCACCTCTAACTCGTCTGCCTGTTGTACGGGAACTGAAGCTTTTATTTTAGGGTATGAAAGAATCGCAATGGGCATGGCAAAGAAAATGCTCGTAGGCTCCACCAGCGATTCTGGACCATACATTTGGGGCGGTTTTGATGCGATGCGGGTGTTATCCACAAGATACAACGATCAGCCTGGAGCTGCCAGCAGACCTTTGTCGAGCGATGCCGCAGGATTTGTTCCTGGTAGTGGAGCGGGTGTCATGATTCTTGAAGATTTGGATAGTGCCATAGCGAGAGGAGCTACGATTTACTGCGAGGTGCTAGGTGGCGCTTTGAATGCTGGCGGTCATCGTGGTGATGGCTCTATGACGGCGCCTAATGGCAGGGCAGTACAGCGATGTATTAAATCTGCCCTGGAAAATGCCGAGATTCAACCTAAGGATATTGATGCAATCAATGGACATCTTACCGCTACTTCAAAAGATGCCTATGAGATTAAAAATTGGTCAGAGGCGCTCAGCTTAAAAGGCTCTGCCTTCCCTAAAATCAATACCTTCAAATCAACGATAGGTCATTGCCTTGCCGCGGCAGGTAGCATTGAGCTCGTGGGTAGCATCTTACAAGTGAAGGACCATATGATCTACGGTAATTCTAACATTACAGAACTCCATCCTGATGTTGAAAGTTTAGTTATGAGTGAAGATATACCCCAAAAATCAGAACATTTTAAAATTGATAAATTGATTAAAGCCAGCTTTGGATTTGGAGATGTTAATGCGGTGGCAGTACTCTCAAGATTTAGCCATTAATAATTCAGGTTATCAACAACTACCTGTTAACAAGAGCTTTATGTTAACGTGAATTTCATATTTAGGTGACAATAACCTGTTGACAACTCTTGATCTTTGTGAAAACATTATGAAATGGGCAAGCGCAAGGTTCAGGTAGTCGTAATAAGTGATGTCCACCTAGGGACCTATGGATGCCACGCTACGGAACTCAAAGAATATTTAAAAAGCATCGACCCAGATCATCTCATTCTCAATGGTGATATTATAGACATTTGGCAATTTAGGAAGCGCTATTTCCCAAAAACCCACCTTAAAGTTATCAAAACCATTGTTTCCATGGCGAGCAAAGGGACTAAGGTCAGCTATATCACGGGAAACCACGATGAGATGCTCCGTAAGTTCTCGAGTAGTAAACTGGGTAACATTGCTCTCGTAGACAAGTTGGTTTTGAATTTAAACGGTGCTAGAACCTGGATTTTTCATGGTGATGTATTTGATGCCAGCATCCAGCACAGTAAGTGGTTGGCAAAACTGGGAGGCTGGGGCTACGATATCCTCATCTTGCTTAACAGATTGATCAACTGGTTCCTTTTAAAACTAGGAAGGGAGAAATACAGTCTCTCAAAACGAATCAAGGAATCCGTAAAAAGCGCGGTAAAATTTATCAACGATTTTGAAACCACGGCGACTGACCTAGCTATTCAAAATAATTATGATACCGTAATTTGTGGACACATCCACCAGCCACAAAAACGCGTAGTGAGAAATTTGAAAGGCTCCACGCTGTATCTAAATAGCGGCGATTGGATTGAAAATCTTACCTCGTTAGAATATAACGATGGTTCATGGCAATTGATTCATCACACCCCAAACGCTCAAAAGGAGTCTGTGGAAGAGGATAACATGGACCTACCCACACCAGAGATGCTTGTGCAGCTTGTTACAGCCCATCAAACTCAAATTATTTAGGTTTTACATTTTCTGCAACCTTTTTCATTCCTGAATTTCTTTTTTTTGCTTTCGCGAAAGCGTAAACATCAAAATTGGATCAATGGGATTAATCAAAGAATTTAAAGAGTTTGCGGTCAAAGGTAATATGATCGACATGGCGGTGGGTATCATTATAGGTACTGCCTTTAATAACGTGGTACAAACGCTGGTAAAAAAAGTCGCATTACCACCACTTTCCTACTTAACGGATGGTGTCAATTTTGAGGACAAGAAATATGTGCTGCGCGAAGCGATTGAAGGGGGAACTGGTAAGCAGGCAAAAGAAATTGCCATTTCCTACGGCGAACTCATCAATGCTATGATCGACTTTGTGGTGATCGGGATTGTGGTTTTTATCGTAGTGAAACTCATGAATCGCTTGCGTCAAAAAGCCGATGACCCCAAAAATAAAGTGGTCGTGACACCTAAGGATATTGAACTACTCAACGATCTTAAAGAATTGATGCAAGAGCAAAATCGTATACTTACTACGCAAAAGTAAAGTTGAGAATATCCCCCTTACGCAGGAAGGGGCTGGGGGTAGGCCTAAAAGATCGGATCAGGTTGTTTTCTCTGATCCCATTTGATATCGCTTAAGGCACCCGCTTTTATACCTATAAAAAAGAACCAGCTACTGCGCGGTCCACCCAGCGGAGTCCAGTTAAAGCTCAGTCTCCAGCTCTCCAGGTCTCGTTGGAATCTAAGGGTAGTAAAAGAGACCCCTTTTCTAGCAAAGTCATAACCCGAGTTACCACCTATGCTCCAGCGTGGTGAAAGCTCCAGGTCGCCGCTGAACATGAGACTCTGGTTGCTGATCTCATTTTGACGCGCGCTATTGCTATAAGTCATGGTGTAAGCAACATTGAGATTCCATGGAATTTTGAATCGGTATCGATCCTTGTTCATATCAACCTCCTGTTTTTCACCATCTTGCTTTTTCTGGTTTTCAGCGTAATCGATGGCCTCTCCAAAAAGGTCGTCCTCTCGACCTCCTTGCTGTAGGGTGCGGTCATTTACCTTAGTAGTTCCCGGGTCACGGTCTGATTTCTCATCTTCAGGCAAGAAGTCCTTATCACTCAGTCGGAAGTTCACTCGAGCACCCGCGCGGGTCAATCTGAATAAACTACCGCCATTGTTGATATTGAAGGTATTGATCCTTTGATTGTTTGAATCCAGCGCATAAGGATCCAGGTTAGCATCTAGGTTAAGATCTACCGTCTTGGTAATAGGGATTACACCACTTACTCGCAAAGGACTCCAGTTCAAAGAATCACCGGCGAGGTTGTAAGCAGTATTGAAATTCAAACTTTTGATCAACTGAATCTTGTTGAGCTCGGTTTTAGTGGAATCTCGATCCCGCACTTTTGCTTCCACAAGATTTTGCACTCCTATTCCAATACTACTAGAAAACACACGCCCTGGAGCTCCAGCAAAAGTGTTTTCAAATCTGGAGAAGAATCGCTCTTCCTCACTCACTTCAAGTCCCTGCTCGTCTAGAATACGCTCATAGTATTGATCAAAACTGGGATTTGCAGAATAACTAATATTAGGTCTAATGGTATGACGTACAGCCTGTATTCTAGAGTTTTTGTTTTTAGCTTCCCAGGTACCATAAATGGTGGTTCCCACATTTGCTCCATAACTATAGGTACGGTAGCTATCAAAACCGCTTACCGTATCGCGTCTGATCTCAAAATTGCCAGCTTCATTTTCTACAAATGTCTGACGTGTGGTCTGGAATACCCAGTTTTCTTCCAAGTTGGCGTTGGCGCTCAAACTAAAATACCCTAGTTTGAAATTGGTCGCGATAGGTACGGAGTGGGTAACACCGCTTAAAGCACCGTCAAACATCTCGCCAGTCAGAAAATCGTCATCATTTGTGGTGATGCGGTTTTCAGCCCTCAGGTTGTACTGGAAATTGATATTTTCTATAATTCCGCTTTTGACGCCTTGTTTAGGTGCAAAAGGGAAAATACGTGAAATACTACCTTGAATGGTAGGAAGTGTTACATTCACTATGCCGGTATTCACATTTTGATTGTGGGTAGCAGATGTAGTAAGATTTATCTGTGGTTCTCCAGGAAAGGTTTTAGAGAATGAAACAGAACTACTTAGATTGTTATTTAAAGTCGCAGCTTGGTTGATTTGATTAAATGACTGACGGTAAAACTGGCTACTTCCTAAGTTGACACTAGCGCTGAATCGGTTGTTGGGATTGGCTTTGGCATCTTGACTGTGCTGCCAGTTAAAGTTATATCGTGTGGTTTGCTGAAAGTCTGAAAACCCTCTTTCGCTTTGTTTTTGATTTTCGTAAAGTAATCTCACGGAGCCATTAAAAGCATACCGTTTTCTATACGTACTCTCAGCTCTGAAACCATAACTACCATTTGTGAAATAATCACCGAGCAGCGTGAGGTCCATGTAATCATTCACGGCAAAGTAATAACCACCATTTTGTAGAAAGTAACCTTGCGAGTTGTTATTTCCAAAGGCAGGCACAATAATACCACTCTTGCGCTCATCAGTCATCGGGAAATAGGCAAAAGGGAGTGCAAGTGGTGTGGGTACATCAGCAATGTACATGTTAACGAGGCCGGTAACGATTTTCTTTTTGGGAACAAACTTAATCCTACGGGCGAGAAAGTAATACTCTGGATCTTCAGGATTTTCAGAGGTTGTAAATCGAGCATTGCGCATGTAAAAGACTGAATCATTCACGCGCTTGACCACTTCTGCAACCACGTTGAATTCATTTTGCTTGGTGTTGGAATTATAGGTAATGACCTTCTTGGTATTCTTATTGGCTATGATGCTGTCTGGTTTCACCACATTGGTTCCTTGGGTAAAAATAGGTTTCTGAACATAGGTTCCCGTGCTGTCCTCTACAATGCCGTAAGCATAGATGTCTCCCGTGGTGTTGTCTATGACTATTTTACCAGCCTCGAGTTTGATATCTCCATAGATCACAACAGCGTTGTCATATAAGGTTACCGTATTATTACGCCTATCTATGACCTTGCGATCTGAGGCAGAGGTTTCAACTAAGAATTCCAGCGGACTTTTGGGCTTGATGGAATCCTTCTTTGTACTATCCGGCTTAACGCCTTCCTGGACCTGTTTTATCGCATCTTCCTTTGAGATTTTGAGACTGTCGATCTTTTCTTCAATAGGCGGTATGGGCTCGTTCTTAGCGGGAATTTCTTGCGCCGCAACCACGAGTGGGATTGTTAGTAACAGTATGGATAAAATGATATGCCTTAATGAAGTAAACAATCTATGCGATGCTATTTTCGTTAATGTTCTGGTCTGGTTTTTGAAATGTCAAAACTACATATAATTTTCAAGCGTTTTTTGATAATTACGCTTTCGCGAAAGCGTAACGATTAACAAGGATCATACCGCTATAACTATTTATGAGAACGTACCTATTTTACATTATTGCCCTGCTGTCTTTAAAGGCTCATTCTTATACTGGAATTGAGCGAGATACCACCAAAACATTTCAGGCAAATACGTTTACCGTAGTGCTTGATGCGGGTCACGGCGGTAAAGATCCCGGTAAATATTACGCTAAAACCGCAGAGAAGGATATCGCCCTGAGCGTGACTAAGCTAGTGGGAGAGATGCTGGAGAAGAACAAGGATATCAAGGTTATCTACACTAGAAAAACAGATAAGTTCCTCGAATTATATCAGCGCGCAGACATTGCCAATGATGCCAAAGCAGACTTCTTTGTCTCCATACATTGTAATGCGGCTGACAGTAGAGCTGCAAAAGGTAATGAGACCTTTGTACTAGGCCTTCACAGAAATGCCGATAACCTAGAGGTGGTAAAAAGAGAAAATGCGGTTATACTGCTGGAAGAGAATTATGAAGAAAAGTATGTGGGCTTTGACCCGACAGATCCTTCCAGTTTTGCTAACATGCAGCTGATTCAAGAAGAATACTTGGACAACAGTATCCAGATGGCAGCTCAAATACAACAGGAATTCCAGAAAAACCTTTCACGAAAAAACCGTGGCGTCAAACAAGCAGGTTTTGCGGTTCTGCGCTTGACCTACATGCCTAGTGTATTGATAGAAACTGGATTCATAACCAATACGGAAGAGCGTAATTTTTTGAAAACCAAAGCCGGACAACAGAAGGTGGCTAAGTCTATCTATGATGCTATCTTGGAATATCATCAAAATCGGGATATCAATGCCTTTGAGGTGGAACCTATTTCAGAACTTGAAATTGATAATGTGACCGGTGATCCAGGTACCATTTACAAAGTCCAGCTCGCAGCCAGTAGCCGTAAATTGCCCGCAAAATCATATAACTTTAAGAAGTTGCCAGAGATATCTAGAGAACAAGAGGGAAACATCTATCGATATTTTGCAGGATCTACAAACGACCTGAACGAGATCAAAAAATTGCTTCAAGAAGCTAAGAACAAAGGGTATAGCAGCGCTTTTATCGTGAAGTATGTTGATGGTGAGCGATCAAGACTCTAGTTGTACTAAATAAATGTTAGCCCCACTTTACTAGACTACAGTATATTTACATTTGTGTAAAAGCGCATTCATGAAATTTTCTAAAGAAATCAAGGTAGGACTTTTGACGGTAGCGGCAATAGCCCTATTCATTTTTGGATACCAATATTTAAAGGGTCGTAACCTCCTTCAAAATGATCGGGTTTTTTATGCTGTTTACAACAACGTGGAGGGCCTTACCAAGTCTGCTCCGGTGACTATCAACGGTTTACGCGTAGGGAATATAGACGATATAGATTTTCTTGACAATAGTGGTAGGCTGTTAGTCAAGTTTCATGTAGATGAGGCGTTCAGCTTTTCCAGAGAAAGTACAGCACAGGTTTACAGTACAAGTTTGATAGGAGGGAAGGCGCTCTCAATAGTGCCAAATTTTGAAAGCCAGGCACCGGCTGCTCAGTCAGGTGATACCTTAAGGTCTAACATTGATGAGGGAATGCAGGGCGAGATTATGGATGAATTCCTGCCGCTGAAAGAAAAGATTGAACATTTTGTAGTTACTGCAGATTCCGTTCTGGCAAATGTCAACAAGACCTTGAATCCTGAAACGAGAAATGCCATATCGTCCAGCGTTCAGGAACTCAATAAAACGCTCGTAGAATTTAGAAAAGTTTCCAGTAATGCAAACAGCTTACTGGCAGACAACAAAGAAAATTTAAACCGCACGATTGCCAATCTTGACACTACAACCGCTAATTTTGCGAAAATATCTGATACGCTAGCTCAAGTAGAGATTGCGGGAACCGTTAAGGAAATGGAAGCTGCTATTGCAAAAGTTAATGCAGTTCTGGATAAAGTAGGAAACGGAGAGGGCAGCCTCGGTAAATTGATGACGGACGATGCGCTTTATGTGAATCTGGAAAAAATGAGCAAACAAGCAGAAGAACTGATACAGGATATAAAACTGAACCCTAAACGATATGTACATTTCTCGGTTTTTGGAAAGAAACCTGGAGAGTATGAAGAACCAGAAAGTCGCGACCAATAACCTATGGATTTTATTGCACCTATTGTATTTGCCCTTGTTTTAATAGCTGGAATAGGCTATTTCACGATGAACATCAAAAAAATGATCCGCAACGTCAAGTTGGGGCGTGAAGTAGATCGGTCAGATCGTAAAAATGAGCGCTGGGCACAAATGGCACGTATAGCGCTAGGGCAGTCTAAAATGGTCAGAAGACCCATCGCAGGTTTCCTTCACATTATCGTTTATGTGGGATTTGTGATTATTAACATCGAGGTGCTGGAAATTATCATAGATGGCCTCACGGGTCAGCATAGAATTTTTGCACCTTATCTAGGACCAGTTTATGACTTTTTAATAGCCACTTTTGAAATACTTGCATTTTTAGTTTTAGTAACGGTCATTATTTTCCTGATCAGAAGAAACGTGATGAACATTCGTCGTTTTCTAGCGCGGGAGTTAAAAGGCTGGCCTAAAAATGACGCTAACTACATTCTCTATTTTGAGGTAGTTCTCATGTTGCTTTTCCTGACCATGAATGCTGCAGATGTTGCCATTCAAAACGGTGTTGCCGCTGGTACTTTTACTAGTGAGGCTGCAATGCACTACATACAGGCAGGCAGCTTCCCCATCAGTTCATGGATCACACCGCTCTTTGACGGGATGAGTTTTGAAACTCTTCATATTATTGAACGCGTTTGCTGGTGGTTGCACATCGTAGGAATTCTGATCTTTTTAAATTATCTCTACTGGTCCAAGCACTTACATATCATGCTAGCGTTCCCTAACGTGTATTTAGCAAAACTGACTCCTAAAGGTCAGTTTACTAATATGGAGGCTGTGACTAAAGAAGTTAAGATGATGATGGATCCTAATGCTGATCCATTTGCCGCACCAGATCCCGGTCAAGAAGAAGGTGAGCCAGAATCGCTGGGTGCCAAAGACATTTTTGACCTCAATCAAGTGCAACTGCTCAATGCCTATACCTGCACCGAGTGTGGTAGATGCACCGCAGAATGTCCAGCAAATATTACAGGCAAGAAACTGAGTCCTCGTAAGATCATGATGGATACCAGGGACCGTCTTGAGGACGTGGGAGCGATCATCAACAAGAAAGGAAAGTTTGAGGATGATGGCAAGACGCTTCTCAATGATTACATATTGACTGAAGAACTCTGGGCCTGTACTACCTGTAATGCATGCGTTGAAGCCTGCCCTATAGGAATAGACCCACTTAGCATTATCATGGATATGCGACGTTACCTAGTTCTGGAAAACAGCGCCGCGCCTAACGAACTCAACGTGACCATGGGAAATATTGAGAATAATGGAGCACCGTGGCCTTATAACCAGATGGATCGCCTGAACTGGGCAAACGAATAAAGATATGAGCAATCAAAACTTTGAGGAAGCATTAAACGACGATGGAACTACGGCAAGTCCCGTATTACCTGAAGGCGTCAAGAATTACTTGATCGATATAGATGGTACGGTAACAGAAGATGTGCCTAATGAAGAACCAGAACGCATGGCGACCTGTGAGCCATTTCCAGATGCGTTAAAGACACTCAATGAGTGGTATGATGACGGTCATATTATCTGTTTTTTTACTTCACGCACAGAGGAGCATCGTGAGGTGACAGAAAATTGGCTCAACAAGCACGGCTTCAAGTTTCATAGTCTTTTAATGGGAAAACCTAGAGGGGGTAACTATCACTGGATTGACAACCATATGGTGCGTGCCACTAGGTATACAGGTGAGTTTACTCATCTGGTAGAGAAGGAAGTGACGATTGAGGTATTTGAGAATCACAAATAAGGTGATATAGTTTTTATGTTTCCGCTTTCGCGAAAGCGGGATTGAAAAAGAACTAGCAACAAGCAACAAGAATATCTATCCCGAGAGCCGTCGGGACTGAATGTTTAATTTAGAGAAATGAGTGAGAAATTAGTAGTACCTACGGCAGCAGAGTTCATCGCTCAGGGCAAACAGCCCGAAGTACTGTTTTGGGTAGGATGTAGTGGAAGTTTTGACGACCGTTCAAAAAAAATTACCAGAGCCTTTGTTAAGCTATTGAACAAAGCTGGGGTTGAATTTGCGGTTTTAGGGGCTGAAGAAAGCTGTACTGGTGATCCAGCAAAACGAGCCGGGAATGAATTTTTGTTCCAGATGCAGGCTATGATGAATATAGAGGTGCTGAATGGCTATGAAATCAAACGCATCGTAACTGCATGTCCACATTGTTTCAATACATTGAAAAATGAATATCCAGAATTGGGTGGTAACTATGAAGTCATTCACCATACCAGTTTCTTGAAAGATCTAATCGCAACAGGTCGCCTTACCATAGAAGGAGGAAAATTCAAGGGAAAGAAAATCACTTATCACGATCCATGCTACTTAGGTCGGGCTAACGAGATCTATGAGGCTCCACGTGAAGTCATTGAGAAACTGGACGCTGCCCTCGTTGAGATGAAACGCAGCCGTCGCAATGGTTTATGCTGCGGAGCGGGTGGAGCGCAAATGTTTAAAGAACCTGAAGAAGGTAAAAAGGATATCAACATTGAGCGTACGGAAGAAGCACTTAATACGGGAGCTGATATCATCGCCGCTGCCTGTCCTTTTTGTAACACCATGATGAGTGATGGTGTCAAGGGATCTGAAAAAGAAGGTAAGGTAGAAGTGCTGGATGTTGCAGAACTCATTGCCAGCGCAGACGATCTATAGTCCTTCATGGGTAAAAATCAGATAAAAGGAGTTGTTGCATCTGCAGTTATTGCAGGACTGGTTTATGCGATTATCATGTCGCTTTTTTATCAGTTTTTCAACGAAGAACCTTTCAATCCCAAAAAATTACTGGTTGACTTTTTACTCTTTGCGGTAATTGTTGCGGTGATTAACGTAATAAGCAACAAGCGAAGAAACAAAGATCGATAAGCAGACTCTAATTTGAAATTGTTAACCGATCCCGAATCATGAATAGATTTATTGCTGTTCTTGTAATCTCTAAGTGAAGCAAAAACGGATAAGTCTATGAACTTTGTGTTATTTAGATTTTTGAATACTGAAAAGCCATCTAAGCGCAAACGCTTTGTTTTTATAGATTTTAAATTTGATCGCAGATAAAATCTTTCTGTTGAAATTAAAAAGTATTCCATGACAAAAAAGAATTCTAATCAACTTACCTTAAAGCAGCGGTTAGGTACAGCCTTAATATTATCTGTAGTTTCCACTATGGTTTTTACGGTAATCATGTACTTTTTGGATAGTGAATTGGTGTGGACTAAAAGTCTTCTATTTGGCTTGTTCATGTTTTTAGCGCCAGCCTTGTTTCCTAATTTATTCAAATTAAAACCACCTAAAAAATAAAATTGAAACCATGCTAATAGAATTTGAAGGACTTCCTGATAATGCCAGAGTCTGGATTTATCAAAGCAACCGCCCTTTTTCAGAAGAAGAGCTCATCGAATTGAGACCCTTACTCGATGAATTTTTGAAACAATGGACAGCGCACGGTAAAGATCTACAAGCTGGATATGATCTGCCCTATAATCGATTCATTGTTTTAGGATTAGATGAAAGTCAGGCCGGTGCAACGGGTTGCTCGATTGATGCCTCCGTACATTTTATTCAGCAACTTGAACAAAAGTTTGATGTGGATTTACTAGATAAGATGAATGTCACTTATAAAAACGGTCAGTATCTGGCACATAAGGATTTGGCTAGTTTTAGAAAAATGGCCAAAGCTCGATCCGTATCCCCAAAAACTATAGTTTTCAACAATCTCGTTCAAAACGTGGGAGAATATCGAGAAAATTGGGAAGTCCCTGCAAGTGAAAGCTGGCACGCTCGGTTTTTTTAATTCATACAAAAGCCTGATGAATTTCATCAGGCTTTTAAATTAAGGGCAATTTTCAAACTACTTTTCTTCGGGTAATAAGATGGCGAGAAAATAATCTTTGTTCAAGTATTTTTTTGCGGCATCTTGAATTTCCCTAGCGGTCATTTTTTCAACGGCTTTTTCAAAATTCAATGCTTGGTTGATATCCCTCATTTCCATGTCAGCGTTGGAAAGCGTACTCAGCCAGTAGCGGTTTGTTTTTACTTCTTCCTTGTGTTCTAGCAAATAGCCTTCTTTCACCTTGTTCAAGTCTTTTTCTGTAGGACCTTCTTTCTTAATCTTTTCAATCTCAGCTTGAGTAGCAGCAACCAGTTTGTCTACATTTTCTGGACCGCAGGGGAAGGAGATATTGAAATAGAAGCTAGGATAACTCATCTTGCTCAAGCCGCCTCTTGCGCCACCGCTGTAGATACCTCCTTCTTTTTCCCGTAAGGTTTCAATGATTTTAATAGTTAGTACTTCGCCTAGTGCGTCCACAAGCAAATCATCCTTTGCGCTGTATTCCGGAATTTCATAGCTCCAGCTCATTCTTACCTGGCTTTTCTCATCTGCTCCCTTTCTGACGATTTTTTTGCGAGTTCCCTGCTTTTCTCTCCAGTCATTGACTTGATACATTTCCTTGCGATTCAGGTTAGGTAAACTAGCCAGGTATAATTTGGATAATCTTTCAAGTTCTGCAAGATCTACATTACCTACAAAATAGAAATTGAAATCGCTGGCATCTGCAAAACGTTCATTATACAACTCAAAGGCTCTATTGTAATCTGCTTCGTCATAAGACTCTTCAGTAGGAAAGCCGGTGTAACGTGGGCTGTCACTAAATCGCTCCTTATTGATTTCATTACTGAAATACGTACTAGGATTAGCCATCATACGACCAATAAAAGATTTCTGTTTTGAAACAAAACTTTGATAAGCTTCTTCATCCTTATTCAAATCCGTGAAGTAAAGGTGGATCAATTGAAACATGGTTTCAAGATCTTTAGGCGTCGCGCTCCCACTAAAATTCTCCGTGTTGGTTCTGATGCTTGGGTAAACACTCACCAGTTTCCCGGTCATGTACTTGTCCATATCAGTTTGAGACAGTCCAGCCAAGCCAGCTTCGGTTAAGCCACCATTAGCTCTGATGACCTTGTGAAAATCCTCATCTGAGTAAAGACTAGTCCCGCCATAACTGTAGGCAGACATTAAAATCTCATCATTTTTAAAGTCTGTAGGCTTTGCCGTTACCTTGATACCATTGCTTAATGTGTAGGTGGTAGTACCTAGAGCTTCACTACTTTGTTTATTTGTAATGGTACCCGCAACTGGCATTTCCTCAATGAGATTTTCTCTAATTTCTGCATCTTGGTATGGCTCAACAGTTGCATTTTCCACTTTGTCAAGAACCTGCATTACCTGAGTCTCTGTAGGAGGATTGTCTGTAGTAGGGCCGGTAAATACGATGGTGCGATTGTCTTCATGTATATAATCGTTGATCTTCTCATTGACTTCCTCTACTTCAATTCCGGGAATGAGTTCGTTCATCTTATTATAAGTCCACTCCACACTAGGTGTTGCATCTTTAGAAAAATAGGACTGCACATAAGTCCCTACAATTCTAGAACTTTCTCTCTTATCACGATCTTTATAAAAAGTCTCAAAGTATGATTTGTAGGCCGTTTTAGCTCTTTCCAGTTCAGCCTTACTGAATCCATACATTTTCACGCGTTGATTTTCTGTAAGCAGCGCTTCAAGAGCCTTAAGTTGACCATCTGGAGCACTACCTGCAAAAGAACTGTACGCATTTTTATTACGAGCTACCGTACCACCATAACTGCTGCTGGCAAAAATGAATGGAGGATCTGCTTTTTGTGTCAACTCCTGTAGGCGATTGTTGATCATGAATGAAAACAGCCCATTTACTAAATCGTCTCTAAAATCTGCCACGGTAGTGGTGGGAGAGGAGTTCGTTTTATCTTTATAAGAGATATTTACTGATGCAAAAGTGGCTTCATCATCTTGTGCGATGGCAATTTTTGTGTCATCATGATTAGGTAATTCAATTACAGGACGATTTCTAGGGTCATCGATCGCCTTGATCTTACCGAAGTGTTCTTTTATCTTTTGCTCCATGGTCGCAACATCCAGATCACCTACGGCAACTACGGCCATCAAGTCTGGACGGTACCAATCGTCATAAAATCGTTTTAAGGTTTCAGGTTTAAATGTTTTAAGGATGGAATCCTTTCCTATAGGCAGGCGTTCTGCATATTTAGAACCATAAAACTGTACGGGAATAGTGATCTTGTTCATTCTGTCACGAGCGCCTTTTCCAGTTCTGGATTCTTCAAGCACGACACCTCGCTCATCGTTAATTGCCTCTTCTTCTAAAAGAGCGCCATGTGCCCAATCCTCCAGGATCAAAAATCCTTTTTCTAGTTTTTCTGGATCGTCACTTGGGATAGGAAGTATGTAAACGGTCTCGTCAAAACTGGTGTAGGCATTCAAATCTGCACCAAATTTCACCCCTATTCCCTGTAAATAGTCCACCAGCTCATTTTTATCAAAGTTAGTCGTCCCATTAAAGTTCATGTGCTCCATGAAATGGGCAAGACCTTGTTGATCATCGTCTTCCAGCACAGAACCCGCGTTGATGGCTAGCCTCAGTTCTACTTTGTCCTCAGGTTTACCATTGTTTTTTATATAGTAGGTCAGTCCATTATCCAAGACACCCATTTTTACAGAAGGATCCATGGGGATGGGTTGAGATGAAGTTTGAGATACTGAATTATCTACCGTTAATTTTACCGCTTCTGTCTTTACATTCCCCTTGCTCGGAGGTGCATTTTTAGATTGCGTTTTTTGCGACGGTGAACATCCCGCAAGAAGTATTCCTGCGGCCACCATCATCGATAAAATGTTTTTAATCATGGTTATTGGTTTTAAAGAACTATTTATTTAGTTGTAAATATAGGTTGCGAGATGTTATAAATGGATAAGTCTGTTGATTATTCCGCTTTCGCGAAAGCGTAAACCCTCAAAACAATACAGCGAGGTATTATATTATAATTAATCTAACGATCTGGTGCGGTCGTTTAACTTGTTGTTAGATTAAAATTCTAGTAAAAACCGTTAGCTTTAATCAATAAAAATTACCACGATGAAAAAATTACTTACGATTGTAACGCTTTTGTTCATTTCATTTGCGGGAGCACAAGATATTGTCGCACCACCCGCAACCGAACAACAGAAAGAAGAAGCAGTTAAAATGGCTGAGGCACTAGATGGCGAGCTAGGCCTAACTTCAAAGCAAGAAATGATGTTTAGAAACAAGTATACGGAGTTTATCGCCAGGAGAGAGGCTGTCATGAGATCTAAACGCACTACGGCCAATAAAAACGATCTTTTGGGACAGCTCTACATCGAGCATGGTCGCGAGTTAAACGACATTCTCACCGTACCACAACGCCAAAAATTTAAAAAAATCAGAGAGCAATACGATCCATTAATTGTGATTGCCGAAGAATAAATTTTTAATTTTTTATATTCACAGACCTTGACAGAAATGTCGAGGTTTTTTTATAAATTATTTATGCATCAACTTAGTTATTGCAACTCACCACGATCACCTCACTTAAGCGTGTGGTATACCGTTTGCTGAGATGCTCACAGCGCATCTTCCAAGTAGAATTAAGATCTTGGCCTGCAAATTTAATTTTACCGTGATTCTTTTTATTTAATTGGTCTACCGAGCTTAACAAGGCTGCATGCTCTGCAGATTCTTCTTGAAAAATAGCAAGCTGTCGGCTATCGTTAGGTGCTAGTCCAAAGGCTATCACACCCGCTTTTTTATAGAGAATGCCATTCAAGAATATCTTCTGTAATCCTTTTAAGGCATATTGGGCCATTACGATGGTTGAATTGGTTGCGTAGGGAAGGTTGATCGTGATGCTGTTGTAATATTTTCTGTGTTCCTTCTTATGTGGGT
Organism: uncultured Flavobacteriaceae bacterium; assembly: GCA_964631155.1. Lineage (GTDB taxonomy): Bacteria > Bacteroidota > Bacteroidia > Flavobacteriales > Flavobacteriaceae > Nonlabens. The sequence goes on from CAZVYO010000002.1 coordinate 331,484, forward strand.
TTGAGTGGATAAAGATCTGCAGGCTCTGGCAGCAACTGTTTTGTTTTCTCAGTTTTTCGGCAAGTTTAGTGACGTAAGTGACTACTCTTTCGCGCAAAGCGGTATAATCAGTAATATCATTTTTAAAGGACCGTGTGACTGCCATGTTCTTGCGATCTGCCATTTCTTCTAGGTCCAGCGTAGGTTTCCCAGAAAGATCACGCTTCAGTCTCAAACCCACCACCGTCATCTCTTTCAGAACATAGGCATCGGGTAATTGAGTAAAGTCTTTTGCGGTTGCCACGCCTATTTTCTTGAGTTTCTCCGCATAACGCCTACCGATGCCCCAGACATCATCAATTTGTGTCCAGCGGAGCGCTTTTTCCATTAATTCCTGACTATCAATGACATGAACGCCACTGGTTTTATGTTTGAACTTTTTGGCGATTTTATTAGCTACCTTGGCTAGCGCCTTAGTGGGCGCGATGCCTACACTTATGGGAATGCCGGTTCCTTTTGTGACCTTAAGGATCATTTCTGCGCCATAGCGTCTTAAGTCGTAGTAGGTGAATCCTTCCAACTTTATAAAAATCTCATCTATACTGTACACTTCATAATCTGGACTGAACCGGCTCAGGATCTCCATGACCCGGGCACTCATCTCACCGTAGAGCGCGTAGTTAGAGGAGAACGCGTGTACTTTTTTGCTGGTGATCATATCCTTGATCACAAATGTGGGCGCTCCCATTTTAATATTCAGTTGCTTGGCTTCATTGCTTCGCGCGATGACACAACCATCATTATTAGAAAGCACTACGACTGGCTTGCCCATAAGTGTCGGGTTAAAGACTCGCTCACAGCTGGCGTAAAAATTATTGCAGTCGATCAGGGCAAACATTATAAACTTTTAATGGCGTGGATGACAATTCCCCAGATCAGGAATTCATTATCTGCCGTGACTTCAATAGGTGGGTATTTAATATTTTCAGCGATGAGCCACACGCGATCCCGCTCGATCTTGATGCGCTTCACGGTAAACTCGCCATCGAGAAAACAGACCGCAATGGAACCGTTAGAGGGCTTTTTACTTTTGTCTATAATGAGAAGATCACCATCATCCAGACCCGCATCTTTCATGCTGTCTCCGTTCACCCGGCCGAAAAACGTAGTGCTCTTGTTTTTAATCAACTCCTTATTCAGATCAATCGCCTCGTCCAGATGATCATCAGCAGGTGAGGGGAAGCCGCAAGAGATGGGTCCCAAGTAGGGAATATCAAGTACAGAAGTATGTGCTTTTTTAATTATCATATTTGGATTATTTCCAATGCAAAGCTAGGAACTATTCCAATACGTAACCCTATAAGATAAATTTTTAGTTTTCAACAGGGTATAAATCCTTATGCTTTAATTTGAACAATTAAACTCAATTAGCTCTCTGTTGATTTAATAAAAAACCACCGCGTTGCGGTGGTTTCAATGTGGAGTCGGAGGGGTTCGAACCCTCGTCCAAACGAGCGACTTCATCGCTTTCTACATGTTTAGTTCCTATTTGGGTTTTCGTGGACTTGCTGGCCAGGAACCACCTGCGCATCCCTTATCTTCATTTGTCCCGATAGCTATCGGGAGTTCTCCATCGCATCAAAGCCCTGCGACAGATAGGTTTATTTTTACGAATTCTCTAGATCAAGTGCCATAAACCAAGGCCTTTGAGAGAATTCCTGCTTGTCTGCCTTGCAGACCGAGGCACTATCCTACTATGATTCGGATTATGCAGCTAGGGCGTAGTTATTCTCGCCGTTTAAAAAAGATGAATCATGAGATTTAAGAGCTATGGCCCAGCGCTCTACATGCTTACGATCAACTCGGTCTCGCTGTCAAAACCAGTCGACCCCATGGTGCTGCTTGCGCAGCGTGATCAGTTATCAGTTGACAGTTGACAGTTGACAGTTGACAGTTGACAGTAATAACTAATCAGTTTGCAAAAGTAAACTTTTGCCCAACTTATAGTTCTAAAATCATACCAAAATTAACTTGCGACCGCATGATTTCCTCCTAAATGCGGACAATCGCTCAGGCTTTTCATGCCTTTGAAGTCTACGGGTGTTTTCTGGTATTTGAATACATATTCCAGCGTTTGAGTAAGGTTTTGATCGCCCAGGCTCATATCGACATCTTTCATATCAAATTGGCAAGGGTGCTCATGACCAGCAGTATGAGTGATTTCGAGCAATTCCTTGTTGAACTTTTTAAAATAACTCGCGAGACGTTCGGCTTTTTCTGGTACCACAATCCCGCGTTGCAACCACGGATTCATTGTAGCAACACCTGTAGGGCAGGTATTATTGTGACAAGCTTTTGCCTGAATACAGCCTATGGAGATCATGGCTTCTCGAGCTACATTGATTACATCGGCGCCCATGGCAAATGCCATCGCTGCATTTGCTGGGAAACCGAGCTTTCCGCTGGCGATGAAGGTTATTTTTTGAGTTAGGTTGCGAGCTGCAAATACTTTATAAAGCGCGGTAAATCCATGAGTCCACGGCAGCGCCACATGATCTGCAAAACTGGGTGGAGCGGCACCCGTACCGCCTTCACCACCATCTACGGTTATAAAGTCTGGTCCTTTACCCGTTGCTGCCATTAGGTCTGCCAGTTCTTCCCATTGATCCGTTTTGCCTATCGCTGCTTTTATCCCTACAGGAAGTCCGGTCTCGTTTGCCATGGCTTCAATAAAATCTACCATACCGTCTACACCGTCAAAAGCGCTATGGGTAGGAGGGGAGAGTACATCTTCTCCCATGGGTACGCCGCGTATCTCGCTTATTTCCTTAGTGATTTTTGAAGCTGGTAGAACACCGCCTTTTCCTGGTTTGGCGCCTTGTGAAAGTTTTAATTCTATCGCTCTCACCTGTGGATGATCAGAAACCAACTTCTTGAGCTTTTCCATGGAGAAATTCCCGTCTTCATCGCGCACGCCAAAATATCCCGTCCCGATGTGAAACACGACATCAGCGCCTTTTTTGTGATAAGGGGATAGACCTCCCTCGCCGGTGTTGTGATAAGCGTTTACTTTTTTGGCACCTTGGTTCATCGCATCGATCGCTTTCGCCGAAAGGCTACCATAACTCATCGCAGAAATATTGATCACGCTTGCCGGACGGTATGGTCGCTTTCTGTGGGCGCCCATAACCTTGGCACAGGGTACGAAGTCGGGTGCATTTTTAGTCACATGATGATCGGCAACTTTGTAGGGAATCATGGCATTGTTTACAAAAATGTATTGGTGAGCGTGAATGTCGCGATCGGTTCCAAATCCTTCGTAATTGTTCTCATTTTTGGCACTTGCATAGATCCAGCCTCGTTCGATTCGGTTAAAAGGGAGTTCCTCACGATTGTTAGCAACAATGTACTGCCTGAGTTCGGGACCGATGCTCTCCAGCCAATACCGGAAATGACCTACCACGGGAAAGTTCCTCAATATCGTATGCTCGCGGTTGAATATATCAAATAATGCCACGATTAGAACAAATAGAACGATGTACCAATACCAGGCAATCGAACTAATAAACTCTAATATAAACTCCATATCTCTTCCTTTGAGGTAAAGATAAGGCTCCATAATTTTTGCAAGTCTTGAACAGACTTACAATTTCAATCTTCTAAAGGACTGAAAAAGTAAAGTTGGTGATCGAGAGCCACCTCTGGATGCAAGATGGTTACAAGATCCTTTAAGACCAGATCAGGTCGCATGGACGCCTCTTCATAATAGTTGACGCCGCCTTTTGCTCCTTTTTTCAGGGCAAAGGTGTATATCTTCTTATTCTCAAAAGCATCAAATAGCGCGTAGGCCTCTTGATCTTGCTGCATTTTTTGATAACTCGTGTACTGTCCAGGTGCGATCCAGAAAGCGGCTGTGCGGGCGTCTGCTAGAACTTGTTCTATGTTGTAGGCTAGGGATCCCGTTCCGCTGGTTTCTTCATAAATGTAGCGACCACCAGCGTCTTTGAGAATTTTTCCCTGCCAGCTGTCGCCATAAGGTAGGTACCAAGTATCTTTCCAGGTAGCACCAGCAATCACAGTAGGTTGATTGAGGTCCTTAATTTGCTCTTTCACGCTCAGATAATCATTCTCGATCTGATTGAAAATTTTTACCGCCTCGTCGTAGCGATCGTACAGCAATCCGTAAACTTTGACCCATTCTGCTTTTCCCAGAGGATGAGGCTCGACCCAATCACCATTAAAGACTACGGGAATCCCGGCTTTTTGCACTTTTTTATAAATCGAATTCTCCTCGCTCACCCCATAACCCATGACCAGATCGGGCTGGGAGAGAAGCATGGATTCTACATCCATGCTATTATCAATTCCTAGATCGGTGACTTTTCCCGCATCGATCAGTTTACGTACTTCAGGATTAGATATATAATCTGTTGAGGGAAAAGCCTTTAAAGTTTGCTCTTTGCCCAAAAGAACTAGCGGTGGAATATGCGTGGTGCTGGTTGCGATAAGCCGTTTTACAGGTATCTGAATTGTCACGGCATCCTGACTTTGAGCGTCACTTTTTGACGTAAGCAGGTATTTATAATTTTGATCAGCATCCGGCCAAGGGTTAGTAATGGTCAATAAATGGCCCTCGCTTGAAGATTCAATTTGAAATCCCGTAGCATATTTTATCTCAATTGCTTCTCGACGATCAGTCTGTTCTACTTCAATTTCTTGAGCTTGCGCTTTCTCTTGACTTGCTTCTTTGCAGCTCAACAAGATACAGAGTAACGTAACTAATGTTATGTAATGATGTTTTTGCATGCTCAAAACTACTTCAAATAAACTTTGATTAGAAAAAAGTTATCCATCACCTCACCATTGCGAGATTAGAGCTACATTTGCCGCCAGATTTGGTTTTGACGTTTTTGAATGGTGGAATGATTGTGGTTTTCTTTTTGCTTTCGCGAAAGCGAAACTATAAAGAACTTCATACTGAGCGCTTCGACTGAGCTCAGCGACCACTTGCTGAAGCACGAAAGCGGAAAATTAAAAGGGAAACTGGTGAGAATCCAGTACTGTTCCCGCAACTGTAAACAAATGGTGATGAGCCAGCCGTAAAGACGGCCGCCTGTCAACCGCCACTGGGAAACTGGGAAGGCGATGGGCGTTTTGAAGTCAGGAGACCTGCCTAATCTGCAAAAAGTAGAAACCTTCGGGATAGAGGTAGGACTTATGACAAGAACAAAAGTGCTTTGCGGCTTCTGTGCCGTGCTGTTTACGTGTAGCCTTTTTGCTCAAAATGGCGAGGGTCAGGTGCTGGACACCGTGGTTCTCGTCGACAGGCAGATCAAGCGCTATTCCACGGGTCAAAAGATCCAGAAACTGTCTGATTCTCTTCTTAAAACAACTCCCGGAACACTTACCGATATTCTTGAGATCAACACGTCATTATTTTTCAAACAAAACGGTTATGGGATGGTTTCCTCACCTACGTTCAGGGGAACTACCGCCCAGCAGACTGCCGTGGTATGGAATGGTTTTAATATCAATTCCCAACTCACGGGCCAGACCGATTTTAATACGCTGGTAGTGGACGGCTTTGACCAGCTGGATGTACGAGCGGGCGGTGGGAGCGTGATCTATGGAACGGGCGCGATAGGAGGGAGCATCCATCTTCAAAACAAAACAGAATTCAACCGAGGTGTCGAGGCTTTTGCCAGCGCGCGGTACGGCAGTTTTGACACGTTTCAGAATTTAATTCAAACGGACTATTCTAATGAAAAGCTCAGTCTTTCAGTAGCGCTATCTCGATTATCTTCTGAGAACGATTACCCCATTTTAGAAACGGATAGGCGCAATTCAAACGCCGCTTTTGAGCACTACAATGCCAACCTCAATGCCGCTTACAGACTGGATGATGACAACACCTTGTCCTACCACGGGATGTATTTCAATGGGAATCGCAATTTTGCCCTTCTATTTCCCACAGATACGCGCACAGGTTATGAAAATGACGATCACCGCCATCTGATAGAATGGGAAAGACGAGGTGACAAGCTAACATCAGTTCTTCAGGGGGTTTATTTTAGGGAGGACTATAATTACATTTCAAACCTCGAAAATCCCAATCCGGTAGGATCTACCGTCAACACTTATAAAGGTAGATATTCGGTTTTCTTTAATCCGGGCAATTGGGAACTGAGCAGCGTCGCAGACTACGAGCATAATACCGCTCAGGGAAATGATCTTGAAGCCCAAAACAGGAACATCGCCAGTCTGGCAGTACTTGGAAAATATAAATTTCATAGCCTCACCACCGAATTAAGCGCGAGACAGGAAGTTACAGACGTTTATGACGTTCCATTACTTTTTAGCGCAGGTCTCGATTACCGATTGAACAACAGGATCAATCTACTGGCTAAAGCATCGCGCAATTACAGAATGCCCACCTACAATGATCTGTTCTGGCAGGGCGCCGGAAATCCTGAACTGGATCCAGAGAATAGCTATCAAGCAGAAGGTAGTGTAGTCTTCAAAAGCAAAAATCGTAAACATCAACTTTCAGCTACGGGTTATTACAATGACATTCAGGATTTGATACGCTGGATTCCCGACTCCAACAACGTCTGGCGACCAGAAAATGTGGACGAAGTCATTACTTATGGCGGCGAATTCAACTATCAGGGCGCTTTTGATATAGGTAATTCATCGCTGGATCTAAGCTCTGGATATGCCTACACCATTTCCGAAAACGCCCAGACCGGTAATTTTCTCACGTTTGTTCCGCGTCATAAGGTTACGGCACAGGCCGCCTGGCACTATCAAGACTTGACGATCAGCCTGCAGAACTTATATCTGGGCGAGGTCTTCACCCGTTCTAATAATGATCCTGATGATGTGCTGGAAGACTACCTGATCAGCCATCTAAGTGCAGCCTATACTTTTCCCAAGCTTCAGGAGCTCACCCTAAACTTTCAGGTGAGAAATCTTGCAAACGTGGATTATGAAACAACAGAAAACCGTCCCATGCCAGGGCGTCACTTTTTTATCACTTCAACAATTAAATTCTAATTTTTATCATGACTCAATTTTACAAACTATTACTAAGTGCCTTTGCGATCTCTATCCTGATCGCCTGTAACGGTGACGACGATGTTCAAGCACCACGAGGCGCTTATGAAAATGGAACTATTATTCTCAATGAAGGAGGTAGTGCAGGAGGTTCCGTTTCATTTTTAAATGAGGAGCGTACAGAACTTGCTACTGACATTTTTGCCAATGTCAATGATTTGCCAGGCGCAGGGCTCTTTTTACAATCTATTTTCTTTGACGATGACAGGGCATTCATTATTTCAAATGGATCCAATGTGATCAATGTCGTGGACCGATTCACCTTTGAATTATTGGGAACTGTTGATTCACAGCTTAGTGTGCCACGATACGGAGTTGTATTCAACGGCAAGGCTTACGTTACAAATCAAGCCGATTTTATGACGGATCAGGACGATTTTGTCGCCGTGATCGATCTCGATACGTATACCGTGGATCAGACGGTAACCATAGGTGGTACTGGTGAGCGCATCGTCGCTGCCGCTGGCTCGCTGTTCGTGCAGAATGCAGCTTTTGGTTTCGGTAATGCCTTGAGGAAGTTGGATCCAGCGACAAATACATTTTCTGCTCCATTGACCGTCGGTAGTGGGTTGAATTCGCTGCAGGTATTGAGCGATGAGCTTTATGCCCTCGATAGTGAAGGCGTGAAGGTAATCGACCCTCAAAGCTTCACGGTTTCCAGAACCATCGCAGCCGGCTCGTTGGCACCCAGCAATTTAAGGATTTCAAACAATCAATTGTATTATACCGCAGGAACTGCTGCCTATAGATCATCTATTGCAGCGACCACTCTGTCAGATTCACCCATTTTTGACTATGGTAGTAGTTCGCAATTTGGTGCTTTTTATGGATTTGACGTGAATGGGGATGAGATCTACGTGGGTGACGCGGGAGACTTTACCTCTGATGGTCGCATCTTTATCTATTCCTTGGATGGCTCGTTGCTTTATGAAGATACGACAGGTGACGTAGCGCCCAATAGTTTCTACTTTCAATAGAAAACAAAGCATACAGATGTAAGAACGGCAGGGCAACCTGTCGTTTTTCTTTTCTAGGAATTCTCATTTTGGGTTGCGACAGATAAGAAGTGCTTTATAAGGATGACGCTTTCGTACTTCAACAGATGGTCGCTGAGCGCAGTCGATGTGCTCAGTATAAACTTCTTTATGATCTCGCTTTCGCGAAAGCAAAAAGAAAGCAATATTTTTAAAATCTACGTAACTCCCTGCAGGCTATTATCAGAAAACGACAAGATTCTCAATGACTCGGATCTGATTGGGAAGATAACATGATCTGTAGTGAATGAAAAGACTATGGCGAGAATCAAAACCGAGACATAAGTCTATCATGGACTTGAAGTGGAAGATCAGTTCACATCATTTAAATTGCTTAAAATCAAAACTAAAGTCGGATTGAAAGAATAGGTATGGTATCAAATTGTTCAGGTCTATTCCAGACCTTAAAACAAACGTGAGCGCTACGGTAAATCCGTTTGAAGGATTCTTCAAAACCTTACCTAATCAATAAAGGGATATCAGGGGCGATCAGTTTTTGAACACTTCTACTTTTGCGACAGAGTCAGTAGCTTAGGTCATTACCAGCTTTTTGATCTGATTGCTACGGACATGTTTAAAGATATAAATGTCGCCGTTTTTTGCTGAAGTAAATGATTGATTCAATGAAAAAAATCACGAGGTTCTTTGTTTTTAGGCGCGAATGAAAATTACTAAATAGAGCGCGGTTAGGATTCTAACGTGATAGCATTCGCGACGACTAACTTGATGACGATTGATGACCGGCTTAATCGAGCAGTATGGATTTAAGTTTCAAAACCACGCGATTCCTCGCGTTAGAGTAAAAAATTAAGTTTTCATGAATTCCACTCAGGCAGATCTTCCATCCAGACTTTCAGTTTTGTCTTTTTCTGAATGATACGCATGTGATGGGACTCTTCCTTAGTGACCAGGGAAATCGCAGTACCCGATTGTTCGGCACGACCTGTACGGCCTATGCGGTGTATAAAATCCTTGGGAGATCGCGGTAGTTCGTAATTAATCACATAAGGCAGAAACTCAATATCAATCCCTCGAGAAAGCAAATCTGTCGTGACAAGGCATCGCACACCGGTTTCAGAGCCATTTTTGAAATCTTCGAGATTCTTGTTCCGTACGCTCTGTTTTTTCTTACCGTGAATGGCTTTGGACTTAATACCGTTGGTATTGAGTTTGTCATTAACATGTTCCACTTGATAGGTAGAGGAACAGAAAATAAGGACCTGCTGCATGTTCTCCGACTCAATCAAGTGTCTGAGCAACACACCTTTTTTGTGATCGGCTACACGGTATCCTAAAAGCTTGATCTGCGTGTAGTCCTGCTCTGGCTCTTCTAGTTGAAACACTTCTGGATCGTGCAATAGCCGATCTTTAAAATCGTTTACCGCTCCTTCCCAGGTCGCGCTGAAAAGTAGGGTTTGTTTCTTTTTAGGTAAATGGTACAGAATCGCGTCCAGCTCTTCTTTGAATCCCATAGCGAGCATCTTGTCAGCCTCGTCCAGTACGAGACACTTCACCTTTGAGATGCGTACTGCATTGGATTCGATCAGATCGATCAATCGGCCAGGTGTTGCCACAACTATATCAGCATTTCCCAGCTGCTGCATTTGTGTATTGATGCTGCTTCCGCCGGTAATCAATCGAGTGATCAACGGTTTTTGCAAAACTTTAGAGTAGGAAATAATGACCTCGCTTACCTGAACGGCTAACTCTCTCGTGGGAACAAGTACTAGCCCTCTAACAGACCTGTGCTCAGAATCCTGACCGTGAAGATTTGATAATAATGGTAGGGTATAGGCCAGCGTTTTACCCGATCCAGTTTTCGCAATTCCTATAAGGTCCTTCCCTTTCAGAGCTATTTCAAGCGTTGCCTCTTGAACGGGCGTTGGTTTTGAGAATCCGTCTGCCGTCAATTGACTTTGTAATTCGGGAAGTAGTTTGTAATCGTTGAAAGTAGGTGTGTCAGACATTTTGCAAAAGTAGATATTAAGGTGAGGTTAATTGGTGTTTCGCTTTCGCGAAAGCGTAAAATCCACAGTATTTTTAGGATTTATGAAACTCCCTGCAAGCTATTATCAACAAAATGATGTGGTGCACATTGCCAAAGACCTGATCGGGAAACTGATCGTTTCAAATATCGATGGGAAACGCACCAGCGGAATTATCACGGAAACGGAAGCCTATCGTGGCGTAGGGGATAAGGCCTGCCACGCACATTTGGGCCGATTTACCGATCGTACCAAGATCATGTATGAAAATGGAGGCGTGGCCTATGTTTATTTGTGCTACGGTATTCACAACCTCTTCAACATCATCACAAATACCAACCAGCAGGCGGATGCTGTCCTCATACGCGCTGCTGAGCCCATTGAAGGTATTGAGATCATGCTGGAACGTCGCGGGAAAGAAAAGCTGGATAAAACGCTTACTTCAGGTCCTGGAAATTTCAGTAAAGCGTTTGGTTTAGATCGTTCACACTATGGCGAGGATCTAACGGGAGATCTGGTTTGGATAGAGGATGCTATTCCAAATTCTACTTCGGTAGCTTCGACTACGCTCAGCCACCTAAACTTAGAAGAAAGGTCATTGAGCATTTCGACTCCGCTCAATGACCACGGAGCCGAAATGACCAAGATGAATGCTGGAAAGTTTTATACTTTGAAAGAGAAAAACATCGTCACCTCAAAACGCATAGGCATCGATTATGCCGAGGAAGATGCCGATTTACCGTGGCGATTTTATTTAGGGAGCAGTAAGTTTGTGAGTAAGAGGTAGATCGTGAGTTTATGAGTTGTGAGTAAGGAGGCAAATATATCTGCATGTTAAGCTTCTAAGGGAAAAAACGCTGCATTCAGAAGTTGTCTATTATCAATAAGATTAATTTAATTTCAAAGTTTTAGTGAACTAGAATTGGTTCTATTAAATTTTGGATCAAATTTTCGTGGTTCTTTCAGGACATGAGTCTTTTTAGAGAAAAGGTAAATTGTGGGAGCCAAAACTGGAAAAAAGAGAACAGCCAAAAGCCAAATAGTATTTAAAGTTTGATTTTTGAATCTTGATCTCGTTATATCAAACAATGCCCACACCCACAAACCAATTAGCGCGATTAAAATGGCGAAGATGATTATATCCATAGTCTGCAAGCTAGCTTAAAAAACAACTTTTCAATCTACTTTCCTTAACTCGTGATTTACTCCAACTTAAACACATCCATCATCACCGCGTGATCATCAATCAATCGATGATCCAGCGGACTGTCGTAGGTAATCAGCACCGTATGGTCATCGATGAATGCCAGTCCTTCTGCCTTGTCACGACCGTGCTCGATTTGCGAGCCACGCGCCACGTCAAAGAGATGTTCTGGCTCGTGGGTGATGGTTGCGTGCTGATCTGCCAGCCCGCCAGATATTTTGTAGAGACTTATCGTTCCGTCCAGATCCATCGTAGGACCAGCGAGTATGAATAGATCACCCGATTTGTTTATGTTGAGTTCGCGTAGGCCCATGCCGTGCAGGTCCAAGAAATGTTTGCGATAGATAAAATGCTCTCCGTCTTGGGGCAGAATGGTCAGCATACCATCATGATCGATGAACGAAGTCTCGATAATAATCGCAAAACCTCCCAAAACAGGTCCACGCAGTCCAAAAAAGATCCGATCTTCATGCACCGCTAGTCCCTCGATGTCAAAACCATTGTCCTTGCAGGGAATGTTCATGTAGTCTTTTAAATGCGGATCGTTGAGTAAGGCATTGTGCAGCTCGCTACTGTGCGTACCGCCTTTAAGCATTTTAGCTTGATGAAGCTTACCGTCGATGTTAATCTCTTTTTTCAGGACAAAATGACCGTCTTCCTCCACACAAGGTATGCAGCCCAGACTGAATCTGTTGTGGTCTTTATTGATTTCGGCAAGTTTTGCAACGCCCTCGTCCAGTTCATCGTCGGGACCTGGGGTGTTGCGCTTTAGGCTCATGCTGCCACAAAACCACAGGTAAGGCTCCTGATAGGCGAGCCCCTCCATATCCATCTCATCGTCTGCTGGTAGATTAAAGAAATCTTTCATCTCATAATGGACATGATCGCCATAACCTTTTTCAATAGGTGTAAGGCGCTCGATCCCAGCATCTTCATCATAACTCAGGAATAGACTGTCGCCTACGATCAGACAACTGGAAATCTCTGTGCGTAAGTCATCAAGGCCATCAAAGTTTTTATCAAAATGCAGTTCGACGGTCGAGTGGGGTTTCTTTGTGTTGCTTTCCATGATTTCGGTAATTAATTAATCGTTATCGGTTACTAGTGGTTAGACTCAAATTGAGAAATCAGCATACGACCTTGCTAGGACATACTTTTTTTAATGACTATTGTCACACTAAGCACTTCGGCTACGCTCAGCGACCACCTGTCGAAGTGGTTTTGATTTCTCGATTTTTAACTCGTCTTCGAAAGCCCTTCGACAAGCTCAGGGTGACACTCATACTGACATTTTGAGACGGTATCCCATACTTTTTTTTAAAAATAAATCACAGTACTTGACATAAAGTGAGCCTTACGTAAACTTTAGCGTGGCGTTAAGGCTGTCATAATGGCACGGGAACACACTTGGTAAGGACTTTGAAAATGTCGCGATGATCGTGAGAGTGGCGTTGACTTTAGGTAAGCACGCTTTCGCGAAAGCGTAACAATTAAAAAAATATCAAAACGGATGCATGCGATGCATCACAACGCAGCGGCGCTTCGCAAGCGCCATAAAACGAAAATATAACGGCGCTTCGCAGGCGCCACAAAACGATAAATATGAGTCAACAAGGTACAATCAACGTAGCGGTGGAGAACATCTTCCCGCTCATCAAGAAGTTTTTATACAGCGACCACGAGATCTTTTTACGTGAGCTCGTGTCCAATGCTACTGATGCAACGCTGAAGCTCAAGCACCTCGCAAGAATAGGGGAGGCCAAGGTCGAGCTGGGCGACCAGAAGATCGAGATCAAGGTCAATAAGGACGAAAAAACCCTTCACATCATAGATCAAGGGATCGGGATGACGGAGGAGGAAGTGCAGAAATACATTAATGACATTGCTTTTTCTGGTGCAGAGGAGTTTTTGGAAAAGTACAAGGACAGCGCTAAGGATAGCGGAATTATTGGACACTTCGGTCTTGGGTTCTACTCGGCGTTTATGGTCGCTGATAAGGTAGAAATCATCACTAAATCCTATAAAGATGCGCCGGCGGTGCATTGGACCTGTGATGGCTCGCCCAACTATACGATAGAGGAGGCGCAGAAAGAAGATTTTGGTACCGAGATCATCCTGCATATCAGCGATGATGAGACGGAATTTTTGGAAGAAAGCCGCATCCGTGAGTTGTTGAACAAATACAATAAGTTCATGCCGGTGCCGATTAAGTTTGGTACGCGCACGGAGACTCTCGAGAAGCCAGAAGGTGCCAAAGAGGACGATCCAGCACCTACTCAGGAAGTAGATGACATCATTAACAATCCTAACCCAGCCTGGACCAAGCAGCCCACAGATCTTGAAGCAAAGGATTATAAGGAATTTTACCGAGAACTGTACCCCATGCAGTTTGAGGAGCCGCTCTTCAACATACACCTGAACGTGGACTATCCGTTCAATCTTACGGGAATTCTCTATTTTCCTAAGATGACTAACGATCTGAACATCCAGAAAGATCGCATCCAGCTGTATCAGAATCAGGTTTTTGTTACCGACAATGTTGAAGGTATCGTTCCCGAATTCCTGACCATGCTGCGCGGTGTGATCGACAGTCCGGACATTCCGCTGAACGTTTCCCGTTCCTACCTACAGGCAGATGGCGCGGTGAAGAAGATCTCCAGCTACATCACTAGAAAAGTAGCCGATAAACTCAAGTCACTCTTCAACGACGACCGCAAGGCGTTTGAGGAAAAGTGGAACGATATTAAGATCGTGATCGAGTACGGTATGCTGAGCGAGGAGAAATTCTTTGAGAAAGCCGACAAGTTTGCGCTGTACCCAACCGTGGACGGATCCTTTTTCACTTGGGATGAGTTGATGGAGAAAATCAAGCCTACCCAAACCGATAAGGACGAGAAAACCATCGTGCTTTATGCATCCAATAAAGAGGAGCAGCACAGTTATATCGCTTCCGCGAAAGCGAAAGGTTACGAAGTCCTCTTACTCGACTCACCCATCGTAAGCCACTTGATGCAGAAGCTGGAAACTTCAAAAGAGAAAATCCAGTTCGTACGTGTGGATTCAGATCACGTCGATAACCTGATCAAGAAAGAGGAGGAACAGATCTCAAAATTGACCGATGAGGAAAAAGAAGCGCTTCAAAAATCGATCACAGAAACTCTAGGTGACAGCAATTATACCGTGCAGGTAGAAGCGATGAGCAGCGATGCCGCACCCTTTATCATCACCCAACCCGAATTTATGCGCCGTATGAAAGAAATGCAGGCGACCGGCGGTGGCGGTATGATGGGCTTTGGCAATATGCCCGACATGTACAACCTCGTGGTAAATGCCAACCACGAGCTCGTCAACGAGATCCACAACACCAAAACGGACAAGAAAAAGCAACGCCTGATCAAGCAGAGTGTGGATTTGGCTAAGTTGTCTCAAGGACTCTTGAAAGGCGAGGCGCTGACCGAGTTTGTGAAGAGGAGTTATGAGATGGTGAAGTAATGGCGCGCGCAGCGCGCGGTTATTGGTCAACCGTTAATAGTTTATAGTGAAAAGGTCGCTTGGTGTTTGCTAAGTGACCTTTTTTTTTGCTGGTTTTCAAGGTGTAAGTTGTCAGGCTGAGCCTGTCGGAGACGATTTGATGTGTCAATATGATTAGTAGAACCCCCAGCAGTTTTGTAGGGGATTTTCTGATCTAGAGGATTAGGAAAACGCAACCATTTCAGAAAATCACATCTAGTAAGTGAATCTTTAATCTCAAAGTCGTGATCGCAATCAAAAAAATCAAATTAATAATAGTCATTTTTTTCTTTATTAATTTAATGTCTTGCGATTACTATTACAATCGATCCTATGAAGTTTACAATGCGACTGGAGGACAATTGAAGATTTATCTTACTGTATCCTCTCGAGAAGGACTTGTTTTCCCTATCGCACCTATTGATACTGTTTTTGTTATTGACGACCTTAATGAGGCAACTATACACGAGACTCCGATTGTTAACAGCATCAGGGGGAAAGAATACGTTGAAGTAGAAGAAGACTTAACCTCTATACTTGTCATTTTAAATGACAGTATCCAAAGTCAAACAGATTATCTAGAAAGTGAAAGTTGGGAATTTAATGAAGGTGTTTACAAGACGGTAATCTCGTCTAGTGATTTCTGATTGAATCTCCCCTCGCTGGCGCCAATTGCACTTGGTGTCCACACAATCATTGAAACCAACCAGTCGCAACGTTTGAGAAACAGATAAAGTTCATGAAGAAGATGCTAAAAGATGTCATTAATGTTATTTCCATTTCAGTTGGTTTATTGATATTTCTGTTTGTCACTTATATTGGATTCAGTAAACTAAATAAAGACCTAAGTGAATACTGTTTCTACGAAAATCTAATTATTACCAAAGAAGTAAAGTCTTCCGATAATGATTCGGAAATATTCTCCCTAAGGCTTCAAGATTTCAATGGTGATTTCATTTATTATAGAGCATCAGGAGACTATTATGATCTGCAAAACACTATAGATATAGGTGATAGACTAAAAATTTATTACGAATCAAATACCGGTCAAAAGAAAGCTGATTCGGAAATTATCCAAATCGAAAGGAATGGTAAAATTCTAGTAGCTGCATCTGAACATAAAACCAAATACATCATTCTATTCTTAGTTGGAATATTATCCGTTGTCTATATCATCTATTTAGGTTATCGCTATTTGAGAAAAAAGTCTATCGAGAATACGATTCCACCAATTTTTTAAAGATCCTCGCTGGCGCCGAGTTGCACTCGTTGACCACACCACGATCAGATAAAACATCGACCTTATTTATTATCGATAGCATGAAACTCGCTGAACGCATCCAATATTGCGCATTCTTAGGTGTTCTAGCGTACTTGCAAGCTCGACAAAATCAGGCTAAATTTGGTTTATGGAATTAAATATTCAGAAGGCGAAAATTGACCTTATTCAATGGCTGACAACTTTGGAAGATACTTCCTTGATTCAAAAGATCATAGACCTAAGGAAAAGGGAATCTAAAGATTGGTGGAACGAACTATCAGAAGCCGAGAAAAAATCTATTGAAGCTGGAATTTCAGATGCCGATAATGGGAATCTAAAACCAAATTCAGACGCTCAAAAGATTTATGGAAAGTGGCTATAAAATTCTATGGACTGACCATGCCTTGCGGGAATTAGCCAAGACATTTGAATACATTGAAGCAAATTTTACAGAACGTGAATTGAAGAAATTATCGCTTGAGATTGACAATACTTTGAGATTAATATTGCAAAACCCACATTTATTTCCTGAATCACGTGGGATCTATCAAGCTGTAATCAAAAAATTCAACACAATGTATTACCGAAAAAAGGATAATTGCATTGAAATCCTGTCGTTTTTCTCGAACAGACAAGATCCTGACAAAAGGAAAATATAACTACCCTAAGTTGGCGCCGAGTTGCACACGGTGACCGCAAGAACGATCTTCAACCAGCCAGATTCTGGATCTCGCTATGCTCCTCCAGAATGGCAAGAGTTTTTTTATGGATGCTTGTTGATTGGAAACCTCGGAGGTTTCAATAAAAAAGCCGCTTCTTGCTGAGTGCCATATAGAAATCTAAATGGTCAGACCTCCGAGGTTTGGATAGTTTATAAAATTTTCGTGTACATGGCGCCGAGGTAGCTCTTAGAGGTAAGAACCTCCAAGGTTTAAAAAGCTCATCAAATCCTATCTTTGATACAAACAGAAATCCATGCCTCACACAAAAGCTCAACTCATAAAACTCCTCGATCTGCAACCGCATCCAGAGGGCGGTTACTTTAAAGAAACCTACCGCAGCGAGGGAGTTGTTCCAGAGTCTGGTCTTCCAAATGAATATTCAGGAGCTAGAAATTATTGCACGGGAATTTACTTTATGCTGACCGCTGGGAATTTCTCGGCTTTTCACAAGATCAACCAAGATGAGATGTGGCATTTTTATGACGGTGATCCCATACGCGTTCACGTGATTACTCCTGCTGGAGACTACTTCAATCAGTTAGTTGGACGGGATTTAATAAATGGAGAAGTGCCACAATTTGTAGTTGCTGGTGGCTGCTGGTTTGCTTCAGAAGTAGTAGAAGGTGGCGCTTATTCTTTTGTGGGATGTACGGTAGCTCCTGGGTTTGACTTTGCTGATTTTGATTTAGCCTCAAGAAAACAGTTGATAGAGTTATTTCCATTTCATCAAGATCTCATTCAACGCTTAACCAGAGAATAATCCATTTTTCAGATATTCATTATCCATTGTAGATAAGCAACGCAAGGCTTAAACCTGTGTTTGTTTAAGTATGAGAAATTATAGTTAATCAAAAAAATATGTTATTATTTGTAATTAATATAAATAAGATTGACTTCTTAAAAAATTTCTTAATTGTTAGAAATCTCTAACGTCCTGCTATAGCTGACTTCAAGCTAATAAAATCGATTAAATACAGAAAAACACGCTATGCGACGCATAATGTTAACATTTTGTTTGACTACATCGATGTAGTAATATTAGACCATGTTAATCTAAAATCCCTTAATTATGAGAAAAAGGTCTCTCTTTATGATGTCCATGATGCTAGTAGGTATTTCATGGACTTCAATGGCACAATCTCCCGCTGAGCGGGATAAGATCGTATCTCGATACGATCAATCTGCTCTGCAACAGGTCAAATCACGAATTGATAAAAAAATATCACAACAAAAAAGCGAAATAGAACAATTCGCTAAAAGCAATAATATTCCTTTAAAAAAAGAGCTCAAGGATGGAACATTGGTAGAACTACAATATATAGATCCTGTCACAGGGGCTCCCATTTATTATTCCACTTATAATGTAGCTGCTGCGCGCAGTACTCGTGCTAATTTTCTTCATAACAACGGTGGACTGGGACTGAATGTGGAAGGTCAGAACATGACCGCCTATGTTTGGGATGGCGGTTTAGCAAGGCCGAGTCATCAAGAATATGACGGTCCCGGAGGGAACAATCGTTTTAGTATAGGTGATAACAGTTCTACGCTTAATTTTCATGCAGCTCACGTAACTGGTACCATTATGGCCTACGGAGCGGTGGCACAAGCCAAGGGGATGGCGCCACAAGCACTTGCGGTAGGTCATGACTGGAATAATGATAAAAGCGAAGCGACTAGCCAAGCAGCAAACGGTATGCTCCTTTCAAACCACAGTTACGGGTTCAGGAGCGATCTAGTGCCAGATTATTACTTCGGCGCTTACATATCAGAAAGCCGCGATTGGGATCAAATCATGTACAATGCTCCATATTACCTCATGGTAGTAGCGGCTGGTAATGATGGAAATGCAAATAGTTATAACGGTAGTCCGCTAGGTGGAAACAGCAGTTATGACAAGCTGACCGGGCACAGTACTTCAAAGAATAATTTAGTAGTTGCCAATGCCCAGGATGCAAATATCAATGCGGCTGGCGACTTGATAAGCGTAAACATCAATTCCAGCAGTAGTGAAGGGCCTACTGATGATCTGCGTATCAAACCAGATATCACCGGTAACGGTACCGGAGTGTATTCCACCTACGAGACCAGCGACACCGCCTACAACTCCATAAGTGGAACTTCTATGGCATCGCCTAATGTTACAGGTTCTCTGTTGTTGTTGCAGCAACATTATAATCAGCTTAATGGGAATTACATGCGAGCAGCTAGTTTGAAAGGTCTCGCCTTACACACGGCAGATGATGCTGGAGCAACGGGTCCTGACCCAGTTTTTGGTTGGGGATTGATGAATACAAAAAGAGCTGCTGAACTTATTTCAAATGATGGAGTAGGTTCAGAGATTTCTGAATTGACGTTAACTAATGGACAGACTTATGAGATCACGGTAAATAGTGATGGTGTAAATGATCTTATGGCTTCCATATCCTGGACAGATCTTCCTGGAACCGCTACAACTGCAACTAATAGCAATACAGCTAGACTTGTAAATGACCTTGACATACGTGTGATCAAATCAGGTACAACTTATGAGCCTTGGCGTTTGACGGGTGTGACTACAAATGGGTTAGGGGACAACACCCGCGATCCTTATGAACGCATCAGCGTTGCAAATGCGAGCGGTTCATATACCATAAGAGTTACTCATAAAGGTAGTCTCTCGGGAGGTAGCCAAAACTACACGCTCATTTTGAGCGGTGTTTCCCAGCAAGTTCAAAATTGTGTCGCTACGGTCCCTACTGGACTGAACCTGACTGGCGCCGGTGCGACTGAGGCATCTCTTGCATGGAATGCCGTTACGGGCGCTACTTATGTGGTACGCTTTCGCGAAAGCGGAACATCTACATGGACCACAGGAAACATAAACGGTACAACTGCTACCCTAACGGGTCTTCAAACGCTGACTGATTATGAAGCACAGGTGCGTAGCATTTGTAATGACGGTTCACAAAGTAATTATTCCAACAGCATCAACTTCAGTACGACCAATGTGGCTTATTGTTCTTCCAACGGAAATAATGTGAGTGATGAATACATAGGTAGGGTACAATTCAATTCCATTGATCAATCCAGCGGAGCAGGTTCTGGAGGTTATACAGATTATACCGGTACTTCCACGACCGTATCTACAGGAACCTCTTACACGCTCACCGTGACGCCTACCTGGACGGGAACGGTTTACAATGAGGGATATGCTGCATGGATAGACTGGAATCAAGATGGAGACTTTAATGACGCTGGTGAGCAAGTATGGTCGCTAGGTGCAACTTCAAATACTCCTGTAAGTGGCACGGTTTCCGTCCCTAGTGGAGCTACTCCAGGAGCGACTCGTATGCGTGTTTCCATGAAATATAACGGAACACCTACCGCTTGTGAAAGTTTTGATTATGGTGAAGTTGAAGATTACACGGTTGTAGTGGGAGCTGGTGATTCTCAAGCACCAAGCATCCCTACTGGATTAAGTGTAAACAACATCACTCAAGACGCTGCAAACGTAAGTTGGACGGCAAGTTCTGATAATGTGGGGGTTGTTGAATACGAGGTGTCTTTAAATGGAAACGTTTTGGGAACTGTCCAGGGAACATCTGCAAATCTTACGGGATTGGTCGCAAATACAACCTATAGCGTGCAAGTTGCCGCTCGAGATGCAGCCGGCAATACTAGTGCTCTGTCACAAGCTGCATCTTTCAATACGCTGCCCGAGGCCAGTTCTGGCTGTACTGCGACGGCCTCGTTACCTTATGCGCAAGGCTGGAACTCAAGTCTAGGAAACTGGTCACAAGATGCTAATGACGATTTTGACTGGACCAGACGTACGGGTGGTACACCCAGCAGCAATACAGGACCGAGTAGCGCGAGCGAGGGGTCTCATTATGTTTACATGGAGTCTTCTGCACCTAACAATAACGTAGATACCGCACGATTGATATCGCCATGTATTGATTTAGGTAATGAAGCAGCTACGCTTACATTCAGTTACCACATGTTTGGTAGTAGTGCGATGGGAAGCCTTAGAGTAGACATCAGTTCTGATGGAGGAGCTTCATGGACCCAATTATGGTCTCGTAATGGCAATCAAGGTAACAGCTGGCAAACAGCTACCGTAGACTTAAGCGGATTTGTGAGCACCTCAGTTCAATTACGCTTGAATGGTACCACAGGCACGACATGGCAAGGAGATATGGCAGTTGACAATTTGAGTATTTCAACAGGCCCAGCAGATCCTTGTGCGGGTGTGGCTCCTTGGAATTCAGGAACCTCTTATTCTGTAGGAGATCGAGTGACTTACAATGGCTCACTTTATGAGCGCACATCTAGCGGTTGGACTAATCTAGGTCCATGTGGGACGACTAACTCTTATGTAGCACAAGACAATTCATTTGGTCCACCATTAAATGCAGAATTCAAATTGTATCCAAATCCTGTGACTGATGGTATCTTAAATATCAACCATAATTTGGGTAATGAGGCCACTTATAGAATCTTAAACCTTCAAGGTCAGTTAATCCACTCAGGTAAACTACAATCTAGAATGGATGTATCAGATCTATCGGTAGGAGTCTACCTATTACAGGTGAAAGCTGGAGATCAACTTATGGTTAAACGCTTTATTGTTAAATAGATTAATTTATTAAATCAGCTAAAACTAAAACCGCTTCTAATTTGAAGCGGTTTTTTTGTTATGCGAGCCATCAAAAATTATTGACTTCGTAAGAAGTAACATTTAATTTATCACAATGAAATTTTCGGATTTCAAGAATGAACAGGATTTCTTATCCTTGTTCAAACATTTTGAAGTAAATAACCGACCATGAGTAAAAAAATTAAAGTCATTCTCGTTGTAATAGGAATACCGCTTTCATATGCTATGCTTGTGCGCTGGCTTTTTGGTTTGAAAATGGATACTTGGAGTGAATTCTTTTCAGTAATGACGGTTAGTTTCTTGTTCATTCTCCCGGGAATAGTCGGCGCATTAACCGTTTACTTATCATCTGTTGACAAAGCGAGCAGCATACTCTACCGCATTTTCATGCCTTGGGTGCCTATTATTTTGTTTGTACTAGTCACGTTGATGTTACAAATTGAGGGATGGGCTTGTTGGATTATGATTTTACCGGTATTCTTCATTATTGGATCATTAGGAGGTGCAATCGGCGGGTATTTGAAATGCTATAAAAGGAACGACCGGCTCAATATTTCAATTTTGGTTTTAATCCCTTTTTTTGTTGCTCCATTGGAAAACATGATCGAAACTATTCCAGGCACATATAAAGCTTATACCTATATTGATATCAATGCCCCAGCTGAAAAAATTTGGGATAATGTAACTAGGGTGGAGGCAATTGAACTAGAACAAGATACGGGTCATCTGACCCGATTTTTAGGTTTTCCACGACCGGTAAAAGCTGAATTGAATTATGAGGGAGTAGGGGCTTATCGAGAAGCGACATTCACAAAAGGGCTCGTATTTCATGAAACCGTAACGGAATATGTAGATAACCAGAAAATGGTTTTCACGATCAAAGCATATCCGCATGAGATCCCATCAACTACGCTCGATGAGCATGTAGTGATAGGTGGCGATTATTTTGACGTTCTAAACGGGACATACGAGTTAGAAAAACTTGCTGATGGAAAACATCGCCTACATCTATACAGCCATTTTAAAATGAATACCACTTTCAATTTTTATGCTGGCTGGTGGGGCAAATGGATCATGAAAGACATCCAGAATAACATTCTGAAGATAGAAAAAGAACGATCAGAAGCTGAATAAAAAAGATTACAGGTCAACGCTTCCTAAACCTTCTCTTAAAAGAATAGGTTCATCACCGGTTAGATCAATAACAGTTGAGGCAATATTACCGCCATAACCTCCATCGATCACGTAGTCTACTTTTTTGTCCCACTTTTCATGAATCAAACTTGGGTCAGTAGTGTATTCAATGACTTCATCTTCATCTCTGATGGAAGTGGAGATGATGGGATTTCCCAAAGCGTGTACAAGACCTACAGCGATGGAATTATCAGGAACTCTTATACCTACTGTTTTCTTTT
Source organism: uncultured Flavobacteriaceae bacterium (assembly GCA_964631155.1). GTDB lineage: Bacteria > Bacteroidota > Bacteroidia > Flavobacteriales > Flavobacteriaceae > Nonlabens. The sequence continues at coordinate 354,349 of CAZVYO010000002.1, forward strand.
TCTTGAAAACCGTAGGTAGATTATTGTTACCAGGTAATATAAAAGTGTAGGGGCCAGGTAGGTTGCGTTTCAATATCTTGAAAGTACGCGAGTCGATCTGACTTACATAGTCACTCAAGTTGCTCAAATCTTCACAGATAAATGAGAAGTTAGCCTTCTCTAGTTTCACTCCACGCAATTGTGCAACTTTTTCCAGAGCCGTTTTGTTATTGATGTCGCAACCTAGACCATAAACCGTGTCAGTAGGGTAGATCACCAGCGCGCCATCACGCATATCCTTTGTGATTTTACGCAACATTCTAAAATCGGGATTGTCCGGATAAATTCTAATTAATTCAGCCATATCAACTTCTATTTAAGAGAAAATCAATCGGTATGAACAATAACGCTAAAGCGGCTATGGTAAGAATGATCTTGATCCACAGCTCTAGCTCTTCATTATCTGCTTCTGGCAAAGTATCGTATCGATGATTTCCCTTTCGATCAATTTTGATGACTACTCGAGAATTATCAGCTGGATTCTTTGAAGTACTGGAGGCATATTTCTGATAGAGTTTGAACAGAATTGCACCGCCACCTAATATTAGTATGGTAATCAACAAGCACTCTTGATTAGAATAATTTGACAGAGAAAATAGAGTCATGAAGGATAATTGTGAAGAGCTAAATTTAGTGAATATTCTCTAGTCTGCACGCTCTACCTCGTCTTCAAGTTTCAGTACGTGATCGCCATCGTCTTGTTTGATATATAAAGCTTTGTTACCTTCTTCTCCCTTACGGGTTACTTCATTGCCGTCTATGGTGCGGGTTACTTCTTTAGTAAATGTACTCTGAACTTTCCCTTCGGCAGTTCCATTTCCCCATTCCCATTTCACACGTGTTCCTTCTTTGATCATGATTTTTTTGTTTAAAAATAGTGGTGATCTCGCTTTCGCGAAAGCGTAATAACATCACCTTAACCACACCTTATCAAAGATTTGTGAGTAGACCTCTATAGACGAAGTATCAAGACTCAATATTCACCTAAGATGATGGGTGTAAATGTAGAGTCAAATCCATTTGAGCATTTTACGGATTTTAGTAAGCTTCCCCTTATACGGTGGATATTTGATCTTAATATCTAACCACGTGCGACGGTGCACCATACTCTTGTGATGCGAGAAAGTCTCAAAGGATTTCTTGCCGTGGTAGGCGCCTATACCGCTATTTCCCACACCACCAAAGGGCAAGCGTTCATTAATAAATTGCACGATACTGTCGTTGATCACACCGCCGCCATAAGAAAAATGGTCTATGAACCAGCTCGCAAACGACTTATCCTCTGTAAAACAGTAGCCTCCTAGTGGTTTGGGATACTGCTTAATAACGTTGGAAATATCATCTGTTGTCCCGTAGGTAAGAATCGGTAAAATGGGCCCGAAAATTTCATCTGCCATTACTTTTGAGTCCAGACTGGGCTCATCTACTAGAGTAGGTGCGAGGTAGAGGTTGTCTTTATCATGCTCTCCACCGTGGATAATTGTTTCACCCTTCAATAGCTCCATCAAATTTTCAAAATGTTCCTTCCTTATAATGCGTGGATAATCATGAGATCGTTGCGGGTTTTCTCCATAAAATTTGATGATAGAGTCTATCAGCGCTTCTACAAAATCTGCCTTAACCGATTTGTGACAAAGTATATAATCTGGTGCTATGCAGGTCTGTCCGGCATTTAAGAACTTTCCCCACGCAATACGTCGAGCAGCTACTTGAATATTTGCGCTCTCATGGATCACACAAGGATTTTTACCGCCCAGTTCCAGCGTTACCGGCGTCATGTGTTCTGCTGCCGCTTTGTAGATGATCTTACCGACTTTGGGACTTCCCGTGAAAAAGATATAGTCCCATTTCAAAGCGGTGAGTTGTTGCGATACATCTGCATCGCCTTGTATCACACTCACATGATCTGATTCACAACTCTCAGAGACAATTTCTTCTAAAATCTGAGAGGTGGCAGGGGCAAACTCGCTAGGTTTCAATACGACTGTATTCCCAGCAGCTATCGCACCGATCACAGGACCTAGCGCCAACTGGAATGGATAATTCCATGGTGCAATAACCAGCGTATTTCCATAAGGCTCTTTATAAATCTTTGCAGTTGAAGGGAAATTGAGAATACTGGGCGTCACGCGATCGGGTTTAGCGTAGCTCTTTGTGTATTTGATGTATTTTTTAAGCTCGTTGATTACCACATAGACTTCTGTAAGGAAGCTCTCGTAATTACTTTTTCCCAGATCTGTTTTGAGCGCTTCAAAAATGTAATGCTCTCTTGCTTTAATGGTTTTTTGGAGCTTTTTTAAAGCATTTATTCTATAATCAAGGTCTAGAGTAGCTCTCGTTTCAAAAAATGCTTTTTGTCTCTTATGGATTTGCTCCGGTGACATCAGGATAAAAGTTCGTTAGTAAACAATCTGGAGGTTTCTATATCACTCTTACTAAGACCGTGTTCATACAGCCAGTTCAAGAATCGATTTATATTATCATTATCCATTCTTCCCCAGTCAGAGGATTCTGGGACAACATCATTAGTCAACTCGATGCTCTTGAGAAGGTCGATTTGACAATCTTTAGGAACGTATTCTTTTAAAATCTGAGCAGATTGTTCAGGATTCGCTTTCGCGAAAGCGGCACCTTGAGCAGTAGCCTTAAGAAAATCAATGTACAGCTGTTTATTCTCCAGTACATGAGTTTGATTTGCTGAAATCACTGGCGAATAGGAGTAGGGGATCCCATAGTCTCCCATTTTGAAGAGCTCCAGTTTCTCGCCATTCTCTTCTGCTTCAAGGGCTTCCCAATTGGTAAATATCCAGGTACTATCAACCGCTCCATTCATTATCGTATCCCAAACCCCTAATTTATCAGGGAATACAATGCGCACCGTGCCATGACCGCCATCGTTTTTAATCATTTGGCGCACGATGGCATCTTCATATCTAGCGTCATAAGATGCATATGATTTTCCGTCTAAATCTTTAGGACGCTTTGCCGTTCCTTTTTTGCAGGCGATGGCGCTCAAATCTTCGTTAAATAAAGCAGCTATTGCTATAAGTGGAAAAGGATCTGACTTAGTCTGATAGGATAAAACGCTTTCCAGCGGGCATAACGCCACATGCGCTTGTCCTTTCTCCACCTTCTTGGCTGGGGTGATCTGATAGTTGTCTAGATCAGGGGTAAGAAGCTCTATTTCAATGTTTTCGTTTTTATAAAATCCTTGCTCGTGAGCAATGATAAACGCAAGGTGATTTGTGTTAAAAGTCCAGTCAAGGGCAATTTTAATTGTGTGCATGGAATAGCAAAATTTGTGTCGAAGTTAGCCATTAAGCAATGCCATAAGGGTTAATAGAATGTTATAGGCGGTTGGGCCCATTACCAGATGTCTAATTGCGTATGACGGGTTATATTCACAGCATACTCAGACCAGCAAATCAGTACCTTCTAATGACTAAAAAACACTTGAACATATATCTCAATATCCTAATCGCCTCCGTTTGGTTGGTAAATGGTTTAATCTGTAAAATCCTGAATGTTGTGCCAAGGCATGAAATGATTGTGGGTGAAATTTTAGGCAATGAACATTCTAGGATTCTAACCATTCTTATTGGGATCTCAGAGTTAATTATGGTTGGCTGGATTTTATCCAGATATCGCTCTACATTAAATGCCATAAGTCAAATTATAGTAATTATTACGATGAATATAATTGAGTTCATAAGGGTTCCAGAACTATTATTATGGGGTCAATGGAACATTATATTTGCTCTGATCTTCTCTGGACTTATCTATTATAATGAGTTTGTTCTCAATAAATCCGGAAAAGAAATTGCACAATGAATTTTTTAAAAAAACACCCCTTTGCGGTTCTAGCTCATTTTGAAAGCTCAATTGTTCTTACCTACGCTGTAAAAAAAGAAGAAATTGAACATATTATTCCTGAACCTCTAGAGCTAGATACCTTTAAGAATGAATGGGCATTTATCGCGGTTGCCATGGTTCAAACTAAAGGACTCAGGCCGAAGGGCTTTCCAAAATTCATGGGAAATGCTTTCTTTTTGATCGGTTATCGGATTTTCGTGAGGTATAAGAATAGGGCAGGCAAAAATTTGAGAGGCTTGTATATCTTAAAATCTGAAACCAATAAGTTGAAAATGCAGTTACTAGGTAATGTTTTTACGCATTATAATTATACCACGACTGATATAACTGTTGAAAGAAGCGATGAGTGTAAGATCATATATTCTGAAAATTCAAAATTCAAGTTGATAATCAAATCTGGTGATTCTTAGACCCAGCTCCCACCAAGTTCTCCATTTGAAGATTGGAAAGAAGCGCGCAGGTTTTCAGGTCCATTACCGCATACTTTTCACGTTGATGACAAAGCAAAAACAGTTTTAACAATTTTGGGCAAACGTAAGAACTGGAAACCTGAGCCTGTTGAAATTTTGAATTCCCAATTTGGATTTATTGATAGCCTTGAATTAAAAACTGCAGTTCTTGCAAATGCTTTTGAAATCGAAAACGTAGATTATCATTGGGAAAAGGGAAAAATAGAACGATGGGAGTGAAGAGAAGACGTTTTCAAGGAGTGTTGAATATTTTGAGCTTTAATCGGCATTTTTATATAGTGGGTTTGATTTCCTTGGGAATTCTTATTGCGCTAATGCTTTATTTTGAATTAAGTTCGATATATCTCTTTATTTTAATATTAGGTTTTGCTTATGGTTTGTTAGTTCCGCTGATTGTATCTGCTTATGTCTATGATTATTCTGAATTTTATGACTTTAAGTGGCTGGATCAATTTGACCTGAAAGATTCTTCAGATCAATTTTATATCAACATCCATGCTGGTTTTGATGAAACCAGTTTTATCATAAAAGACAAGCTTCCCAAATCAGACCTGAAGGTTTATGATTTTTATAATCCTGATCAACATACAGAATCCGCAATAGTTCGAGCAAGAAGAGTTACTAACTATTATCCTAAGACAAAAGAAGTGCAGACTGATAGCTTACCACTAGCTGACCATGTTGTAGATTGCGTATTCTTGATTTCGTCGATTCATGAAATAAGAAACGAGGATGAACGGATCACTTTTTTAAAAGAATGTAGGCGTGTCCTTAAGAATGACGGTAGCATCATCATGGTCGAGCACTTGAGAGACTTGCCTAATTTTCTAGCATTCACAGTAGGATTTACTCATTTCTTTTCACGCAACACTTGGCGCAAATCCTTCAAAAAAGCGGGTTTCCACAATTTCAATGAGATAAAATTTACACCTTTCATGTCTATTTTTGAGATTAGTTGATATGGAATTGCATCTTGAATTTATAGGGGTTCTACTTATCGCTCTCGCTGGTATTCACGTATTTTTTGCTAGATATTTTAATTGGAAAAAAGAACTCCAGTCTCTGAGCTTAATTAATAGGCAAATGATGATCGTGCATACATTTTTTCTCGCGCTGGTGTTATTGCTCATGGGCATCTTATGCCTAACCTCTTCTGGCGATATAATTTTTACGAGTTTGGGTAACAGAATTTGTTTGGGTATCGGAGTATTTTGGTTGGTCAGATTGCTATTTCAATTTTTTGTTTATTCTCCCCTTCTATGGAAGGGCAAAAGATTTGAAACCGCTGTTCACTTAATCTTTATAGCGCTTTGGACTTATCTATCGATCATATTTCTGTGGATAGGGAAGTCAGTTATTGTTACGTGATTCTGTTAGTTCTCGCTTTCGCGAAAGCGTACAAATTCAACTGCTTCATATGATAAAAGACATCTTATGACTTCTTATACAATTTCCTGACACAATTGCGCTAATTTTATGGACTAACCTATGAATATGATACAAGAGAAGTTATACAACATTGTCAAGGTCTATTTACCGCAAGATGTTGCTCCAGACGCGATAGAGCCTACCAGTCACCTCATGAATGATCTCAATATCAATAGCGCCCATCTGGTGGATATTGCGCTGGATGTTGAAGATGAATTTGACATCATGCTGAACGAGGAGGACATGGAAAATATGCAAACCGTTAACGATGCGATCGCGATCATCGAGTCCAAAACCAAGAACCCCAAATAATCCTAGACATGCAGAATCGCACGCCCATTGACGTTTTTGAAGAAGAAGTTGCCTCTAAATATCAGATTTTTAACGGGATCTTCATGACTTTGCCTTTTGATGAGATCTCAAATACGGGTAGTTTACTGCCGCTCTTTCATCAAATCTGTAGAGATGGATTTGAACGCGATAAAAATCCGCAGGAGATCGTTCAATATTTTTTTGAACGATATATGCCTGATTCAAATATGGAGGAGCGTCACGGGATGTTATTCCGTTTTATCCAGTATATCGAGCGGCAAGTTGTTCTATTTGATGCGATTGAAGACGCTGCTTTTGCTAAAGTGAATAACCTAGAGGGTAGGGGAACACTTAAAAATGTAAAAGAGGAAGCTGAGGCCCTGCAAAAATCTGGAGATCTCAAACAATATCTAAATAACTTCAAAGTACGACCAGTACTTACAGCACATCCTACCCAATTTTACCCTGATGAAGTCCTAAGCATCATCAATGACTTGAGTCAAGCTGTAGCTGTAAATGATATCACTCAGATTAAATTGTTGTTATCCCAGCTGGGGAAAACTCCTTTTTTCAAGAAAGAAAAACCTACGCCCTACGACGAGGCGGTGAGCTTGATCTGGTATTTGGAAAATGTGTTTTATCACACCATGGGTAACATTTACGATTATGTAAAAAGCAACATTGACCCCTCTGAAAACTTCAATAACCCGCTAGTCGAGATCGGTTTCTGGCCGGGTGGTGATCGTGATGGTAATCCTTTTGTCACAAACGAGATCACGCTTAAGGTGGCATTGCGCCTGCGATCTACCGTCTTGCGCAACTACTATCGTGATTTACGCAAAATTACCCGTAGAATAACCTTTAGAGGAGTGCATGATAGACTACTGGCATTACAACGCAAGGTATATCAAGCCATATCAATAAAAGAAAAATTAGACTTTACAGCTGTTGACCTGATTGTAGAATTACAATCCATCAAACAAGAGGTTAAACTCAAGCATAATTCACTTTTTACGGAGTTGATCGATAAATTGATCCACAGAATCCAACTTTTTGGACTTCATTTTGCCGTATTGGACATAAGGCAAGATAGCAGTATTCATGATGAAGCATTTGAAAAGATCTTAGAAGAGTTGGTACAACGCAATCAGTTTAGCGATTTGAATCTTAACAACTATCACGAGCTAACAGAAAAAGAGAAAATAAATATTCTCATTAAACTTCAGAATGCGCCACAGATTACTGGGATTGAAAATGATGGCGTACAGCGGGTACTCGGGAGCATGCAAACACAGCAACAAGTTCAACAACTGAATGGTGTAAGGGGGTGTAATAGGTACATTATATCTAACAGCCAGAAGATCAGTCATATTCTTGAAGTGTATGCCATGTTGCGCTTGCTTATGGCAGAGCAGCCTCAGGTTCATGTGGTTCCCTTGTTTGAAACGGTTCCCGACCTTCAAAATGCCCCAGAGATCATGGATGCTCTGCTGTCAAATAGTGTTTATAGAGCGCACATTAAACGTATGGGCGATAAGCAAGACATCATGTTAGGCTTCAGCGATGGAACAAAAGACGGCGGTTATCTTATGGCTAACTGGTCTATATACAAAGCCAAAGAAGCGCTTACCGAGACCTGTCGTAAGCATGGAGTGAGTGTTGCCTTTTTTGATGGCAGGGGAGGACCACCTGCAAGAGGAGGTGGGCAAACACACCAGTTTTATGCCAGTATGGGTTCCAAGATCGAGTCAAATGAGATACAGCTTACTGTTCAAGGGCAAACCATCAGTAGCAAATTTGGAACGCTAGACAGCTGTCAGTTCAATCTCGAGCAGTTGATCAGTAGTGGAGTCACTAATGGAGTCTATGATGCAAAGAGCAATGATTTCTCTCATGAAGATTACCAGACCATGGAATCCCTAGCTCAAATTAGTTATGAGACCTATCAGAAGTTTAAGCAGCATCCAAAGTTTTTACCTTACCTGGAAAATATGAGTACACTGCAATTTTATGCCAAGACCAATATAGGCTCCAGACCGAGTAAGAGAGGGAATAAAAAGACTCTTGAATTTAAAGATTTGAGAGCCATTCCATTTGTAGGATCATGGAGCCAACTCAAGCAAAATGTACCTGGATTCTACGGAGTGGGAACCGCGCTCGAAAAAGCCGATAAAGGTGGAGGATGGTCAAGTATAGAAAACCTTTATACTAATAACAAGTTTTTCCGTACTTTGCTATATAACAGCATGATGAGTATTACCAAGTCATTCTTTGATTTAACTAAATATATGAGTAATGACGAGGAGTATGGGGAATTTTGGAACATGATATTTGAAGAGTATAAGCGCTCAAAAACCTACATGCTCAAGCTCACAGGAATGGAAAATTTAATGCAAAATGAGCCGGTAGGTAAAGCCAGTATCCAGCAGCGAGAACAGATCGCGCTACCGTTACTTACGATACAACAATATGCGCTCCTCAATCTTCAAAAGCTGGATGCAAATAGCGACGATACATTAAAACATACCTTGGAAAAAATGGTCACGAGATCCCTTTATGGAAACATCAACGCCAGCCGAAATTCTGCTTGAGAACGAGGCTGCGTTAAAACCCTATTAACCTAAAGGTTAAAGTATCTTAATTGGGAAAATTGCAGTACTGGCTGAGACTATTTTTAAAATAAAAATCATGCTTGATACTGTAGGCCATTTAGATGTGTTCTCGAGGCTGGATGCGCTGCGCACCGCTGTTTACGGAGATTCCGTTAAGATATTGCACGACACCTTTTTACTTAAATTTCCTAAACGTGAGCAACGCTATGGCAACGGCTACGCCATCCGGCATCAGAATCGTAAAGATTTGGTGCTGATTGATACCGTAAATAGGGAACATCATGGTGAATTAGTACGCTTTCGCGAAAGCGGATATAATATCAAAGGGCTACTATTGACTAATAAAAACCTGATCTCTCAAGCATATACGGAACTTTCTGATATAGCAAGAGAGTTGAAAACAGAGATTTATATTCATCCGCTGGACAGTCCAGTCACTAACTCCATAGATATCACGGGATATCACGATTTTCTCCAGGATTTTGACCTGACTGTATTCCACACTCCTGGAAACACAAGTGGATCGGTCATGATATTTTCTGGAGCTAGTGGGGCACTATTTACGGGTGATAGCGCTATAGGCAGTCCTTACGAGGCCGATGAGTATTTTTTTGAGCGCCCACCAATCTCAAAGGACGAAAGTGATCTCGCCTTGAGGGAGAGTTGGAAATCTATATCGGTAGATTTTAAGCATATTTTGCCTCTACACGGCAAGCCACAGTTTGATATCAATCTTGAAAAACGCAAGCAAATCTTAAATAACCTTATCAAAACTGAAAGAACTAAGTACTTATAATATGGATAGTGAAAATACAGACCTTCTAAAAGAAACACCCACAGATCACGACATCATTGATTTGATCAAAAATCGCTGGAGTCCCAGAACCTTTGCAGATACACCCATCTCAGCAGCTGATCTCAACACATTATTTGAAGCAGGTCGCTGGGCTCCCAGTTCAAATAATATTCAGCCGTGGCATATCGTATGGGGAGTGAAGGGAAGCGAGGTCTATGACCGAATCATGAACGTCCTTGTCGAATTCAATCAAAACTGGGCAAAAAATGCTCCTGTACTGTTATTGGGTGTCGTGGACACCAAAACCCCCAAAGGCGACGATAATTATCATGCACCCCACGATTTAGGTCAGTTTATGGCAAATTTGGCTATTCAAGCTACAAGCATGGGAATCGCTATCCACCAAATGGCAGGTGTAAAGTATGAGGAAGCTTTAAAGGAATTCCAGTTTCCTGAAACTTTTCATGTGGCAACCGCAGTTGCGATAGGACATTATGGTGGAGATGTACAAGATGTTCCAGAAGATCTTAGGGAAGCTGAAACGGGCCCACGTTCTCGCAAAAAAATCGAAGAATTTACTTACAACGGGAATTACATAAAACATGCTGATGTAGATTAGCCAGCGATACCAATACCAGATTATCAATCAAACCTGAAGCAACAAGCTTCAGGTTTTTTTTTTGAAAAGCATCGCCCGTTTACAATTTCTTGAAATGAGCAAAATCATGGATTAAGCGCAAATTTTACGTGCCTAAACAGAAATTTTAACATTTTTTACCAAACCGCACAGTTGTCATACTCGTAAATATTTGAAACAGAAGATATGATTTACTTTACTTACGAACACGTCACCCGTAACAATGGATTTGAAAACTACATTGAGAAACACCTTAATGAATTTTTAGGCCATGATTGTAAAGATTGTCATATCAATGTGAGGTTATATAGAATTTTCAATCACAAAAATGTAGTAAAGGAATCTATCGATTTAAAAGCCACTATTAATGACGTAGTTTATACTTCAACCGCATCGATGAGTACGTTTAAGTCATCGTTTAATAAAGCCTACGATCACCTGCAAATGCAAGTTCAGAATAGTGTTGCCGCTTGAAAAGAGGGTAGCTCCGAAAGCTAACCAATTTAAGTCAAGTAAAGTATCTCAAAATCCCTCCATTAATCGTTGAGATGTGGCATTAAAGTTTTTTCTCGGTGTTCAGGGTCTCTTCCTGATCCTTTTTTTCTTCTCTTGTAGGTTTCTTACCAAGAGAGAAGAGAGCACCTACCAATAAAGCCACAAATATTACACCTAGGGAAACCCATTCTGGGAAATGGTAGTGGTGTACTAATATCATTTTGATCCCAACAAAGGTTAGTATAGCAACGAGGCTATAATGAATGTATTGAAACTTGTCCAAAAGATTGGATAGGAAAAAATACATACTTCTCAAGCCCATAATTGCTAAAATATTACTGGCAAATACCAGAAAAGGATCTGCGGTAATGGCTAGAATAGCTGGTATGCTATCCAAAGCAAAAAGTACGTCTGTCAGCTCGATCACCACTAGTGCCAGGAAAAGGGGAGTGGCAATACGTTTACCCATTTTAGTGATAAAGAGTTTTTGCCCATGTAGCTGATCGGTCACAGGGAAAAACTTACGACTCCATTTATAAATTTTGGAATTCTTTGGGTCAAACTCTTCATCGTGACTACTCAACATCTTAAAGGCTGTGTAGAGTAAAAATGCTCCGAAAACATAAGTCATCCAGCTTACTTGGCTGATCAAAGCGACACCAAAGAAAATCATCAAAGCCCTAAAAACTATTGCTCCCACGATTCCCCAGAACAATACCCTGTGTTGATACTTTAAGGGAATAGAAAAAGATTTGAAAATTACTGCGATAACAAAGATATTGTCAATACTCAGGGATAACTCGATCAGATAACCCGTGATATATTTAATGGCAGCATTAGTAGGTGTTAGACCATCAGGGTTTGCGATAAAATCCTGACCGTAGATATAATAGACCGCGCCTGTGAATGCTAGCGCGATACCTACCCAAAGGGCTGTAAATTTTGAGGCTTCCTTAGTATCAATGATATGAGCCTTTCTATTGAAGACAAATAGATCAAGGAAGAGAAAAAAGGCCACAAGGGCTATAAATACGATCCAGATAATCATAAAATCGAAATCCTGTAAGAGTTTAAAGTCAATTTAAAATATAAAAAAGCTGTATTTCCAGTTTTACGGTGTTTAACCACCCACTCAAAATACAGCTTACAAAATTAATGCTATTTACTACTACGGTATATTAACCGCGGCAGTATCTGGTCCAAAGAAATCTTGCATGTGTCCATAGATCTGGACTTCCTTTGCCTTATCACCTTTGATTACTATAGGATAGATCAACATTTCAGGATCCTTCTGCAAAAACTTGATGGCACCATCGCAGTCTACTTTATGGTTTTCACCATATTTCTCGATGAATGTTGCATGTTCTGTTTTGATCAGGTCCAATACACGTATTTCCATAAGGTCTGCAATTTCTGTCCAGACCGTACCAGCTACCTTTGTTTTACTGATGTCCACCGCGTGCAGATCTCTCCCAGCACTTTCAGCATAGGCACGGATCTCACGATGGTTTTTAATATCAGAGTTAAATATTAAGACCAGCTGTCGCTCGCTTGTTGCTAGGGATATGTGGTTTTTATCAGGCATGGTCTATAAGGCTTGCTTTACGTTTTTCACATTGAGTTTTAAGCTGGTCGACTGCCTTGGCAACACTTTCCTTAAACGTGTCATGTGACTCTTCAGCAAAAAGGCGAGGGCCTGGAGCACTCAATCTTATGTTTGCGATCATACCGGTTTCCCTAGAAGAGGTGTTCTCCAGTCTAAAGAAAACATCGGCTCTCGTGACCCAGCTGTACCGCTCAAAAATCATGCTTAGCTTGTCCTTTGTATAATTTTCAAGCTCTGTGCTGCCTGTTACATGTTGGTAATTAAATACTACTTCCATAAAATTCTTTGTTTTTAATAAAGATACAGCGGCACGAGATGCTAGTGGCAGTCTTTAATAAGACTTTAAATGCTTTTTAGATCAATTTATGTTTTGCGCATTTATAAAAACAGGGCTACATGAACTCAACATTTTAGCATTATATAAAAAGTTTCAAGTGCTTTGTCAGCGCAGCACTTATATTTGAATGCACATGAAAAAGATAGTATTGACGAGGCCATTTTGGTTGATGGTTTTATTTTTTTGTTTCGCTTTCGCGAAAGCGCAACTAGGATTTTGCTCTGGAGAATCTGGAGACATCATCTTTGAAGAAGACTTTGGAGCAGGAACCGCAAATGGACCGGCGCTACCCGTAACAGTTACAAACTACACGTATGTAAACAGCGCTCCCCAGGATGGTCAGTATACCATTTCCAATAACATGGGACAATTAGGCTCCTTTTGGAATAGGCCAGATCATACGGGAAATACAAATGGTAGAATGCTGATCGTAAATGCTGCATTCAACGCTGGAATTTTTTATCAAACCTCCATCCCAGGGCTTTGTGAGAACACTCCTTATGAATTTAGCGCATGGGTGTTTAATGTTTACAATCCTAGTTCAAATGCATGTCCAGGTGTTGGGATTCCAATTCAGGTAAGGTTTCAAATTTGGGATGAAACAGATACGGTTTTACTGGCAGACGGAACGATGAATCCTAGAGGAGGAGAAACAAATCCATCTTGGATACAATACGGATTGACCTTTACCTCTGAACCAGGTCAGAACGAATGTATTCTCAAGCTAATCAATGCGGGAGATGGAGGCTGTGGTAACGACCTTGCCATAGATGATATCCAGTTCAAACCCTGTGGTGATTCTATTAATGTGATGAGCAATGGATCTGATGAAACCGTAGTATGTGAAGAAGACTTACCTATAAGTGTTACACTAGATGCTACCACCACCACAAGCGTTTTTGAAGATCCCGAGTATCAATGGCAGCGCAGTACAGATAACGGATCCACCTTTACCGATATCCCTGGAGCAAATGGAGCTAGTTTTACTACACAATTACTCAATGCAGATACCCAGTTTAGGGTGAAGATAGCTGAAGATGCCGTGAATTTGTCTAGAAATCGGTGCGTGAATTTCTCTGACATCTACACTTTTGAAGTGGATGAAGTTACCACTCCCGTTGCCGTTGAGAATAGTGTCATTAGCTGCGATGGAGAGGAAGTAGAACTTGCCGTACAGCCTGTGAATGGAGTGATATTTGATTGGTATGACGCGCCCACCGCTGGCAATCTACTGGTTTCTGATCAAGAGACTTTTTTAAGTAGTACGCCAGGTTTTTATTATGTTGAAGCAAGAACTACCGCTGCAAACTGCATAAGCAACGGTCGGGCAGAAATTGAAATTGTAGCTGCGAGCGCACCAGATTTTCTGCGAGAAGAAATTTTCATCTGTTCTGGAGAGACAGCTCGACTCGAGGTTCCCGTATCACCCGCAAGTTATGAATGGGATAATGGTGCCATGACTCAAGCTATCGAGGTAAGCGCTGCAGGAGTTTATGAATGCATCGTCACAACTTCAGAAGGTTGTGAAGCCATTGCTGTTTTTGAAGTTAGGGTAATACCCGTACCTGAAATTCAAGAATTGAGATTGATAGGAGAGGAGGAGCTAGAAATAATCACAGTCTCCCAAAATCCAGATTTTGAGTACAGTATTGATGGAATCAACTTTCAAGAATCCAACATTTTTAATGTCAACAATCTACTGGAAATCAATGCTTTTGTAAGAAACTCTAGAGGTTGTGATACCGTTACAGATAATTTGTTTAGAGTAGAAGTAAACCTATTTTTTAGTCCCAACGAAGATGGATTCAATGATAGCTGGAGCATTGACGGACTGGAAAATTTCCCGGGATCACGCATAGAGATCTTTGATCGATATGGCAAACTGTTACGTGTTCTCAACGATCCCGATCTAGAAGGCTGGAACGGCACTTTTAATAATGAGCCTATGCCCAGTAGCGATTATTGGTTCAAACTATATTATGCGGATCAAGAAATCTCAGGGCATTTTACGTTGAAGCGATGAGTTGGAGAGTCTGTGAGTCTGTGAGTCGGTTAGCTTGTGAGTTCAGAGTTGGTGAGTTATAACGTGAGTTCAGGTTAGTGTATTCAGTTTTTTGCCGTCGAGCATCCCGCTTAAAGCATACAGCTTACAGCGTAGCGCGCCAAGTGCACAGCACGCTGCGCTGCAATAAATTACCATTTCTTTGTCAGAACATTTCGAGTAGGAAAATTAATTTTACCTAAAAGCATTGAAATGAGAAGTTTAAAATTATATACTGTTTTGATCATTGTTGGAATGATGGCAGCCTGCGGCAGTAGCAAAGATCCTTTGGTCACATCTGATACACTTAATAAAATCGAGAACCTAGCTAATGAACGCAATTTTGTGGTTGAATTCAATACGGCTTATCCACAAAATACTACTGCAAGCCAGCAGGTGCTCAATTCTTTCTTAATTCAAACGGGCAATAGTGCGAGTCGTATTGACATCGCTGCGGACGGAGCTAAACTCACCGTAGACGGAGAAGCTAGCACGGCAGATTTACCATTTTTTGGCGAGCGCAGAATTGGTGGCAGTTACGGCAATGAAAATGTTGGGATTGAATTTGACCAAGCTACTATGAAAGATTATAAGGTATTGCGTCAGGGAGAAAAAGTGACCGTGACTTATGGCGTGTCCAATTCAGAAAACGACTTTTTCAACGTGCGCATGGATATCTACAGCAAATACAACGTCCGAGCTTTAATCACGAGCACTAAGAAAACAAACATGCAATACGATGGTAGTTTTAGGGCTGTCTTAAATACTGAAGGTCTTGGAAATTAATGAATTCAAGGTTACGTACCTTAAATATTGGTACTAAGGATATTGTCTCGATCAAATAATGCCAAGTCCGATAATCCAAATGAAATACATCAGCTAAGAAATATTACCTTCTCACAAATCCATGGCGGACAACCGGAGAGCATCAATTCAATTGATCCATAGAAAAACCTTAACTTAGTATGGTGTTTTACTTATATCGTGGATATTGAAATTATTTCGCAAATACCGGCGTCAATTCATAGAATCAGAGTCCGTGAGAAACTTTAAAAAGTATGTGATTTACGCTCTTGGCGAAATTGTCCTTGTCGTCATAGGAATACTGCTGGCTTTAGGTATTAATGATTGGAATGAGAACCGGATCAAAACCGATAAGCAAGAGATCATTGCTAAAGCGGTTTTAAAACAAATGAAGCGTGATCTGTTTCAAGTTGAGGACCAACTAGAATACATGGAAGGTGAGGAGGAAATTTATGATTTGTTCCTTACCGACCGAGAACTCAGTGATGATGAAAATATTCGCAAACTGCAACGCGGACCTTTTCTCATAACCACAGGCTTTAAGATTCTACATCTGGAATCCAAAACACTAGAATTACTCAAGCAGCGCAATAATACCAAAACGGATTACAATGCGATTCTGGATAAAATCGAAATCCAATACGCTCGTTCTCACGAAATGCTGGGAATGAGTGAAAAAATCATAATGGATGAATTGTTGGCCAACTTAGACCATATTAGATCAAATTATGAGTGGTACTACAAGCTTGTTACTCATGGCAACTTAGACGTAAGCGAATTCAAATATTTTGGGAGTGTAGATTATAGAAATCGGGTAGCACACATGAATTTGATTGCAATGGATGGTTATCACTATGATGTGTTTGAACTCTCCGAATATTTGTGTAAATACATCAATGATCTAGAACTGGCACTAGAATAGTGGTTTTCACAATATCCTATTTGACATAATATATATTATGAGACATTCGAACTATTTTAGAATAGCTTGAATTGTGTCACATATTCAGGTTCTTGAATATCTCTAAAGCTATTGGTGCAGTAAATATGGTCGATGTGATTTTTCAATTCGTCAAATCCGTAGTTGAATTGTACTTTATAAAGAATGAGGTTCCTATAACTGCCCTGAAAACATCAATTCTATTTTAGACTCCAGTTGGTTTTAGCTATTGCCTGCAAAGCATTTCATAATTTCGCAAAACGGGAAAAATCAATTGCTTCACATCAATGAATAATCTAGAACATTACTTATACGATTTCTTAAAACAAGCTGGATTCAACGATGATACCGCGGCCTATCTAAATATTGCTGTATTGCTCATTGCCTTAATCATTCTTGCAATCATCATCGATTTTGTGAGTCGACGTGTGATCATCCAGATTTTCAATCAGCTGGCCAAGGCTTCTAAAACCAATTTTGATGATTTACTAGTTGCTAACAAAGTGCCACGCAATCTTGCGCACATCATCCCGCTGCTGGTGCTTTATGAATTTGCGCCTCCTGTTTTCATCGATTTTCCCTATGGACGCAACATGGTGGAAAATGCCTTGCAGGTTCTCGGGATAATACTGGTTCTCAATATCGTGCGAGCTTTGTTGCGCACGCTCAATGATTATTTCAAGACGCTGCCCAATTTTAAGGACAAGCCTATCGATAGCTACATCCAGGTGATCATGATTTTTGCTTGGATTCTGGGTCTACTTTCTGCCTTTGCGATCATTACGGGAATTGAGTTTGTGGAATTCATCACTACGATCGGTGCGGCATCGGCGATCATTTTATTGATTTTTAAGGATTCTATTCTTGGATTTGTAGCCAGTATTCAGGTATCCATCAACGATATCGTACGCATCGGTGACTGGGTTACTTTTGAAAAATATGGCGCTGATGGTGATGTGACTGAAATTAATTTAAGCACGGTAAAAGTTCAGAATTTTGACAAGACCATAACCACAATTCCCACCTATGCGTTGATCTCTGACAGTTTTAAGAATTGGCGTGGCATGACCGATTCTGACGGTCGCCGTATCAAGCGATCACTCAATATCAAGATGGATAGCGTTAAGTACCTGCAAAAAGAAAAGTTGGATCAATTCAAGAAAATCGAATTGCTCCAGAGCTATATCGACCACCGTCAGGGTGATATCGATAAGCATAACGAGAGTCAGAATGTCGACAAAACCTTGCTGTTAAATGGTCGGAATTTGACCAATCTAGGGCTTTTTAGAAAATATGTGCAGAGCTACATAGAGAACCACTCTGGGATCAATAAGGACATGATGATCATGGTGCGCCAGCTCGCTCCTACCTCGCAGGGACTACCGTTAGAAATCTATGCTTTTAGTGCCGATAAGCGCTGGGCAAACTACGAGTACATCATGGCCGATATCTTTGACCATGTGATCGCGGCGGTCCCTTATTTTGATCTCGAGATCTTTGAGTTTCCTAGTGGTAAGAAGTCAAGGCCTTCCCTAGATTTTGAAGAATTGGCCGCAAACAGCTCAGACTAAATTCTATTATTATAATTTTGAGCTGATACCAAGTCTTGGTATATTTAATCAAAATTTCATCAATGGCTAAGAACACATCTATTTTACTCGGCGATTACTTTGATAGTTTCATCAGTCGGCAAATCAAAAGTGGAAAATATTCCTCAGCAAGTGAGGTGGTAAGAGAAGCTTTGCGAATGTTTGAATATCAAGAATCTAAAAAAGCCGAACTCATAAAAGAGTTGAAAAAAGGTGAAAAATCTGATTTTGTGGAAGATTTTGAACGAAGGAACTTTTTCAAAAAATTACATGACAAACACTTGACCGAGAAGTGATCTATAAAATCAGTCAAGAAGCCAATCGAGATTTAGAGCATATTTGGCTTTACACTTTAGAAAACTGGTCACTTGAACAAGCAGACAGATACATCAATCTCATACTTGATGAAATCGAATATTTAGCAGAGAATCCAGATCAAGGTGACGACTACGGTCATGTTAGAAAAAGTTATTTCCGTTCAAGGGTCAAGTCACATTTTATATTTTATAAAACTGATCGCAAAAAGGAGGAGGTTAAAATCATCAGAGTTTTACATCAAAGAATGGATTTAGAATCTCGACTTAATGGTTGACACCTTGTGTAATATTGCGAACTAATTGATTAGTCTTGGAGGGAATTTGATAAACAAAAAAGATTTTTTATTAATTCCCATTTCTTCCCTCTATCATTTATACCGCTATCCTAATTCAAATAGTACGACTGTTAAGAGTCTAATAAACAATCAGAAATACGATTAAATCTTTGTTTTATTGAGCTTTCACAAATGTTAATTGGACACAATTTGATCTATTTATCTCGTATTTTCCAAAGAAATTCATTTTATGAAAACAGACACGACAAAATCAAAAGAAAATCTACCCTACAATCCAGAAATCACAAAGGAGGACGAGAAAATGCTAAGAAGTGATAACAAGCATATTCATACTGATGGCGGCAATGATGCCGAATTAAAAGACAGAGAAAGAGCAGTAGATTTTGAAGGAAAAGACCTCGACATACCGGGAAGAATAACCGCCCAAAAAGGAAATGGCGCTCAAGGTCTTAACGACGAAGAAAACAAGCTACACAGTCTGGGAGGTGATAGGCAAAACAGTCTGGAACGCGATGATGCTGCCAGCTAAGTAAATCTAAACTTCTAAAAAAAGCTTACAAACTTTAAAATGTCTGTAAGCTTTTATCTTTTATCGTGTATTTCATCCGTCTTGAATACCGTATCACATAAACTCTCTCGCCTATTATTTGCATTAGATTTCATACTGGCGTTACGCTGAGGCTCAAATCTATAAAGCAAACCTCATGAAGACCAGCAATCGACAGATCAACAGGCAACCTCTTATTTTTTCACAAATCTGTAAGAAAGCACCTCACCATTTTCAAAAATTGACCTGATCATGTAGACTCCACTTTCAAGATCAAGTAATTCAATTGAATTGTTATTCACTAGAGCCGATTTCAATCGCTGTCCCGCCACATTAAAGATCTCTACCCTATCGACTGCAATGTTGTAGTCAAAATTAAGAACGTCATCCACAGGTATGGGAAACATAGAACCTTTTACTCCTATTTGTTCTTCGCTAGCGGTAGCCGTATTTTCAAAATATTGAAAGTTTCCGTAGTATTCTGCAACAAGCATGTCCAGATCGCCATCGCCATCAAGATCTACTAATGACGAGAATCCAAAGTCAACTACAGAACTTAGACCGAATGGGTTGACATTTCCATTATTGAAAATGGGCGCGCTGGTAGAACCGTTATTTAAAAAAACCTCAAAATCTCCCCCATAAATTGATGTAATGACGTCAAAATCACCGTCATCATCGATATCGCCAACATCAGAAAGAAATCTCAAACCGTTGCTATTTAATCCAAATGGATTATCTACCGCAGGATTAAAGTCTGGAGCAATAGCAGTCCCGTTATTCTCATAGTAACTAAAGTTACTGTACGCATCGCTCATTAACAGGTCAATATCTCCATCATCATCAAAGTCTGCGGCTTCTAAAAATGAGAAATAGTCAGATACTGCTGGCGGTCCTAAATTGAATGGATTGTTTACGGGAGCAGCAAAACTAGGAGCACTCGCCGTTCCGTTATTTTGATAGAAGGTAATCTCTTGATAGTAGCCACCTATAAATAGATCGAGATCGCCATCGTCATCTATATCAACTAGTACTGGGCTGGGAGAATACGTGTTGACCGTAAGACCAAAAGGATTGATACTGGGAGTCCCAAAAGCTGGAGCATCATTTGTGCCCGTGTTTTCGTAATATTCTATCCGTCCAAATGGATTATAACCATAGGCACCCACCAGAATATCAAAATCGCCATCATCATCCAGATCGGCCGTCTCTACAAATCTGATATCAACTCCTGCGGGTACTGATAATCCAAACGGATTTTGAACGGGTGCGGCAAAGGTTTGAGCTTCTGCCGTTTGAGAAAGTCCAAAAAAGATTGCCATAGCACCCAAAATCCTCCTTAACCGCCTCCTTGAGACTAAATGTCGCAACTCCTGGAGTAGTTGTGTGATCTCATTTTTGATCTTCTGAACCAGATCAGAATTCCCATTATCTGCAAGGTAATTTTTCAGAATCTTAGCCTGCTGTGCTAACCTTGATTGTTTTTGTTGAACGTAGCTTTTATTCATGTAGGTTGTTTTTGTTTGAGGATAGCGCCCAGTAGGTCGCCCCTGGAATGCTTAGACCCTTTTTATATGTATCATTCATGGTGTTCAAAATATTGGGGCGTTTGATGCCGGGTAAAATCTTAATGTCATAAATCTCGTCAAGTGAGGCGTGATAGGTGATCTTACCCACGATACTGCGCGTATCTAAATGAACGATCACAATTGCAGCTTCATCTGCTTTAAGATTTAATGATGAAAAAGTAGAACTATTTTTCCTAAGTTTTGATAATCCAATAAATAAATATCCATTGTGATAATCCATGCCTCGTACAAAGCCACCTAGATTCACGAGAGTTTCACGATTGCCACTCTGGGGATCAATCCTGACCAACTCACCCGTTGCAGAAAGCAGGCAATAAAGTTCATTATTGAATATTCTGGGAGTGTGTGGCATGGGTAACTCATCGATGATGATTTTCTGGAAATCAACATCCATCAAAATTCCAGTATGGGTCACATCTTCCCTCCATGATTGTGCGGTATTACCAGCATTGAAAGCAGTCACATACTTAGGTTGACCATCTTTCATTGCGAGTCCATTGAGATGGCATCGATCTTCGGTAACCAGGGCATCTATAAAATGAGGTTGCCAGACAGGTTCAAAACTATAATCCTCAGTTAATTTCATCATACAGGAAAAGGCCGTGTTGATTCCGTAAAGCGCTCCTTGAGTGGAAAAGTGAAGATCGTGCAGATCGAGCATCCCGGTATGATAGGTCAACCTGGGCATGAAAAGCGCATCGTATCGATTCTGTGCCGCTGGGTAATGGGTGGCGAGTTGCGTTGAATTCCTAAATAAAACCACCTCATCCTCACAGGCCAGCGCCAATTTTTCAGAAGCTTGATCCCATGCAATCCCCATTGGTTTTTTAAACGATCTAGGTAACTGGATGATCTTGTTTTCATCCATGGCGCTTAAGAATACCACCTTGCCCGCCTGGTAGGTAGACACGGCTACGGTACATCCCAGTCTATGTAAAAGTTCTGAGACCTGTGGTGTATAGGAGCAGGAAAACGGAGCGGGAATGTTACCTGACTGATTGGAAGGTTGTTTCAATTCTTGTTTTATACCAAATATAAATAAATCTTGATGCCAAAAATTACAAGTTTAAAAATCCAAGCAAAAATTAAATTTTAAGATGGATCAACCTTAAAAACTTAAATTCTCAAGCCCCCCTACTCTCTGACATCTCTTTCTTATAAGTATCGGCCAGATGGCTTTTTTCCTTTTCTGTTAAGGCTTTACCTGCCATTTGAAAAACCTCTTGCTCTTCCTCGTCCAGGTGGTGTTCTACTTTGTGGGCGAGCTCTTTCATGGTGGTGAGCCAGGCGCTGCTGCTCATATCGGTTTCTTCTAGTTGCTCCACCAGTTCATCCATTTCATGATGCTCGGCAATGCTGTGACGCGCTTTTTCTTGTGTAAGGTCGGCATCGATAAGTGGTACATAGAAATGGCGCTCTTCGGCATCAGCATGGATGGCGAGTTCTTTTTTGAGCGATTCAAAAAGGTTTTTGCGATGTTCTGTATCGCCAGAGGTATCTACTAATTTCTTAATCAGTTCTCGCTGGATCTCGTGATCCTCGCGCAAGGCTTCAAATATATTCATGGTTTAATTTTTTTGGTAGTCAAATTGTAGGGTGCCCTTCACTCCTATCTCGGTTTCGTTTCCTGTGATTGCGGTATATCCCAGCTTTGCCATGGTGACCAGCGCATTGGTATTGGTATCCCAGTAGCTGCCATAACGAGGCCTGAACCTGATCACGGTGATGCTGGGATCGTCCTTACCTTCAAACCAGTTATTGTCCAGATTGCTCCAAAGCTCGTCGATCAATTCCTGATCAGAATCAATGGTGGCGCTACCGTAAACGTTCATAAATTCCTTAGACCGCACATCGCCAAAGATGAGCTGGCAATCAGCATCAGAGAGCAGGTTTGCATTATGCTCACTCGTGGAATTGCTTATGAACAAAATCTCGCCGTCGTCCTTGATCTTTTTGGGCGTCATGGGAACAGAGTGCACCGGCTTCTGTCGCAGCCCGGTCAGCAACATGGCTACGGGAATGTCACGCGCCATTTCCAGATACTTCTCGTGTGCTTGTCGCTGGTGTAGATTTTCTTCGCTCATTTTTTGTTTTCAAGATACCTTTTTAAGTTTTTTGCACCTATTAAAAGAAATCTAATTAACGCCTTTTAAGACTGCGCTTGTCCCGTAGAATTGAGCTTGAATGGTCTGTAATGCTGGTGGTTTTTACGCTTTCGCGAAAGCGGGAACTCCACAAAATCCATTGTTTACAATAACAGCAAGAAGTTCAAATGAATCGTGCTAGTGGTCATCCCGATCCTTAACCAATTTGTTATCGTCTGATTCCACGATTTCATCCACGTCACGATCGGTGATCTCCTCCCCTTTTTCCAGGATAACGTATTCCTCCTTAAATTTTAGTGCCTTAGAATTGGGGATGATTCCCTTGCCGTAGCGATCTGCATAGATTTTTATAAACTCTGCGCCAAAAAACAAGATCAGGCAGGAATAGGACACCCACAGCAGGATCAATACCACGATTCCCGCGGCACCATAAGCGCTGCCCGGCGAGGACTGCGAGAAATAGATCCCCATGAGCAATTTACCGATCTCAAATAAGATCCCTGTGAGCACGGCGCCCGGCCAGATGTGCTTTTTGTTCACGCGCGCATCAGGCAAAAAGCGGAACATGAGGCCGAATAAGAAGGATATGATCGCCAGCGAAAGCAAAAAATTGACCGCCAGCGCCACGCTGCCCAGATAATCGGCAAAATTCTCTGTGATCCAGTCCTGCAGGATCCCGATTACCGTACTAGCGATAAAACTGATGATGCTCAAAAACCCTATGACCAGAATGAAACCAAAACTTTTGGCACGGTCGGTCAGGATTTTCCACCACGGTGTTTTGGGATTGATCTTGAGCTTCCAGATCTTGTTGAGCGCCATTTGTAGCTGGTAAAAGACACCGGTCGCGGCAAAAATCAAGGTCGCGATCCCGATTAGATTGGTAATCCAGCCCTCGTCATCAGTACGAGCGTTTTGCAACAGTTTAGTCAGCTCCTCGGCAGAGTCATAGCCTATCATGTCTGATAGTTGCGTGGTGAGCTTACCGGTCGCGATCTCCACATCATAGACCTGTCCTATAATGTTGATCACGATCACCAGCAGTCCCGGTAGCGAGAGAATGGCATAATAGGCCACGCTGGCACTCAATTGCCACACGTCGTCCTTGTTCCATTGCACGGCGCTGTTCCATAATAATTTAGGCAGGTGCCACCATTTAAAGGTTTCTTTCTCGATCGACTTACTTTCCATCATGATTGCTAATTAACTAAGCTTATTCATAAAATCCACCCTACTTGATAATAGTTTAACGAAGGGAGCATTTAGAATTATGAATGTAGAATGCAGAATTATGAATTGTTTAAATGAGGGTTATCGAGTTTGTGAGTCATTGAGCTTGCTTGCCCTGAGCGGAGTCGAAGGGTGAGCCTTTGAGAGGTGAGTTTTTGAGTTTGCTTGCCCTGAGCGGAGTCGAAGGGTGAGTTTTTGTGGTGTAGGTCTTGAGTTTTTTGGAGGTATGTTTGTGAGTTATAAGTTCAGATTAAAGAGTTCAGACATACTTAAATAGCGCAACCTGGGATTGTACAGGTCTGCGCTAATAGCTAAGCGATTTTTAACTGCCTATAAAGCTATGTAAAGCGTCCGGTGCAATTCTGAATTTGAAATTCTGTATTCAGAATTGCCAGTCCCGTAGAACATATTCAAAATTCTGCATTCCAAATTCTGCATTTTCTACATTTGTTGTAACGTTTTAAGTTGTTTCAGGTCTTACAAACATGTTTGGATTATTAGGTCAGAATATCAGTATCGCCCAGCAAAGCATCAAGGGCCAATTGCTACGCACGATTTTAACCGTGGTCATCATCGCGATAGGGATCACGGCCCTGGTGGGAATATTGAGTGCCGTAAATGCGCTCAGCAGCACTCTGGACAGCGGCTTCTCTGGAATAGGAACCAATACCTTTAACATTCAGCAGTATGAACTGAGCTTCCGCAGGCAGGGTGGTCGGGAACGCAATAAGGTGAATCCGATCATCAATTACCGCCAGGTCAGGGAATTTCAAGAAAAATACGATCCCGCTTTTGGCCAGGTAGGCGTCTCTTTTCAAGCCACCAGCACCGCCGAGGTAAAAAGCGAAGACCGCAAGACCAAACCCAAAGTCATCGTTGCCGGTGTCAATGAGAACTATACCGAAAACGCAGGAATCGAGCTTGCTGAGGGGCGTACCTTCTCCCCTTTTGACATTAAGAACAACACGCGCGTTTGCCTGATCGGTAGCGATATGGAAGAAGCCTTGTTTCAGGGGTTGAATCCGCTGGGGCAAACCTTGAGCATACGTGGCAATAAATTTACCGTGATCGGTCTGTTGAAGGAAAAAGGCTCCACCTTTGGGAACAACATCGACTTGCGGGTCATGATCCCGATCGATGTAGCGCGCAGCATCTACACAGCTCCCAACATCAATTATGAAGTCAGCGTCAAAGTCGCCGATCCCAATTTTATGGAATCTGCCAAAGACGCCGCAATCGTTCTGATGCGCAACATCAGGGGATTGAGCCCGGTGGAGTCCAATAATTTTGGCGTGGTACAAAGCGATGATTTGCTCGCATCAGTCAATGAGGTGAGCTCAGCCTTAAATGTTGCCGCCGTGATCATATCTGGAATCACCATTTTTGGATCCTCCATCGCACTCATGAACATCATGCTGGTCTCTGTCACCG
This sequence comes from uncultured Flavobacteriaceae bacterium, assembly GCA_964631155.1. Taxonomy (GTDB): domain Bacteria; phylum Bacteroidota; class Bacteroidia; order Flavobacteriales; family Flavobacteriaceae; genus Nonlabens. Next base: position 379,843 of record CAZVYO010000002.1, read on the forward strand.
AGCGTACTCGTGAGATAGGCGTTAGAAAAGCTTTGGGCGCTAAACGAAGTACCGTTTCCTGGCAGTTTTTTATTGAAACCCTATTGATCAGTCAGTATGGAAGTATTGTAGGGATCTTGCTTGGGATGCTGATTGGTTTTGCGGTCTCAGCCGGTTTTGAGATTCCGTTTGTGATCCCGTGGGGCGCCATCATTTGGGCAACGATCATTTCCATTCTCATAGCCATTTTCTCTGGCGTACTGCCTGCCATCAAAGCTTCTAGGCTGGATCCTATCGAGGCTTTGAGGTATGAATAAGGGAACCTTGGGTTTTATTTCGTTTTACCTCGACTCCGAGGTCATTGAGCGTAGTCGAAATGCTCGGCAACCATCGCGAAAGTGAGATTGACGTTTTAGGCAAATATTTGAGAATGATCTAGTGTTAATCGCTACTCCATTATGCGGTTATCCTAGATATAGTTCTGGAAAAGGGTTATTTTTAGGGTAAAATAAAAAGTGGGTCATAATTTAAATGGAACATATAAAACAACATTTAGAAGAAAGATTATGGAATTCTATAAAAAGGAGCTACAATTCTGAGGATTATAAAAACGCCATACTCGATTCAATTCAATTTATTGGAGATGTTATTAGAGAAAAATCAGGATTAGATAACGATGGAAATCAATTAATAGGTAGTGCATTCGGAGGTAGTAGTCCAAAAGTAAAACTTAATAAGTTAAAAACTGAGTCAGAAAAGAATGTACAAAAAGGAATAGAAAATATTTTAAGAGGGATTTATTCCGCTTATAGAAATCCGAGAAGTCATTCTAAAATCAATGATAGTGAACAAGACGCTTTTGAAATAATAATTTTTATTAATCATTTACTTAAACTAATTGATAGATCTAAGGGTAAATTCTCAACAGAACTTTTCTTGAAAAGGGTGTTTGATAACGATTTTGTTCAAAATAAAAAATACGCGCATTTATTGGTTAAAAAGATACCAAAGAATAAAGTTTTTGAGGTTGCAATAGAAATCTTCAGACAAAAGGAAATTGGAAAAGTTCATAACTTAAAATTAGTATGGGATTCTTTAAAGAATCAATTAAGTGAAGAAGAAGCCTCTGAAATATTAAAATTAGTTTCAGAAGAACTAAGATTTACAGATTCGTTAAAAACAGTAATAAGATGTGTAGCTCTTTTTAAAGAAAATTGGACTTGTATAGATGAGGATTCCAGATTAAGAGCTGAGAATAAGATTATCCAATTATTCCCGGAAGCAGAAAAGGATTATCACGGACAAACAAATGATTCGGGTATATATGCATCTTGGATAAAATCAATAATTCCTGTCTCTTTAATGAGAGATGTACTAGCTGAAAAGATTTACGAGGCATTAGAATCAAGAAATGATAATAGACAAAGGTTTGCCATAGATTATTTTGGTTATGACATTGATGATTTAGAAAAGGATTTACTTTTAACTTCTTTTAAGGAAGTTATTAAAAAGGAACTGGGATACGGAAATCGATTATTTTATGATTGGATATCTAATTCATACAAAAAAGAGTTTAGGTCAGAGTTCAAAAAAGAAATTGAAAACTTCGTAGAAACTAGACCAGAAGATGATTTGCCATTTTAAAAAGCTATGCACAAGCTGGCGCGGAGCTGCTCTCAGTATCCACAACCAATCCTGAAAAAGAAATGTTTAAAGAGCTATCTTCAAATCGTGAGCCGCAAGTACAAGTTTGAAAATCCAAAGGGTGCTTATTTTGTTTCTTTTGATACCCACGCTGGCGCGGAGTTGCACTCCGTGTCCACCATCCTTCTGAATGAAGATATTAGCTAAATATGCTATCTTTAAATCGTGAGTCGCAAATACAAGTTTAAAAATCCAGAGGGTGCGTATTTTGTCTCCTTTGACACGGTCAATTGGATCGATGTGTTTACGCGAGAGAGTTTAAACAATTATGCGTCAGCGAAGAGAATACTAATTCGAAATTGAAACAAGCAATGGTTAGAACGCAATATATATTTTCAACAGCAAAATTTACCACCCGACTATACGCCACCTTGATAGACTTTTTCGTACTTACCATATTGATTTTTTTATTAAAAATGGCTTTCCCAGATATTAGCAACATATTGTTTTTTAATGAAGCCAAACCATTTGTAATAGAAAATACTACGCATTGGGTTCTAAGTAAAACGAGTCTTGTTGGAGTTTGGATCGTGTATTCCATCATAATGGATTCTTCTTCAATGCAAGGGACACTTGGAAAACAAGTAATGAATATTATAGTCTCGGACGAAGAGGGAAACCGGATATCATTAAAAAAGTCAGTAACTAGAAATTTATTTAAAACGATATCCTATGCCATTGCAGGAATTGGATTTTTTAATATTTTATTCAACGAGAAAAAACAAGGTTGGCATGACAGATTTGCAAACACCTTGATTATTTATAAATTGGATTAAAGACTATCTTCAAACCTTGCTCAAACGGAGTTATCTTCTTGTCCCCCATCCCAGGCTCGGAGTTATATCCCATATCCACTTTCCTCATGAATAACAAATTGTTCTCAAAAATTATTTCCAAACATGAGTCGCAAATACAACTTCTAAAAATCGCTTTAGCGTCCGCATGTTGCTGAAGCTATAGCGGAGACACAAAGCGAAAACACCCTCCCCAACCCACTAAATCCCACCCCAAAAAAACTAAAATCCTCACCCGTTAACGCCGCGTGAACACGGTTGGACAGCCGTTTTTTAAGCAATACCTTTGCGCGCATTAAACAATGAGGATGAAGAATACCGCGCTTACCAAAATTCATGAGTCGCTGGGTGCCAAAATGGTTCCTTTCGCTGGTTTTAATATGCCCGTACAATATGAGGGCGTGAACATAGAACACCACACAGTCAGGAATGACCTGGGTGTTTTTGATGTCTCGCACATGGGTGAATTTTTGATCAAGGGAGAGAACGCGCTGGAATTGGTTCAAAAGGTTTCTTCAAACGATGCCTCAACACTTACTGTAGGACGCGCACAATATGCCTATTTGCCAAACGAAACCGGCGGTATCGTGGACGACATGATCGTATATCGTGTTCATGAAGATACGTACCTACTTGTGGTCAACGCCTCAAACATCGATAAGGACTGGGAGCACATCTCTAAGCACAACACCATGAATGCCGAGATGAAAAACCTATCCGACGATTACAGTCTGCTGGCGATTCAAGGTCCCAAAGCGGTCGAGGCGATGCAATCGCTTACATCGGTCGATTTGAGTGCGATCAAGTTCTATCATTTTGAGGTGGGTGATTTTGCAGGAATCGAGCACGTGATCATCAGCGCGACGGGTTACACCGGTTCTGGTGGTTTTGAGATCTACTGTAAAAATTCTGAGGTCAAGCAAGTTTGGAACAAGGTCATGGAAGCCGGTGATTCTTACGGCATCAAACCTATAGGTCTTGCGGCTCGAGATACTTTGAGACTTGAAATGGGATATTGTCTTTATGGCAACGACATCGATGAGACGACCTCGCCGTACGAGGCTGGCTTAGGCTGGGTGACTAAATTCACCAAAGAATTTGTCAATCACGAGCAGCTCAAGGACCACAAGCTCAACGGAGTTCATAGAAAACTGGTAGGTTTCATCATGGATGACAAAGCAATCCCTCGAGGCAGCTATGAAATAAAAGACGCCGATGGAAATGCGCTGGGAATCGTGACCAGCGGTACCATGTCTCCTTCACTCAACAAAGGAATAGGAATGGGTTATGTACCGCCTTATGCTGCAATTCCCGATGGGAAGATCTATATCCAGATCCGTAAAAAATTGATGCCGGCAACGGTAGTCAAGTTTCCGTTTTACAGAAAGTAGCCTTTATTGAATAGGATTCTCATCATAGGAGGTAGTGGATTTATAGGTCAAGCTCTCTACAGGGAGCTTGCTCCTTTTTATAGCGTGCATGCCACTTATGCAAAAGATAAAGCATCTTTTGAGAAGAATCAGCATTTTCACCAGTTTGACTTTGAAACTGAGGAGATCGCTCCCCTACTCGATCAACTCAAGCCTCGCTTTATCGTGAGCGCGATCAGAGGGAATGTAAATGGTCAGTTGTACCTGCACCAGCAGTTGATCGATTGGGTGATGAGAAACGACAGTCGTATTCTTTTCTTATCAAGTGCTAATGTCTTTGACCGATTCACCAACTACCCCAGCTACGAGTACGACAAGACCTTTTCAGAAAGTATTTATGGCAGGTTCAAGATCAAGATAGAAAATGCCTTGCTGCGATTGCCCAATTCTAAATATGTGATCGCGAGAATTCCTATGATATTCGGCGCGCAGAGTCCCAAAGTCAAGGAACTCAAAAAACTACTGGCTGATAACGAATCGATCGAGGTGTTCCCCAATGTGGTGATCAACGCTACCTATATCGATAAGCTGGTCCAGCAACTGCACTACATCATCAATCGCCGTCGGAGAGGTGTTTTTCATCTGGGCTCCTCTGATTTGATCCACCACAGCGATCTGTATGAGGAGATTGCGACCGGTTTGGGCTATGATCAGGTGACCTGGAAACATGTTTTTGATTCTAATGAGGACCGGCAGCTTTCTGTTCTTCCTAAGGACAACTTACTCCCCAGGCATCTTCAGTTCAAGGTGGAAGATGTAGTTGCTGCAAGCATCGCATAGACTGTTGTTTTTTACGCTTTCGCGAAAGCGAGAATTCTTAAATTTTTGTTTAACTATTTTTATTTAACATTAAACAAATAGGTCTATTTCTATCTTTAACGAAGAAATTGCTAACAAAAACACTTTATCATGCAAGAATTAGGGAATGCAAACTTTGAAAATTTCATCGCATCCAGCGAGGGAATTAGCGAGATGGCCTACCAGATGACCTCACACGTCCTCACTTTAGGTTATGCGGTTATGGCAGCAGGTCTGCTCTATTTTATATTAACGATCAAATATGTCGACAAAAAATACCAGATGTCCAATCTGCTCTCTGGAGTGGTTATGGTATCTGCTTTTTTATTGCTCTACGCACAAGCGGGAAACTGGACCAGCAGTTTTGTCTTTGACCAAGAAACTGGAAAATACATGCTGGGAGAAGGTGAAGATCTGTTCAATAATGGTTACCGTTATCTCAACTGGCTGATTGACGTACCGATGCTCTTGTTTCAAATCCTATTTGTGGTATCGCTGACCAAGTCAAAGTTGAGCAGTATCAGGAACCAGTTTTGGTTCTCTGGAGCAGGTATGATCATTACCGGTTATATAGGACAGTTCTATGAGGTGACTAACTTCAATCTATTTATGATATGGGGTGCGATTTCTACCATCTTCTTTTTCCACATTTTGTATTTAATGCATAAAGTAATCAAGGAAGGAAAAGAAGGAATTCCAGAAAGAGGTCAGAAGATCTTGAGTAATATTTGGGTACTATTCCTCATTTCATGGTTCCTCTATCCAGGTGCTTACTTGATGCCTTACCTTACAGGAGGAGAAGGTACATGGTTATGGAGTGAATCGGGAATTGTAGGTCGTCAAATGACTTATACCGTCGCTGATGTTTGTTCTAAGTTGATCTATGGAGTATTGCTAGGTAACCTGGCCATGGTATTGAGCAAAAAAAAGTATGTTGAAGAAGCAGCTTGATTTTTTACCAAAAGTTAAAAAACCGAAGGGCGGCGATTTTTGCTGCCCTTCTTTAATTTTAAACAAAAATTGCAAAAATGAAAAAGCTATCCTTCCTCTTTATTGTGTTGTTCTTACAGATGATTCATGCGCAAAACAAACATAAATTCTACAATGTAGATGGAAATGAAATAACACAAGAACAGTTTGAAACTCAGTATGACCGCTTGGAAAACTTCATATTAGATTATGAAGGTTCTAATTCTAATGAACACCACCTTATCAATTATCAATCAGAAGAAAAATTACAAGCTTCTACTACATCCAGCATTTACAGCTATCTGGAAAACATTACTGGCAATCAATTAGATCGAAGCAAAAATCTGCTGGTCAGTTACCTTTCTTCCACAAATAGTGAGATAGATGGAGATTCTAAGTGGGATGTGCTCAATCAACGGTACAATGAAATCATCGCAGAACGAGGAGACGTTACCAGGTTATGGATCCACTCTCCTGACCTAGAAAATCTGGAACCTTTCCAGATCAAGGATATAATGTGGTACGAAGACAAAAACCGCATGTTTGAGGAAAAATTTTTCCCAAAAGATGTTCCTTATGGTGGCTTCCTGATATTACAACCCGATGGGAATGCATTTATACGACTTCACGAGCATACTAATCAAGACATCACCGATAACATAGATCGGCTATTAGGAAAAAAATAGCTTCTCCCTTAAAAATAAAATGTTTCGCTTACAGATTGCACGTGGTCATGGTATTGTATAAAATAACACCGGAAGATGACATGGCGTAATTGATAGCTGTATTCAAAAGTGAAAAGAGCAGTCTCAGGATTGCTCTTTTTTATTTAAGTTTATCCAGATTCAATAATTCTCAGTAAATGTTTAAATCGTTGCACGTGTTTATGTTTTTGGTAACTTCAATGGCTATTGGTCAAAATCCAGTCCATCGGTATTTCGATCCCACGGGTCAAGAAGTCAGCCAACTTGAATTTGAGACAGCCCGTGAACGATTTATCAATTTTCCTATTTCTTACGAGCAGGGAAATAGAATTTATCATTACTTGTTTAGTTACAAAACAGAGGGACACATCGATCTGCATCAAATGACCCAAATCTATAATTACCTGAATAAACTTTTTGACGGTGAAATTAATCGGGATAAAGCTTTAGTGATCAGTTATGTATCTGCTCATGGAAACCAGGAAACCAGCTCCTCAAACTGGAACATCTTTTCAAATTCATACAATCGCAAACTTAGAAAACGTGATGATGTGCAGCGGCTCTGGATGCACTCCCCAGATTTAAAAACCCTTAAATATTTTAGGGAGAATAAATACGACTGGAAGAGCGATGAAGAAAGACTATTTGAATCCATGTTTTTCCCATTAAACGTGCCTTACGGCGGTTTTCTGATCTTAAGACCAGATGGTTATGTATACATTCAACTGCATGAGCACTCTTATAAAGATATTGTCGAGAGCGTAGATAAAATTTTAGGCGCGCAATGAGTCATATTCAATGTCAAGAAAGGACTTCAAAATCTAAACGACCACACGGTAAAAATGAAACTCACACTTAAACTAGCCGCGATTTATAATGTACTGTGGGGCGCATGGGTCGTACTCTTCCCAAATCATTTTTTTGAATTGGTAGGCATGGAACCGCTCAACCATCCTATGGTTTGGCAGGGAATGGGAATGGTCATCGGAGTTTATGGATTAGGTTACTGGTGGGCAAGTTACGATCCCATGCGCCATTGGCCTATCGTGGCCGTTGGATTTCTAGGTAAAATTTTCGGGCCTTTAGGATTTGTTTTTAACTACTTGCAGGACATTGTTCCCTTTGAATTCATCTATACGCTTGTTACCAACGATTTCATCTGGTGGATCCCATTTTTCTTGATCTTGAGAAAAGTTCATGTAGAATATAAATGGCGCTTGTCTTGAAGTCAAAAATATCACTAGTTGCCTTTATTGTATTCTATCTGGTTGCGGGCGCGATGCATTTCATAAAGCCTGATCTGTATATTCAAGTGATTCCAGATTATCTAGGTGATGCAGTATTGCTCAATATAGCAGCTGGTATTGCAGAAATTGCCATCGCCATTGCAGCTGCATTCAAAAATACTCGAGCCTTATCTGGTTACGGCACAATTTTAATGTTACTGATTTTTGTTATCCCCCATGTATATTTTATCCAAATGAGTAGTTGTGCCGGTGATTTATGTATTCCCTCCTGGGTGGCATGGGCTAGGTTAATTATTATTCATCCCCTACTCCTTTATTGGGCTTACGGGATTGCAAAGAATAAAACCAAGCTCATATGAACATCTCTATAGAATTGCTACGCATTACGGTTGATTTTGGCTTGATGGTGTTGATCTGGATGGTGCAGTTGCTTATTTATCCAGGATTTGAGTTTTTGGCAGCAAGTACATTTCACAGATGGCACCGCAAGTATGCTCGCAATATGACCTTTATCGTAGCGCCCATGATGTTTGTTCAGGTATTTCTAGCCGGGTATTTTATTATTGACGAACCTGGATTTCAAATATGGAACATCAGCTACGCGATTCTCGTTGCGCTCACTTGGATTTCCACATTTTTGATCTTCATTCCACTACATAAAAAACTGGATGATGAACCTCACAATGTAGAAGTCTGCCGCAAACTCACTAGAAGAAATTGGCTGCGAGTTATACTGTGGACGGCGATTGTAATTTTGGATGTAGCATTGTTGATTGAGCTATAAAAATGGCAGGCCTATAAGCCGGATTCTGTATCCCGATAACTCGGGATTCCCTATCATTTATCTAGGATCGCAATTACTCACGACCTCAAACCGCCTACCCTTCAGATCGCACGGATCGCGCTCGAGCTCTGATTTACGCGGCGTTTCACCCCATAGAGTTTACCTGGTTTCACTACAGCATGACCTGTACTTGCTTTCTGTTGCACTTGTCCTATCTCGCTTTCGCGAAAGCGGATTAACATCCAGCTTTCTTGACCACGAGACGACGGCCGCTAGCCGCTATGGTATCCTACGGTGTCCGGACTTTCCTCTCTCCGCCTGAGGCGGACAGCGATAAGGCGACCTGCCGCTGCAAATTTACCTATTTATTCAGACCAGCCTAGGGACTGCAATAAATTACTTTTCTCTATTTCAAGGATTACATTTTAAAATTTCAAATATCGCAGCTGCGCACTTTTCTGATAAACTAGATGTATTGCGATATCATTGAACTTTTACCGCGCTTGCAAAGCGCGGCTACAAATTAATTTGCTTTGCTCCACAAATTATCTAAATCCCCTAATCCCAAATTGCCTTATCAAATAATCTCGCATTCCACATCCCTCATTCCACACGTCCAACGCGCCCGCTAAGCGCGGCCACGATTCAATTTGCTATACTCCACAATTTATCTAAATTCTCTAATCCTGAATTCTTCTTACTGTCATTCCCTCATCCCACATCCCTAATTCCCTAATCTTTTAACCCTTCATCCCGCACACCGCACACCTCATACTTGACACCCAATACCTCTAAAACTCATCTACCCACTTACTCACAAACTAAACCACTCTGTTCATAAAAACCGATCATAATTTTGACTTTACAACTATCACCAAAGTATCTTTGACACCATGGAGCCATTTATTGTTTCTGCTCGTAAATACCGTCCCGAGACCTTTGAAGATGTAGTGGGTCAGAGTGCCATTACCAAAACGCTGGAGAATGCCATAGAAAGTAATCACCTGGCACAAGCGCTTCTGTTTACAGGGCCTCGTGGTGTAGGAAAAACAACTTGCGCACGGATTTTGGCCAAAAAAATCAATCACGAGAGCGGCGACTTTGATCCCGATGAGAATTTTGCCTTCAACATTTTTGAGCTGGATGCGGCGTCTAACAATGGTGTGGATCAAATAAGGGCCATTGTCGATCAGGTACGTATCCCGCCTCAAGTTGGGAAATACAAAGTGTACATTATTGACGAGGTGCACATGTTGTCCAATGCTGCTTTTAACGCTTTTCTTAAAACACTTGAAGAGCCACCAGCGCATGCGATTTTTATCCTAGCAACAACAGAGAAGCATAAAATTATCCCTACCATTCTTTCTCGTTGTCAAATATTTGATTTCAAAAGGATTACGGTAAGCGCGATGAGGGAACACTTGAAGCGCATTGCTGATCGTGAGGGTATTAATGCAGAGGAAGACGCGCTACAAATCATCGCTCAAAAAGCTGATGGTGCCTTGCGTGACTCGCTTTCCATATTTGATCGTGTGGTAAGTTTTTCTGGAAAGGAATTGACCGTTCAGGCGGTTACTGAAAATCTGAATGTTCTTGATCGTGATACCTACTTCAAGTTTACCGACTTGATTCTGAAGAATAACATTCCGCAATGTTTAGTTGATTATGATGTCATCATGTCCAAAGGCTTTGACGGTCACCACTTCATCAGCGGTCTTGCCAGTCATTTCAGGGATTTGATGGTGTGTCAAGATCCAAAAACAATTGGTTTGCTAGAGGTGGCAGATGTCACCAAAAAGAAATATCTCGAGCAGTCCCAGAAAACAGATCTTAGCTTTTTGAGACGCGCCTTAGAAATCTCAAATAAAGCCGACTTTGACTATCGATCGAGTCGCAACCCACGATTGTTAATCGAGCTTACCCTCATGCAACTGGCCTCCATCACTACTGATGGAGAAAAAAAAAATGAGGTAACCCAGATACTTCCTGCAAAGGCATTTGATCAAGCGCCGGTTCAAAAAACTGAGACTAAAAAGAAACAGCCCCAACCTTCTGAACCCCAAAAGAAAGCTGCGCAACCAAATTCGAAGTCAGTACCATCAATACATGATCCAGAAACGATGGGCGTTTCTCCATCAAATGAGCACGAGTCAGATGAGAAATCAGCTGTTGCTGATGTCTCAGAATCATATTCCCAGCCATCAGACAGTAGTACTCAAGACATAGAGGAAAAACGCAGGCAACTCAACGAGCGACTCAAGAGTAAGATCAGTAATTCTTCGCTCAAAGGAATCAGCTACAAAAAAGAAGTCAAGGCTAAAGAACAAAAACATAAAATCCCTCAAGATAACTTACCGGAAGAATCTTTTTCACAAGAGCAGTTTTGCTTAGTCTGGGACAAATACATCCAGCACTTGCAGAATCAGGGCCAGATGATCCTCGCCGGAATCTTGCGTGTGGACTCCCCTAAGGTGAATGGAAATGAGATTTATCTCAAATTTCCCAATGCCTCGATGAAGAAGGATCTAGAACGCGATCAGGGCAAAGTATTGGATTATATCAAGCGCGAATTGCGTAACTATGCGATCCACTTTAAAATTGACGTAGACAAAACGGTCACCAAAAAATACGTCTACACCGATCAGGACAAGTATGAAAAATTGGTCGAGAAAAATCCAAACGTGGATTTATTAAGACGGACTTTTAATCTGGATTTTTAAGGCGTCTGATCTAAAAAAAAACTAAACTATGGCTAACCATAAATTTCTTTCTTTCATTACTTTAAGCCTGTTAAGCTCCTCTCTACTTTTCGGCCAAATGCCGGATTACTCGAGACTCACAGAAAAGGAGAAAAGACGATTTATTAACCAATACGGATTTTTAAAACTAACATCAGGAGACACGTTATACGCTAAAATCGAGACTTTAAAAGATGTGAATGTGCCTAAGATCGATAAATACGGTGAGATTTATCTCTCCTATCCTAAACTTTTAAAGAGATACACTTATAAAAGTAAGATACCTTTAGATTCTGTAACCAAATTCTTTTACGGAAATCCACGAAGATATCGAAGAGTAAAAAAGTACAATAATAGATATATTGATCTAGAGGATATTACTACTGGTAAATACAATTTGTACAGGAGAGATTTTTACATATTGAATGCCCACAGCACAAAAAATTACACCTTAAGATCTAATAACATACGTTCTGATCAGCCTAGGGTTTCAGAAATGTTATACATCCAAGGAGCAACTAATGATAGTCTTTACCGTTTATATGGAGGAGCTTACACGACCGGTTTAATCTTGTCTGAAGTATTGGAAGGTGACATGACTGAAAAGCAAATCAAGAAGTTGAAGGGAAGAAACGATAGAATAATTGAGGCTATTAAAATCACAAATAAAGAAGCTGCTAGTAATCAGTAAAGGGCGTAAAATTTTTGATTTAATGAAATGGAGCGAGTCTCTTACTTTTCCATCTCGGCATTATAAATCGATTTAATGATCCCGTCGCTCAGACTAATTCTGGTAATATATCTTTTTCCTAGCTGTTAAAACACAACGGATTCTTTTGCTATTGACGTTAGCCGACTATAAATTGCGGATTTAAAATTTTATTAAATCATCTAATCAACCATGAAGAAAATTTTCACATTAATCCTTTTATCAATTTTTTTAACGAGCTGTGGTGTTTCCATCGAATCTGTGGTCGACAGATCAGTAAAACAACCTTTTAATCATCCTTTAGTAATTATGCTTTATGACAAAGATAATCTTGACGTTTTCACATACAAATTACGACGAGAATTAAGCGCTTACTTTAAAAATGATGAAAAACAAGTTCGTTTTATTCTACACGAGAATGGCAATGATAAACTGACACTAAATGATAGAAACAGTAACATAGACTCTAAAATAAATGAGGCCATAGTAGAGGGTAAAAGAGATTTATTACTCATTTTTAAACCTACAAACCTTAGTTATACTAATGGAGGGCTAATTGCTGTCAATTACCAAATTATTGGCATCAACACTCATACAAAAAAAGAAGTTTGGAAAGCTAATTTTGATGTAAATAGCTCTTTTGGCCCATCATCTGCAACGGAAAAAGTGGCCAAAGCAATCTTTAATAAGTTGAAGGAAGATCAAATTCTATAAATATAATTTGTGATTTGACTCACAAGGAATAAATATTTCTTCGCAATACTATAAGTTCTCTGCATTATAAATCGATTTAATAATACCGTCACTCAAACCAATTTTAGGAACATAGATGTTTTTTGCTTTGCTCCACTTCATGGCGTTGAGATAGATGCGGCAGGCAGGTATAATAACATCGGCACGGTCTTGATTCTGTCCTAATTTATAGATACGCTCTTCGTAGCTGTAAGTCTGTAGTTCTTGATAGTATGAGGACAGATAAAAGTACGATAAGGGTTTACCGTAACGTTTGCCACTTGCCTTAAAAATATTATTGATATTCCCACCACTTCCTATCAAGTCGATTCCATCGTAAAATGCACTCTTTTCCTGAATCCAGTCCTCGGCTTCTTCCCATAATTCACGTCCTACCATGTCGTTCAGCAATCGCACCGTTCCTATTTTGAAAGATTTTGAAGCGACCTCCTTACCGTAAGCAAATAAAGTAAACTCCGTACTACCGCCTCCCACATCTACATACAAGTAAACTTTGTTTTTATCAATAAACGTGTGCAGATCTGTCATGGCGATAATGGCTGCCTCGTGGGTACCATCTATAATCTCAATGTTGATTCCAGTTTTTTCCAGAATTTCAGCCGCGATTTCTTTTCCATTATTGGCTTCTCGCATAGCGCTGGTGGCATAAGCCTTATACGTTTCCACACCGTGCACGTCCATGAGCAATTTATAGGATTGCATGGAGTCAATCATGCGCTTCACATTGCGCTTACCTATTTTCCCCTTGGTAAATACGTCCTGACCCAATCTTATGGGTACTCGCACGAGGCTTGTTTTTTTAAATAAAGGCTTCTCCTCGCCCAGAATATTTACCGTCGAGATAAGTAAGCGTATGGCATTAGACCCTATATCAATGGCACCATATTTTGCACTCCTAAACTTCATTCAATCTGTTTTTTTGCTGATAAAACTCATAGGTGGCATATTGTGATCGTACCGGTTCTAGATCATTTTGCACATAATCATTAGTCTGATGCTCATCAATTACACGTGCTTTGACATTATCTCTCCAGCATATATCGAGAGTTTCTAGAATCTCTTGCTTGATTTGATCATCATATATAGGACAAGCAATCTCTACCCGCATGTCTAAGTTGCGCCCCATAAAATCTGCACTGGAAATATACACATCACTATTCCCATTATTGTGAAAATAGTAGACTCTGGGGTGTTCCAGATAGCGGTCCACGATACTGATCACCTCAATATTCTCACTCATGCCCTTAACACCGGGAATTAAACAGCAAATCCCTCTCACGATGAGCTCTATTTTGACACCGGCTTGTGAGGCTTTGTAGAAAAGGTCCACCATCTTGAAATCTGAGAAGCTGTTCAATTTTATCCTGATGTGTGCTTTTTTTCCCGCTTTCGCGAAAGCGATCTCACGATTAACCAATTTCTCAATTCCAGCTCTGAGACTGTGAGGTGAGACCAGTAAATGCTTGTATTTATGAATCTTGTAGTTCACTTTAAAAAAGTCAAAGACCTTCTCCACCTCTTTTAAAATCTTTTTATTAGTGGTAAACAGCGTGTAATCCGTATAGATCCGGGCAGTAGATTCATTAAAATTACCCGTAGAGATAAAGCCGTAGCGGGTAGTTTTGCCATTTCTGACCCTTGTGATACAACAAGCCTTACAATGCACCTTAAGTCCAGGCACACCAAAGATCATCTCGATTCCCTCGTCCTGCATCAATTCCGCATAATTGATATTTGCCTGCTCATCAAAACGGGCTTGTAGCTCGATACTTACTGTGACCTGCTTACCGTTTTTTGCGGCATTAATGAGTGATCCGGCGATTTGTGAGACTTCTGCAAGACGATAGATCGTGATCTTAATGGTCTGAACGTCAGGATCAAGTGCTGCCTCCCGCAGAAACTTGACAGTATTTATAAAAGTATGGTAAGGTGTGTACTGGAGAATATCGCCCTGTTCAATACGATCGAGCAATGAACCCAGCGCTGGAACTCCTTTTATGGGCAGCGGTGGCTGTTCATCAAAAAGTAGATCTTTACGTCCTAAGCTTGGGAATTTTAAATAATCCCTGCGATTGTGATAACGACCACCGGGAATCTTTGAGTCTGTATCTTCTACCGGTAGATTATCTATGATCATTTGCAATGTGGATTCATTGATCTCCTTATCATAAACAAATCGCACCGGATCGCCGTCCTTACGATCATATACACTACGGCGTATTTTTTCCAGCAAACTGTTTTTCAGATCTATATCCATGTCCAGTTCTGCATCAAGCGTCACTTTGATCATATGGGCTTCAATCTCCCTATAGTCAAAGATGCTGAAGATGTAATGCATGCGGTGCCTGATTAAATCGTCCAGTAATATGATGTACTGGCGGTCATCATCTTTCAACTGTGGCAGAACCACAAAACGCTCTAGGTGCTTGGGCTTCTCTATAAAAGCATGTTGTATGCCGCCATCCTTGAGCTTCATACGCACGGCGAGATACCCATAGCCATCCCTGAGTTGTGGAAATGGAAGGCTTTCTTTGATAATAATTGTTCCCAGCGCCGGGCTGATCTTTTCATTAAAGTAGTTGCGTATGTAGGCCTCGTGCTCTTTGGAAATTTCAGTCTCGTCCACCAGTATGATGTTCTCATTTTTGAGCTCGCCTTCCAGTTCCTCTAGGATTCTAAAACTGAGCG
This sequence comes from uncultured Flavobacteriaceae bacterium, assembly GCA_964631155.1. Lineage (GTDB taxonomy): Bacteria > Bacteroidota > Bacteroidia > Flavobacteriales > Flavobacteriaceae > Nonlabens. The sequence continues at coordinate 395,140 of CAZVYO010000002.1, forward strand.
CCTGTACTTCAATCACTTCTTTATTGATCTCTATCAGTAGATCCTCTGCTGAAATACCTCCCAGAGATTTGGTAGCATTTTTACCGGCCCTTTGAATACGCTGAATGGTCGCGTAGCGTACTTTGAAAAATTCATCGAGATTGTTTGAAAATATCCCCAAAAATCGCAATCGCTCAATCAGCGGAACCGTTTTGTCACTAGCTTCTTGAAGGACCCGAGCATTGAACTTGAGCCAACTCAGCTCACGGTTGTAGTAACTGTTCTCCATCTAGCGCAATTTTTTCGGGAAAATATAAAATTGCGTGCTTCCTCTTTTTATATCTAGCCATCGGTCGACTTCAAAGTTCAATTGAACCACACCAGTTGTGGGTACATTTTCAAAGGCTTTATTCCCGTACATATTCACAAAATCGGTAATGCCGTGATTATGGGAAAAGATCATCAAAGTATCTACATCGTCAGAACAGCTGCATATCACCTCTTTCAACTCCTCACTATTGAAGGTGTAAAGGTTTCTATTCAATTTGAGACTGGATAGTTGGTAATCCAGGTATTCTGTGACTATGGTTGCGGTTTGAAGAGCTCTTGCAGCTGTGCTGGACCAGATCAAGTCGGGTTGTAGCCCCAGCTCCTTTAAATGATTCCCTATGAGATGTCCATCGTCTATGCCGCGCTGGCCTAAGACGCGATCATGGTCGCGCACGTTCAGGTCCCACGAGGATTTCCCGTGTCGTATGATGATTAATTTTTTCATTAAGGTTGTAGTCTTTTGTTAGTCCAGGAATCCTGCTCATTCTTGGTGTAAAGGATGCGATCATGCAAGCGGTTCTCGCGTCCCTGCCAGAATTCAAGACTTACCGGTTTACAGGCATAACCTCCCCAAAAATCAGGCAATGGAATTTCCTCATTTTCAAATCGTTTCTCGATTTCAGTAAGTTTTTGCATAAGTTGCTCCCGTGAATCGATCTGTGAGCTTTGATTGCTTACCCACGCTCCTATCTGAGAACCTCTGGGACGCGTGCGATAGTAGCTCAAGGATTTCTCACGCGAGGTCTTCTCAACATCTGCTTTTATGATGACCTGTTTCTCAAGCGCTGGCCAGAAAAAATTCAGGCTTACTTTAGGATGGGCATCGATTCCCTGGGCTTTTTCGCTCGTGTAATTAGTATAAAACAAAAGACTTCCATCTACGATCTCTTTGAGCAAAACGATGCGGGTTTTAGGGAAACCATCTGTTCCTAGAGAAGCTAGGTTCATAGCATTGGCCTCCTCAATTTCATCACAATCGTTTGCCATTTTAAACCATTGATCAAAAAGCACCATGGGATCTGTAGGTATATTTTTTTCTAATAGAGCGGCTTTGTCGTAGGATTTTCTCAGGTTCTGCAGGTCTCTTTGCATGGAAACGTTCTTTCCCTGCAATTTACTGAATACGGTTTGTTTGTGAAACCTCTCGGGTCAGCGATTTATCGAGTAAGGGATTAATTTTATGTGAAAGTGTGTATTGCTTGTTTCGCTTTCGCGAAAGCGTGAAAAACTTCTATCTTATCTTGCCACCATCAAGCCTTGAAATCATGAAAAAGTTCAAATCTCCCGAAGAATCGAAAGTGATGCTGAGTATCCTTATGCTTCCCTCCCACGCCAATTTTTCTGGTAAAATACACGGTGGGCACGTGCTCTCGCTCATCGATCAAATCGCGTTTGCCTGCGCTTCAAAGCACAGTAACAATTATTGTGTTACTGCAAGTGTAGATGTGGTTGATTTTCTTGCTCCCATTGAGGTGGGCGAAATGGTCACTCTCAAGGCTTCCATAAATTATGTGGGAAAAACGTCTATGGTGGTGGGAATACGCGTTGATGCTGAAAATATACAGACCGGCGAGTCTAAGCATTGCAACTCATCTTATGTGACCATGGTGGCAAAAGATGATCAGGGAGATACGGTCGCTGTTCCTGGTCTCAAAATCAGCAATGCCACCCACATCAGACGTTTCTCTCGCGCGATCAAACGTAAGGAGCTCAAAATAGATAGTCGCAAGGCTATTGAACAGGCAAATTTTACCGATCCCAAGTTTACTGAGGCGTTAAAATCCTATAATGTAGAATTGCACCTTCCAGAGCACTAATCCATCATATTTTCAATAGCTGCAGGCAATTTGGTAAAACTTTCCAACTCCTGATCATTCAGTTGATCCTTAGCTTGTTTCCAATGTTTGTCAGTAGGCTCGTCAGCTTCTTGTGCGCTTTTGTTTTCAGGTTCCAGCGACAAGGTAGCCCAGACTGGAAAATGATCACTCCCAAAGTTTACACCCGTTGCGGCATCTACAAATCTGAAATGCGAACTTGAGAGGATGTGGTCCAGCGGCCAGCGCATCAACATATTTTTTGCATTAAATGTATTGAAAGCTCCTCTACCCAACCGCACGTCCAGCAATTTTCCTATGCTTTTAGTAAGTTGTGTACTGTCTGACCAAGGGACATCGTTGAAATCCCCCATAACGATTACAGGAAGTTCAGAATTATAAGCCTTAATTGCGGTTTTGATGAGTTCCTTATCGCGATCCGTACTTTTGGGATTGTGTTGCGGCATGGGCGGTGTGGGGTGTATCGCATAGAGCTGGATCAACTCACCTTTATCCGTTCTCAATTGGGTTGTTATTGAAGGAATTTCTTGATCCACCAAGAATTCTACTTTTGGATCTACCAGTTCCAGTTTTGAATACAGCAAGATCCCATAGGTATTATCCAGCGGATGCTCAACACGATGCGGATAACTGTTTTTTATCTCTTGTTTAATCTTGTCCGCCCATATCTGGTCGGTCTCCATGAAGACGATTACATCAGGTTGAAGGTCCCGTAGCTCTTCAAAGAGTTTGGCACTCTCCGTATTTTTTTGAAGGACATTTACATTATAAAATGTAAGCTGGGTGGCGTTTGAATTTTGAGCAGCTTCTACCTCCTGAGGATAGAAAGGCAAATAATCTACGGCTCTAAAAATTTGAAAAGCAAAACAGCCTAGTAAGATGGTGATATATAGGTAATCTTGAATCCATTTAGGCTTGAAAGTGAAAAAATACAGGATGATAGCAATAAGCGTAAATCCCGTAAAATACATGTGCAGGTAATCAAACACTCTGATGAACCAAAAATCTGCCGCAAAAAGAGGTATTAACGATAATACCGCAGCAATAAGTCCTATGACTTGAAAAATAGTTCTCCACATGGTTTTTAGTTTGGTTTAAAATTACTCTCATGGAATTTGAGAAGTATTAAAGTGAGGGTAAAGTTTGAATGCGCGATGCGCATTGCGCTGGGCGCTGTGAGTTAAGTACTGGACGCTATTAAATGGTAGTTGCGGTAGGTGGTGTGGTGGTTGGGTTTGAGAGTTGTGAGGTGTATCCAAGATTGTGGATAGGCAAACGTGTTTATCAACTTCATAAAACGAATAAGAAGTATGGTTATCTTAGTTGTAGATTGAAAAGATTATATGTTCATAAGAATAAATAGGATTTTTATCAATTGAAAACAATATTCAAAGTCATTTTAGTCCTTACCGGATTTTTATCCTTTGCACAGAAAAAAGAGATTGCAGAAACTGATAAAATCGTTGAGTACATTCAATCGGACGCAACTCTGGTCGAATCCGAATTTGATTGGGTGGAACTGACTGGAATCACAACCGACGGTGGCGGCATTTTAAAAATTTGGCGGAACGGAAACCGTATTGTTAGGATTTATGAAGAAATTGGTTTTTCATACGGTCGCTTATCCATTTTAATCTACTTACAAAATGGAAAACCTATTAAGATTATCGAGTGCGAAGAAAATTTTGAATCGACCGATCAAGGTGTTGTTTATGATGAGTTAAATGTAGTTTTTCGGGCCGAGGTCTATGTTTTCGACTGGGAAAATGATATCAGTAATATCAAGCGATTTGGTAAAAGAAACATGAGTAAAGGAATTTGCTCAACTTTTGGCTACAAACCAATTATCGAGAGAGCGAAAAAAGCGAGTTCAAGGTAACACGTTATAGGTTTTGATTATTTAAATTTCTGATTAAGGGTCATCCATGCGACCATTCCTTGTGGTTGACCGAGAGATAAGCCACTTCGCTATTAATAAAAAATTAGTTCTATACTGATAAACCAAATCCCATTTATTTGTATACTTTGAACTAGAAAATATCTACTACTAAGGCTAAGTAAGAGAAACACCAACTAGCTTTAATCAATGAATTGGTAACTCTATTAAGACCGGTATTAATTAGAAAATTCAATTACATAACACATATCAACCACATGGAAATTATGAATCACAATAAAAGACTGTTAACTATCCTCGCCGTAGCCGTTGCCTTACTTTTAATACCGCTAGTAGCGATGAACTTTAGTAATGAGGTGAATTGGTCGGCATTTGATTTTATCGTGGGTGGTACCTTATTGATCGGCACGGGATTAGTATTGGAATTCATCTTGAGAAAGATCAAAACCTTAAAATACCGCATCATTTTTGGCTTGATCTTGTTTTTGGTGCTTTTCCTTATCTGGGCAGAGCTCGCCGTGGGAGTTTTCGGGACGCCATTTGCTGGGAGATGAGGCGTGTTGTTTTCTCGCTTTCCATCGGTCGCCATAGTCTTGTCGACGGTGCGACGCGAAAGCGTACAAACTTAAAGACACCTCTATTTCAAATCAGAAAGGATACCCAATTGCAAAGTTGAATACTGGATTTGCTACATCAAAATCCCAACGCTGCCCTTCAGGATTCTCTGGATCGTGGATGGGAGCTGCTAAATCAAAGCGTATCACAAATCCCTGGATGTCCACTCGTAGACCTACTCCGGCGCCTATTCCCAATTCATTGATGAAATTGCTTGAAAACTGACCACCGTCAAGATCTTGGTCAGTACTGGTCCATACGTTACCCGCATCAGCAAATACGGCGCCTTTCAAATAATTAAAAATTGGGAAACGGTACTCTGCATTTGCCTCTAGCCTGATATTACCGGATCGATCAAAAAAGGAACGGTCGTCCTCATCGTTTGGACGATAAGTTCCAGGACCCAATGACCGCGTCCTGAAGGCGCGCACGCTATAAGCACCACCAGAAAAATATTGTTTGCTAAATGGCAAGACATCGCTATTTCCATAAGCATATCCATAACCTGCAAAAAGACGAGTGGCGATTCTCGACTCTTCTGTCAAGCGATAGTGGTATCTGAAATCTGCATCAACTTTCGCGTATTGAGCGTATTCTAGACCTAGAAATTCATTAGCACCTTCATCTCCTTCTTGAGACAAGAGACTTATGGAATTACCTGCAATATCTAACGTAGAATATAGAAAGAACAAACTGCGCTTATTTTGCCGCGCCATTCCGTTATAGGTAAAAGCATAAGTCAAACCTGAGATAAATTCTTGTTCTAGTGACTGATCCAGGAAAGCGTTCCGTCTTCTTATATCTCTAAATTCTTCAGACTGGTTCAGAACGTTAATGTAATTAATAGAAATGGGATCGATCTCGTGGGTCACATATTTGTTTGCCTGCCAGATGTATCCAAAATCACCGGAGAATGTCAGCAGCCCATACAATTGGCTACGACTCAGGTAATCGGCTTTGATGCCTGTTTTGGTTTTGGGAATGGAATATTCAAAGTAATTTTTATCAAATGTGATGGGCGCAATCATCCTAGGAAAAATCAAGTCAGAACCCAAAGAAAATTCGAGACTGGTCAAACCAGCCTGATCCTGACTGGAGATTTGCACTTCATAAGCTGTTTTTGCCGAGATATTTAAAATCTCTCCACCGCCAAAAAGATTGCGATTAGTGAAAGTCACGCCTAGATTAGGCCCGGCAAAGTCGTTTGATTTTGTCACGCCCTGTAACTCAGCTCTGATCGATCGCTTATTTAAAGGCGATAAATAAATATTGGCATCGAGGTAATTTAAACTGTCGTTCTTCTGCTCGTCGACTTCAGTATATTCAATATTGACAAACTTGTAAGCCCCTATACTTCCCAGCCTCCTACTTGTTGACTTAGATTTGTTAGGGCTATATAAATCACCTTCTTCAAGTAGGATGAAGGGATCAAGCCGCTTTGGTTTAAAAAACTCTTCGTCTTGGATAAAATTCTTTTCGGCAAATCTTGTGGTGTCTTGGGACGTACTATCCATCCCTACTACATTATAGGGATACACGTTTACGTTTCTGATTCTATAGGGTTTGACTGCTTTTGACGGTACATCTTGCTTGAGTTTCAAATACAGGTCAAACTTCCGGTTTTCATAACGATTGGTATCGGCTTGAAATATCAAAAATCCATCATTAAAATTATAATAACCGCGATCCTTCAATTCTTGCTCAATGCGCTCCCGCTCGCTGGTCATAGCGCTCAGATCAAAACGAGAACCTTTCTCAAAAGGGGAACTTTTAGTCAATTCTTCCAATACACCATAAAATGGAATGCTGTCCTTCTCGACCGTATAGGTTTCCATCTCGTAGGGCTGTGGGAGTTTTATGCTGTAAGATTTGCGGGCTTCTTGAGCAACGCTATCGATAGACTCCTCGCTAAGGATATTACTAAAGAAAAAACCTCTATTTTCTAGTCTATTGCGCAGTAAATCCCTGGTGCCTTCAGCATTTACATCAGATAGATAGACGGGCTCCTCTCCTATGCGTTTATTGAAGAATTTGGCTAGAAAACCTGCGCTATCCTTTTCAACTCTGTAATGATAGTGAAGACCGGGACGCATGCCCAGAAAGGTGCTGTTAGGTTTTGGGGTGATCACCTTTTGAAGCTCAATTTTCAACGCATCCACATCATTTACCGTCGCGTTTGAATCTACTTCTACTTCAAGATCAGCGCCGGTATATAAATATTCGTCCTCAGGAATATACTTCTTGACGGCGCAGGAATAAAATAGAGCAGATAAAATGACAATGATAGCCGTAAACTTAAATGCACCTGACCATTTCATTTGATATGACTTTCCGTAAATTTTGAATCGCGTCATTTGGAATCAGGGTTTTTATCATCACTCTGTTGCTCCTCATCTTCATCTTCCTTCATACGCGCATCGGTTGTTTGCTGAGCGGATTTTTCTTCTTCTAATTTTTTGAATTCGTCACTACTCTTGAAAAGATTTTTAAATTTGTTGAACTCGCGTGTGAAAATGATGGCAACGCCACTCACCATCAGTTGACCGTCCACTACGTTATCAAACTGATTCCTCCTAAAACCTTTGAAGCGCCATCTTCCTTGCGGAGTAATGAGATATTCTATGGCGACGTTCCCAATGAGAGGAGTTTGTGAACCATCTGGATTGCTACCTTGAACATCTACCTCACTACCTACACTTATTACCAATCTATCGTTGAGCAATTTTTTACTAGCGGTCACATCTAGTGTGGTACGATCCTGAGCCGAGTTTCCTTGATAATCAGTATAACTATCTAGACCAAAGGTTAGGTCTACACCGGTATTACCAAATAACTGTCCACCATATTGATTCAATTGATCGCTAATCGCCTGGTTCAAGTTATCGCGAGCGACAGTCGCCACTCCACCCTGGCTTCCATCTGAGCCGCTGGTTGGGAAAAATCGATTTAAAGTGATTAATGCAAAAACCTGTTTGTTCAACTGTTGCGGCTGATTGTTTAATTGTTGTAGCGTACCGTAAACCTGTCCACTCGCTGTGCCACGTTCATCTTCAGGCAGATCAATCGCAAAACTGATCTCAGGTTTCATAAGTTCTCCATCCACGTTTAAATAAACTAAAAACGGAAGCTGTTGCCTGAACTGATTCCTATCTGCTACTTCAATACCACTCGTTTGAGCAGCCATGAGCGAGCTGGCGCTGGTTTCTACTCTGTAGATTGCTCTAACGTCAAGAATAGCGTCAAAAGGATCTCCCGTCCAGCTCACACTACCACCTTCTGCCAGGTCAAATCGTCTGGAAACGATATCGTAAAAATTGAGCTGGTAAAAACCATCTGCGATTTCATAGCGACCGGTGAGTGTCATGCGCCCGTTGGGAAACATTTTGTAGATCAAATCTCCACTTCCCGATACTTGCAACTTGTCGCCTGTAGTTGGATCAATAATAATGTTCACGGTCGCGCCGTCGTTCACGCTCAAATTCATATTGAGGTCAAAGCCGGTAAGCGTCGCACTCACATCTTCAGATTGCGTTAGAATATTATCAGGATCCTCTTTATTGACAAACTGAACGATACCGTCGCGCTGTACCATGTTTACTTCAGCAGCTGGCATTACGTAGGTGAAATCTGTGGCGTTATCTACCCGCACGTCCATATCGATAACAGGGATATCGATGTCGCCTTTTATGGTAGCATCCGCATCAAATTTTGCTACACCATAGTAAAGATCGTTGTCTTCTTCAGTAGAATTAAGCGCAGTAAAGTCCCGAGCTTTGAGTTTTAAATCAAAAGTGGGTGTAAACAAATCTTCAGTACCTAATGTTCCGTCGATGCTAAAAATGTTGTTGTTTTCATCCCTTATCTCAAAGTTGTTGAATGTGAGCGCGTCATTATTGAGATCGAGCTCTTCTTTTTTCAAAACAAATTTGTTATTGAGCATCGCCACGTTAAAACCAGCATTCTCAAATCCTAGTTTCCCCTCATAAATAGGTTCTAAAACTGTACCGGTAACACTTATTTTTCCATTCATAGAACCGGAACCCTCTTTGAGAAAATCCTGTGACAATCCAGTCACCGTATTCATCTCCAGCCTATTTAAATCAAGTTGAAGATCCAGTTCAGCAGCGGTCTCTGTAGCCGTATAATTTCCGGCTAGCTGTAAATCAATAGGGTCGCCTTTGATGGTCATATCCATATTATAGCGATTGCCATTGACCAGTTCGGCATCCAGAGCGAGTCTCCCCAGCTTTGTTTCCATCAGGTGAAGCTCATCGATGGTCATATCAGCTTCAAAGCCCATTTTGCCTAAAACATCCTCAAAGATCAATTCCCCATTGACGACTCCAGTAGCGAGTTTTTCATCTGGATTGAGATAACTGAGAAGGGATTGCAACCTAAAGTTATTCATGAGCAAAGCGATGTGATCTTTCTCTATATCAGACAGATCGCTTGTTAATTCAAGTGATTGATTGCCATTTGTGAGTTTAAAATCCTTGAACTTGATCTTGTTTTCGCCATAAGCCATTTCATTGGTTTCTGGAATTTGCCACGGCTTTTTGTTGAAGATCAAATCATCAATCGATAAATTGAAAATGAGGTTATCTACTCCTAATTGGTCACGCTTTCGCGAAAGCGTACTCCCAAAATGCAATAATCGCTCGCCCTCGTCATAGGAAACAAAATCCAGCTCCAGTCTATTTTCTATGATGGAACCTTTAAGCACAGTCTCTGCGAGGCTTACAGGTCCAGCTTCCAGCCGATCATAGCCCACTTCAAAATCAAATCGTTCCCGGTCAGATCTGGACTGAATGTGGATGCTGTCCACCACGCTGCCGGCATATTTCACGTAGGGAATGATGATGTCAGAATCCAAAAGGCGCCTGCGTTCATTAAAGTTCACGGATAACGTGAGTGTATCCAGCGATTCCAGACCAGGCAAAATCACCTCACGCAACATGGGTGCCGGTTGGACCTTGCCCTTCAATTTCATCACCACATAATTTGTGGTGTCCATGCTTACCTCGCGGTTCAAATACCGATCCATGTGTCGCTGAAGCCCAGCAAAAAGCTGCGCTGGATCTACGTTTGATCGCAGTTCCAGATCGAGCATTCTATTTTTTACATCTACCGACGTCGTGTCCGGAGCAGAAAAAGCATGCGCATTAAAACTTCCCAATAGATAACTCTGGTCGTCATAGACAGCGATGCCGTCTTCAATCTCTAGATCGACTTCATATTTAGACAGATTACCCTTGAAATTAGTAATGATTTTTCCTCCAGCTTTAGTGTTTTTTGAGGAAATCCCAAATTCATAAAGATCGATTCCTTTGACATCTATTGTTGCTTGTGCTTCGGTAGTAATGCTATCTAGGTCGACAAATGCGTCCAGTTCCAGATCCAAATTATCATCTCTAAACTTTGTATCAAAGGTTCCCTGACCATCTTTAATTTTTGCACTCAGCGGTACGTTATTGATCTGGTAACCGTTATAAGCGAATTTGCTGAGGTTACCTTCCAGCGTCGCGTCGAGTTCATTTATAGTGGCACCGCTTCCCTCAACATCCAGATTAAGAGTCATGTCTCCAAGACTTGGATTCTTTAGCAATTTAGACAGCTGAATTTCCGTCGCTTGAACAACCGCATCAAAGTTGATATCCTCGCCAAATGCAAAAGTACCATCGGCATCTACGGCACCTAGACTGGTCTGAAGACGAGCATCGGTTTTGAGAGAGGTTGTTGTGCCATTAAAACTACCCACCAACTGAACATCTTGTGGCAACTCAACTCCTAGAGCTTGTTCATCAACAAAAGCAATTAAATCCTTTCTCTTAGAGTTGACTCGGACTCGCTCAAAATTGTAGCTCAACGCCTCAGGATCCGTGACATTACGGAGATTCCCTGTGGCGTAGATAGACGTTGCCTGACCCCAGTCCAAATTAAACTTGGGAATATTCAAAAATTCCGTACTTCCAGTTGCTATAAAGTTTCCTCTTAATCTATGCTTGGTTAAAGCGTCAAAATAGGGTTGTTGTTTTAAGTCAGGTTGGAAACGGTAAACATCAGCGAGATCTATATTGAAATTTGGGAGATTAGCCTGAACTTTAATATTTGTGGGATTTTCAATCAGTTGCTGGAGGCTTGCATAATCCATCCTCAAGTTTCCGTTGAGGGTGTTTCTGTTCAAATTAAGATTTAAACCGTCAAGGATTATAGCGTTATCAGAAACCTGCCCTGTAAAATTGAAACTGTACAGATTTAGACCAGAAGCTTCTTTACCATTCAGCTTTTCAATAGTTGCGGTAAGAGTTTGATTTTTTAGAGAACTCTCTGCCAAAGTGAGATTCACATCCTCAAGAAATACAGCATCAGGATTAAATTGACCTACCTGTGGTTGTGCTTCGTCAACAGAATAGGTAAAATCAATATTTTCAAGAAGAACATCTTCAACATCATAAGTTAATGGCGGCCACTCAAAAGCTGTTGCTTGGCTAGATTCAATACTGCCAGTAGCTTTAGAATCTTGTGCAGTCATAGCCACATCGACTCTGGAATTCCTAAAATCTAAAAACGACACCTCATAATCCTGCTGGTCCAGATCAATTTTAGGAATGCTGGTTTCTAAATCATCCACGTAAGTCGTAAGCTCAATCCCGTCGATTTCTGATTTGAAATCGAAGTTAACTTGAGCGAACTTGATGTTTCCAGCTGCGAGAAATGGTAAAGGAACAGAATCAGTTTCAACAGCATCGGGATTAGTCTGAATGCTAGGCTCGCTCATGATGTAGGTAACATCGGCATCAGTTAGAACAATTTCATCGACCGCGTAGCGCATTTTTTCCAAATCCAATTCGTTCATGGCGACTTGAAGCTTCTGAAAGCGAGCATCTGCAAACATACCCGTGACTTTGTCATCATAAATAACGTCAAAATCATTTAAATCAAAGTCGCCCAAATCCAACTGCATGGGCTCTGACGTGGTGGTGTCTGGTGCGGTGGCAAATGCATCGGCAAGAAACTGAAAATTAAAGCCTTGAACGGTGTCCTGTCTTTTTATTCTCGCTACAAGCCCCTCCCACTCCACATTATCTATAGAAAGTGACCCACCTCTAATCAAAGGCAAAAACGGAATATCAGCTTCCAGCTTTTTTGAATATATTAAGGTATCACCGGCGAGATCTTCCAGATACACACCGCTCGCACTTATGTCTCCGTCAAAAGTGAAATATAAACTCTCCACTCGAACTTCAGTTCCCGTTTTTCCTTCCAGATAGCTCACCGCCTGATTCACGATGATATCTTGTCCCCACGGACTGCGTATGAAAAGAATAAGCAACAAAAAGAAAATGATGATACCAGCAATGGTACGCAGCAACCTGCGCAACCAGCGGAATTTTCTCTTTGGTTTTTTAGGGTTTTTCTTTACAGTTTGATCGCTCAAGCAGATTAATCTTAATGGACTTGCAAATTGACAAAACCCATGCCTTTTAACATAATTTGCCTCGGTAAAGTTGTGTTAATGATTTTTCTTACAAAGTGAGATAATCGCAGAGGTGTTCACGATAAAAGATCGCCAATTTCATGACTTGAGTTTAAAACCTATGCTTCTGACATCTGAATTTCAATATTCATTTAGCCCCCAACCCCCTAAAGGGGCCTTAAGAATTGCTAGAGAACAATGAATTATCGACTCTTATTCTTGTTAAGTGTACAAATTGAGTTCGAGTAAAGAATTCAACACATCCAGCGCCCTTTCAAGGGGAAAATTTATGTTCGATTTTTACAATTTTGGATCTGGTGATTGGCTTCGGCTTCGGCTCCGCTCAGCCACCTATGATTTAAGTTGTTCAAAAAGAGTAGAAACTATCCCGCTTTCCCTCGGTCGCCATAGGCTTGCCGACGGCGCGACGCGAAAGCGTACTAGTCCCCACCACCTTTCTTACTGCCACGATACATCTCATATTTCACGAGTCTGGACTCCAGTTTCCCGTTGAACAATTTGATTTTTCTACTCGGGCGCAAGCCTACATGCTTGAGTGCCTCCAGGTTCCCGGTAATCATCCATGCGGTGGAACCTGCGTAGCGTTGTTTTAAGGTGTCTCCTATGTTTTTGTAAAACTCATCGATTTGCACGGAAAGTCTAGCGTCATAAGGCGGATTAAACATTAAAAAAGCCTCTGCCCGTTGATTATCTCTAAAAAAATCACCCTTTTCTAGCGTGATAAAATCTTTCAAGTTCGCATTCTCAATGTTCTCAGCGGCTTTTTTAAGAGTAAACCCATCTGCATCGCGGCCTATGATCTTGCCTTCAAACTCACGCATTTTTTTGAGGCAGCTTTCTTGAATCTTTTCAAATAAGGCATTATCGTAATCCGGCCAGCGTTCAAAACCAAATTCCATTCTATTCAGATTAGGGGCGATGTTTGCCGCGATCATGGCTGCTTCAATGGCCAGCGTTCCACTACCACACATGGGATCTATAAAAGTAGATCGCTGGTCCCAGTCGCTTAGTAAAATGATCCCAGCAGCAAGTACTTCATTTATAGGCGCAATATTGGTTTTATCTCTGTAACCACGTTTGTACAGCGCTTCACCACTTGTGTCCAGCGATACGTCCACATGTTGATCGTTTATGTGAATAGAAATGCGCACATCAGGATGCTTCAAATCCACATCAGGACGACGACCCGTCTCGCGGCGTATCTGATCGACGATCGCATCCTTGGTTTTAAGCGCAACATACTGGCTGTGATTGAAGTATTTGGAAGAAATCGTCCCACTTACAGAAAGTGTGTCGTGAGGCGTGAGGTATTGTGACCAGTCAAATTGATAGATTCCATCATAAAGATCCACTTCATTGCGGGCCTTGAAGCTGTAAATAGGTTTTAGAATCCTAATTGCGGTACGCAGCATCATGTTTGCCTTGTACATAAAACCCTGATCCCCTACAAATTCTACCATGCGCACGCCTTTCTTGATGTCCATGGCGCCCAGCTCCCTGAGTTCACGTTCCAGGACTTCTTCCAGTCCAAAAAGTGTTTTGGCGACCATTCTAAAATTTTCAGACATGCTTTGCGATTTAGAGCGGCAAAATTACGGTATTTTTGCCGCCTATGTCTTCAGAAAGCACACAGCAGGAATGGTATGCCAGTTGGTTTGACACAAAATACTACCATATTCTGTACGGAGATCGTGATCATGAGGAGGCTGCAGGTTTTATGCGCCGCCTTACAGAATCGCTGCAACTCGATCAAGATGCTCATATTCTGGATCTTGCTTGTGGACGCGGTCGGCATAGCATGTACTTGAATAAACTGGGTTACAAAGTTACCGGTGTGGATCTGAGCGAGAATAGTATCGCTTTCGCGAAAGCGGAATTATCAATAAAACTTGCTCAATCTAAGAGTCTTGATCCTTCTTATCAGACCTTTAACCCCAGCCGATTAAGTTTTAAGGTTCACGACATGACCCAACCTATGGGCGAACAATTTGATGCGGTCTTTAACCTGTTTACCAGTTTCGGTTACTTTGAAACTGAGGAAGATAATCTTAAAACCATCTGTGCCATTAAGAGTAATCTCAATCGTGGTGGACATGCGGTGATTGATTTCTTAAACGTTCCTTATGTTTTGCGTAAGCTGGTCGTATCCAATCAGAAGTGTGAGCAAGGAATTGTTTTTCACATGAATCGTAGGTTTGAAGATGGTCACATTATCAAGGATATCTCATTTGAAGATGAGGGAAGTGAATACCATTACACCGAGCGTGTCAAAGCCTTGATGCTTTCAGACTTCAAAAGATTTTTTGATAAGGCAGGACTCGAGTTGACACAGGTTTATGGTAATTATCAGCTTGACGCGTACGATCGCTTTGATTCTGATCGACTGATTATGGTGGTTAAAAATCCTAATTAATTTTTTTTTGAGATGAATTTGACGTGTTGGTTTTTATTGTCAATACAGCCAAAATAGATTCATATCGAATACACACCCTAAAAAATACAGGGTATACTTCCTATTTTGATAACATTTTAAAAATTAACCCTCTCAATTATAGGGTTAGTTTCATAAATATCGTTTATTTATCGTTTACAACCCTAAATAACGTAGTCATGGTAATAGGTGTACCATCTGAAATCAAGAATAATGAAAGCCGTGTGGGAATGACCCCAGCGGGAGTGCTGGAATTGACTAAACGCAATCATTCTGTTAGCATTCAAACAGGTGCTGGACTGGGAAGTGGCTTTTCAGACAAAGATTACATTAAAGCTGGAGCCCAGGTTTTGGACACCATTGAAGCAGTCTATCAAATTGCCGACATGATTGTGAAGGTTAAGGAACCTATTGAACGGGAATATGAACTTGTAAAAAAAGACCAGATTGTCTTTACCTATTTCCATTTCGCTTCAAGCGAAAAACTTACAAAAGCCATGCTATCCTCAGGTGCTGTTTGCATCGCCTATGAAACGGTAGAAGATGATGACGGCGGTCTTCCCCTACTCACACCCATGTCTGAAGTGGCGGGAAGACTTGCAATTCAACAAGGTGCAAAATACCTTGAAAAACCGGTTAAGGGCCGTGGCGTGCTTTTAGGCGGAGTTCCTGGCGTTGCTCCTGGGCGGGTTTTGGTCTTGGGCGCTGGTGTCGTAGGGATCCAAGCAGCAAAAATGGCATCTGGACTGGGAGCTCACGTAACCATTATGGATATCAACATGAAAAGATTGAGATACGTCAATGATGTGATGCCACCACACGTAGTCACCGAGTTTTCCAACGAGCTCAACATAAGAAAGCATATTAAAACGCATGATTTGATTATAGGTGGTGTTCTGCTGAAAGGTGCCAAAGCTCCAAATCTTATCACCCGGGATATGCTCAAAACCATGCGACCGGGAACGGTGATCGTAGATGTAGCGGTAGATCAAGGTGGCTGTGTAGAAACGACCCGTCCCACCACTCATGAGGATCCTATCTATATTATCGATGATGTCGTGCACTACTCGGTGGCCAACATGCCTGGAGCTGTTCCTTACACATCAACGGTTGCCTTGACAAACGTGACCCTACCGTTTGTACTTCAACTTGCCGATCTAGGCTGGAAAGAAGCTTGCGATCGCGATCCACATCTCGCTTTGGGATTGAATATAGTAGATGGTAAAGTGGTTTATGAGGAGATCAACCAAGCGTTTGGGTGGGATTGATTTTTTTTGATAAGATTGTTCAGGTATAGCACCAACTAGGTTATGTTTGCCGCTTTTTTAAAGTGAATTGGAAGAATACCATACTCTAGATCGCTGGTTGTCCTGGATGGATGAATTGGCTCTTAGCGATTACGTAGTTATAGATGATTTCTTGAGGGAAGATCGGCTTGATGTATTGCAGGCTTTTTTCAAAAAACATCTAGATGCATTTACAAAAGCCGGCATCGGAGCCTTGAACGATCAAATGATCCGTACTGATATAAGAGGAGACTTTACGTATTGGCTAGATAGAAAAAGAGATACGCCACTTGATGCCATCTGGAGTCTTATTGATGAAACTATTCATATTTACAACAGGTACTGTTATCTAGGATTGTCCGGTTATGAATTTCATTTAGCCCACTACCCTACCGGTGGTCATTACGACAAACACTTGGATCAATTCAATAACAGGAACAACCGCACGATCAGCATGATCATTTACCTAAATAAGAATTGGCAAAAAGGTGATGGTGGTGAACTGGAGATTTATCGAGAAGACGGTTCTACAACACTCGTGGAACCACTTGAGGCACGCTGTGTAATGTTTAAAAGTGCTGTTGTCCCCCATGCGGTATTAGCTTCGAATAAGCCACGCTACAGTCTCACCGGCTGGTTGTTGCAGCAGCCTTCAAAGTTGGGTCAGTTTTTGGGATAGATTTGAACTAGAAACCTATACCAAGATCGATTCCTGCGTTTAAAGAAAATCCAGTTCCAAATGCATTATCCTGACCATTGTTTTGATCTACATTCCCTAATGCAATTCCAGCACCTATGTATGGATTAAGTATAAACCTCTTAGCAATAATAAATTGATAACCGAAGAGCGCTCTTAGATTGAAAACCGAATAGTCATTTTCAATTAAGGTTTCGGTAACATCATTGCTGTTCTTATAAGTATAGGTGTCGGTCAAGCTTAAGTATTGAATTCCTGGACTGGCATAGAGACCCTTTGGCGCTTTGAGGTGGGTAAAAAAATATCTATATTCTGCATTGGCAGTAAAACCTTCTACGACACGACGATTGTCATTATTGAATGAATTTGAACCGAAGGCATCCATAAAGTCATCGTCAGCAGCATTGCCTGATGCATCTCGCAATGTGCCCGTACCAAAGCCAAATCTTATAGAGCCATTTTCACTAACCACTCTTTCATATTGGAATTCATAGAATCCAGTAAATAATCCGAGACCTCCTATACGTATGGAGTTCTTAAAATCAACTTCTGATTGAGCATTTAAATTAGTTGAAGTTACCAGAACAAATACTACGAGTAAAACCTTTTTCATAAGTCAGAGATGGAAGATTGATAATAGTAGGTTCAAATTGAAATTTTCGAGAGCAAAATTAAAATTTAAAAATTTACTCAATAGAACTGCAAAGTCTAAATTGAAATTAGCAATTCATAAAAAGTCTTGATTTCTGAGGTTAACCATTTTCTCACTAACAGATAACTTGAAATTATCAGCCTTTGGCATAACTACATATTAGATTGACCTTTTATAGATCAAATGTGGCTCGCTTCAATTCAATGTCACTTACTTTTTTGAGTTTTCCTTGTTCAAAATGTTCTTCAAGGTCTTCAAGTTTTGCATCGGTATCTATTGGGCTGTAATTATGGTAGTCCTGCACGATCATACCGTTGATGTTTCTGCGGTTGTAGCTTTCGCGAAAGCGGAAACCACATTCCTCTTCACAAAAACTATAAGCAAAATAGTCAATCATGAAATCTGCTTGATTGATCCAATAGATAAAAACGTCTTCATGGTCCTCGCCTCCACCATTTTCATCAAAGGTCACTTCGACCTCGTAGTATTTCTTATCATCGATCGTAGTTTCACCAAGAAACTTTTTATAAACGGCGGGACCATCGAGACTAAAAGGCAACTGACCTAAATAAATTACAGAATTCAAGCTGGAACTAAGTGTCGATTCCTTTTCTGGCTTTAAGGTAACCACGCTATCATTTATAGTCCTTGTGAATCCCTCATTAGTAAGGCGGTCCACCACACTATCTTGGTTTTGAATCGTGATGCGCTCGTAGGTGTAGAGTCCGTTATCACGAGTCACAGCATAATCGATCCCTCTGAAATTAAAAGTCAATTTTCCTTGCGCCATCTGATCTGCGCCGTGTGCTTTAATGGTTTGTTCAATCAGCTCATCTGCATTAGGCTTGGGCTCAGTACAGCTAACAAAAAATAAGCCTAGATAGAGTAATAGAAGGTATACTTTTTTCATATCGCGAAGATACTATCAGGAATTTTGCTGAACTGTCCGTTCTTTCCCTAAGCTTTTCACATTTTATCCAATTCTTTTAGGGAGGCGGCAGTAAGTAGGTGCAGTTTTCAGCATAAGGTATGCGGTATGCGATTATTCTACTCATTAATCGGTATTCAGAGTTCGCTATTCCGTGATAGATATTCAATATTCCATATTCAACATTCAATATTCAATATTCAAATCGGGCTTCGAGTGCCTCAGCCCTCGGTGAAAATTCATATCGAGCCTTAAGGTTCTCTGAGGGCGCTTTTACAACAAATTATGAAGTCTTCATCATGCAATGAGGTGCGGCAGTAAGCAGGTGCAGTTTTCAGTATAAGGTATGTGGAATGCGATTATTCTACTCAACAATCGGTACTCAGAGTTCGCTATTCCGTGATAGATATTCAATATTCCATATTCAACATTCAATATTCAATATTCAAATCGGGCTTCGAGTGCCTCAGCCCTCGGTGAAAATTCATATCGAGCCTTAAGGTTCTCTGAGGGCGCTTTTACAAACAATTATGAAGTCTTCATAATTCGATGAGCTGCGGCAGTAAGCAGGTACGGTTTTCAGTATAAGGTATGCGGTATGCGTTTTTTTTTTACATAAAAATCGGTACTCAGAGTTCGCTATTCAATATTCAATATTCAACATTCAATATTTCAAATCGGGCTTCGAGTGCCTCAGTCCTCTTCCCTCATCCCAACATCTATACAAAAACTTAAAAACTCACTACTCATCACCGCATCCATTATATTTGCGCCTCTTTATGGAATTTAAGAAAAACATACAGATCAAGAACCGCAAGGCTCGCTTTGAATATGAGATACTGGATAAGTATACTGCTGGAATTGTTTTAGTAGGTACTGAGATCAAAGCGATACGTCTAGGTAAAGCGAGTATTGCTGAAGGTTTTTGTGAGTTCAAGAATGGTGAGCTTTGGGTTGTAAACATGACTATACAAGAGTACAGCCATGCTTCTTATTTTAACCATAATCCTAAACAGGTGCGTAAATTGTTGCTTAACAAACGCGAACTCAAAAAGCTTGAAAAAGAAGTCACCAGCTCTGGGAATACCATCGTTCCCCTACTCCTTTTTATTGATAAAAACGGTCGTGCAAAACTACAAATCGCCCTTGCCAAAGGAAAAAAACTCCATGACAAGCGTGATACCATAAAAGATCGCGACAACAAGCGCCGTTTGGACAGCATCAAGAAGGCCTACAGATAGTTGACAGTAGACTGTAAACAGTAAGCAATGAAATAATTTTTGTTTAATTGATAATTAGTACAATAACTGAAAATCAAAACTGTAAACTTAAGAAGGTACTGTAAACTGCTACTTCTAACCTGCATGATTCACAATCTGGACAACCATTTAAGAAAACCCTCGTCTATTAGGTAGAATACGATACTTTTATCGCTGCAAACCACGCAACCTAAAGACATGAAACACCTCTACCTGACCGCAATAGTTATATTGATTTTTTCCGCTTTCGCGAAAGCGCAATTAACAGGAGCCCTCACTGATCAGAATGACAACCCCATAGCTTTTGCCAGCATCTACGTTAAAGGAACCTATACCGGTACCACCACCAATGCAGATGGTACCTACCTCCTTCAACTGCCGCAATTCAAGACTTACGAGATCGTTTTTCAATCCTTGGGTTACAAAACCGAAAACCGCACCGTGGATTATGCTGAGAAGAATCAGCGGCTCGACGTGCAACTCACAGAAGAAGTAGCTACGCTAGACGAGGTGGTCGTGAACAGCGATGAAAATCCAGCAGATCGCGTGATACGAGAAGCCATCGCGAGACGCAAATTCAACAAAAACAAAACCGATCGCTATACCGCAAACTTTTACTCACGCGGAGTGTGGGGCATGGAAGATGTTCCAGAAAAATTCCTAGGCCAGGAAATAGGTGATCTAGATGGATCGCTGGACTCCCTGACCCGCAGCGGTATCATTTATCTATCAGAGACTTTCTCTGAGATTGCCTACGAGGCGCCGGATAATTTTAAAGAACGTATCACCGCAAGTAAAATAAGTGGAGATGATAATGGTTTTAGCGTAAACAGCGCAGAGGAAGCAAACTTCAATTTCTACGAAAACAACATAGACCTCAATAATCGCATCGTATCACCCATTGCTGATTACGCATTCAACTATTACCGCTATAAGTTGCTGGGTACCTATTATGACGAGAACAAATTTTTGATCAATAAGATTCAAGTAAGCTCAAAGAGACCTAAGGACAACACTTTTGACGGCATAATTTACATCGTAGAGGATCAATGGACCATTTCTGGTCTGGAACTGACCACTACGGGAGAAAACATCAATGTCCCGCCTATTGAAAAGCTGACCTTCAATCAAGATTTTACGTATGACCAAAACACCGATTACTGGGTCAAGCGGTCTCAAAGTATTGATTTTGCATTCAAGTTTCTAGGTTTTCAAGGGAACGGTCGATTTATTGCAAATTATACCGACTATGATTTTAATCCACAATTTGATAAAAAGTATTTTGGCGCTGAAGTGTTGCGGGTGGAGGCAGACGCCAACAAAAAAGACAGTTTATTCTGGGTGAATCGCAGACCAGTTCCCCTTACTGAAATAGAGCAGAAAGACTACATCAAGAAAGATAGTATAAGTGCCGTGCGCAACGATCCTAAATATAAAGATAGTGTGGATCAGGTACGCAATAGATTTGGCAAACTGGATTTATTTACAGGTTACACCTATCGCGATAGCAATGAGCGAAGCCGCTGGTCTTATGATGGGTTAATCACACCAGAAGCTTTTAAAGGATTCAATACGGTACAGGGATTTGTAGTAGGAACCGGTCTCTCCTATTCCAAAGGTTTTGACGAGCGCTACAACCGTTATTTTTACGCAGGTGCAGATTTTGAATACGGATTTTCTGATGATCGTTTGAGGTACACCGCAAATCTCAATTATCGTTTCAATAGGACAAATCGCCGTACCCTTTCCCTTTCAGGTGGAACACAGGTTTTTCAGATCAACAATTCCGAGCCGATCAGCAATTTTGAGAATACCGTTGCTTCGTTATTCTTTGAGCGCAACTTTGCTAAATTCTATGAAGCTGACTACATAAGAGCAGGTTATTCAGAAGAAATTGCCAATGGTTTCTACCTTTCAGGATCTTTATCTTACGAAAAACGCCAAGGTTTGAACAACACGACTGATCAAGTCTGGTTCCCTTGGGATGATTATGAATATACCAGTAACAATCCTTTACCGCTCGATGGAAACAATTCCGAATTCATTGAAGATCATGAAATCGCAAAGGCATTAGTCAATCTTACGATAAGACCTGGACAGAAGTACCAGAATTATCCTGATGGGAAATATAACATTAGGAATGAGAAATTCCCTTCTATCAATGTTCGTTATGAGGGCGGTTTTGCCGGTAGCGAAGATGGACTTGACTTTCACCAGTTAAGCGGAAGCATCTGGCAAAGTTTTGATATGGGAAATTTAGGTCGAAGTAGCTATTGGATCAACGGTGGTACGTTTTTCAATGCAGATGAGATCAGCTTTGTGGACTATCAGCATTTTAATGGGAATCAATTGCGCATTAAGACCTCTGCTTTGAATCCTTATGGCTTTGTTTTATTGAACTACTATGGTTACAGTACAAATGAAAGCTATGCACAGGTCCATTTGCAACATGATTTCAAGGGTTATATTTTAGGGAAGATCCCTGGAATCAATCAGCTGAACTATGATTTAATTTTAAGTGGTAAAGCTCTTTACACAGAGCGCAATCCCTACTTTGAAGTTAGTGCCGGGATCGATAATATTGGTTTTGGCAAGTTTAGACCCTTAAGAATCGACTACGTACACAGTATAACCAGCGATCGCAGTTTTGGCAGCTTTATTTTAGGGATCAATGTCCCGCTATAAATAGAAACAATTTACTCAATTCTGTGAAAAATTCTATTTGACTAAAAGCGTTAAAAGAACCCTTCACAGCTTAATTTAAAATTTAACCCACGCTTTGTTCTTAGAGCTTAACGCTCATTGTGCGTAGCATCAAACTAACCAGCCATGAAATATGTACCCACGCTCCTATTCTCTGTAATTACCCTGTTGAATACAACTATTTGTTTAGATCACTCTGCAGCTCGCTTTCAGTCCGATTCAGTTTTACGTTCTTCCATAATAAAAGAAGTCGAACCCTCAAATTCAAAGCCGGACATTAAAATCAAATCTGATCGAGTAAATGAAGTCATTACTATAACTTCCGAAACAGGTATAAGAAATTTGAATATCGAGATTTTTAATCTGCTTGGTAAAAAGGTAGCGCAGGGTTCCTTAATCTTTCAAGACAAATCAGTTCAATTCTCGGTGGCAGGTTTGAGTAGAGGCGTTTATATATTGGTCGCTACAAGAGAAGACGGGAAACGTAGAAGCTTTAAATTCATAAAGTAAATAGCTTTGCGCATGATGCTTAGTGCTTGAAATTTGAAGCTTGGAACTTAATTCATTATTTCAAAATCCATTCAAATCAATCAATCCGCTCAATAAAAGCTCCCGCATCGCTCTCAGCTCTCAGCGCATAGCTGCATCTAATAGCATTGCTTTCAAAACAAAAACCTGTTAATCAGTAAATTGCGATTTCGGCACACAGATTGATACTTACTAAGCGTACGACAACGATGTAGTACATTAAAAGGCTTAGTTATGAAAAATTTTATCACAATGCTTGCGCTGTTCCTGGTAGGAATTCAGGCAAGCCACGCAGAACGACCAGCCGATGATCTGAGATATCGCGGTTACACAAACAGCTTTATCTTTCAAGAAGGTGGAATTGAATTTGCCGTCTTTCCAGATGGTCAGTTTGACTTCAATTATTTGGATTATGGTCCTAATTTTAATATTGCGATAAATACACGCAATACTCATTTTTCATTTAATAGTGGTTTTAATTACGATCGTTTTGTACAGTATGATACTTATGGAGCGGTAATCCAGATTGAAAGTGTACCTATATTTTATGACCCATTTGGACGAGTGAATCAGATCGGAGATATATTCATAAACTATAGAAATGGATGGGTACGTAGCATTGGAAATTTGAGAGTATACTACGGTAGTCCTGGCGTAGTCGTGAATTACAGAGGTTTCATCAATAGATGGAACAGAAACTATGTTTACCGCCCGTGGCATGCTTATTATGCTGCACCTGTCATAGATCGTTGTGTGGTTTGGAATGCTCCTTACAGACGTTATTATAATCCGGTAAGGTTTTCATGGAATTATCACCGCAACTACTGGAACAGACCAGGATATTACAATGGTTGTTTAACCAGACGTGATTTGAGACGCAATTTCTATAGACCTTATGACCGCGTGGATTATAGAAGTTATGAGAGAGGACGCAGAGACAGTCGCGGTAGAGCTATCGCTTATAATAGAAATGCCAGAACTGAACGTACAGCAATCGCCACGGGAAGACGGGAAATAAACCGTAGCAACGCTTCTAGAGTGGCAACAAATAATAGAAGCACTAGTTCCAACAGAGCAAATGCAACTTTGTCAAGTCGTAATCCAAGTAATGAGAGAGCTACAACTGTAAGGTCAAGTCAGCGCTCTAATGCAAGAGCCGCTAGAAATAGCTCCACCAGATCCACTAGCGCAAATACGGCAGCAAGAACGAGTCGTAGCAATGAATCTAGCGTTAGAGCGAGTAATAGGTCAACTAGAACTGTTTCAGCTCCTAGTCGCTCAAATAGAACTACTAGAGCAACGACAGCTTCACGCAACGAACGTCCTACTGCAAGAACATCTTCTCGCAGCCCACGTTCAGAAAGAGCTACCACTTCTAGAAGATCAACAAGATCCAGTACTGCAACACCGTCTAGCAGTCGAGTTAAAAAAAATAATTCTTCAAGACGGGCAAGTTCAGAACGATCTAATAGCAGATCTTCAAACCGAAGAGGATAAATTTAAAATTAGTGTTTGACCAGCAGGCCGGGCTTTAAGTCCGGTCTGTTTTTTTAGAATAGTTTGTTGACAAGATTATTAATCATTCCATTGATCTCAGACGATAATCGCATTGCATACACGGCACCTATGTAAAAGCTTCCCAGCAGTACCGTTTTTAAACCAATATTGAGATAAGTGTTAATCTCAAAATCCCAAAAAACAAACAGTAATATAGTCACAGCAATCAACCCTAAAGAGGCCCATGTTTTTGATGTCCAGGGATTCAAGTGAAGTTTGTAGTGTACGTATCCCGCTTTCGCGAAAGCGTAACCTATAAAAGCAATACTCGTTGAAATCGCGGCACCGTAAATGCCATATACAGGTATCAAAAGTAAGTTGAGTACTATCGCAACCAAGGCTAAAGCGAGCCCCAGCCATAAAGTTACACGATATAAATCAGAATTATACAAGATGGCGTTATTGCTACCCAGCAGATTCTCGGTAAACTTTACGCTTGAAATGATGAAAACAACTGGTATGGCCACGCTGAATTCAGGTGGGAGTAGATTATAAAACTCGTGGACGTTACACAGGATCACTACCATTAAAAATCCTGAAATGATACTCAAGTTAAGGGAGCTGCGCTTATAGAGTTTTTCCAATTCTATAGTTTTATTCTGGTTGAGATATTGAGCCGCTAGTGGAAAGGTAATCTGGCTCATGCCTCGTGCCGGTATAGCTATAACTGTTGCAATATAAACCGCTACACCATAATAACTTATCGTGTCGATGCTCAAGTACTGGTTGATCATATATTTATCCAGATCTATAAGAGCGGTACCCACAGAACCAGCGATGATCATGAGCAGGGAATAATCAAAAATTCTTCTGGTAAAAGCTATTTTTTTGATGTGAATCCTGGGCTTGTAAGTCTTAAAAGCCATAGCCATCATGATCATGCATCGTAGTGCATAAACTAGCACAAGACTATCAATAAACTGTGCCTGGGTGATCCATTCAAACATGACCGCTATCAGTAAAATGGTGGCAGCAAAACGGTAGAAAACCTCCTTGATAAAATTACCACCTATGGTTTTCATATGCACTTTTACCCATGCATAGAACACTTCAAAATAGGCTTGAAAAATGGCAATAATGACGATATGCCATACATAGTCTCCTACCATCTTATTCACCTTTGTGATAAGGTCAATAATTTGATCCTGAAATACGTAGATCAAGGCAGCTCCGGGCAGCACGACTATCAGAGGCAAAATGAGCATGACAGACAGGAAGGCGTCGCGCTCGTCGGTAGTAGTGTAGCTGCTATAAAATTTGACTAGGGTGTTGTGTATACCAAAGCTCATCAAAGGGAATAGTAAAAACGCGGTAGACAGCACATAACCCCAAAGCCCATAGTAATCATCATCCAGAAAGTTAGTGGCGAGTAGCAGCGTGTTTGCTGCTCCAAGTAAGAAGCCCAGAATGGTGAGTCCCAGATTCCATGCGCTATGTTTGATGACTATGCCCACAATTTTTCAATTTCACATGCGAGTTGCTGTGTGGTTTTGGAGCGGTGGTAATCGAGGAACGAGTCATTTAAATTACCGTTATTATTGCCAGATTTATACAGATTATAAACTCTGAGCAATTCCGCTTTTATTTCGGCGTGGTCCTGATATCTGAAATAACTTCCAGCATGATTGCTCTCGATAATTTGCTCAATATCAGCTCCTGCAGGTCCTAATGCGACAATGGGTCGCCTACTGGCGAGGTATTCAAAAAGCTTTCCTGGGATGATTGCTTTGGTAATCTCAGAGTCAATTTCTATAAGCAAGAGTATTTGTGACTCAAACATGAGCTGGACCGCTTTATCATGACTCAAGTAACCATGACGCTTTAATATCCCTGACGGTAATTGACGCTCGATACTATTAATAATTTCCTCACTCACGTTACCAGCCAGATGCAATTCAAGATCATCGCAGAATTCCATATTCTCATCGCACAGCTCATTTAAAACAGCCCAAAGCACCTGAGGATTACGGTCTGAGAGCAGAGTCCCCACGTGGGATAGTTTAAATTTGCCAATCGGTTGTTGAATGTTTTTATTGGGCTGGATGTCGTAGCCGTTTGTAATTACAGCGACAGGTTTTGTGGTTTTTTGCTTAAATTCTAGTTTAGTATGCGGGCTGGTTACCACTACTCGATCTGCTTCATTGAGAACGGTATGTTCCAAGTTTTCATGCTTTCGCAGAGCAGATTTTCCCAACCTCAATTTATGATGATACCCTATTGTGGTCCATGGATCACGAAAATCTGCAAGCCATTTAATGTGAGGGAATTTCTTGTTCAATTCCAGGCCACTCAAGTGTACCGAATGGGGCGGTCCCGTGGTTATAACTGTAGTCTCGGGATTTCTGAAAATAAATTCAACTGCAACCTTTACTACTGGGCGCTTCCATCCTACTCGAGCATCTGGAATGAATAAATTGCCACGTGCCCAGACAATCCATCGCTCAATGAGAGACAGCTTTTTCTTAATGATGCCACGTTGCAAATTTTTGGTACGCTTTCGCGAAAGCGAATTCAATAACCGACTGGGCTCAAAAATCGGAACCTTTATAACATTAAGGCCTTTGGGAACTTCAGATAACAAACTCTGGTCCAGTACGGGATAATCCGGATTTTCAGGAATAATGACGCTTATATCATAACCTATTTGTTGCAGATAGGTCGTGAACTTCAACCACCTCTGAACGCCGGGACCACCAGCTGGGGGCCAGTAATAACTGATGATGAGTAAGCTGCGCGCCACTTATTCCTTGTTCTTAACTTTCCAGAAAACGATGAGTCCTAGACAGATCACTAAAAAGACGTTGGAACCTAACATGACATAGGTTCCTGTTTTTACAACCTGCGGCTCAAAGGTCAACTCAATCTCATGATTGCCCGCTGGAACTTTTACGCCTCGCAAGGTATAGTTCACTCGTGCGATAGGCACCTCCTGACCGTCAACGGTGGCCTTCCAACCGTGCGGATAGTACATCTCTGCAAAAACGGCTAAACCGTCTTTTGAGTTTTGTGTGGAATAGATCAGCTTTTCTGGGTGATAGCTTGTAAGTTCTATAGTTGCGGTGCTGTCTTTACCTACCTTGCTGAGATTTATTTTCTCTTGCTCTTCTTGAGTAATAAAAGCTACAGCATCGCCTTTTAAGTTTCTCAAAGAAAGGATCTCCTCGTTTTGATCGCTCACCGGTATCACTTCATTTACAAACCAGGCTGGACCTAAATTCAACGGATTCTCGATAGGCTTAACACCGTCTTCTTGCTCTTGAATAAAGTACTTGACGTTAAACATCGATAGTATCTCGATGGTATTTTCGTCGACTCCCATCCTTCCCTGTTCATCTCTCAAATAGAAATCGACCAAGTTGTTGAAACGAGCTGGTTTTGCCGGGTGGTAGCCTCCTAAGGCATGATGGAAGTTACTCGCGCGTGAACTGGTCACCGGATCTGTAGTCAGGTCATAAACCCTAAAGTGAGTTGGGTCTTTTTGGATCGCCTTATCAGCTCCATATTCAGGGAATATATTATCGTACTCTCTCGCTGAAAT
Organism: uncultured Flavobacteriaceae bacterium; assembly: GCA_964631155.1. Lineage (GTDB taxonomy): Bacteria > Bacteroidota > Bacteroidia > Flavobacteriales > Flavobacteriaceae > Nonlabens. Next base: position 422,873 of record CAZVYO010000002.1, read on the forward strand.
AAAACTATCTGCATTTACATAGTTCAAGTTAAAATCAACCAGATCAAACAAACAAACCGCACCGATCAATACAAGAGCTAGGTTTTGCTTAAGTTTATCTTTAAGTGCCAAGTATAATACACCCGTAATCAGGCCTATTATTAGTAGAGATCTGAGGGAATCATCGCGCATCAAAATCCAGCGATCTTCTCTTATCGCCTTTACAAAAGGTAATCCCAGTTGCTCTTCTTGAATGAAGTTAATATCATAAGGTGAAGTGAAATCAAATAAGGATTTACCCAAAAGGGCAAATAGCGCACACAATCCACCTACTATCGCGCTGGAATACAAAACTGCTTTTAGCTTTTCTTGAGATGGGATTTTTTTCACAAACAGGCAATACAAACCAGCCATGGCCAGCAGCGGGAAGCAAAGTTCTATAAGCACCAGTACTGAAGTAATAGCCCTAAATTTGTTCCACAAAGGCATGTAGTCAATTAAAAACTGCGTAAGCCAGTCCACGTTTTTACCCCAAGCAATAATTACTGCAAATACAGAAACGCCTACAGCCCATTTTTTCAATTTACCTTCCAAAAGAAATAGAGCAAGAATAGCCAAGAAAATAACGCCCGCACCTATATAGGCAGGAGCTTCAACTATGGGCTGGTCGCCCCAGTACATGGGTACACCAGATTCTGCAAACTGCATAGCTTGAGCTTTGGGAAGTCCTAAGTTAGTCAGATAGGCTACCGTATTGCTATCTTCATCAGGACGCATACCGCTTCCACCTCCCACAAATCTTGGAATCAGCATATTCATGGTTTCTACGAAGCCGTAACTGTACTGGGTAATGTAGTCGTAATCGAGACCGGAGTCGGTAGAGATGCTTTCGCCTTGAGCGTTAATGCTAATAGGAGATTTACCTCGAGTACTTTCTCCAGTATATTCACTAGTAGTCAATAAATTAGCAGCATTTGTTCCTAGAGCGATCACCACCGCACCTACTAAAATTCCAATAGATTTAAAATAATGTTTAAGTAGGCCTTTTTTATAGGCATCGATGAAATAGACAATCCCTAAAATGATGACCGTAAACATGAGATAATAGGTCATCTGAAGGTGATTTGCCTGAATCTGTAGAGCCATAAATAGCGCCATACAGATGAACCCGAGCAGGTATCGTTTTTGAAAAACCATAATGATACTGGCAAGTACCATGGGCATATAAGCTATGGCATGCGCCTTAGAATTATGGCCTACTCCAAGAATGATAATCATGTAGGTAGAAAATCCAAAAAACAAGGCTCCCAGAATGGAGTATTTCCATGGAATTTTGAGCACGAGGCCTAAAACATAGAAACTTATAAGGTAGAGAAATAGATAGTCTGCCGGTCTAGGAAGAAATCTAATCACGCGATCCAGTTGATCGATCAAATCATAATCGTATCGTACACCCAGCTGGTAGGTAGGCATACCGCCGAATATCGTATCTGTCCACAGCAGTTCCTCTCCTTGATTCTCTCTAAAATCAATAATCTGGCGGGCATTACCACGGTATTGAACTATGTCGCTCTGGTAGATCTTTTTACCGCTTAAAACCGGATGGAAATAGGCTAGAGCGGCGATGATGAATAATAAAAACGCTATCGCGTGCGGGATGATTTTCTTGAAATCAATCTTCATGGACTCTCGTAAACGTGAAAATGGGGAAATTAATCAATTTCCTCAAAGTCCACGTACTCGCCCACTTTTTTCTTTTCACGAAAAGTTTGCTTTGTTGAACTGGAATTTTTCTTCTGTTTATGAGTATTTCCGGAGAAGTCACCATCATAACCTGGCTGACCTCCCATGCGCTGCTCAAAACTCTTTTGAACTCTTTGCATGGCTTTTCTTCCCATCCAACTCAAGATCTGTTTTCCGTAAGCTCTCCACACGAGTCGCACGACCACATAGATGACGAGAACTATTAAAATGAATTGTAGTAGCTTCACTAACTGTAATTAAAAAGGTAAAATTACGAGAGCATCTCTCTTATAATCTTAGATTAATACTAAATTTGGGTCAAATTATACTATGTATCGACATTCATATATAGGTGGTATTCTATTGGCGCTCGTTACACTTTTTAGTGCAAAAGCTCAATATACCGAAACCATCAACACTAACAACCCGGGTCGCTCGCAGGGTGCTTTTTCTGTTGGGACTGGCGTGGTGCAAGCAGAAACCTCTTTATTTTACGGTAATCAAGAACATACCCCCCTACGATATGAACGCGATTATGGTGGGATAGCCTTCCAGTTGAGGTATGGATTTTTATTTGAAGAACTTGAAATTTCTTACATAGGGGAGTTTACAAGTGCTACCCAAACGCAATTCAGCACTTTTGGCAATAGTGAAAGTACGTTTGCTAACTTCTCAGAGAGTATTCTTGGGCTTAAATACTTGGTTTTTGATCCTCTGAAATTTTTTGGCGAGAAAGGGAACAATCTGTATAGCTGGCGGGCAAACAATGTGCTGAATTGGAAAGATTTTGTTCCAGCGGTTTCGGTTTATGCGGGAGCCAATTTAAATTTTAGCGATCCTAATTCTTTTACACCTCCTGGCGACGCTAGTGTTTCACCACGTTTTGAATTACTAACGCAAAATAACTTTGGGAATATTGTATTTGTGATGAATGGTGTCTTTGATCGTATAGGTACAGACTTTCCTTCTTACGAATTTCTTGCGACCCTTACCCATACCGTAGGACAGCGCTGGGCAGTATTTGGAGAATATCAAGCCTTGATTTCAGATTTTTATAGCGATGACCTGGTGCGCGGTGGCGCCACTTATTTAGTCAATAATGATTGGCAAATAGACGCTAGTGCCACATTCAATTTTAAGGATACACCTACCGTTTTCCAGGTGAACGTGGGGATGTCCTACCGCATCGATTTTCATAAGGATAAGGAAGTCAGACAAGAAGGTGATGGCAAGACTAAGAAAGATAAGAAAAATGACAAGCTCAATCTTGAAGAAGACGAGCCAGAAGAAGATAAAGAAGACGATAACGGCGGCGGCATCTAGATCATGATAGAAGTAAAACAGATCCATTCAAAGGCAGACATTAAAAAGTTTGTCCTTTTTCAAATAGAACTTTATAAAAATAACGATTGCTTTGTTCCCCCCATTATTAAAGATGAGGTGAATATTTTCAACCCAGAAATCAATCAAGTCTATAAAAATGCAGATAGCTGGTTGTTCCTCGCCTACAAAAACGGCAAGATCGTGGGTCGTGTTGCGGCGCTGATCAATCACATTGAGATCAACGAGCAGAAAAAACTCAAGATGCGTTTCGGGTGGCTGGATATGATTGACGATATCGAGGTGACTAAGGCGTTGCTGGACGAAGTCCATGAAATAGGAAAAGAAAAAAACCTTGAATACGTGGAGGGACCGGTAGGGTTCTCAAACATGGATAAGGCCGGTATGCTGCTGGAAGGTTTTGATGAATTGAGCACTATGATCACCTGGTACAACTTTTCTTATTATAAGAAACATATGGAGCAGTTGGGTTACGCAAAAAGCGCCGACTGGGTAGAATTCAAGTTTGTACCGCCTAATCCCATTCCAGAGAAGTTCAACAAGTTTGCTGATCTCATTTCAAAGAGATATAAATTAAGAACGCTGGAGTTCAAATCTATTAAGGATGTAGAACCTTATGTGAACGACATGTTTGAACTGCTCAACCAGACCTACAGCAAGCTGGTCACCTACGTACCGATACAGCAATATCAGATTGATCTTTATAAGGAAAAATACCTCCCTTTTATCAATCCAGATTATCTGGAATGCGTGGTTGATGAGAACGATCAACTCGTCGCATTTGCCATAACGATGCCTTCATTTTCTAGAGCACTTCAAAAAGCAAAGGGTAAGCTCTTTCCTTTTGGGTTCATGCACTTGCTCAGGGCAAAAAAGAAGAATGATCGCGCGGCATTTTACCTCATAGGCATCCACCCAAAACTTCAAGGCAAGGGAGTTACGGCCATGATGTTCCGCAATGTGAGCAGGAATTTTATTGATAAAGGCATTACTCTTTGCGAGACCAATCCTGAGCTGGAAGACAACATTGCTGTTCAGGCGTTGTGGAAGGACTACGACCCTGTTTTGCACAAGAGACGACGACTCTATCGTAAAGATTTAGTTTAATGAGCGTGGATCGCAGGCTTATCGCGGCAATTCTGGTATTTTTACTGCAATTGGTGGGATATTATTGCCTGCGGTTTTTTCCAGGTTTCATAGAAGCCGTTTACAGCACCAGCCTCTACCCCTACCTTTCTGCAGGATCTCGATGGATCACGGGCTTGGTTCCGTTCTCGATAGGTGATCTGGTTTACGCGGGAGTGATTTTGCTATCGCTGCGGTGGTTGTGGATCTATAAGCGTGAAATTGTTACGCTTTCGCGAAAGCGGTACCTTCAACTATTTACTACTTTAAACATAGTCCTCTTCTTTTTTCACCTGGCCTGGGGATTCAATTATTACCGATTGCCCTTGCACAAATCTCTGGAAATTGATGCAGATTACTCCACCGATGAGCTCGTGCAGGTGATTGAATTGTTCACCGAGCGATCCAATGCACTTCACCAGCAACTACAACCCAATGACAGTCTTGCGGTAGCTTTTAAAGAGTCTCAGCCACAGATTTTTGAGCGAGCGCCAGAGGCTTACGAGCAAATTTCAAAGGAGTTCCCGCATTTGAGATACCATAATTCCAGCATCAAGAAATCCATGCTCACCATGCCGCTATCATACATGGGCTACAGCGGTTATTTGAATCCGTTTACGGGTGAGGCGCATACTAATGCCTGGATCAATAATTATAAGACACCGGTTTTGACTTTGCACGAGATGGCGCACCAGCTGGGTTATGCCAAGGAAAACGAGGCCAACTTCATCGCGATTCTCGCAGGCAACGCCCATACCGATCCTTATTTTAGGTACAGCGCCAACATTTTTGCCTTACGCTATTGTTTGAACGATCTCTACCTGCGCGATCCCGATTCGTTTGAAGAATACAAATCCCAGGTACGGCCGGGCATCTTTAAAAATTACAAGGAACTGACGGATTTCTGGCAGGAATACGAGGGCGTGATTGAAGAAGTTTCCCAAGCGACCTACAACACTTACCTAAAAGCAAACAATCAGCCTGGTGGCATGGCGACTTACAGTTATGTGGTGGCGCTGCTGGTGAATTATTATAAATAGAATTTGTGAACTACAACCCAACCGACTTCTACGGATTTTTAAGAGACTGCTACCTGGCAGATAACCAAGAGATGTATGTGGACAATGTCCTCGCGCAAAAATTCCGTTTCAAATGGTTTGTGAGTACTCAAGAAAATTTGCTGAGCCACAACCAGCCCATCATCCCCTATTTCAACAAAAAGAACGAGGAGCTTTCTAAGGATTTACAGATCCACCGGCTGGAAAAGGCGCTGTATTATGGTTACGTATTTCTTTTGAGCGAGCGTAAGGGTGGTTTCAGTAAAGACAAGCGGTTGTGCGCTCCCCTTTTTCTCTATCCGGTAACGCATGAGCTGATTGACGATACCTATTATTTGAGAATCAATCGGTCTGGACTGATAATCAACAGGTTTGTATTGCAATCCATTACGTTTAAGGAAGGAAAAAGCAAAGACCATTTCATCGAGGCGTTGGAAGCTGTCAATGAAGAAGACGACTTCAGCACGTTCGGATTGAAGCGGGTGCTGGAAGAATTTTTGGATAATGCAGACTGTGAGGAATTATCCATCGCGCCTGAGGTTTGGAAAGTCGATCAAGTCAAGGAATATTTCAAAGCTGGAAAACATAAGGACACCCAGAAATTTGTCCCAGCAGCTGGAACGGTCTATGTCAAAAAGGCCGATTCCTCCCTGATGATTTCTGAGGATTTGAAACGCCTGAGATCCAACGGTGATTTTAGCATACCGCTGGAACAATTGGGATCTGAAGAAACCACAAAGTCAAGCGATGCCAGCGCATTTGAACATTTGTTAAATGCCGATCAGTTTCAAGCCTTGAAAAACTCAATGCAGTTTGCCAATTCACTCATGATCGGTCCTCCGGGTACGGGTAAGAGCTACACGATAAGCTGTATCGCGGCAAATGCCTTGCTCAATAACGAGAGCGTGCTGGTCGTGGGGAAAACAGATCAGGCGGTGAATGTGGTACAAAATTTACTGGATAAAGAGTTCAAGATCAAGCATCAGGTCACACAGACCACTAGCCCCAGATTCAAGTCTGTACTTAAGAATAAAGTGAGGCGTTTGCTTACCAATGTAGATCTTGCTCCATTTCAGTCAATTGATAGAAATAAAAAAGAGGAACTTAAACACCGTATTCACACGGCGCAAAACGAATTCACCGAACTGGTAGAGAAGGAATTGCAGCTTACAGAACTTCAATTTTCTGAGGATAATTCTATTTACGAAAACATCAAAAAGTGGTACTGGGGACTTAAACATAAGAAACGTGCACCATCCTATGAGGTAATGTTTAAATGTAGACATCTAGAAGCAAAACTTGAAAAGTTCACTAGAGACTACATCAAGCACAAATTTGCACGCAACCAGCGCGAAAACTTAAAGAACTACCGCAAGGACCTTTTACTTTTCAACGATGCCATTCTTGCCGAAAATTTCTCCACCTACAAAAAGAAGATTGCCGAGCTGGACTTTTCCAAAGTGCTGAAAAATCTACCGCTCTGGTTGGTTACGTTCAATAAGCTCAACTCGGTGATTCCCTGTGTGAAAAACGCGTTTGATCTGGTCATAATTGATGAGGCGACACAATGCGATCTCGCCAGCGCCATTCCCGCGATTTATCGGGCTAAGCGTGTGGTGGTCGTGGGCGATCCCAATCAACTGGGGCATTATAGTTTTCTCTCAAAATTTCAGCAGAAACAGTTTCGTGAAAAACATCAGTTGCCCGATGACTCCGTGCTGGATTACAGGAACCGCAGCATTCTTGATTTCTACATCAATTTTTTGACCCGTCAAGAGCAGGTTTCCTACTTTAAGGAGCATTACCGCTCCGTGCCTTCATTAATTGATTTTAGCAATCAGAAATATTATAACGGGAACCTCAAGATCCTCAAGTCCACACCCACCCAAAAACTTCAAGGCAGCGTCGCATTGATCAACACGTTAAACGATGACACCGGCGATCACTTGGCGAGTGAAATTGACCAACTCATAACCTCGCTGGATCAATTGATCGCCGATTATAAGACTATGCCGCACCCGCCAAGTATTGGGATCATCTCGCCCTTGAGCAAACAGGTGACCGCTTTGCAAAAAGCCGTTTCTGATCATTTGGAGCTGGAAACGCTCAAGCGACACGATATACTGGTAGGTACTGCCTATCATTTTCAGGGCTCGGAGCGGGACATCATTTTATATTCTTTGGGATTGACAGACGGTTCCCACCACTCCGCTTTCCGGCACGTGATGGAAGATGCCGTTTTTAACGTCTCCATGACCCGCGCAAAATCCCGATTGATGCTCTTCCACTCCCTTTCAGAAGAGACCGTAAAACGCCACGAGCTGCTCGCCGAGTATTTTTCCTTTGTGACCGACTCCCAGCTTCCCGAAACCCAAAACGCCCAGCACGACGTCTTTCAAGAAGAAGTCAAGCAGGCTTTGGAGCAGCTGGAACACACCACGGTGTACGCCAGTTACCCTATGGCGGGTATGTTGCTCGATCTATTGATCAAGAACAGGGACACCTATTTCTTCATAGACCTCATAGGCTATCCCAGCCAGCATCAAGCCGCCTTTGATCAAGAGCGTTACCGCCTCCTCTCCCGTACCGGCGTCATTTGCATACCGCTCAACTGGAACCATTGGAAAAACCATCAAGCACAGGTGGTGAGCGATCTGACACGGTTTTTTGATAGGGAGTGGTGAGGAGATGAAGTATTTTTAAAGACTTATTTTACTTTGAGAATTGATTTAAGAGATGAGGTCAATTTTACATCTTAAGATATAGCTAACTCGTTGAAAAATTTTATGAATAATTCCAAAAACTTTAATGCCCAAATAATAAATTTAAGATTTTTCTTCATTGGATTTTTAATAATAGGCAGGATTGTTCATGCTCAAGACCTAGGTTTTGAAATTCATTCAAAAAACCTGAACGAATATCTTAAGCAAGAACTAGAAATTGGAAGTAAACAAATCATAGAGGAGAAGGATCTTAGCTTTGATATTATTGCTCAACCTGTAATTTTCTCGCGCGAGGAGAAACAATATTTGACTTTGAAAACTTATTACTTTTTCAAGGAAATGGACAGCACGATTTCGCATATCATCTATAAGTGGAAACCAACTTCATCTATTTCCAAAACTGCCAAAAGTCAGAAGGAAAATAGGAGACTCAGTAATCGAATAACACGTAAATTTGAAAAAATAGTCAAACAAATATCAGAAGAAAACGGGAAACCTTTTTCTGTTATAACAGGTGAACCTGGGTATAGTGAAAATGTGGTATGGCGACCCAATGATAGTACAGAAATCGATCTTTACGGAAGAATAAACACTTTGGAAGTAGAAGATGGAAATAGCGAGGAAAGATTTATGAATGAAATATGGCTATATGTGAAGAACACCAAACTAACGGACTACAAATCTAGATTGATGACATCTTCTCGATGGAGTAAATTGATAAATATTTCTCAGGATTTCATAAATTCTATACAAAATCCCGATTCCATAAAGTTCAGAAGTTACCTGCCAGATGAATATAATAATTCAGTAACAAATGAACAAATACAGAAATTATATAAAGTGATAGATTTTGACAGACCTCTTGAAATGGTATGGACTAAACTAATTATGGAAAAATACGGGCAACCAATTACCGTCTTGAGAATGAAATATAAGGGAGATACAAATGTACCTCCAAAAGAATTTTTTAGATTCTCTTTTGATTACACTAATTCAATTGTTGAATTTGGTCGATATACAACTAACTATTGATTAAAATTTGATGTTTTTTTTTGTGTATTACATATACAATGATACGCTTTCGCGAAAGCGAGATAGCAGTCAAGCTAGTCGATAACAAACATCTGTTGAGCTTTTAAAGGAATCTCGTAAACAATCAAATTATTTCAAACTACTGATCTTAAGCTCCAATACCTTAAAAACATGACATAGTCTGATAATTAAGTATATTGCATTTTTTACACCTCACAACAACCAAAAATATGAGTAAGAACTTCGAGTTCAAAATCATAATTATTATTATTATCTGCTGTATTTTTAAATCAAATGCACAGATCATCTTATCGCATAATGTAGGCAATACGCCCGTAGATACCGGAATGTTCTCATGTGACGACCGGAATGAAACTTGGATGCGTATTTTTAATCTTGCCGATTTTGGTATAGGTCCCAATGAAGAGTTTGCCATTACCTCTGGTCAAATAGCACTTGCAGAATCCTATTCTGGTGCCGGTCTACAATTTCGCTTTTATCGTATCGGTCCCGATTTTCCAAATTACCCTTACTCCTTATACCCTCCAACATTACTAGGTACACGCGGTATCGGTGACGCACCGACAATTACCGGTGCACCGGAGATTATAGAAACCGATTTTGGCCAACCGGTTATTGTACCTGCTGGTACCGAACAGATACTTGTGGCCGTAGAAAAATATTGGGGAATTTACGATGACGAGTCTTCTGTCGTTAGGATTGCCGGTACATCATTGGATAACGATGTATCGTATTACTACGGTTGTGATGAAAGCTATGGCCTCATACCCACTTCAGATTTACCTAATAATCCACAGCCTGACGCCAATTTTTTCATTAATGTGACCGGTGAAGCCTATGATGTGATGAGTAATGGACCAGTAACACGATTGACACATAATACTTGTGGTGAGATAATCAAGACCGATATTTTCTCGTGCACTTACAGTAATTTATTCTGGTCAAGAACCTTTACTTTGGCAGATTTTGGAATATCCAATAATGAGGAGTATTTGATCACAAAAGGCCAGGTAGCTGTGAGTGATGTTGGTTGGTTGCCAGAAATAAATTTTAGAATCTATGAAATAGATGAAAATTTTCCAGCGTCCTTCTCAGAAAATGATTTAATAGGCAGTAGTCAGTACCAGGCACTCGATCCTATAATAGGCAGGCATCCAGAGGTGGTAGAACTTGAATTTGATGCACCTATAACCGTTCCTGCTGGTGTGGAAAGAATTTTAGTCGAGGTGCATAAAGGGATTGTCTATGGTGATTCCCACGCATTTATAGGCGGCACGGCTTTAGACAATGACGTCTCTTGGCAACGAGGTTGTACCGTCAATGCGCCAACTGTTAATGGCTTCGCTACTACGACTGCTATGGGTTATCCTGATTCTAACTTTTACATCAATGTTACGGGTAATGTAAATCATGTGAGCAACACATATGGAATTTCAGTTACAAATATTTGTTCTGAATTTTTAAAGGAGTTTCGGATAGAAAATGATTCTAATATCGTTTCGGTTCAATGGGATTTTGGCGATCCAAGTTCTGGTGCAGATAATATCTCTAGTGATTTATCGCCATTTCATGATTTCAGCATGGACGGCTCCTATACCATAACAGCAACTGTAACCGAATTAGACGGCAGTATTGAAACACTTACGGAAACCATTGAGGTTTACGAGCCGCCTCATGCTTATGGCATAAGTAATATTTATGCTTGTGAAGATGTTCCTAATTCAGGTCTTTCCTCATCGTTTGATGTAACAGACGTAGAAAATCAAGTACTAGGTGGTCAAACCGGTAAAATTGTGACTTTCATTGATGGTAATGGTAATTCTTATGAGACCTTGCCTAATCTTTATACCAATACGATAAGCGGGCAAGAAACCATTACGGTGCGTGTAGCAGACGAAAATAATCCGTGCTGTGTTTCAGAAACCACCTTTGACCTTTTCACCTACCCATTACCAGAGATTCAGAATGTACCCGCCTTAGCCAGTTGTGATGAAGGTTCTAACGGATTTTCTCAATTTGATTTTTCTGGTTTGCCGGACGTGATTCTCAACGGGCAATCAGAATTAACCCTTGAGCTATTTGATAGTGACAACAATATAATTTCACCTAACGATTACAACAATTTTGTTAACGTGGTGGGCTATCAAGATTATGTAACCGCTCGCGCAACTAACACAACCACAACTTGTGCTGCCGAAATTACTATAGATCTTTTTGTGAATCAGAATCCAATTGCCAATACCCTAACAGTTCTCAAAAGTTGTGATGATGATAATGATGGTATCTCTGAATATTTTGATACTTCAACAGTAGAGAGTCGGGTTTTAAACAATCAAACTGGAATGGTGGTAAGTTATTTTGATGCTGATGGCGACCTATTGCCAAGTCCTTTGCCAAATCCTTACACTAATAATATTCCTTATAGTGACACCATAACTGTAAGAGTCACCAATCCGGCATCCACTTGTTATGCCGAAACGATATTAGAGTTAGAGACTATAAATCAGCCAGTCATCAATCAACCTGATAATTTATATGCCTGTGATACAGGTAATGGTTTTGCCCTATTTGACACATCCAATATTGAGCAAGGAATCATCGGTAACCAAACTGGCTTAACCATTAGCTATTTTGATGCCGAAAACAACTCATTACCAAGTCCCTTGCCTTTATTATTTGAAAACACAGAACCAAACTTGCAAAACATTAGAATACGTGTTGAGGATAATGCCAATCCATTATGTTACTCAGAAATGTCGTTCAATTTAATCGTTAATCCATTACCCGAAATAACATTAGAGGACGAATACTTTATCTGTAATTTGGATCCATCGATTAACTTAAATATTTCTTCGGATTATGATGCATATAATTGGTTATTTGAGGATGGCACTTTAATTTCAACTACGAATAGTACCGAAATAATTGAAGAAGGCAATTATCGTGTTACAGTAACCGAGATAAGCAATGGAATTAGCTGCTCATCTTCATTTTATTTCAGTCTAGTGCGTTCTGCATTGCCAGAAATTCAAGACGTCAATTTTGGTGAATTGGGTAATAATTTTATTGAAATTATCGCATCTGGAGATGGTGATCTTGAATATTCTATCGATGGGCGATATTTTCAGGATTTCAATCATTTCCGAAATATTCAAGGTGGTATATATACAGTTGTCGCTAGAGATAAAAATGGCTGTGGCGAGGACGCAGAAGAAGTCGTTATTATAGATTACCCTAAATTCTTCACACCAAATGATGACGGCTTTAACGATTACTGGCAGATTAACGGAATAGCTAATTTTCCTGATTCAGAAACTTTCATTTTTGATAGATATGGAAAATTATTAGTTAAATTAACGTCAAATGATTTAGGTTGGGATGGAACTTACAATGGCAATCAAATGATGTCAAACGATTACTGGTTTACAACAGAGCTTGGTAATGGTCGTACCTTCAAAGGACACTTTTCATTGAAAAGATAATAAGCAAGTTGGCTAAAACTATTTAACGCAATCATATCCAATTTATATTCATGCTTTTGCTTTCACTTCAAATAAAGCTTTAATTAGCACGCTTTCGCGAAAGCGACACATCGAAAACTACCTAAATATTTCTTGATCCACTCCAACTTATTTAAAGGCAAAAATTGCTTCAGGATCCTTAGTGTCTGTATTTTTAACTTCGGAAAGCTTAGATGATATGATAACTTTATTAACGTTTGATAAATGAATTGAAAATTTGCAGTAATCCTAGACTATACCAGTCAACCTAAAAATCAAAAATGCCACACCCCATAAAAAAAGAGATCACAGATATAGACGGTTTTTACAGGCGGTTTGAGAAATACTATCTTCAACATTTCTACAGTGCGAGAAACCTAAATCGCATTTTAATGTTCGCAGGATTAGGATTAATTCTAATAGTATATGGCTTATGGGTTGAGTACGGTTCAGAATTGACCACCGTAAATAATGGTCAGGAATCGGTGACTTATATCGATTTTGGTATCGCGTTTGGCTTGGGTTGCGGTTTCCTGCTGTATGCAACGCTTAATTTCCTTGATCTGCGAAAATCAAAAAAAGCAACTGAGCAATTTTTTGAACTTAAAAGAAATAGAGAGAAAAAGTTAAATGACATGATTGCATTTACATTTTCAGAAAGCCACATCAGTTATTCCTCAAGTATGCATCATTGGAGTAAAAAGTGGGAGGCTTACGATTTCTTCAAAATCAAAGATCATAGCTTACTCTTGTTTGCTAGAACCACGCACGCTGCATTCCCTGAATTGGTCGTTCCACTCACTAGTTTAAATGAGCAGCAATTTGAATTGCTCAAAAGGTATATTAGTGACAATGTCAAGGATTTGAAATAAGAATTCAAGAGTCATCGTTCTATTTTATGACTCTCTTTCGCGAACCTGCCTGTCGTGCCTCAAGCAGGCAGGAGCGTAAAAACGACTTGCCTAGCTATTATTATTCAGAATCGTATTGAGATAACCAGCTATCTTTGAGAACACGATCCAGAAAAGATGACTGATCTCTTCAGCAAATTATTAGTAAAAATCAAGGTGTTGGGCATCTTATGTTTTTTAGTTGTCCTAACCTCTTGCCAGGGGCAAAAGCAGGAGCGCAAACTCCATGAAAAAAGCAACAGCCCCAACCCTACCGGTGCTGTAAATGATTCATTTACTGGTTTTATATCAGGCTCGTCTCAAGAGCAACACGCCACTTTGAACGGGATGGTGAGCGAGTTTGTCTGGGAGCTGTTTGAAGATACGAGTGGGAGGTTTTGGTTCTGTACCAATCACGACGGTGTCGTCATCTATGAGGGTACATCTTTGAAACAATATACCGCAGACGACGGACTGGGCGGGAATGCCGTGAGGGCAATTCTAGAGGATGCATCTGGAACTTTATGGCTGGGTACTTCAAACGGCCTTACCAAATATCATGGTGCGAGTTTTAGAAACTATTCTTTGCCTGGCGGTCCGTTTAATAATGAGATCTGGTCGCTGCAACAGGATAGCAATGGCTTGATATGGTTGGGAACGAATGGTGGCGTGTTCACATATGATGGTCAAAATTTCACAGAAATCAGAATCGAAAAACCGCTCGTGAACAATGCTAAGCCTATGCTGTCCAAGAATCGGGTAAGTGATATATTGATTGATAGCAATGATGCTATTTGGTTTGTGATCGATGGTCATGGGATCAGCAAATTAAGCGATGGGTCTTATGAATTTCTAACTACAGAAAACGGACTTACGGATAATAACGTAGCAGATGTTTTTGAAGACGATCAAGGGAATATCTGGATCGGTACGTTTTACGGTGGGGTCAGTAAATACGACGGGAATGAATTTACCAATTTCACACAAGACGGCCTGATCGAGGGCAATGAAGCCTATAATTTTATTCAAGATCAAAAAGGAAATGTTTGGTTTACAGCAGAAAATCACGGTGTCTATCGCTATAACGGAACAGATTTTGAACAATTCACCAAGTCTAATGGATTAGCGACCAACACCATCCAAAGCATCTATGAAGACCAACAAGGGCAAATATGGTTCAGCACCTGGGATGGATTGAGCCTATTTGACGGGAAAACTATTAACAGCGCAGCTAAAAAGGAAAGCTGGGCGAGGTAAGATTTAGCTCTTCTGTCAGCCTGCTTCTTCAAACACTAGGGTTTGCTGAAAGCGAAAAGCTTGGGTAATACTCAAATTCACACTAGATTTTTGAAATGGAATTGCCGAATAAATATTAATATCTGCTCATTACTTAAACATTAAGATTGTCAATTTGACGACACATCATCGGAATTTATCCGATTATAATGCCATAACTTGACATAAATTTTTATCTCAGATTCTAAGGAACTCAATTAATGTCTTTGGAGCAAATCAATCGAGGTTAACATAACCTGATGGTTTTCATGATACTCCCACCTGATTTATCTTTTTTTCCGCTTTCGCGAAAGCGAAACAATCACAACCAACCCAACCATTCCCACACTCTACCCTATCTTTAGGGCATAAATCCAAATTAAATGAACAGATTACTTTATGTGTTCTTGCTGCTGGGATTGCATCTCCAGGCGCAGGACTATTTCCCAAACAACGATGACATCAGCGCGGTGGACGATGTCACTAGGGTAATTACCAATGCCACCGTTACCACAAAGCCTGGTCAGGTGATGGAAAATGCCACCATCGTGATCAAAAATGGAAAGATTGAAGCCATAGGCCAAAACGTGAGCATCCCTAAAAATGCGGTGGTTGAAGATGCTTCTGGTACGCACATCTACCCCTCTTTCATTGAAGCTTATGGCGATATCGCGATGAAAGAAGCACCTCGTGCACCCAGTAGCCGTGTGCAACAGTACGATGAAGGTCGTAAAGGGTATTACTGGAACGACCACATACGCGCTGAGCAAATGGCTATGGACTTTTTCAAGTACGATGAAAAAGAAGCCGAAAAGTATCTGGACGCTGGTTATGGAATTGTACAGACGCACTTGCACGATGGTATCGCACGCGGTAGCGGTATGTTGATCGCCCTCAATAATAATGGGACTGATGCACAACGCATCTTAAAACAAGAAAGCGGTAACTTTTTTAGCTTTGACAAGAGTCGCCAGTCCCGCCAGTCCTACCCTACCAGTATGATGGGCGCGCTGGCATTGTTGCGTCAAGCACACTTTGACGCCGACTGGTACTCAAAGGGTTATGCTAAAAACAAAGATCTTTCCCTTGAAGCGCTCAATGCTAAAAAAAGCATGGTACAATACTTTGAGGCGGGTAATAAGAAAAATGTGTTGCGCGTGGACAAAATGGGTGACCGCATCGGGAAACAGTTTGTTATCGTAGGCGGTGAAGATGCCTATGAAATGATCGATGAGATCAAGGCTACCAATGCCTCGCTCATTCTTCCCATTAATTTCCCAGATGCCTATGACGTGAGCAATCCGTTTCTGGAAAGTTTTGTAAGCCTTTCAGATATGCGTGAGTGGAAACAAGCTCCTGCTAACCCTAAAATGCTGAGCGATAAAGAAATTACTTACGCCATCACGACCATGGGACTCAAAAAGCCCGGTGACATCTTCGAGAAATTACGCAGCGCGATGGAATATGGTCTGACCAAAGATCAGGCGCTTGCTGCCCTGACTACGATCCCTGCACAGATTATGAAATCATCGGCAATGGTGGGAACCTTGGAAAAAGGGAAGCTGGCTAACTTTATCGTGGCTTCAGGGGATCTTTTTGATAAGAAAACTGTGATCTACGAAAACTGGGTGCAAGGCTCCAAACACCTGCTCAAGGATCGCAATGTAAAGGATATTGATGGTACGTACACCACGCGCATAAGCGGTACGGACTATGAAATGGTGATCTCAGGAACAGGTAAAAAGATCAAGGTAAAAAGCGATAGCATCACGCTAGGATCTAAAATCGATTACGATAACGACTGGATCAACATTCTGGCAACACCTAAAAATACAGATGATAAAGGCGTTCACCGTTTCTTGGCTCAAAAGAATAAAAATGAAGGTCTGACCGGTACCGCCTACCTAGCCGATGGAAATGAGATTGGGTTTACGGCTGCCCTTCAAAAATCTGAAGACTCAAAAGATTCCGATGATGATGAAGAAAAGGATGACGACGCTTCGACTCCGCTCAGCGACCAAAAAATGAAATCGGTTGGTAAAATGACTTATCCTAATATAGGTTTCGGTTATGAGCAACGCCCACAGCAGGAAACTGTGCTGTACCGCAATGCAACCGTATGGACTAATGAGGATGAAGGAATTCTCGAGAATACGGACGTTCTCGTTAAAGATGGTAAGATTACCAAAATAGGTAAAGATCTCAGCGATCGTGGAGCCAGGGTCATTGATGGTACTGGAATGCATTTGACCAGCGGTATCGTGGACGAGCACAGCCACATTGCCATAGACGGTGGTGTGAATGAGGCCGGTCACAACTCCACCGCAGAGGTAACTATTGAAGACGTGGTGGATCATGAAGATATTAATATCTATCGTGATCTTGCTGGTGGGGTGACGAGTTCGCAGCTATTGCACGGAAGTGCTAACCCCATCGGTGGTCGTAGTGCGGTCATCAAATTGAAATGGGGTTACCCAGCAGATGAAATGATCTATGACAACTCACCACAATTCATCAAGTTTGCGCTGGGAGAAAACGTCAAGCAATCCCGTTATCAGTACGGAGTACGTTTCCCGCAGACGCGTATGGGTGTGGAACAGGTCTTCATCGACTTCTTTTCAAGAGCTCGTGATTACAAAGATTCAAAAGGCAAACCTGACTTCCGTTATGATGAGGAAATGGAGGTCTTGCTGGGCGTTTTGGAAAGTGAGCGTTTTGTCTCTTGCCACAGTTATGTGCAAAGCGAGATCAATATGTTGATGAAAGTGGCCGAGGATTTTGGTTTCAGAATCAACACCTTTACCCACATTCTGGAAGGTTATAAAGTAGCCGATAAGATGGCCGAGCACGGTGTGGGAGGATCGACCTTCAGCGACTGGTGGGCGTATAAATATGAGGTTAACGATGCGATCCCTTACAACGGTGCGATCATGCACGAGGCTGGTGTGACCGTTGCCTTCAATAGTGACGATGCCGAAATGTCCCGACGCTTGAACCAAGAAGCTGCCAAAGCCATGAAATATGGTGCCGTGAGCGAGGAAGAAGCCTGGAAGTTTGTAACACTAAATCCCGCTAAACTCCTGCGCATCGACGACCGCACGGGAAGTATCAAGAAAGGCAAGGACGCAGATCTGGTACTCTGGAACGCGCACCCCATGAGTGTGACCGCAAGGCCTCAGATCACTATGATTGATGGTATTGTATTCTTTGATATTGAGAAGGATGCACGCTTTCGCGAAAGCGTAAAAAAAGAAAGGCAACAACTGGTCAACCAAATGCTGAAAGCAAAGAACAAAGGCATGAAGACCCAGCCCGCCAAAAAGAATGAAAAGACACTTTATGAATGTGATACCCTGCACTGGTAAAATGAAACCCATGAAAAAATTAACGATAGTAGCTGCGCTGATATGCAGCATGATAACGTGGGCGCAACAAACTCCAGCGCTCGCACAGAAAGAGGCTTTTACGATCATGAACGCGACCGCACACATAGGTGACGGCAGCGTGATCGAGAACAGTATTATAGTCGTAGAAGACGGAAAAATCACCACCATTGCAGATGCCACCACGGTAAAAATGCAATCCAAAGGACGCGTGATCAACGCCGAGGGGCAACATGTATATCCTGGAATCATAGCGATGAACGCGACGCTGGGACTGGTAGAAGTGGATGCCGTGAAAGCGAGTGATGATGAGCGGGAAATTGGAACGTACAATCCGCATGTGCGGTCTGTGATTGCTTATAACGCCGAGAGTCGCGTGGTAGAATCCATGAGGCCTAATGGTGTTCTAATGGCTCAGATCGTACCACGTGGTGGACGTATTTCAGGAAAATCAAGCGTGGTACAACTCGATGCCTGGAACTGGGAAGATGCATCTCTAATTACTGATGAAGGATTGCATATCAACTGGCCTAGTAGTTTTAGCCGCTCTGGGAGCTGGTACAATCCCGGGCCGATTGAGCCCAGCAAAGATTATGAAAAGCAAGTACGCGAGCTAACGGATTTTGTCAATAATGCCAAGGCTTACAACGCTACGGATAGCAAAACAGGTTTGAATTTAAAATATGCCGCGCTTAACGATGCGATCAACGGGAAGCAAACCGTATATTTTCACGTGGATGGTGAGAAAGGTATCAGAGACGTGCTTTCATTCATCAATAAGAACGGCATCAATAGACCGGTGCTTGTAGGCGCACGTGAAGCCGATAAAGTGGCTAAAACGCTAGTAGCGATGAAAGTTCCAGTTTTGGCAGGTCGTACCCATTCCCTTCCCAGCGCAGAAGATGAAGATTTTGATTTGCCTTATAAATTCCCGAAAATGCTCGTGGATCAGGGCGTAATGGTGGCTTTGGAGAACAGCGGCGACATGGAGCGTCATCAAACGCGTAATTTCCCATTTCTCGCGGGAACGGTGGCTGGATATGGCATGGACATGGAAGAAGCCTTAAAGTTGATTACCCTTAATCCTGCAAAGATTTTGGGAATTGATGACAAATACGGTTCGCTAGAAGAAGGCAAAATGGCAACGCTGTTTATTTCGAAGGGCAACGCGCTGGAGATGATGGGCAACGTATTGACCCATGCTTTTATCGACGGTCGCGAGATCTCCCTCGACAGCCACCAGACCGAGCTTTATGAGCGCTATATGGAAAAGTACGGGCTTGAGGTGAAGCGGTAGGTGAATTGAGAATTCAGAATGATGAATGCAGAATGAATTCGTTCCGCCCTTCGAGAACCTCAGGGCTCGGATCAAGAATCAAAAGCACTTCTCTGTCACGCTGAGCCTGTCGAAGCGCTTTCAAAGGATCAATAACAATAAGCCGTTTCCCTGTTCTAAGGGAGCGGCTTTTTTAGTTGCAATTTTCTTACGTTCTCTAAATCGAGAATCCCTATCCATTAGGGCGGTGTGCAGGGAGGAGTCGAGGTAATTAGGGAAAGGGTTTCGGTTTGTAAAATGACTGATTTCCAGTTTCTTATTCCTCTTGAATACCAGAGCTTAATTTGAGAATTGAGTAGTTCATAATTCACCTTTGAAAAATGATCCCAAAATATCGCTATCTAACGAAAAATTTTAAATTCGTTTATAGATATAATAAGCCCTTCTATAATTCAAATATGGGTTGAAGTGAAATTCAAATGCCTGTTTGTGACTATTGGAAGGTTTGATCAACAGAAATAAATGATACACCCTCATACAGAATTAAAGTTCATCAGTAAAGAAATTGGGTACGGTGTGGTTGCCACTCAACTAATTCCTGCGGGAACTATTACCTGGGCGCTTGATAAATTGGATCGGGAGTTCAGTCAAGATGATTTTGATCAAATGGATCCCATTTATCAAGATATTTTAGAGTTTTACACCTACAGAAATAATAAAGGAAATTTGATCTTGTGCTGGGATCATGGGCGCTATGTCAATCACAGCTTTAATTCAAATTGCCTGAGCACTGCCTACGATTTTGAAGTTGCGATCAGAGACATTCAGCCGGGTGAACAATTGACTGACGATTATGGATATCTCAATATCTCAACGCCTTTCAGAGGAATCGACGAAGGAACCCGGAGAAAGGTGGTCTATCCCGATGATCTCCAGAAATATTACAAAACCTGGGATAATAAAATCAAGAAGGTTTTTTCCAAAATTACTCAGCTCGACCAGCCTTTAAAACCCGTAATGAGCGAAGCCACATGGTTGCAAATCGGTAGAGTGATCAAGGGTGAAGAAGAGATGCAATCCATCTTATCAAATCATTTTAAACAGGATCCAAAAGCAAAGAAGGCTTGAACCAATTTTGCATTTAGCTTGAATGCCTTGTTTCGAACTTTGAAAATCAAAGCAGGGCTCTCAAATTGATTTTGAAAGATCTAAAGTTTTATCGGATATTCTTCAAAACAAGTGCGAATTTGTCCTTGAGGTAAACTCTTCCAGAAATCGCATGCCACGGTAGCTGTTTCCTTTCTCATTCAATCGCGGGCTCCAGACGGCGATGCTGTATTTTTCTGGATGAAGGGCGATAATTCCACCACCTACACCACTTTTACCGGGAAGCCCTACCCGGAAAGAAAATTCGCCCGACTCGTCGTAGAATCCGCAGGTTTGCATGATGGCGTTTACACGATTAGCTTTTACAATAGGCAGGATTTTTTTGCCTTCCCGGTTTCTAAATTCATCGCAGGCAAGAAATAAAAATGCTCTGGACAGATTCTGACAACTCATCTCCAGCGAGCACATGGTAAAATAAAAGTCCAGCACATCTTCAGGCTCGTTCTCCAGATTACCCAGCGACTTCAAATAGTTACATAAGGCCACGTTACGATAACCGATCGACTTTTCAGAACGGGCGACAAAAAGATTATAATCTACCTCTTCATGATCACAAATCGACTTAATAAAATCAAGCAATTCCCGCAGCGGATGCTCAAAGCGACTGAGCAAAATATCACAAACCACGATCGCACCTGCATTGATCAAGGGGTTACGCGGTATTCCATTCTCGTCTTCCAGTTGAACTAGCGAGTTATATGGATTTCCAGACGGCTCCACACCTACTCGATCCCACATCGCATCACCCTCATATTTGTAAGCCAGACTGAGTGATAGTACCTTTGCAATACTTTGTATAGAGAATTTGGTTTGATAATCCCCAACACCAAACTCGTTTGCTTTTATGGAAGTGTAATGCACTCCGAAACGCTCTGGATCGACCTTGGCAAGTTCTGGAATATAATCAGCAACCGCTCCTTCATTTTCTATAGCTGTGATATCATTATATATCTCCTTAATCAATTGCTCTACGCTTTCCATGCATCTTTTATAAAAAGGGTTGACACAAAACTAGAAATTGGGAAATCGTTTTTTCTTAGACCCAACTTAAATTAATGAAGGTCTTTCAAGGAGGTTTTGACTAGAAAAAGAGAAATTGATGCACTATTATGCCTGAAGGTGATCCCGCTTTCTTTTGCTTTCGCGAAAGCGAAACTTCACTGAAGTTCATACTGAGTTTGTCGAAGTACGAAAGCGGAGACATCATCATAATTTTGAAATCTACAGGTTCACCTCATCAGGAACATTCGTAAATGATAAAACCCACTCGCAAGCGCAAGTGGGTTCCTGTTGCAACAGATTTCAAAAAAATCAGTCCCTGCCCCCTAGCATAAGGACCTCGTTGCAAACGATCTCAGTAGTGTAGCGCTTATTGCCGTCTTTGTCATCCCAGGCACGGGTGACCAGCTTCCCTTCTACTCCTACTTTGTTACCCTTCTTCACATAACTGGAAATGATGTTTGCTGTGCCGTTAAAGGCAACGACTCGATGCCATTGCGTATCAGTTACTTGCTCACCTTGTTTGTTCTTGTAACGATCGGTTGTGGCGAGAGAGAACTTAGCCACTTTCTTACCGTCTTGAAGGTTGATGATTTCTGGATCTTGTCCCAGATTCCCGATCAGTTGTACTTTGTTGTTCATGGTGCTCATAATAAATTAGTTTGTATGGATTAAAAAAAATTTTCTTGCCATCAGATTGATTTGTTTGTTGATGACGGTGCAAATGTGTGACGGGATAAAAATCGCAACCGCATTTTAAGCGATTGCTTGCGTTTATAGTCGTTTGTAAGTGATTGTAAACTTATACCGATTGTTTCTAACTTAGTGGGTTAGTGAAAACGGAAAGTCAAACAAGTTGTATTTTTATGAATGATATTTGAAGTAGCTCATTAATTTGAATAGACAAATAATATTATTAATTCTCGGAACATTAGTGTGTGGAGTTATGGGCTCATTGATTTTGAGCGGAATATTTTATGTTGACTCAACCTATGCTAATTACCGACCTAATCATGACAAATTGATTGGAATTATCGTGTCTGCAATTCTCGGATTTCCAATTGGGATGGTCATAGGATTTTTAATGGCTAGATTTTTATTTGGAAGAAATACCTATATCGAAAATATGAGAAATTAATCACGTACTACTGAAACCCTCTAATGACCGACGACCAATCAAAAATCAATGAGCTTTATAACAAGCTGAACGCACTTCTCAGCAAGCAGAACGATTTCTATAAAGAAATCAACGCCTTGAGGCGAGAAATTGACCGGCTCAGAACCCAAAATCAAGCTCAGGACTTTGAAACTACCGAAATTGAAAAAGATTCATCCGTTGCTGATTCTAGTCACAAGGTTAAAAATGAAGGGATTTCTTCCCAGCCTAGCTTTCGCGAAAGCGAATCTATCAAAGAAACGGTTCTAACAAAAACGGCTCAACATATTAGGGAAAAACGCCCAAAAAGGAAATCAGACCTTGAGAAATTTGTGGGTGAAAACCTGATCAATAAAATAGGTATCGTGATCACGGTGATAGGTGTGGCGATAGGTGCAAAATACTCGATCGAGCACGATCTGATCAGCCCGCTTACAAGGATTATTCTGGGCTATCTGGCCGGATTGGGACTTTTGGGATTTGGGATCAAACTGAAGAAAAACTACGAGAATTACAGCGCGGTCCTCGTGAGTGGCGCCATGGCGATCCTCTATTTTATCACTTATGCGGCCTATGATCTTTATGAGCTCATCCCCCAGCTCATGGCGTTTATTTTGATGGTGATCTTTACCGCTTTTACCGTGCTCACGGCAATCCATTACAACCGGCAGGTGATTGCCCACATAGGACTGGTGGGTGCTTATGCCGTGCCTTTTTTGCTGAGCGACGGATCAGGTAGTGCTGCCGTACTGTTTTCTTATGTTACGATCATAAATATAGGGATTCTGGTCATTGCCTTTAAGAGATACTGGAAACTGCTGTATTATGCCGCCTTTGGACTGTCGTGGCTTATTTACTTGGCTTGGTTAGCAAATTCGTACCAATTGGAGGATCATTTTTGGCTCGCCATGATGTTTATGAGTCTGTTCTTCCTGACTTTTTATCTTACGTTTTTGGCGTACAAGCTGTTGCGCGAGGAGGTTTTCAAATATCAGGACATCATCTTGATCCTCTTGAACTCGTTCATATTTTATGGAATCGGTTATGGGATTCTGAGCGATCACGAGACCGGTATGCATTTGCTAGGATTTTTCACGCTTTGCAACGCCTTGATCCATTTTGTGGTAGGTATAATTATTTATCGCAAAAAACTAGCCGACCGGAATCTGTTTTACCTTATTTCTGGGCTGGTACTGGTTTTTATTACCATCGCCGTTCCCGTGCAACTCGATGGGAACTGGGTGACCCTGCTGTGGTCTGGTGAGGCTGCGCTGCTGTTTTGGATCGGTAGGACAAAAAAGGTGTCTATTTACGAGAAATTATCGTATCCGCTTATGATTTTGGCTTTTTTCAGCCTGGTGCATGACTGGAGTACTGCCTACGCTGATTACTATTCCATCAGCATTGAAAACAAAATCACGCCACTACTCAACATTCATTTCTTAACAGGTATTTTGTTTGTTGCAGCCTTTGCATTCATCAATAAAGTGGATCGCGACCCAAAATACACCTCTGCCGTCGCGCGATATCATGCTCTTCTAAAACTTGCCTCGCTCACTCTTCCTAGCATTTTGCTGTTTGCACTATACAATACCTTCCGCCTAGAGATCGCTCAATACTGGAATCAGTTGTATGCCGATTCCTATCTAGTCGCCAGCCCAGGAGACGAGTTATTGACACAATTTTACTGGAATTTTGACCTGCGCGAGTTCAGGAAAATCTGGATCATTAATTATTCTTTATTGTTCGTGAGTTTGCTCGCTATTGCGAATGTTAAAAAACTTAAAAGCAAGCTGCTGGGAACTATCACTCTCGGTTTGATTACCCTTGCCTTGACTGTGTTTTTGATTCAGGGATTGTATGCGTTGAGCGAGTTGCGAGAAAGCTATCTCGATCAGGAGCTTGCCGAGTTTTACGATATAGGAATTTACAACATCCTCATCAGGTACATTTCCTTCCTATTTGTGGCGGTGGCGCTGGTGGCCTGCCATAAATTGCTTCAATCCAGATTCATTTTGCGGGATTTCAGGATCGCTTTTGAGCTTCTGTTTCATGTTGCCATTTTATGGATCGCCAGTAGCGAACTCATCCATTGGATCGATTTTGCGGAAAGTTCGCAATCCTACAAACTGGGATTGAGCATTCTTTGGGGCGTCTATTCCCTACTCATTATCGGGCTGGGAATATGGAAAAAGAAGAAGTATTTGAGGATCGGTGCGATCAGTTTATTTGCTGTAACGCTGGTCAAGCTCTTTTTCTACGACATCTCGCATCTGGATACCATTGACAAAACAATCGTCTTTGTTTCTCTGGGCGTTTTACTGCTCATCATATCCTTTTTATACCACAAATTTAAGAACGACATTACCGATGAAGCAGCAGACTAGCCTTCTATACCTCCTTATTTTCAGCATTTTCAGTTCGTTGTCCTACGGTCAGATGGACGAGTACGAGTATAAACGAGAGCTCAGCGGTATATCTGAAACATGGCATAAAATTGTGGTGCCCAATGAAGTTTTTGGGAAAGTATCAAAAGACCTCAAAGATCTCAGAATTTATGGAATTAAGGAAAATGGTGAAATCATCGAGGCGCCTTACGTATTGCGATCTACGCAAGATCAGAACACCAGCAAAAAGATAGCTTTTGAGACCTTGAATGTTTCAGAAAACGAAAAGGGCTATTATTTCACTTTCAAAATACCCACCAGCGAGCCCGTTAATCACATCGATCTGGATTTTGCTCAGAACAATTTTGATTGGCAAGTAACGCTGGAAGGCAGCCAAGACCAGCAAGAATGGTTCAAGATCGTAGAAGATCAAAGGATCCTATCCATTAAAAACAGGCAAACCGATTTTCAATTTACGGAGTTGGATTTCGCTTCCGCGAAATATCAGTATTTCCGGCTTCTCGTAAAAAGTGAGGAACAACCTGATCTACGAAAGGCGAGCATCACCCAAAAAGAAGTCGTCAAAGGTCAAAAACGCAATTACCCGCTAAAGAGATATCGCGTAAAGGAAAACAAACGCACTCAACAAACGGAGATTGACATAGAACTCAAGTTGCCCGTGCGGGTGAGCGAGATGAAGCTTAGAGTCTCAGATGACTTTGATTATTACCGCTCCATCGCCATCAAATACCTCACCGACAGCGTGAAAACCGAAAAAGGCTGGCGTTATAATTATCGCATACTCACCAGAAATAATTTGAATTCGCTAGAAGAAAACATATTCACCGTTCCCGATGTCACCGCCCAGCGATTCAAGATTATCATTGATAACGACGATAACCAACCTTTGGATATTGAAGAAATACAGGTTCAAGGCCACCTACAAGAAATGATCGCCCGTTTTACCGAAGAAGCCACCTATTTCCTCACCTACGGAAATCAGAAAGCTTCATCACCCTACTACGACATACAACGCTTTAACAACAACATCCCTGAAAATTTATCCACTTTAAAATTAGGTAAGGAACAAACCATCACCAAACAAAAATCCAAAACCACCACCCCACTCTTTGAAAGTCAATGGTGGTTATGGATTGTAATGGTTGTGATCATAGCAGTACTCGGGTGGTTTTCTTTGAGGATGATGAGGAAGGGGTGAGAATTAACTTAATTACTGTCAAATTCATCGGTTTCGACTATGAACTACTCAAAAGAAATGTTAGGTAAAGTGTTCACCAAAATAAAAGTGATATACCTACCATTTATAGCTATATCTGTTATTACTGTTTTGACCTACAACATCTTGAGATGGACTTTTGACATTAGGCTGGATGTTTTACCCTTGAAAGATGATTTGCTCAATTATTGGTTTCCAATAGCCAGTCCTTGGATTCCCATATTAATTTGGCTAAGGCCTAGGATTAGAATTCTTGAAGTTAGAGGTAAACGAGATAACGGACACTTCTTCTATCAATGTCTAATGGCCGTGACTATCATAATACCTCTTATTCTATGTCAATCATACATGGATAAAGCCTCCTTTGACCTGATGAAGGTAAACACTCCAGAGCAAACAGTGGATTTCAAAAATGAAAAGTACTTTCAGATCGATTCTTATGAAATTGACCAATATGCAAGTCTTCCTTATGCCACAGCAAGAACTTCTGGTAGCCGTAATGATAATCTCAATTATTATCTATTCTTTGCTTGCCCATTCGTTAATGTAGAGAACGTTTGGTACGGAGTCCAATTCAAAGAGAATTTGAGCAATCGGATTAGTGATGAAAGAAAGGAATCAAAATTCAAAACGTTTCTATTCGCATCTGATAAAGAGTTCAAATCCTACGACTTTCAAGACGTAAAGTACTTCGAAAAACTTGGGTATTCAGATGAAAGAGATGGTTTTATAAATGCGATAAAGAAAAAACACTCAGAAATTGAGTCTTCTAATCAGATCATTCTAATACCAAAACGAGAGACATTCAAAGATAGATTGGGGAGTACTTTTAATTATATTTTCATTTCCTTTGGTATTGGAGCTCTTGTTATATTCCTCATGGTCATTATACCGAAAATAGATGAGAAAGAATTAGCAAATTTGGATAGCAACAAGCCTTTGAGAGATGATGATCTAAGAAATTTTTTGGCAATTCTCAATCCATTAGGCTCTTCACAAGGTACTGCCATACTACTGCTGTTGAACATTATTGTTTTTATACTAATGCTTTTCTTAGGTATTAATATCATATCGCCAACTCCACAAGAGCTGTTAGAAATAGGTGGTAATAGAAGGTCTGAAGTTTTGGGTGGAGAATATTGGAGGCTAATCAGTTCCATATTTATTCACTCTGGCATAAAACATTTGATAATGAACTTATTCGGTTTGTGTCTAGGAGCAGTCTTTTTACATAACGTACTTGGAAAATTAAGATTTGTGATTTGTTTCATTGTTTTTGGAGTTTTAGGGAGTTTAGCGAGTATTTATTGGAATGAAAATACAGTAAGTGTAGGAGCTTCAGGAGCAATCTTTGGTTTATATGGTGTAATGCTGTCATTTTTACTTTTGAAGATTTATCCCTCCTCTATGCGTAAAATAGTTTGGGGTCTACTTTTAGTATTTGGTGGAGTCAGCTTATTACTGGGATTTTTCGGTGGAGTCGATAATGCAGCTCATATCGGTGGTTTGATTAGTGGATTTATCTATGGGATTTTTTTAACTCTTTTATTTAAAGAGAGACTGAAGGTGGAACTTTTATGATTTATTATTCAAACTAAAAACAAACTTATTGACAAAGAACTGTGTACAAAAAATAGAGAACAGTTGAATAATAGTCTACAAATTCAGTAATTTGTGGGGGTCTTTGGAGAAAAAGGCATAGCAAGGTGCACTCAATTCGTTAAAATCAATGAAAGATAAGAAAGCTAAAATGACTAGAAATGACTTCATGGCTTTCTTCCGTAATGACGAAAAATTTCAAACTTTATCAGCAGACGACAGAATTGAAATTTTTCTACGGGTTCTACCTGGCGGTTCTGACATCACTTTAGACCTTTTAGATGAATTACTTTCCGATTACCAAGTTAACAAGCTTCAAGTAAGTCCAACCAAAAATGGCTAAATCAAATAATTGGACAAGAGAGGAAACTATTGTTGCATTCAATGTTTATTGTAAAATTCCTTTTAAAAAAAGTAGTAAAACTCATCCTACGATAATTCATTTTGCAGAGATCATTGGTCGCTCAACATCGGCTTTAAACATGAAAGTTGGTAATTTCGGAAGATTAGATCCAGAACTTCAAAAGAAAGGTATTTCTGGACTGGCCCATGGAAGCAAATTGGAAGAGGTAATTTGGCAAGAATTTCATGGTAATTGGGACGAATTGGCATTTGAAAGTGAGAAAATCATTTCGCGCTTACAAGGTCAGGATATAGAAGAGAAATATAGTCTCACGACTAGGCCTGAAGGTGAGGATAAGTTACGTTTAGTGAAAACAAGAGTTAATCAATCTTTTTTTAGAAGCTCTGTATTGTCAGCATATAATTCTACCTGTTGCATTACAGGTATTACCACTCCTGAATTGCTGGTAGCCAGTCACATTATACCGTGGAAAGAAAATATAGAAAGGACAAATCCGAGAAATGGGCTTTGCCTTAATTCGTTACATGATAAAGCATACGATCGAAATTTAATCAGTATAAATAGAGACTATAAAGTGGTTATTTCGAAGTTTCTAATGGAAAACGAAAAAGCAACTTCAAAACTGTTTTTTTCTGATTTTCATGATAAACATATTAATCTACCCGATAAGTTTCTTCCAAAAATTGAATTTATAGATCATCATTACACAGCTTTTCTTCGAAATGAGTATAATTAATAATATATACGTGCATCGTAATTCTCAATATTTAGACATTGATGAACACCCAGTTTTTGAAGATAATTCAGAACTTTGTGAGGTTGAACCTAAAGAATTCTCCAAGGTAATTTTAAATAATGATTGCATAGAATTTGACGAAAATCTCAATAGTTCTATTATTTATCGAGTTATTAATAAATATGCCGAGAATGTAGCTGAAAAACATATCCGTGAAATAAATTCAATAGATGGAAGTCGTCAATCCAGCAAAAAAATTCTCAAATTGACTAAGTTGGGTTATGAACTTAAATTTTTAAAATTTGATGACTCTCTTTTTCAATCGAATCTTCAATTTATTGAAAGCAAATTACCTGAATTGATTGCTCATATAGTGAAGGATCAATATTTAAACAGCGTAGTAAAATTCAATGAAATAATTGATAAGCTAAGAGAAGATAATCCAATGAATTTTGATCTTCGTCAAGGTCACAAATTTTATGAGTATAGATTAGTGAATTTCTTATTTGAGGCAGCTATGGGAATGACTTCGAAAAAAGTCTGGTCTGGAAACTATGATATTGTCGGAGGCATAATAATCGTAAAACCTGATACAGATATTCTCTGTTATCATCTAATCGATTTCAACAAATTCAAACGTTATCTCAAAAACTCAGCGAGACTGGATAATCCATCAGGTTCGAAAATGGGATATGGAAAGGTTTACAAAAATGAAAACGGATCATTTATAAAATTAAACTTTCAAGTTAAAGCATAATAACTACTGCCGCAGCGCAACCCATCTCTTAGAAGCAACAGCATTATTAGTATTTTGCGCGAGAGACATAGCACGTTCAAATCAAACTAAACCCTCCATACCAGCCACAAAATCGATATAATCAAGATTCAAGAGCTACAACTGTTATTTACCTACTTTTACAAACTAACGATAACGCGATAAATCGTAACTGAATTTGATGCGTTGTGGAAAAATTCGCTGGACGTTAATTTCAATCACGCCGGTGAGAAGTCTGAAAAATTTTACTACTGACCACAACACGTGGGTATATAAATTGCTCACCTTCAATATTCTAATAACATGAAAGAAAACATAAACCTAGCTGTCTTGATCGATGGTGATAACATCCCGTCAGCAAATGTCAAGGACATGATGGAAGAAATAGCCAAATACGGAAATCCTACCATTAAAAGGATTTACGGCGACTGGACCCGACCCGGGTTGACCAAATGGAAAAACCTGCTTTTAGAAAACGCGATTACCCCCATCCAGCAATACGGATATACGAGTGGTAAAAATGCAACAGACTCGGCGATGATTATTGACGCAATGGACATTCTGTACAGCGGTAAGGTAGAGGGATTTTGCCTCGTGTCAAGTGATAGCGATTTTACCCGCCTTGCCACAAGGTTGAGGGAAGCAGGAATGCTGGTTATAGGAATCGGTGAGAAAAAGACTCCTAATCCATTTATTGTAGCTTGTGACAAATTCATCTACATCGAGATTCTCAGAACACAATCTGAGGACAAGGCTGAAACAAAAAGTACGAGCAAGTCTGCAGTTGATAAAATTACGAACAAAGAAATAGCGCTCATTTCGTCCACCATCAACGATCTCTCTGATGAAGAGGGATGGGCGTTTCTGGGTGATGTCGGTAGCCTGATCCAGAAAAAAAGCCCCAATTTTGATTCCAGAAACTATGGTTTTGAAAAACTTACACCACTCATCAAATCCATCAATAAATTTGAAATAGAGCAGCGAGATAATCCCAAAGGAAGAAGCAGACTGATCTACGTAAAAATTAAAGAGAAAAACACACCCAAGGCCAAAAAATCCTGACCACTACTGCCGCGCAATCCACCTCCTATAAGCCGCTGCATTGCGCGTATGTTGCGCATGCGTCTTGGCAAACTTGTGATAGCCAAAATTATCCATATCCACCACAAAATATAAATAGTCGTGATCCTCAGCGTTCAGAACGCCCTCGATGGCGCTTAGATCTGGCGTGACGATAGGTCCTGGTGGTAAACCGGCGTATTTGTAGGTGTTATAGGGCGAGTCAGCTTCCAGGTGCTTGAAGAGTACGCGCTTGATCACGAGTTTGAAATCGTTGTTCAGTTTGCGGTTGGCGTAGATCACGGTAGGATCTGCGTCGAGTTTCATGCCGCGCTCGATGCGGTTCAGGTAAACGCCTGCTACTCGAGGTCGCTCATCGACTTTGGCGGTTTCTTTGTGTACGATAGATGCCAGAGTATAGATTTCTTGGGGCGTGAGGTCCAGTTTTTCGGCTTTGGCGCGACGGTCTTCATTCCAGTAGGAATTATAGTAATCCAGCATGCGGCTTCTAAAACCTTCGGCGCTGGTGTTCCAGTAGACTTCGTATTGATTGGGCAGGTACATGGTGAGTGCATTCTCGCCCGTAAAGCCTTCTTGTTCCAAAAATTCCTCGTCCAGCATCGCGTTGAGCAAGGTCAGGCTATCGGTCTCGATTTGTGAGGCGATGCGACCGGCTAGATCTTCTATGCGCTCCTGATTGTTGAAACGCACATTTACCGGAATGTTGCGGCTGCGCACCGTGTTGATGATCTCGTGGTTGTTCATTCCCGCGCGCAAAATGTAGCGACCGGGCTTCACATTATCCACATATCCCTTGCGCACGGCGGTCTGGTGGAGCGCTTCCCTGTCGTTGACCGCCTCGGCGATGATCTGGAAGGCCTGCTTATAATCGGCTCCAGTCGGGATCAGCACTTCATAGCTGGCGCCCGCAAAACTCGTGTTCTTCCCAAAAAACGTATAGTACACCCGGTAGGCAAAAATCCCCATGCCCACCAGCCCCAGCAGCAGCACGGCGACGATGATCTTCTTATAATTTTTCATTGATCAATTGGTAGAGGTATTCATTTTTATAACCGCTCATCGTGGTGATCCAGTCTTTTTTGATCCCGCTTTCGCGAAAGCGTAACTTCTCAAACAGCTTCCTGCTCGCATAATTATCTTCGGCAATACCAGCGTACAACTGGTGGAGCCTGAGGTGGTCAAAGGCATAGGCGACCATGAGTTCCAGCGCGGCAGTAGCCAGGCCCTTTGCGCGATCGCTCTCCTGATTGATGACCACGCCTACCCCAGCCCGCTTATGGTACGGGTCAAAATCGTAGAGGTCGATTACGCCCTTGATCTCGCCCTGCGCATTGCAGATGCCCAGTCGCAGCTGTTTCACCTCATAGATGTCGCGATGGGCGTTTTCCAGATACTCGCGTATGGTAAATTTAGAATAAGGCGTGAGCGTGTGGCCAAATTCCCATAAAGATGGATTGTTTTCCAGCTCGTAGATGAATTCCAGATCTTCAGTATCTACCGCGCGCAGCGAGCAAATATTGTTCTTAAGACTTACCAAGACCACTCGCCTTTAAATACTTGAACGGCGGGTCCCGTAAGCCAAATGTTCTTGTAACCGCTCCCCTCCTTTTCAAAAGAAACGCGAAGCTCGCCGCCCTGGGTTTCCAAAATTACTTCGGTTTTATCGGTTTGGTGAGAGTGGTGCATCGCGAGTGCCACGGCGGTCACTCCAGTTCCACAGCTCAAGGTTTCATCTTCCACCCCACGCTCATAGGTGCGGACCTTGAATTTATTCCCGCCCAGCGGTTGTACAAAGTTGACATTAGCTCCTTCTGAGCCGTAGGTGTTGTTCCTGATGAAACGGCCTTCCTCGCGTATATCCACATGATCTACATTATCGGTCAGTTCCACGTGGTGGGGCGATCCCGTATTGGTAAAAATATGGGTGTCGAGCACGCTCAGGTTTTTTACGTCGCTCATTTTTAGGCTCACGATCTGGTCATCTAAAAACTTGGCCTCATGCTTCCCGTCAATGGCTTGAAAAGTGGCTTCTTTTTCTACCAATCCCAAAAATTGGGCAAAGCTGGAAACACAGCGGCCGCCATTGCCGCACATGCTGCTCTCACGACCATCAGCATTGTAATAGACCATCTTAAAATCAAGCGTGGTATGATCTTCTAGAAGGATCAATCCGTCTGCGCCTATGCCAAATTTTCGGTCGCATAAATGCGCGATTGACTTGGCATCTTTTTTGGAAAATTGGTGCTGACGGTTGTCTATGATGACAAAGTCGTTTCCGGTTCCTTGGTATTTATAAAACGTGAAGCTTTCCATGGTCGCAAAGGTAATTATTGACTGTGGGAAATCAGTAGGTTAAAGATTGTTAATCCATCTAGAAAAGGACAATGGAATTAATAAATTTAAGTTGAAAAAGAAAGAAAAATGCTTATGAAATCATTCTTCAAAACACTAGGTGCTGCGGTCTTGGGCGGCGCCATTGCCGTAGGAGGATATTCCTATATCACAGAAAGTCAAGAGAATAGCTATCTAATTAAAGATGATGATGCTAAACCTGAATTGGCCGTAAGCCAAGTGAGCTACGAGATGCCCGAGAGCATGGAAAACGTGGATTTCAGGGAAGCCGCTTCAAAAACTGTTAACAGCGTGGTACACGTCATTAACAAAACCGTGACCCGAGCACCACAATCCTTTGCCGACGTGATGCGTGGTCGTGTCCCCTATCGCGAAGCCATAGGAACCGGTAGCGGAGTCATCATTACGGAAGATGGCTACATCGTGACCAACAACCACGTGATTGAGAACGCCAGAGAAATTCAAGTTACCTTAAATAATCGCAGGACCTATGAGGCAGAACTCGTAGGAACAGAACCATCAAGCGACATCGCGCTCTTAAAAATCGATACGGAGAATCCGCTGCCTTATGTGGTTTTTGCCGACAGCGATCAAGTTCAGATCGGCGAATGGGCGCTGGCTGTAGGGAATCCATTTAATTTGACGAGTACGGTTACCGCAGGGATCATCAGCGCTAAAGGGCGTGACCTGGACGAGCGCGATGATGTGATGCAAAGCTTTATCCAAACCGACGCGGCCGTAAATCCTGGAAACTCTGGAGGTGCATTGGTCAACATGAATGGGGAATTGATCGGGATCAATACCGCCATCGCTTCAAGAACTGGATCTTACGTAGGCTATTCTTTTGCGGTTCCATCAAACAACGCGAGAAAGATCATCGAAGACTTGATGGAATACGGAATGGTACAGCGTGGTATGCTGGGTATCAGCGGTCGTGACTTAAACGGCAGTCTTGCAGAGCAACTGGGTGTAGACCGTAGTGAAGGAATCTACGTAGCAGATGTGGTACCGGGAAGTGGTGCTGAGAAAGGGAAACTCAAAAGTGGTGATATTATCACCAACATCGGTGGTATCAGGATCAGAACCTTTGCCGATTTGACTGGGTATGTAGCTACAAAAAACCCTGGAGACATTGTCGAAGTGACCTATTACAGAGATGGTGATCGCAAACAAACGCGAGTAGAAATTACTAAGAACTCCACTATTCAAATCCCAGAACTAAACCTGGAAGTTCGTGACCTAGATGTGGAAGAAAAGAGATTATTTAAAGTTAATGAAGGGGTGAAGATCACACGCGCACTAGGCGAATTCTCAAAATATAGTGCTGCGATGCAGGATTATGTGATCGTAAAAGTAAATGATGAAAAAATCAACAGCACTTCAGATCTCAAAAGAGCGATTGAAAATAGAGATCCACGTGAAGGGATCATGCTCGTCATGAAAAATTCTGAGGGAGAGTTTGAGCGGATTTTAGTGCGATAGCTACTTTTTTTCTAATGTCAAACTGGGCCTGTCGAAATTAAATTTAAAATCGCGATATCAATACGTCTTCGACAGGCTCAGAATGACAACGTTATCCGCTTATTTTCAGTCATTTCGAACAACGCCTCGAGCAGTACGTTAAGGTTGTCGAAAATGATTTATCAGGCTGAGCCTGTCGGAGCGCACACTACGCCTGTTTATGAATAAAACAAAAGCTGTCAGTTCGAGTTCGTGAAAGCCGACGAGAGGAGGTTTTCACGAGTATCGAGAACCTGTTTAAGACTTAAATGTTCTCACTATAAATTTCAAGTTCTCGATACAAATTTTTCTCGCTCCACTCAAAAAATTTACTCAAAATGACAAAAGTTTTAGCGATCCATGATGTCAAGCTGAGCTTGTCGAAGTTGGGTTTAAAATTTCGACATTAAAACGTCTTCGACAGGCTCAGACTGACATTGTTATCATCTTGTTTTTCTGTCATTCTGTACCAGCGCAGCGCAGTCCCGTACAGTTTTCGGGACAGAATCTCCTAGATATAGACTCTAGAATCAAACGCAGTCTCGACACCTTAAAACAGACTCTATCTTAGTCACCATCGGGAACCTCATCAAACCGGCCTCTAAGTGACAGAATCTAGATTTATAATGCTTAAAACCCTGAACTTTTCGGTTCAGGGTTTTGATTTTTGAATTGGTTTGCATCTTTAGCTA
Organism: uncultured Flavobacteriaceae bacterium; assembly: GCA_964631155.1. GTDB lineage: Bacteria > Bacteroidota > Bacteroidia > Flavobacteriales > Flavobacteriaceae > Nonlabens. Next base: position 458,263 of record CAZVYO010000002.1, read on the forward strand.
TCTACGGTGTCAAGTTCAATCAAAACACCTAAGAAATATTCTCCGCTCATGCACGACATAACTAAACAAAGAAGTATTTGTAGATTTACGCAATAAGTTTCTTTATGTGGATTGAAAGAAAAGTATGTCGAAGTGGTTCTTGGGTCTCGCTTTCGCGTCGTACCGTCGGCAAGCCTGTGGCGACCGAGGGAAAGCGTAAATTCATCGCCACATTTAGATGTCTTCTTGCCTTAACAATTCTATGCACTATTTCTTGCTCAGAGGAAGAAACTGCAGATGGCGTAGACGAGAATAACGGGAGCACTGTCACATTTTATTATGGCGCTGATCTATCCTACGTAAATGAAATGGAAGATTGCGGAGCCACCTATTCTAATCGTGATGGAATCGTTCAAGATCCTTATTCCATTTTTGCTGCCGAGGGTGCAAATATCGTGCGACTACGTCTATGGCATAATCCTACGTGGACCAACTATTCCAACCTGCAAGACGTGAAAAAGTCCATACAGCGCGCTTATGGTGAAGGAATGCAAGTGCTGCTTGATTTTCATTATTCAGATACTTGGGCTGACCCTGCAAAACAACAAATCCCTGCAGCCTGGATCGCATCCATTGATGATACTCCAGTACTTGGTAATTTGCTCTACGACTACACCTATGACACCCTCATGCAGCTCGCCAGAGAAAACCTACTCCCCAATATCGTTCAAGTAGGAAATGAAATCAATCCCATGATTCTGCAAGATGGAGACCCGGTCTGGCCCATTGATTGGACACGAAATGCAGCTTTGATCAATAAAGGGATCCAAGCCGTACGAGATGTTGCACAAGAACAAAATAAAGATATTGAGGTCATGCTGCACATTGCCCAGCCGGAGAATGGACTGTGGTGGTTTGATCAGGCTTCAGATGCTGGGGTAACAGACTATGACTGGATAGGTTTATCGTATTACCCTATCTGGTCTGAATATAATTTGGATCAAGTGCAAGCGCCGCTATCATCACTCATCAATGAATACGGTAAAAAATTAATGATCGTTGAAACCGCCTATCCGTTTACTTTAAATAATGCTGACGCGGCAAACAATATATTGGGGGAAGAGGCTTTAATAGGCGGTTTTCCGGCATCACCTCAAGGACAACTTGATTATTTGAATCGTTTGCAAGAGGTTATTGAAGATGCAGGTGGTCAAGGACTCATCTACTGGGAACCGGCCTGGGTTTCTACGGGATGTCCTACGCTCTGGGCTACTGGCTCGCATTGGGATAACGCAACCTTGTTTGATCAAAATAACAGAGCCACAATCGGGATGAGTTTCTATAACATTACACGTGATGACTAGCATATTTCGATCAATCAGCAGGAGATTATTTGAAGAAAAAACCTTCAGAATCTAAAACCAATTTAGTGCCTTGATACTATTAGACCTTCCATTTAATCAGGGACTCTTTTTACGCCAAACCAAATTGACCTTTAGATATATCTATGAAGAAGAATATCTGAAGACTCGCAGATCTCTAATATTTACGGTTGTATTTATCGTGATTGGGATGATCCTTTTATCTTTTGAAAGCGAATTGAGCACCTTGTTTTTTGCGATCGCGGTCTACGGGCTGTTTATGATTCACAATAGTCGAGAACCTTTTCAGCGGCTGAAAGACAATCATATGAGAGAAATCAGAAAACTTCTCTCTTCATCTGAGATCAACTTTTCAGCAACATTAAACCTAACTGACAAAGCACTTAGAGTTCAGTATGAAAACCTTTGCTCGTTCAACTATTGGTCGGATTTTGAGCAATTGAAAATAAAGAAAGGGCACTTATTACTCATACCTTTAGAGAATAAGAAAAATACGATAGTTATTTCTGAAGCAGAGGTGACCAGCATAACATTTGAAGAGCTCTATTCCTTCCTGCGAGAAAAGATTAAGGATTGAATTTGTTAATTAGAATTCAGGCTCACTCTTAACGCTCTCATAACCTGCAATAGTCCGCTTCATCGTACCAAAGCCTTACCTTTGCAAAATATGAAGATGATGAAAATTTGGACGCTCGCTGTCCTGCTTTTAGGTTCCGCTTTCGCGAAAGCGCAAATAGTAATCAACGAGCTAGATGCTGACACTCAAAGTACAGACACTCTAGAGTTTATTGAATTAAAAACAGACAATCCCTTTCAATCTCTAGACGGCTACATCATGGTGCTGTTCAACGGAAGCTCGAGTACCTCCTCTGGTGAAGGGCGCACGTACTTTGTAGAAGACCTGGACGGACTCACTAGCGATGAAAACGGACTCGTTGTGATAGGAATGCCTCGTGTATCCCCTGTCCCAGAACGTATATTTTTCAATGACGTTTTTCAAAATGGAGCTGATGCCGTAGGAATCTATCTGGGTGAGCCCTCAGATTTCCCTGAGCAAAACTCCTTTGCAACAACTACAAACTTGATCGATGCGCTCATCTACGACACAAATGATGCAGACAACCAGATCTTGATGACCCTATTACAGATTCCGATTCAGTATAATGAGGATGAGAACAACAATAAGGATTTTGAATCCCTACAGCGTAAAAATGATGGGACTTATGAGGCCAAGTCTCCTACTCCATTTTCATTGAATGACGCAGCAGGACTTTCTTACGTAGGTGTGGGATATAGCACATCGACTAGTGAAATTACAGAAGGGCAATCCTTTGACATCACCTTTACACTTACTGAGGTTCAATCTCAAGATTTTGTGCTGAACTTTACTTTGAATAACGGCGGTTTTGATACCAGCGACTATACGGGAGCCACTCAAGTGACCATTTTAGCAAACACACTCTCTACTACGCTTACCTTCAATACGATTGATGATAGTCTAGATGAGGGCGATGAATTTCTACAAATCAATATTCAGAACAATCTGCCACAAGGTTTTAAAAGATTGAACGATAACGAGGAAGTGCTGGTCATAGATAATGACTTTGTCGCGGCCGCTTATGGAACACCGCTCAATCCTACTTTTGGTGTTGTCGCAAGTACGGCTCCTTCTAACTATTACGACTCCCTTGACGGGCTTTCCGGACAGGCTTTGCAAGACGCGATCACCGCAATTATTGCTGATCCAGGCACAGCTCGCATTCACACCTACAGCGACGTAACTGACATACTCAAGGACGCAGACAAATCGCCGCTCAATAGTAATCAAGTATGGCTGATGTATACAGAGCAACAGCGTCCCATACGTGATTTCCAAAGTTCTGGGGGGAGCAGTACCGGTTTATGGAACCGTGAACATATCTACCCGCGTTCCCGAGGTGATTTTTTTGGTATTGAGTACGATGACGTGGCCGATGGCATCAACATTTTCACTGAATCAAGAGCTGATAGTCTGAGGCATGGTTACAGCGATGCGCACCACTTGCGTGCTACTGATGGTCCTGAAAACAGCAGTCGCGGAAATAGTGATTATCCTGAATACAATGGTCCTGCAGGATCTCAGGGAAGCTGGCATGGTGATGTGGCCCGTGCACTTTTTTATATGGATTTGAGATATAATAATCTTGATCTGGTTAATGGAAATCCTAGTGATTCAACGGTGGGTCAGCTGGGTGATCTCGCTACGTTAATTCAATGGCACCGCGATGATCCCGCTGATGATTTTGAAATGAATCGTAATAATGTGATTTACACTTGGCAAAACAACCGTAACCCATTCATTGACATACCGGAACTGGCAGAATTTATCTACGGAGATCAGTCGGGACAAACTTTTACACTTTCTAATTCATCAGAAAATCTTAAACAATTTACCCTCTACCCTAACCCAAGCAACCGCAGTTTTAAAGTCGATGGACTTCAGGATCGTGCGGAGCTAGTAATCTATGATTTAGCAGGTAGAGCGGTTTTGCACAGGACTGTCGAGAACAATCAACTCGTGCAACACAACCTTCCTGCAGGTAGTTATTTGATCAACATTATTTCAGTTGATAAAAAGGAAACTTTAAAATTGCAGGTGGCGAGATAGGTTTTGAATAGCGCTTTCGCGTAAGCGTAATCCATATAAAACCCTCAATATCAAATACATTTCACTTAATTCAGATAATTCCTGCCCACCAGCAGGAATTTTTTTTGATACCTTGTAACAACATGGAGACTGACTCGTCATGCTAGTATAACCACGATAATGAACCAAAAAGACTTTATCAAAACTTTTGAGGAAGCGCAACAAAAGATGTTCTTTTTGAGCAGGAGATTGTTACGATCACAAGATGAGGCAGCCGATGCGGTACAGGAAGTCATGGTAAAATTGTGGGAAAAACGCGACCAGCTGGAGGCGGTCAAAAACAAAGAGGCTTATGCCATGCAAATGGTAAAGAATTACTCTCTCGACCGGCTCAAAAGCAAGCAGGCAAGTCATTTAAAGATCGTACATAGCAATTATGATGATGACAGTCTCAATGCTCAAGAGGAGCTGGAACGCCACTCTCGAGTACAAATGGTACGGAAAATGATCAATCAGCTGCCGGAGCAGTACAAAATGGTTATTCAGCTCAGAGACATACAGCGCTATGACTACGAGGCCATTGAAAATATCATGGAGATGAAACCCACAGCGGTACGAGTTTCCTTGAGTCGCGCCAGAAAAATGCTGCGCGAATTAATTGAAGAACAATATAAGACAGAAATCGCATGAACGATTTATTAGATAAATACTGGGAAGGCACGCTAAGTTTAGAAGAAGAAATCAAGCTACGTGACTATTTTAAAAGTGATCATGTAAGCCCTGAGCATGAACCCTTCAGGGATCTGTTTGACGCTTTTGATGAAGAAGCTGCTCATGAAGAGACTTATGAATTTGACGCATTCGCTAAAATTGATCAAGAAAGGTCACTGAGCGGAGCCGAAGTGACCGAAAAGGCAGAGTCTTCACCTGCCATGTGGAAAGGACTCGCCATCGCTGCTGGATTCTCATTCCTCATCGCTCTGGGGGCTGGTTTTTTTCAGACACAGCAAGAAGACCTGGGAACCTATGATGATCCTGAACAAGCACTTGCCGCCACTATGGATGCGCTGGAGCTGGTCAGCAAAAAACTCAACGACGGTAAGGAAAACCTTGCTCCTGCTGCCGAATTCAATAAAAAAACTGCCAAAGTTTTTAACTTAAAAAAATAAGCTCACTACCCACTAACCTCAACAAATACTCAAAAACAACTCAAATTTTAAACTCAACAAGATGAAAAGAATAATTCTAATAGCAGCCTTTTTAGTTACCTCAGTAGGAACAACGGCTCAAAACCTAGACAGCATAGGCAATCTCAAACACGTTTCTGAAACAGTAGTTACAAGTGAGGCATTCAAACTCATTGCAGACATAGACCTAGGGGATACTGATGATGATGTCAAGGGTATGAAGAACATGATTGACAATCTTTCTGAACTGCGAGTCTACATGACTGACAATAGTGAAAGCGCCAAGAAAATGAAACAGATCGTCAATGGTTATATATCTAAAAACAAGCTCGTGAAGTTAATGCACGTTAAGGAAGACGATCAAATGTTTACCTTCCACATGCGTAAGGGAAGTACAGATAAGAAAGTGCGCGATCTAGTGATGTTTATAGACGGTAATGGCAATGAAAATGAGGAGTCCGTTTTCTTGATGATATCTGGAGACATTGATATGGATCAGATCTCAAAAATTACCAAGTCACTCAACACGCCTGGTCAGAAACAAATTGAAGAGGCTACAAAAAACAAATAACAGTTAAAACCAAAAACTCATGAATAGATTAATCTTAAAACTTATTGCGGTAAGCGCGGTCATCATGACCACGCTTGCTTCATGTGATAACGACCCTACCGTCCAGTCCTATTATGTAGACAGTCAAGAAAAGGAAGGATTTATTTCCACCACGGTTCCTAAAAGCATTCTGGGAATCGATGAGCGTGAATTAAGCGAGGAATCACGACAGGCTTACAATAGCGTGAGCAAGGTGAACCTGCTCATGCTTCCCGCGACAGATGATAAAAAGGAGATGGTAAAAAAAGAGACAGAGTCTTTCAATGAAATCCTTAAAAACGGAGATTACAAAACGCTCATGACCCACAATGCCGATGGTATGAAAATACGCCTAGTCTATAATGGCGATAGCGATAAGATCGATGAGATCATCGCCTTTGGTAGTTCAGAAGAGATGGGAATGGGCGTTGCTCGAGTTATGGGAAATGATATGAACCTCGGCAATATCATGAATATGATGAAAGAACTCGATGGAAAAAATGTCAATCCTGCAAATATTAAAGGAATACTCGGTGGGATGGGGATCGACGTTGAAAATGAAATGCAACGCGACAGCCTTTCGGGTAATTAAAGAGCCCCACATTTGATAAAAACAAAGCCGCATTTATAAGATGCGGCTTTTTGTCTTCTAGCGATGTGCCCGTGATCGGGAAATCTTATCTTTGCGCGTTCTAAAAACAAGATTGAGTTTGTGCGGGTGTACGCTTTCGCGAAAGCGGAATAATTGAAGAGATCATCCCATAAATCGTAATACAAGTAAGCTATGAAAGCAGGAATCGTAGGATTGCCAAACGTGGGAAAATCCACTTTATTCAACTGTCTGTCCAATGCCAAGGCACAAAGTGCCAATTTCCCTTTTTGTACCATCGAGCCAAACGTAGGCGTGGTAAACGTTCCAGATCCACGCCTGGAAAAACTGGAAGAGCTGGTCCAGCCTGAAAAAGTGATCCCTGCAACAGTAGAAATAGTTGACATTGCCGGTCTGGTAAAAGGCGCTAGCAAAGGCGAAGGCTTGGGAAATCAGTTTTTGGGCAACATACGTGAGACTGATGCAATCATCCATGTTTTGAGATGCTTCAATAACGACAACATCGTTCACGTGGATGGTAGCGTGGATCCTTTACGCGATAAAGAAACGATCGACATCGAGTTGCAGCTCAAAGACCTTGAAACGGTTGATAAAAAACTGGAAAAGGTCAAACGTGCAGCACGTACGGGAAATAAGGAAGCCATAAAAGAAGAAGAAGCACTACTTAAGGTGAAAAATGCTTTAGAAGGCGGTAGCTCGGTAAGAGCGGTAGAAATGGATCAAGATTCACGCGATGCGTTCATCAAACCACTTCAGTTCATTACGGATAAACCTGTGCTTTATCTCTGCAACGTAGACGACGACGCGGCAGCAACCGGAAACGAATATGTGGAGAAAGTACGAGAGGCCGTAAAAGATGAAAATGCAGAAGTTCTCGTCCTTGCCGTAGGCACCGAGGCCGATATTACAGAACTAGATGATTATGAAGAGCGCCAAATGTTTTTGGCAGATATGGGACTGGATGAGCCTGGGAGTGCTAAGTTGATCCGAGCAGCTTATTCCCTACTCAACCAGCAAACCTATTTTACTGCGGGTAAGAAAGAAGTACGTGCCTGGACGGTGAAGATAGGTGCTACCGCTCCGCAGGCTGCTGGGGTAATCCACACCGATTTTGAGAAAGGATTTATACGAGCTGAGGTGATCAAATACGATACTTACGTAGAGTATGGATCTGAAGCTAAAGTCAAAGAAGCCGGAAAATTAAAGATTGAAGGAAAGGAATACATCGTTCAAGATGGAGATGTAATGCATTTTCTCTTTAATGTGTAATTAAAGTCACTTCGTACGATTCAGTACTTTAAAGCGTTCCCAGAGCCATTTGCGATACTCCTTGTTGCGGATTGCTTTGGGTATGATTCCTAGTCGGGTTTTGAGGTAAAGTTCCTTCTGAGTGATGCTTGAATATCTCTCTCTGTATTGTTCATCGTGGAGTATTTTATGCATTTCCTCAAGGTAGATTTGAGTGTCGGCGTCATGATGATGTGGCAAATTAATCAGGCTCATCTCAGAAACGAAACTGATAAAGTGGTTTAAGATTTTACCAATATCATATTTTTCAAAATCCAACTGGGCACCCTGAGCAGTCAAAATCAGAACATCATTCATCGCTTTCAAGCTAATTGTCCTACGATTATAGCCAAAATCGTTGATTTGGCTGGATGCTATCGATAGTGCTAGTTGATCGTTGAGGTGCGGGACAAATATGTCGCATTTGCTTCGATTTTGTGGTCGCTGAGCACTTCGGCTCCGCTCATTGACCACGGAATCTAAGCGCTCAGCGACTACGCAAAATCTTCTATCAAGAACCGAAGCTCCACTTAAATACTTATCGTTAGGAGATCTCAAGACTTCGTCGTGAATTTCAACCGATGCGATGTATTGATCATGCACCAGTCGCGGTCTGTGACGCTCTGTGGGAATATCAGTTTTCTTTTTGTTGGTGAAATAGCCATTCCTCTCCAGCAATTGATAGGCTTCCCCATTTTGATCTTTCGGTAATAGAATGTCGATATCGGCGAGCATTCTATAATGTTTCACCTCTTCTTTGCCTAGCAGCAATCCGGTGCCTTTTAAAAATACAGGATCTAAATCGTGTTTTTGAAACAACTCATTGAGATCATGACATTGTCTGATAATCTGTTCATTCCGCTCTGAGTTGAGTTGAGAGATGTGGTGCATGTAGGCGACCAGATCTTCAGGTAGCACAGTAATTATATCGGTTTTCTTGAAATTTGCGTAGAGCGCGGGTAAAACATAATGCTGTGTACTGACTTTGACAACTGCTTCCCAGTCAACTTTTTCTTCACTAATCCAATCTTTTACACTTTCCAGATTCTGATCTGTATGGTACAAGCTTAGGGTTTGTGCAATGAAGGAAACGGTTTCAGCAAAATTCATTGACCCAAAAGTTCATTGACCGCTGAGATCATCTTATTGTGATCACTATAAACCAAAGAATAACAAGGTATTTCTGAAAGCCAATCCATAAAATGAGGCACAAATGCGGTATCGTTAGAGATCCACGATTCAGGAATCAACTCTTCAAACAATTTTTGCCTTTGAAGGGGTTTCATGGTAAACTCAACTGAGTCATTGAATTTAATAAATACCAAGGCTTTACATCTTCTGGTTTTTCTCAAGTTTTCATTGAAGATAGGAATGTAGCGTATTTCTTTTTTATGGGCGCTAAGATCAATAGGATTTTGATCAAGTAAATTTGGGTAAAACTTTTTCAAAGTCGCAACCGATCCAGATTTAATGGAAATCCCTGCTGGAAAGGGATAGATCTGTCCATTTTTATCCATGGGGACAAAGTCGTCAGCGATACATTTAATTTGATGCGCGTGAAGCAACGCTACAGAGGTACTCTTGCCACTACCCGACTCACCCATCATCAAAACACAAGAATCTTGATTACCCACGGCAGAAGCGTGAAATACAGCTCCCCAATCCTCTTCTCTATTTCTATGTATGCGCTCTAAAATTCTCATATACAAACGACCGATGAGAAAATGCAGATTCTGATAATCCCAGCGTCCATCGTTGTGACCATCTACTTCAAGATGGTAAAACTGGTCGTGGTAGGCAGACTTGATTTTGTGAGAATGGAGAGAATTATTTTCATCCTCAATTTCAAGATGAGCAAACTTAGGGTGGATCAAAAGAAAATCCCTCTCAGTTGAAAAATGAATTTCAAACGAAAGGGATCCTATTTGATATAATTTTATGGTATTGTAAACCTGAGCTTCAAAGTTGAATTCTTCAGAAGCAATTTCTTCTCCTATAAATCCATCTTTCAATACTTCAAAAATGTTAGTTTGAACCTGAGTAGCGTGTTCTTGAAAACGCTTTCGCGAAAGCGAGACATCTCCGATCCATTCAAACAATTCCGAAATTTCAACACCTTTATCTAAACCTCTCAAGATCTCAGCTGTGAGACGGTCCAAAATCAGATACTGATTGGCTTCAGAAAACCAGACGATCGTTTGATCTCCTAAAGCCTTGAACAGTATCAAAAGTTATTTTTTATAATTAGCTCCCAGGAGTTGAAGGTGGTGCGGGCATTCCAAAACCAGTACCTGGATCTTCTGGACTTTGCGCTTGAGCTAATTTAGGGTTGAGTAATATGTAAGTTCCTACTGATGTAAGAGCAGCATATTTACCGAAATTACCCATTTTCTTCATCGCTTCCTTTCGGGTAATTCCGTTTTCTGAAGTCGATTTGTTTTCTTTATTAGACATATTCTTTAGGGTAACTTGATTATTTATTGATAATTAATTTGATGCTTGTTGCTTCATCTCCTGAAGCAAGTTGAGCAATGTATACACCTGATTTGATGTTTGAGATGTCAACAGTTGCTTGTGTATTGTTTTCATTGAGGTTTTCAGAGATCACTCTTTTTCCTAACAAGTCAAACAATTGGAAGCTGGCTGCTGAGCCATTCAAGCCAGAAATGCTTAGTGTATTTTCATCGCTTTGATATACCGTAATATCTAAGTTTTGTGAGATGATCTCGTTGCTCAAGGTTTGAGTTGTCGCGTGCAAATAGAATCTACCGAATCCTGTCATATCACCTGCAGCGGTAAAATCAAAGCTATTTCCATTTCCTAGCAAGTTGAACGTTCCATTAGCTCTGTCTTCAAGGTAAACATTGATGTCAATAGGTAGACCAGAAACATTTGCTGTGATGCTAACCGTTTCACCTGCTGATGCCGTTACTCCTACTGGAATAACCATTGAATCAAGATCAGTATCAGGTAATGCTTGTATAGCAAAGTTGGTGTCTTGATAAGAACCGTCTACAAGGGCCGTATAAATCTCAAGACCTGCGACTTGACCTCCGAATGTTGCTACGTCAAACCTTGGATCAAGACCTAAAGTCTTTCCATTGATAAAATCAACTTTAGTACTGCGAGCTTCGTTACCAACAGACATTACCAATTGGATAGATGAGTTGTTAGACGGTGTACTGTAAAAGGTAACACCTGTCTGGTGACTCAACATATTTTCATTAACGTCAACCGACTCTGATGCGCCTGCTGAACTTAAGAAAAATCCTTGACCAGGATGGATGAACCCAGTAGTCAACGGTAAATATGAACTACCGTTCCATACATAAACCGCTTCACGAACATCTTCTAGGGCAGCTGAATTTGTACTCAACGTCAAGAAATCGTCAATAGAAACATAAGCAGCAAATGGATTACCGACTAGGTTGAAACTGTTGTCTGCTTCTGGGAAATTAGCACTTTCGGTAATTGGAATAGCTAGATCTGTCGTTAACAAGCTTCCGGTTAGAGCGATGTCTCCAGCAGCATTGGTAAGGACACTATAACCGATAGTATTAACAAAAGTCCCAGTAACACCGTCTTGAGCATAAACCCAATCGCCATCTCCATCTGTGGTATTGATGTAAGTGCTTACTCCTCTATTAGAACCTGTTCCTGACGCGATATTATTTGCGGTTATCCATGCTGCATCATAATCCTGTCCAGATACTGGTGCACCGATTAAGTGCCAGTTAGTGTCTGGTATGGCGATATTATAAGTTACATCACCAGTTGAAGCTCCGTTTAAGATTAAGCTTCCACCGTTTTCAATGGTAAGTGTCGCACCTGTAACCACTTCGAGATCAAGACCTACAGCTCCTGTTGTTGAACTGATAACTGGTTGATTTACCGGACCACCTGGAATTTGGATATTCTCAATATTGGTCGGGACATTACCTAAATCCCAGTTAGAGGCATTTGACCAATCTGTATCAGTTGATCCGTTCCAAACATTTGTTTGAGGTGTGAAATTTGTCCAAGTAATATCGTCTACAATAACTTGACGAGATTGAATATTCCTGATTTCTAATGTAAAATCGCCTGGAATATTTATACCGCTTATGGAGAAAACGTTCTCACTAAAATTGTCAAATGCGACAGAAGTACCTTGAGAAATACCGTTGATGAATAGCTCAACTTGTCGATCTCCCCCTCCTGTAAAACCTTTATATAGCTTTACTGAAAAGTCTCCTATTCCCCCTGGAATTATGCTTGAAGTAACCTTACTGTCATCAGAACTCCTTCTCAACATCAAAGCGTTACCGTCTATTCCAGAGCCGTTAGCATCTCCATTTTCGTCGCGAGATTCAACATAGGTCCAAGTTATTCCATTATTTCCAACAAAACTATCGTCACTATAGGATCCACCAGCATTAGAATTGGTGAAATCTTCAATATTTGCAGGAGTTTCATCGTCAGTTACCGTGACAGTATGTAACGAGGGTGATACCAAAGCACCTGTAGAACTTGTTTCTGCTAGAGTAATTTCAATAGTTTCGTTATCAAAACCAGCATCTGGAATTATATCCAAACTTACATTTTGAGTTCCATCAGCAGAGAAAGATAAGGACGTGGTATTTAATGTATAGTCAACAGTTTCAGCAGTACCATCAGTTACAGATACACTTAAGTCAACTTGAGTACCACCATAATTACTCAAAGACACGGGAATATTGATATTAAAAGTGCTATTAGTTTCATTTTGAGAACTAGTAGTATTGTCAAAACCTACCAACGGAACACTAGTACCAGAAAAATTTGTGATCTCAAAATCGTCAATTATTATTCTTTCAGATGTATTAGTTGCTCTAACTCGTATCAAGAGATCATCACCTGTAACGTCAACAATTTCAGAAAATTGGCTATAAGTTGTAGAGGTGACTGTTGTTTCGCTGCCGATGTTAGCCCAAGAGCTTCCTGCATCATCGGAATATTCAGCCTGAAAACTTGGCGTACTCCCATCACCATCCCAATGGCGATACCAAAATGACACTATCCCAATGCCTCCATCTTTACCATTTCCATCTGTACCTACATAAGTTAGCGAGGGTCCGCTAGAGTTTCTAAATCTCACAGCTCTTCCGCTCCTCGCATTTCCAGAAGATTCACTTAGAGAATTGGTAACGTCAAATTCTCCGGTTGTTCCGATACCAGTATAGTCACCATATCCACTACCAAAATTTGTATCAAAATTTTCAGTCACCTGCCCACTCACCAACCCTGCACATAAAAATGCGCTCAGTAAGAAAGCTAAATTGTAAATTTTTTTCATCATAAATTGTTTAAGGCCACAAAGATAAAATTCCTACACAGTTATCAAGGGGATTTGAAGATTGTTTACGATAAGTTAAACTAGACGGAGATTTTCTGTTGGTTAATCGATTTATCAATTTGTACAACTCATCAATATTGCTCAATTGAATTTAAAGGATCAAAATCCTTGCTGTATCTTCACGCGCTATGATGAAAAACCTTGTTTTTATCGGAAGATTGCGATCTGATTTGATATGGCTGATGCGATCCGCCGCTGCCTTGGGACGCTTGGCAAGCGCCTTTTTTATAATATGCTGTGTAAATCTCACCGCCGCCCAGGAAAACCGCCTGGCGCCCAAACAGCCCAACACGGCAGAGATCTTCGAGAAAATCAAAAACCTGGGATTCTTAGGATCGGCCTTGTACCTGGCCGCACATCCCGATGATGAGAACACTCGTCTAATATCCTGGCTGGCCAACGATAAACAAGCGCATACCGCTTATCTCTCGCTCACTCGAGGTGACGGTGGGCAAAACTTGATCGGCCCTGAGTTGCGCGAACAATTGGGGATGATTCGCACGCAGGAATTGCTGGAAGCCCGCAATATTGATGGCGGAAACCAATTTTTTACCCGAGCCAATGATTTTGGCTATTCCAAGCATCCTGATGAAACGCTGGACATTTGGAATGAGGAAGAAGTGCTGAAAGATGTGGTGCGCATCATACGCAAATTTAAGCCTGATGTGATCATCAACAGATTCAACCACCGCACGCCAGGAACCACCCACGGACACCACACCGCCAGCGCGATGCTGGGCATGGAAGCCTACGACCTTGCTGATGATCCCGCTTATCTTGAAGAAGTCAAGCCACATAAGCCCGAGCGCATCTTTTTCAATACCAGCTGGTGGTTTTATGGGAGTCGTGACGCTTTCGCGAAAGCGGACAAAACAAATCTCCTAGAAATCGAGGCAGGAAGTTATTACCCTTCAAAAGGCTTGTCCAACAACGAGATCGCAGCCCTGAGCCGTAGCCAGCACAAGTCACAGGGATTTGGCAGCAGCGGTAGCCGCGATAGACAAACGGAATATCTGGAATACCTGAAAGGCTCCTTTCCCGATGATAAAAGCGATCTGTTTTCGGGAATTAACACGACATGGACTCGTTTGAAAGGCGGCAGTCCCATCCAAACTTTGCTCAACCAGATCATCGCCGATTATGATTTTAAGAGTCCTTCCAAGAGTCTAACGCAGCTTGCGAAGCTGCACAACGCGATATCAAAACTAGACGATGGACATTGGAAAAAAATCAAGCTCAAGGAACTGGAAGAATTGATGCTGGACATCACCGGTTTTTATGCTCAGGCCAGCGTGAGGGAAACCTACGCGACGGCTGGCGAGCAATTGCAGGTTAATATTGAGACCACCAACCGATCGGATGAAAAACTTCTTATTTCCATCGCTGGTTCTCAAAACCTACAACTAGAAACAAAAAACTTTGAAGTTCCCTCTTACGACGGTGTAAACACGCAGGCGACGCTCACTATTCCAGAAGATGCGCCCTACTCCACTCCGTATTATTTGGAAGAGGAAGGTACTATGGGAATGTATAAAGTAGATAATGCAAAACTGATCGGTTTGCCAGAGCAGGAATCGCAATTTCAAGTTTCAATGGACATCAATATTGCTGGAATGAACATCATGAACCGAATTCCGATCATTCAAAAGAGTACCGATCCCGTGCGTGGCGAGGTGCTGGAACCATTGCACATCGTTCCCGCGCTGAGTGTCAAAGTAGAGGATCCGGTCTATATTTTTCAGAGTGGCGAGGGCAAAAAGGTCAACCTGGTTGTCAAAGCATTTGCTGATGTAAAAAACATCAGTCCGTCAATCAACCTCCCAGCTGGTTGGGATCCTGGGATGCGCACCATGCAGGTGTTTGACATGAAAAAGGGAGAACAGCGCAGTTTTAGCTTTACCGTGACCGCTCCCAAGAGTCAGTCTGAGGGAACGCTTGAGGCGGTAATCAATGCAAATGGAAAAACCTATAATAAGGAGGTTATTCAAATTAGCTATGATCATATTCCCGATCAACAGCTAGTACGTGATGCAACTGCCAAAATCGTCAATCCAGATCTAAAGAATAACGCCAGTACCATTGCCTACATCAACGGTGCGGGCGACACCGTTCCCGCAGCGCTGGAAGCCATGGGAAGCACAGTTTTTACCTACGATCCGGCAAACGTGCCTGCTGATTTGAGCAAATACGACGTGGTGGTCACCGGCATACGCGCCTACAACGTGGCAGAACAAGATATGGCCAATCTGCAATCCCGACTTGCGGACTTCGTTAAGAACGGCGGTACCCTCGTGCAGCAATACAATACGAGTCGCGGTCTTGGAGATGTGGCTATGGGGCCTTTGGAGATCTCGCTTTCGCGAAAGCGGACTACCGATGAAAACGCAACCATCACGTTTCTCAATCCAGAGCATCCCGTTCTGAATTTTCCGAATAAGATCACGCAAGCCGATTTTGAGGGCTGGGTGCAGGAGCGCGGGCTGTATTTTCCAAAGGCCTGGGATGAGGCCTTTACTCCCATACTGGGCATGGCAGATGCGGGTGAGGAAATGTCGCGTGGCAGTTTGCTGGTGGCGCCTTTTGGCGAGGGGCACGTGGTGTACACGGGACTGAGCTTTTTCAGGGAATTGCCAGCTGGAGTGGCGGGTGCGTACCGTCTTTTTGCCAATATCATCAACCTGGATACGGAGCCAGAAATCAAAAGCCAGAGCGATGCCAGAGACTAAGAAATGGCGCGGGTTCTATATCGCGGTTTTGGTGGCGAACTTGGTTTATGCCGTGATTTTCTACATCATAAGTGTGGTTTATGGAGGGTAACTGGTTTCTAGAAAGTGTGGGCGCGCTCACGCGGGTGGACTGGTTCATCCTCTTCTCTACCCTCGCGGGAATCGTTTTATACGGTGTTTACAAGACTCGCGGAAAGCAAACGAGCAGGGAATACATCAAGGGCGGTGACAGCAAGTGGCTCACGGTGGGACTGAGCGTGATGGCGACCCAAGCCAGCGCGATCACATTCTTGAGCACGCCTGGACAGGCCTATACGGATGGGATGGAGTTTGTGCAGTTATATTTTGGCTTGCCCATCGCCGTGATCATCATTTGCGTGACCTTTATCCCGATCTACCACAAGCTCAAGGTTTATACGGCATACGAGTTTTTGGAAAAACGATTTGACCTGAAGACGCGCTCGCTGGCGTCCATCCTGTTTTTGATTCAGCGTGGGCTGGCGGCCGGGATCACGATCTACGCACCGGCGATTATCTTAAGCGCGGTGCTGGACTGGGAGCTACGCTACCTGAACATTTTGATCGGTATCCTCGTGATCATCTACACCGTGAGCGGCGGTACCAAAGCCGTGAGCGTGACCCAAAAACAACAAATGGTCGTGATCATGGCGGGAATGGTGACCGCTTTTGTGCTGATCGTGCATGCCCTGCCCGATAATGTAACCTTTGGCAACGCGCTGACCATGGCGGGCGATGCCGATAAGATGCAGGTGCTGGATTTTGATTTTGCGCTGGACGACAGGTATAATGTATGGAGTGCTCTATTTGGCGCGACCTTTTTGATGCTCAGCTACTTTGGTACCGACCAGTCGCAGGTACAGCGCTACCTCTCGGGCAGCAGCGTGCGGGAGATGCGCATGGGACTGCTCTTCAACGGGCTGTTCAAGGTGCCCATGCAGTTCTTCATCCTGCTCGTGGGCGTGATGGTCTTTGTGTTCTACCAGTTCAACAGCACGCCGCTCAATTTCAATCCGGCGGGAGAGACGGCGGTTTTGGAGAGTTCGTATGCCGGCGAGTACCGCGAGCTACAAAGCAACCACGAGTCCATTTTACAGGAAAAACAACAGGTGCAAAATGCCTATGCGACGGCATTGGCCGGTAATGGAGCAACGGCAAGTTATTCTCAAGAATTATCCCGCTTGCGCGAAAGCGAGGAAAACAACCGGCAACGTGCCCGAGAACTCATCGAGAAAGCCGATGAAGCCATAGAGACCAATGACAAGGATTATGTCTTTATCCACTACATCCTGAACCATTTGCCGAAAGGATTGGTAGGCTTATTGCTCGCCGTGATCTTATGTGCTGCGATGAGCAGCACCGCCAGCGAACTCAACGCGCTCTCCTCTACCACCTCCATAGATATCTACAAGCGCTACCAATCGCGTGAACGGGATGACGATCACTACGTGAGTGCCAGCAAGTGGTTTACGCTCGCGTGGGGATTGCTCGCCATTTTATTTGCCAGTTTTGTCTCCCTTTTCGACAACCTGATTCAGCTGGTCAATTTCATTGGCTCCATTTTTTACGGGACGATTTTGGGGATTTTCCTAGTCGCCTTTTACTTTAAAAAAGTGAAGGGAAAAGCCATTTTTACCGCTGCGATCATTTCGCAGACCATCGTGATCATTTGTGCCGTGCTGCACGAGTTTGTGGACGGCGTGACGGTGCTACCCTTTTTATGGTTGAATCCGCTGGGGGCTATTTTGACGGTGGTCATAGGATACTTACTCAATAACGGTAATCAAATTCAATTGAATAATGATAATCGAGCTTGATCTCTTAGATTAAAATCTATCCTTCCTAAATAGAACATAGTAATTACTATCTTCATTATACTTATAGAATTCTCGAGCACTAGCATCTTGCTCTTCAAAAGACTTTAGATCCATACCTACACAAAAACCTCGAGAGTAATGATAGGTCAATATTTCTTTATCTATAACATTTAAATCTTCAACAAGTTCATAGCAATTTGAAAAAACAGAATCACACCCTAATTCAGACGATTTATTGAAATACCCCAAATTGATGACAAAACCTCTGAGTAGATCAGCAAGAATAGCATCTTTACCGGAATAAAATTTTGGAATCAATTTAAGAGTTACTTTATCTATATCACTACCCGTCCAGTATGTGTGATAATTCATTCTTTTCTTGTAATTACCTTTTAGACGTCCTTCATACTCAAAATCACCATCAAAGTATATAACGAAATTAGAATTTTCTAGTTTATGAGTGGTTTTGATATTAAGATGTTTTATGTTCATTAAGTTATTTCTAATGAATTTTCTCATTTTACGTTGATAATAATTAGAAACCGACTCACCGAAATAAATAATGATATCATCACTCCAGAATCTGTGTCGAGGTTCATTTTTATCAACTGACCTATAAGCGATAGATTTGTAGATATCTAAAAAAGTGGTGTCTTTTAGAATATACTTGACTTTATTCAAATCCAACGAATCTTTACCAAAGCTACGCTTATAAGGAATTACGGTATCACCTTTAATTATTCTATATCTTAAATGTTCAAGAGAAATTGTATCGCTTACTTTTCCTCTAAAAGTCTTCAACGACATATAATAGTCTTTGTCATTCCCAGTTGGTATTTGAGCACAAACATTATTTGATACGCAAATCAACATGATTATAATAAAAAACCTCCTCATACTAATATTTCTTCCAATATAAATCATACAGATCGTAAGCATTTACTCTATAATCAGTTAAGTGATCGTAGTGAACTTTAAGTAATAGCTTATCGCGTTCGCTCAGGTAAGCGTTCCGTTTAGATTTTCGGTATAGTAAGCTTTCTTGCGATATCTCATCTCTACCTATAAAATATCCTAGACTTGCGTAAAGAGTTCTTCTTAAACTGCGTTTTATTTCTTGAGAATCTTTGGTTCTATCTAAGTCTATTTTAATGTAGCCATGATCTATCTCAGAATCAACTCTGAACAACGCATAATTAGTATAATAAAACAGAATTTTATGTTTAGGAAAATCACCTAAGCCCTCAAGCGCATCGGGTTTGAAATTCACCTCGTGATCTAAGATTAAAAGATTACTCCTTTCTTTGGAATCGGTAAAATCAATTTGAACAGTCTCGGTGGCATTTATGCTATCACTAAATGACTTCAAGTCTTGAATAACATCTTCGTTAAAATCATCAGACATATGAATTATTATGGGCTTTTTCCACCATGTCAATCTAGATTTTTTAGTGATTGTTGTCATATAGAAGTAATCTGCCATAATTTCTTTATTTGTGATTTTAGGAGAAAGCTTCAATGGTATTTTGATCTCTGGCGTTCGATCAACAAGTGTATCATTATCTAATACGACAATTCTTTTACCTTTAAAATCTTCACCCTGAAAGCCATCGATCGCTACTAGATCCATTCGCTTGTAACGAACCTGTCCATTTGTTAAAAACCCACATAGTAAAAATAAAATCAGTATTTTCATAAATATAATTGTGAAGTGAATGAGTCAACAGTCAGTAAATATCTCTTTCTGAATTTGCTAAATAATCAAAAAGTTATCGAGGTTTTGAAATTGCCTAAAATGAAATTGTTTTCTATTTTGAATTCATGTTTAGCAAAAATTGGTTGTTGATGGTAAATATACAGAGAATTACTGTCGACATTCCATCAATTTGCGATTGAAATTTAAAGACGTAGTGAATAACAAAGCGCCATCATAAAGCCTCAGTGATAGCCTTATTTTCTGGACCGAGAACTGCGGTTTTCCTAGCCCCTAATTAAATCGAAAACAAAAAGCCAGTTCCCCTACTCTAATGGGTGTGGCTTTTCTAATTATATTTTCGTTTGATTGATGACTTGTAGAAACCCTACCCTTTAGGTGTCACGCTGAGCCTGTCGAAGCGGCTGGGTAAAAGATTTTGGTATTATATTGATCCTGAAAGTACTTGCTTACTTATCAGCCCATTATGACAATCTGCAAATAGTAATATGTTAATTGAAATGCGGATTTGTGATATTCAATTTACTGGAGAGTACGTCTACTACTTAAAATAGATTTCTGGTATTCTGCTTTAAGACATCAATAAGCGCCTGATTAAGTTTTCATAATCCCGCTTTCGCGAAAGCGAGATCATTCCAGAGCTCCTTACCCACTAAAAATATTGTGATTCATACCGTTTCTTAAGTGCGCTACAAATTGTGCCATTACTCAAAGAGTAGTAACTTTACTTTTCATGACGGAGGTTGAAATCAAAGAAGAAAACAAGTTAATTGCCAGAGGCTACAAGGACTTACTGGCGGTGAGCTACCAGACACTTACTGATGAGGATAAGAAACTTATACGTAAGGCTTTTGATATTGCCGTTGAAGCTCATGCACCTCAAAGGAGAAAGAGTGGCGAGGCTTACATCTTCCACCCCATCGCCGTAGCAAAAATCGTTGCCAATGAAATAGGTCTGGACGCTACCGCGATAGCTGCCGCCCTACTCCACGATGTTGTTGAGGATACTGAGTACACTCTTGCAGATATCGAGCAGATATTTAATGAGACCATCGCCCGAATCGTAGATGGACTCACAAAAATCGCTCATCTCAAAAAAGATGCAGACATTTCCTCTCAGGCAGAGAATTTCAGGAAGATGTTGCTCACGCTCAATGATGATATCCGGGTGATCATCATCAAGATTGCAGACCGTTTGCACAATATGCAGACCATGGACAGCATGCCTGCGCACAAACAGGTAAAGATTGCTAGTGAAACGCTGTATATCTATGCTCCTATAGCCCACCGCTTGGGCCTTTATAATATTAAGGTAGAGCTGGAAGATCTAGGACTCAAATACACGGAGCCTGAGGTATTTAACGATATCCAGCAATCGATTAAGGAAAGTAAGGAAGAGCAAAAGGAATACATCGAGAATTTCAAAGCGGTTCTTGAAGACTCCCTTCAAAAAGAGGGTTTGCAGTATACGATTTCAGGCAGGCACAAGTCCGTTTATTCAATTCGCAGGAAGATCCTCAAGCAAAACGTGGACTTTGATGAAGTCTACGACAAGTTTGCCGTGCGTATCGTGTTTAGGAGCGATCGAGCCAATGAGAAATTTCTCGCCTGGAAAATCTACAGCATCGTAACCGATCACTTTAGACCGAATCCCATACGGTTACGCGATTGGATCAGTTCGCCCAAAAGTACCGGTTATGAAGCCCTCCATATTACGGTAATGGGACCTGATGGAAAGTGGGTGGAAGTTCAGATACGTAGTGAACGCATGCATGAGATCGCTGAGAAAGGATATGCTGCGCACTATAAATACAAGCAAGATGATAGTAAAGAGGATGGCCTAGAACAATGGCTGGGCAAACTGCAGGAAGCCCTTGAAAATCCAGATGTCAACGCCGTGGATTTTGTAGAACAGTTCAAACTGAACCTCTACAGTAAAGAGATATTTGTCTTCACGCCGCAAGGTGATTTAAAATCTCTTCCAAAAGGAGCGACTCCACTTGATTTTGCTTTTGCGATCCACACAGAGGTAGGTATGCATACCAGAGGTGCAAGAGTCAATGGAAAACTGGTGCCACTATCTCACGAACTCAAAAGTGGTGATCAGGTAGACATTATAACTTCAGAAAATCAGCGACCTACTAAGAACTGGTTGGATTATGCACAAACCGCACGGGCGCGTTCCAAAATTAAGAGTGCTCTCAAGCAGGATCAAAAAGACATCGCTGAGGAAGGTAAGGCCGTCCTTGCCAGAAAGTTACGCGCACAGAAAATAAGTCTTGACGAGAAGAGTGTGAACCAGATGGTGAACTACTTCAAGTTAAAGACCAGTCACGACCTATTTTACCGTGTAGGGACGGGAAATATAGATAACAAAGCGATCAAGGATTTTGCGAGTAGCCGCAGCAACGCGTTGTATAGCTTCATCAAAAACAAAATCCGTAAACCAAAGGAAAATCCTGATCTTTACAAAGAAGAGCTTACCCAGAACTACGATGAATTGGTTTTTGGCAGGGAGATGGTTAAGCTGGATTACACCCTTTCAAAATGTTGTAATCCCATACCCGGCGATCCTGTATTTGGGTTTACAACCGTAAGCGAGGGAATTAAAGTTCACAAGAACAATTGTCCTAATGCGATCAGTTTACAAAGTAAATTTGCGTACCGCATCATCACGGCAAAATGGATCGATTCCTCACAACAAGAACACAAAGCAGATCTGAATCTTACAGGAATTGATAGAATGGGACTCGTTCAAGAGGTCACCTTACTCATTTCTGAAAGTATGCATGTGAATATAAAGAGTATCAACTTCGGTAGTGACGATGGCGTGTTTACTGGCAAAATCACCGTGGTAGTACCAAATATAGGTATGCTTAACAAACTTATTGAAAAACTGAAAAAGATCAACGGTATCGATAAGGTATCCAGACACTAAAATATTATGGAACAAATCAGACCCCATCTCGATAAAGAACAACAGATCGTAAAGGATGTTTTTACACAATTCTTGAACGACAACAAGCACCGTAAAACTCCAGAACGCTATGCGATTCTCAAGGAGATTTATAGCAGCGGTGAGCATTTTGACATTGAGTCGCTTTATGGGAAGATGAAAGATCAAAATTACAGAGTAAGTCGTGCCACGCTTTACAATACCATTGAGCTATTGATGGAATGCAAACTGGTGCGGAAACACCAGTTTGGCGGCAATCAGAGCTACTATGAGCAGTCTTATTTTGACCGTCAGCATGACCATCTTATCCTTACAGATACTAACGAGGTTGTTGAGTTTTGTGACCCTAGACTAGAGAACATTAAAAAGACCATAGAAGAAGTGTTTGATGTAACGATTACCAATCATTCTTTATACTTTTACGGCACTAAAAATACACCAGAAAAAAACGACTAATGGCCGTAGATCTACTGCTCGGACTTCAATGGGGAGACGAGGGAAAAGGAAAGATTGTTGACGTACTCACTTCAGATTATGACATCATAGCGAGATTTCAAGGTGGTCCCAATGCTGGGCACACGCTGGAATTTGACGGGATAAAGCACGTATTGCGTACCATCCCAAGTGGTATCTTTCATGAAGACAGCATAAATATTATCGGTAATGGTGTGGTGATCGATCCAGTAGTTTTTGTTCAAGAACTGGATGGATTAGATCAATTTGATATTGATTACAAGAAAAAATTGAAGCTTTCGCGAAAAGCGCACCTCATACTACCCACACACAGGCTGCTTGATGCAGCTAGCGAGACCTCAAAAGGAAAGGCTAAGATAGGCTCGACCCTTAAAGGAATAGGACCTACATATATGGACAAAACCGGTCGTAATGGAATACGTCTAGGTGACCTAGAAATGAAAGGCTGGAAGGATAAATACCGCGCACTCGCCAATAAACATGAGGCGCTGATCAGTTTTCATGATGTAGATATTCAGTATAATCTTCCGGAACTTGAAGAAGAGTTTTTTGCCGCTGTAGAGCGTTTGAAAGAATTAGATTTTATCGATTCTGAAGAATTTCTTCAACAAGCTCAAAAAAACGGAAAATCCATACTTGCCGAAGGCGCTCAGGGGAGTTTGCTCGACATTGATTTTGGAACTTATCCATTTGTTACTTCCAGTAATACCACCGCAGCTGGTGCATGTACTGGTCTGGGAGTTTCTCCACGCCAGATCGGAGAGGTATTTGGGATCTTTAAAGCCTATACGACCCGTGTAGGTAGCGGCCCCTTCCCTACAGAACTTTTTGACGAGGTAGGAAGCAAAATGGCCAAAGTAGGACATGAATTTGGCGCGGTAACCGGTCGTCCCAGACGTTGCGGCTGGCTGGATCTTGTTGCCCTTAAATATACTTGTCAAGTAAACGGAGTTTCCCAACTCATGATGATGAAGGGAGACGTACTTTCAGGATTTGATGAGCTCAAGGTATGTACCGCTTACAAATACAATGGTGAAGAAATAGACCACCTACCCTACAATATAGAATCAGATAAAGTAGAGCCTGTTTATACAACCCTACCCTGCTGGAAAGAAGACTTGACCCAAATGCAGTCTGCAAATCAGTTTCCGAAAGAATTGAAGAATTACATTGATTTTCTTGAAAAAGAATTGGAAATCCCGATCAAGGTAGTAAGTGTAGGTCCCGATCGTAAGCAGACGATTCATAGATAAAAGCGTCTATCTAATCACGATAATTCACGAAACTCCAGATTACCAGTAACTAATGTGATTGAATGCCCTTAGTAAAACCCTTTAAAGCAACACGAGCAACATCAGATAAGGCTGCGCACCTCATATCGCGCACCTATCAGGACTATGATAAAAAGGAACTAAAGGCACAGCTCAAGTACAACCCGTATAGCTTTTTACAGATTCTCAATCCAGGTTACAAGTACAATCAGGAGATCTCTGGTGAAGAGCGTTTTAATTTGGTGCGCAATCGGTTTTTGGAGTTTAAGGAAGAGGGCTATTTGATTGAAGATGAGAACCCCTGTTTCTACATCTATGAGAATGTGGATCCTCATCATACCTATACTGGGATCATTGCTTCCACGAGTACTCAAGATTATGAGCATCAGCTTATCAAAAAGCACGAGGATACGCTCCATCATAAGGAAGTTCTGTTCAAGGAATATCTGAAAACAGTAGGTTTCAACGCAGAACCGGTCTTGCTGACCTATCCTGACCAAGTTGCCATTGATGAAATCATTAATCAGATCAAACAGACTGATCCTACCTATGATTTCTGCACTACTGATCACAACCGCCATAAGATATGGTCAGTTGCAAATGAGGCTGTAATTCAATCCCTGCAGACTCAGTTTAATGAAATGCCACACCTGTACATTGCAGACGGACACCACCGCTCTGCCAGTTCTGCGCTTCTTGCCGATGAAATGGGTACAGAAAAACAGAGCTACAACTACTTCATGAGCTTTCTAATTCCAGAAAGTCAACTCAATATTTACGAGTTCAACAGAGGAATAAAAGACCTCAATGGGCTTTCAAAAGAGGAGTTTCTGATAAAGCTGGATCAGTATTTCAGAATACAAAACCGCGGCATGGAGTTGTATCAGCCTTCAAAAAAGCACCATTTCTCCATGTATCTGGATGGAGATTTCTACAGCTTGTATTTGCGTAAGGACCTGATTACCATTGAAACGGCTCTCGACGACCTTGATTCCCAAATGTTATACGACCTGATCCTGAAACCTATATTAGGAATTGAGGACCTGCGTACTGACGACCGGCTGGTCTATAGTTACGGGAAACACGACATGTTGAATGTCAAAAAGAAAGTGGATCAGAGTCAGTTTGCCGTGGGCTTCGGTATGTTTCCTGCGACCGTAGAGCAAATCAAGTCCATCGCTGATGCTGATTTGAGAATGCCTCCCAAGAGTACATTCGTGAGACCTAAACTCCCCAGCGGACTTCTAATCTATGAATTTTAGTTATGAGTGATATAGTAGCATCTTTGTCTCGCTTTTGCGAAAGCGTACCCAACAACGTTACCCTGATAGCGGTAAGCAAAACAAAACCTAATGAGGATTTGCAAGTGGCTTATGAGGCTGGACAACGAGATTTTGGAGAGAATAAGATTCAGGAAATGACTCAAAAATGGGGAGACCTGCCAGACGATATTAGGTGGCACATGATAGGTCATACCCAGCGCAATAAGGTAAAATACATGGCGCCATACGTACATCTGGTACACGGTGTGGATTCCCCTCGATTGCTCAAGGAGATTAACAAACAAGCCAAAAAAAACGACCGCGTGATCGATTGTCTATTGCAAATTCACATTGCGCGAGAGCAAAGCAAATTTGGTTTTGATGAAGATGAATTGGTAGAATTCCTCAAATCTAACGCTTTCAAAGATTTGCAAAACGTGCGCATCAAAGGTCTTATGGGAATGGCCACCTTTACTGATAATGAAGATCAAGTAAGAGAAGAGTTCAAAGGCCTCAAAAACTTTTATGAAACCTTGAAAAAAGACATCATTGAGCCTCCACATGAATTTGACACGCTCAGTATGGGAATGACTGGCGATTATAAAATTGCCATAGAAGAAGGGTCAAATATGATCAGAATAGGGAGTGCAATTTTTGGAGCAAGAGATTGATTATCTGATCGCGCTGCTGACGTTGTAATCAGCAAATTTCTTCATGTAGTATTTTACCGAGGAACCATATGCATCTCTGCTGGATAACCTGCCGTTACTATTGAAAAAACGCTTGACACCGCCTGGTCCAGAAAGGTGCGCTGCCGCGAGAATTCCACTTTCAGTCACCTTAATACCTCCTACCACCTTTCCATCATATTTCTCTATGTAAAATTTGAGATAATCGTGGTTGTAGTTCAAGTACTGATTGAAAACTCTTTCCTGAACGCCAGGTGTATTGAGGAACAGAGATGTGTCATAAACACCGAAATGCCTCAAAGTTACCGATCCGAACTGGTATTTTCCCAAATATCCCAAACTGTTCACCTGATGGTAGCGACCCAGCGATTCCTTTCTGGCAAGAGCTTCCTTAAAAGCTATATAACCTTTTGAAGAAATAAGGGGTGCCGAGTGATTGTAAAATTGGAAAGATGACGGGTCGTAATCGTCGCCTGAGACATCTTCATTAAAAAGTGGTCCAGAAAAATCAGGCTCAAAATCGTCAGCAAAGATTTTTGATTTCTCAACGTTCTCAGATGAATCTATCGAGACATTTGACATACCTAATATAGAAAGTCCTATAACTACTGGATAGATAAAAAAGATACTTATTTGTGATCTCATAATTGTTTTTTTCGAAAGTTGCTGTCACCCTTTCTAAAAAGCCGCGCAAAGATACTTCTACATTCTAATCGCAAAACAGTTTAATGTTAAATAACGTTATGTAAGACTTAATAAGTTCAATTATCTACTCTCAAGTAACTGATTATCAAAGTATATATTGCCAATTATAGAATTAGTCTAAAGAGAGTGCTTTAGTTAATATTATCATAATTTTGGCAGTATTTTAGTCTTAATGAAGTCCCTAAGAGTCTGAAATACAAGTTAATGAAATCGTTGTAGTGTCAAGTTTTGAAATATTAGCAGTATAACTTGAAATTTTTTTGAATTATCCAATTGTGATATGGATATTCCGCTTTCGCGAAAGCGTAACAACTTCAAATCTTTACTCAAGTAAGGTGAATTGCTTTATGGTAAAAGGTCAATCTCGACTATCAAACTCTATTACACATTCATTTTTGATACCAATTAGTATCTTCACAGCTTAATTGAAGAACTATGGCAGGCGAAAGCTTATTGAACGACAAATCACTAGAATTTTTAGAAAAATACTTGAACACATCCTCACCTACCGGTTATGAGTGGAACGGACAAAAGGTGTGGATGGATTATTTGAAACCGTATGTGGACTCATTTATCACAGATAACTACGGTACTGCGGTAGGCGTTATCAATCCAGATGCAAAATTCAAGGTGGTCATAGAAGGACACGCTGATGAAATCTCGTGGTACGTCAATTATATTACCGAAGACGGCTTAATCTACGTTGTACGTAACGGAGGTTCTGACCATCAAATTGCTCCTTCAAAAAGAGTAAATATTCATACTAAAAATGGAATCGTAACGGGAGTTTTTGGCTGGCCAGCGATCCATACCCGCGACAAATCTGATGAGAAAGCTCCTAAACAGGATAATATATTCATAGATGTAGGTGCAGAAGATAAAGCAGGAGTTGAAGCGCTGGGAGTTCACGTAGGTTGTGTGATCACTTACCCTGACGAATTCTTTGTATTGAATGGAAATAAATTTGTTTGTCGTGCGCTGGACAACCGCATGGGAGGTTTTATGATCGCAGAGGTTGCGAGACTCCTGAAGGAAAACGGGAAGGAATTGGATTTTGGACTGTATGTAACAAACAGCGTTCAGGAAGAAATAGGATTACGCGGTGCAGAAATGATCACGCAAACTATTAAGCCTAATGTCGCTATCGTGACTGATGTCACCCACGACACCACAACTCCTATGATCGATAAAAAGAAAGAAGGAGATGCCTCTATAGGAAAAGGACCCGTGGTAGCTTATGCACCAGCAGTACAGAATAGACTGCGCAACTTGATTCTTGATACAGCAGAGGAAAAGGAAATTCCTTTCCAAAGAAGAGCTACCTCCCGTTCCACGGGAACAGATACTGATGCATTTGCTTATTCAAACGGTGGTGTACCAAGTGCATTGATTTCGCTACCATTGAGATATATGCATACAACGGTCGAGATGGTTCACCGCGATGATGTGGAAAACGTAATTCGTATGATTTATGAATCTTTGCTAAAGATTAATAATGATCACAACTTTTCCTATTTTGAAGGAGATCAGGATAGGTTGATATAATAAATTTAAAAATCTTATGACCTCTACATTAATTTTTAAATTAAGGTAGAGGTCTTTTTTGTATTTACAGTTTTGAAAATAGACAATCGCATTCTTTATGAAGACAACCACCTTGTAGCCGTGAACAAACTCTCAGGCGAGTTAACCCAAGGCGATAAGACGGGCGACACCACTCTACCTGATCTTGTTAAAGATTACATTGCTCGCAAGTACAATAAGCCTGGAGCGGTTTATCTGGGTGTGATTCATAGACTAGATAGGCCCACTAGCGGTACGGTGATCTTTGCGCGTACTTCAAAGGCTCTACCACGCATGAATAAGTTGTTCAATCAGCGAGAGACTGACAAAACCTATTGGGCAATCGTTGAGGGAAAGCCTGCACAGAAGAAAGCACGTTTGGAACATTATCTCGTAAGGAATCCAAAACAAAACAAAAGTTACGCGCACGATTACGAAGTACCCAACTCAAAAAAAGCAATTCTCAATTACCAGACATTAATTGAGCTAGATCATTATACGCTTCTGGAAATCCAACTAGAAACCGGTAGACACCACCAGATCCGAAGCCAACTCCACAAAATAGGCTGTTCCATTAAAGGTGATTTGAAATATGGAGCAAAGCGAAGTAACAAAGACGGCAGCATACATCTTCATTCCAGGTCTTTGAGTTTTATTCATCCCGTTAAAAATGAACCTATTTGCATCATAGCGCCGCCTAATCAACAGGATAGTTTGTGGCGAGCTGTTATTGGAAATCTTTAGTATAAATGGATGGCTCTTCGATTCTGCTCAAAGACCTTTTAGGTAAATTAAATACAATGGTCGCCACGCTGCCTGTCTAAGGGCATTTGACATAGGATTCAAAGATCGAGAGCGAAAAGCCAATTGCCCTGCCATTTCGACTACGCTCAATGCACCGCCTAAAGGGTGTGGCTTTTCCAAAATTTTTTTTTAATACCAACTATCAGAAACCCTACCCTTCAGGGTTAGGGAAAGAGATTTGGAAAGAAATTAATCGTGTCACGCTGAGCCTGTCATATCCCGAAATGCGAATTACAATTGCAAACCGCTTACTGCCTACTGCCTAATGAAAACTAAACTTCCGCATCCATCAAATCGGTGGCAATGTGGTAGCGTGGATCTTCAATACTGGTCTCAATAATCGTTTCAAACTCAGGGTTGCGACGCATGAGCAGTTCCTTACATTCCGGACTTAAGTGGGTTAGTTTGATCTGTTTCCCTTGATCGAGGTATTTGTTGGCTACGTTTCTTAAGGCTTCGATACCACTATGGTCCTGCACCCTGCTTTCCATAAAATCGATCTCGATCTTTTCTGGGTCTTCCTTGGGGTCAAACTTTGCGTTAAAATCAGTTACAGAACCAAAAAACAGAGGTCCCCAGATTTCATATATTTTAGTTCCATCTTCTTTGATCTTTTTTCTGGCACGAATGCGTTTGGCATTCTGCCATGCAAAGACCAAAGCACTCATGATTACCCCTACGATCACAGCAATAGCAAGATCCTTCCATACTGTAATCGCACTTACGGCAACCAGGACCAGTAAATCGGCCAGAGGGATTTTATTGATGATCCTGAAACTACTCCAAGCAAAAGTTCCAATCACGACCATAAACATGACTCCGACCAGAGCAGCAATCGGGATTTGTTCAATGATAGGAGCACCAAAAAGAATAAACATCAATAGCGCAACGGCAGCAACCACACCAGAGAGTCTACCGCGTCCACCGGAATTAACGTTTATGATCGATTGACCGATCATGGCACAGCCCCCCATTCCACCAAAGAGTCCATTGACAATATTTGCTGAACCTTGAGCGACGCACTCACGGTTACCACTACCTCTGGTTTCAGTCAATTCATCAACGAGATTTAGCGTCATAAGCGACTCTACCAGCCCGACTGCCGCTAGGGATAATGCCGTTACCAAAACCAAACCCCAGTTTCCAGTCATGGTATCAAACAGCGTGAAGATCTGAAACTGAAATTCTGGCAAAGATCCTTGAAGTCCTGAACCGCCACCGTCTCTAATAAAGCTACCTACTGTTGCCACATCCACCTTGAATAAAATAGTGATGGCCGCAACTACAACGATTCCAGTCAATGCTGCAGGAACTGCTTTTGTCACTTTGGGCAAGAAGTACATGATGACCATGGTAAGTACTACCAGTCCTAACATAACGTAAAGTGGCGTACCTTCAAGCCACGTTTTTGCATCACCCTCTCCACTCTTGAAGAAGTCCAATTGTGCCAAGAATATTACAATCGCCAAACCATTTACGAACCCCATCATCACGGGATGCGGAATGAGACGTACAAACTTACCCAGCTTGAAAACACCTGCTGAAATTTGAATCAATCCTACGATGAGCAATGTTATAAAAAGCCATTGCAAGCCGAGGTTTTCCATGGGCTCGGCAAGTTCCATTCCCACTTCGTTTCCTTTTTTAATCAGGTTGATCATGACCACGGCCATAGCACCTGTTGCACCAGAAATCATACCCGGTCTACCCCCAAACAACGAAGTAATCAAACCCATCATAAAGGCTCCGTAAAGCCCAATCATGGGATCCACACCAGCAAAAAATGCAAATGCAACTGCTTCTGGAACCAGCGCTAGCGCTACTGTAAGACCAGAAAGAATATCATTTTTGGGATTGCCTACAAAATTGTTAAAGAGCTTAACCATAGCCTTGAAATTAAGCGCGCAAAAGTACTGTTTTTTAACGGAGCAAAGGTTTTATGACACCTGTTTGTTGATAAACCGCTTTCGCGAAAGCGGAATAAATCCGAGGAATCTCTTATACCTTTTTAAGCTTTTTGTCAGAGGAAAATCTCAATATCAAATAACCCGTCAATCCTGCCACCACAGAACCGATGATGATTCCCACCTTGGCCGAATTGATACTGATCGCGTCACCATAAAAAGCAAGGTTGTCAATAAATATGGACATGGTAAAACCTACTCCTGCTATTGCAGCAATACCCATTACTTGGACAAACTTTGCACCCGCAGGCAGTTCTACCAGTTTGAGACGCGTACCCAGCCAGCAGAAAAACGTGACACCCACAAACTTCCCTATGAACATACTCGCGGCAATATTGATGAGCAAACCATAGTTGAAGTCGTATCCCGTACTTATGGCTACACCTGCATTTGCAAAGGCAAAAACGGGTAAAATAAAATAAGCAACAGCAGTATGCAGCTTATGTTCTAGATGTTGTAACGGTGAATTTACATCTTCAGTAATCTGGCTCAGGTCGTCCAGATGCTGCATCTCATTTTTATCC
The DNA here is from genome assembly GCA_964631155.1 of uncultured Flavobacteriaceae bacterium. Classification (GTDB taxonomy): domain Bacteria; phylum Bacteroidota; class Bacteroidia; order Flavobacteriales; family Flavobacteriaceae; genus Nonlabens. Next base: position 489,784 of record CAZVYO010000002.1, read on the forward strand.
AAGAGGTATTTGTTGCGATCTGTAAGACTCAACTGACTCACCTTTTCTGTTATCTTATTAAGTTCCAAAGAAAACGACTGTAGATTGATCTTTCTCTTCAACGGAATGGTTAGTGCCAGCAAAACCCCAGCGATGGTGGGGTGAATTCCTGATTTCAAAAAAAGAAACCAAACTATTACGGCGACAGCGAGTCCCACATACAGACTATAACCTAGATATCTATAAATCAAAGCAAGACCGCCTACCAGCCCCAGACCATAGAGCACGTAAAGCCAAGTGATCTCGTTGCTGTAAAAAATCGCAATGACCAGGACTGCGGCAATGTCGTCTATTATTGCAAATGCTGTAAGAAATATTTTTAGGCTTAAAGGCACACGATCGCCCAGTAGCGTGAGGATCGCGAGTGCAAAGGCAATATCAGTCGCCATGGGAATACCCCATCCTTTGGTCGTTGCAGGGTCTTGATTGAGAATCAGATATAGAAGTACTGGAATCGCCACACCGCCTATTGCGGCAACTATCGGAAATGCTGCTTTCCTGAGTGTGTTGATTTCCCCCACGAGCAGCTCCCGTTTCAATTCCAGTCCTATGACAAAAAAGAAGATTGCCATGAGCCCATCATTTACCCAAAGGATCAGAGGCTTGCTCAATTCAAATGTGTCAAAGGAAAATCCCATATAGGTCTCCCATAGATCTGCATACGAATCTACAAATGGAGAATTTGCCCAAACCAGGGCGATGATCGTCATTCCAAAAAGTAGAAAACCAGCAAAGCTTTCCAGTTTTATAAATTTTTCAAAGGGCGATAGTAATCTCCTTACCATAAAACTCAAGGTTAAACGGTAATATTATCGAAAATTCAGAATGTAGTAAGATTGATTAGAAAATACTTAACGTAGTTTCCGGCCTATCCAGATGTGAATCATTCCTTGTGCATAAAAGCCTGTTTGGCGCGCAGCTCGGCCTCAGTTTCCACAACATCTTCATCGGGAACGCAGCAATCTACGGGACATACCGCAGCACATTGCGGCTCTTCATGAAAACCTACACACTCCGTACACTTGTCAGGAACGATATAGTAGAACTCGTCACTTACCGGCTCCTGGGTCTCGTTTGCATCTACCTCTTTACCGCTAGGTAGCACAACATTACCGTCTAGGTCCGTACCGTCAGCATAGCGCCAGTCGTCTGCGGCTTCATAGATGGCCGTGTTGGGACACTCGGGTTCACAGGCTCCGCAATTGATACACTCGTCTGTAATGATGATTGCCATGGGTTTGGTACTTTTGCGCAAAAATAGGTTCTGGTGGAGAAAATTTCAATAAACAGTACGTTAAATGGTCGTATTTCCGCTTTCGCGAAAGCGGGATCTCTTCTCACCTCCTACCTCAACGGCAAACTGGGAGAAATTCAAGAAGCTGCATGGGAAGAGAGGATCGAAATCGCCCTACAAACCGCCGAAGCTAAAAATCCCTGGTTCACGCAAGAAAATCTCAAGTACTGCCTGCAACAATGGAGCGAGGCTCTGCAACAAGAAAAGCTGGAAGCCTGGCTGGCTCCATATCACCTACAAAATATATCACCTAAGACTGTAGCGATCATTGCTGCAGGAAACATACCTCTGGTAGGGCTGCATGACGTGATGACGGTGATCCTGACAGGGCATCGCGCGCTGGTCAAGGTATCAGGAAATGATGATGTGTTGTTACCGCTATTGCTTGATATCGCTGCACATTTTCTTCCGGAACTGGCAGATTCTTATGTTTTTACCAAAGAAAAATTAGAGGATTATGATGCGGTCATTGCGACCGGGAGCGACAACACGGCACGGTATTTTGAATATTATTTTGGTAAAAAACCGCACATCATACGCAAGAATCGCAACAGCATTGCGGTGCTCACAGGTGATGAGAGTATTGAGGACATGATTGCGCTTAGTGAGGATGTCTTTAGGTATTTTGGACTGGGTTGCCGCAGCGTGAGCCATTTAAAGGTGCCACACGGGTATAATTTTGACCGCTTTTTTAATGGCATGTATTCCAAGCGCGACTTGATCAACAATCGCAAATACCTAAATAATTACGACTACAACAAGGCGGTATATCTTATGAGCGAGTTTGATTGTCTGGACAACGAGTTCTTGATCATCAAAGAAGAGGAAAACAGCTACACCTCTCCCATCGCGTCGCTTGGGTATTCATTTTATGACAATTTAAGCGAGATTGCATCTGAGGTATCCACACATCAGAATGAACTGCAATGTGTTGTTAGCTCATCTACGACTCGAGAAGCTTTAAAACTTGACACATTGAAGGCACCGCAATTTGTTGATTTTGGTATGACGCAACGGCCTAGCTTGAGTGATTACGCTGATGGTGTGGACACGGTGGATTTTTTGATAGGCTTATAGTAGGGTAGTTTTCTAATTAGTGTTTAACACCCTTTGCCTGTCGGCAGTTCCACTTCGGCTCCGTGATAAGTGAGCTGGTCAGATCGCTCTACGTAATGATTCAAGGGACATAACTTGCTCTCTTTGATATGAATTCAATCTCTATCAACTAAAATAATTTTCAAAAAAAACAGGCGTTTTGAGGGGTGATCAACTGCGATTTCAATTGAATTTCAGACTTAAGCCTAGTCTTTCCCGATCATCTTCAAATACTCCTGCTCTACTTTCTCGCGAGCCCATGGTGTGCGTCTTAAAAACTTAAGCGCAGACTTGACAGAAGGATTTGTATTGAAAGCATTGATGCGCACCCTGCCACCCAATTCATACCACCCGTAATGCTCGACGAGCTCCTCAACCATCTGAGCGAGTTTAACACCATGTAGCGGATTGTTAGGTTGTTCTTGCATTAAATTGAATTAAAATTGCATGAAATCAATTTTCTCTTGTACGGCGCGAGCATTACCATTACTATCAATGGTTACTACATAAAAATGATTGTAATCGCTCTCGTTGAGTTCGTCAAACTTCTCGTCACTCTGGAGTTGATTAGCATAGGTTCCAATAGTATTTGAATGACCAAATAAAACAACCGTTTTACCGCGATATTTTTCCAGCAACTGGTCTCCATCCAGGGATCGCACATCATAAGTTTCAACCTCTAGTTTTTTTGACCGTGCTAGTGGTGCTGCGGTAGCCTGGGTACGATTAAAGTCAGAAGATAGTACGTTATCCACATCTTTAAGGAAGAAATACTCCACCCACTGCTCTGCCCGCCTTTCACCTTTCTCGTTCAGCTCGGGATCATCACCGGTTTGCTTCTCAGCATGTCTAATAAAGTAAAAGGTCGTCAAGTCAGAGCCTTTATTGTCTTTTTGGTCATTTTCTTGCGAGTTTCCACAGGCAGTTATCGATAACACTACAAGCAAACAGACGAGATATTTCATTTTAAAATAAGTGTAAAGTATGAGTAAACTAGTTCTATAATCTGCAAAATACGTTTAATTCCTTTTACCTTTATGCTGAAAATAAAAAAGCACATGAAGGTTGAAAAAATAGAATTTGTGAACAGCGCCGGTTATCGGTTAAGCGGTCGGCTGGAGCTGCCCGTGAACACCAGACCTCATAATTACGCCGTTTTTGCACATTGCTTCACCTGCAGCAAAAATTTTCATGCCTCTCGCAATATTACAAGAGCTTTAACCTCTGCCGGTTACGGAGTGCTGCGGTTTGACTTTACGGGCCTGGGCGATTCAGAAGGTGATTTTGCCGACACTAATTTTTCTGGAAACGTAGAAGATTTGATCGCAGCCATAGATCACCTCGCAAGAGACTATAAAGCGCCTACCCTACTCATAGGTCATAGCCTGGGCGGTGCTGCTGCTATTTACGCTTCCGCGAAAGCGAAATCCATTAAAGCAGTCGCCACTATAGGCACACCTAGTGACACAAAGCATGTGAAGCACTTGTTTGCTGACCAACTTGACACCATTAAGGAAGAAGGAGAGTCTGTAGTTCAATTAAGCGGCAGGCCCTTCAAGATCAAAAGCCAATTTTTGAGTGATTTGAATGAACAGATGGTCACCGATACGTTGAGAAAAAGTAAAAGACCAATTCTTATCGCACACTCTCCACAAGACACTACGGTGGGAATACATCATGCTGAAAAATTGTACCTCGCTACAAGACATCCTAAAAGTTTTGTAAGCCTTGATGGCGCAGACCATTTGCTTACTGATAAAGAAGATTCCAGATACATAGGTAAGGTGATCGCGCAATGGGCTTCTCGATATCTTGAAATACCAGAAACTCAACAAATCAAAACCAATCATCAAGTAGCGGCAGGGCTGGATGATGAAGAATTGTTCACTACTCAAGTAAAAGCCGGTAGTCATTATTTTGTGGCCGATGAGCCTATTGATTTTGGGGGTAATGACTTTGGCCCTACCCCTTACGATTTGTTATCATCTGGACTTGCAGCCTGTACCGTAATGACGGTTCAAATGTATGCAAGGCGTAAGAATTGGACAGTCAAAAATGTCCAATGTGACGTCTCCTATGATAAGGACCATGAGCAAGACTGTGAGAACTGCGAGGATCCCAAAGCTAAAATTGACACTTTCAAACGAGAAATTTCTTTTGAAGGTGATCTATCACAAGAGCAAATCGCTAAACTCCTGCAAATTGCTGACAAGTGTCCCGTACATAAAACGTTACACTCACCTACTCAAGTTATAACAAAACTTAAAAAATGACCTACGATTTTGAAGCTACCCTTGGAACTGATGGATTTATGGGGGCCTTATTAATTCCTCAAGAAATAGCTGAACAACTAGCCCAAAACAAAATCAAACGTGTAGTAGCAGAAGTGAAATATCAAGACAAGTCTCTTATGCTTTACGCAGGAGTTGCTAAAAAGAAAGGTACAGTTTACCTTATGTTTTCCAAAGCCAAAAGAAAAGAATTGAGCGTGGATCAAGGCGATACTCTTAAAGTCAGCATGAAAGAAGATACAAGCAAGTATCAAGCTCCTATGACCGAGGAACTTGAGGCGGTTCTATTGAGCGATTATGAAGGTTATGAGATATTTGAGAATTTGTTACCCGGTAAGCAGCGTAATATAATATTCAGCGTTTACAACCTTAATGGCTCTCAAAAACGAGTCGATAAAGCACTCAATGCCATGAGAAATCTCAAAAGGGGAAATCGGGATCCTTTTAAATTTGACCGCAACTTATAGAAGTTCATTCATTTCGCCTATTTTAGCGTGATAACAGAGACTAACTAATTATGAAAAAAATTTACATCGGCTTTTTAGCCCTAGGATTGATTCTGGGAGTTCAATCTTGTAAAGATGCAGACAAGCATGAACATGAGCATACCCATGAAGATGGAACCACTCACAGTCATGACCATGATGGTGACCGCCACGAGGAAGAGGGCATGAAAGAGGCTCATGATCACGAGCACACTCATGAAGATGGTACCACACACAGTCATGACCACGATGGTGACCACCACGAGGAAGAAGGAGCCATGAAAGGGGCCCATGATCACGAGCACACCCATAAAGACGGTACCACTCACAGTCATGATCACGATGGCGATCACCATGATGATGAGACCATCAAGTCATTAGTAGTAGCCATGGGGTCCAAGAGCGGAAGTAACGTTACAGGAACCATTACCCTTACACAATCAGGTGATACGGTCAATATGGTGGCAAATCTCTATGGTTTAAGCGAAGGTTCCCACGCGATCCACATCCATCAAAATGGTGATTGCTCCAGCGATGATGGTACAAGTGCAGGTGGTCACTGGAACCCTACTGAAGATGAGCATGGCAAATGGGGTGAGGAAATGCATCATTCTGGTGATATAGGCAACCTTATGGCAGATGATAAAGGAAACGCGTCGCTATCTTTCTCTACAGATAAATGGTGCATCGGTTGTGATGATAAGAACAAAAATGTCATAGGTAAGGCATTCATCGTCCACGCAAAAGCTGATGATTTTCAATCCCAACCTAGCGGAGCAGCTGGACAGCGAGTTGCTTGTGGCGTTATTGAAATGTAATAAGATGTTCTTAGCATTCTTGAAAAATCCTGTTGTTTAAATTAAACTGTAGTTCATGGGCACTCAACCAGACCTCCTGATCCTAAAAATGAAAAATGGTGATCGCGCCGCTTTTGCTCGAGTTTACGAGCGCTATCAAGAAGCATTGCATGGCGTTATCTTTAATATCGTTAAAAATAAAGATGTCTCAGAAGAAATTTTACAAGACGTCTTTATGAAGATTTACAACAACGCTGAGTCTTACGACTCTGATCAGGGACGTTTTTTTACTTGGGCACTCAATATATCCCGCAATGCATCTATTGATTACCTTAGATCCAAGAAGCACAAGAACAGTCTTAAAAACCTAAGTACCGATAATTTCGTAGATACCTTAGAGACTTCACAGGATCTTGAAGAGGCATCAAACGCGATGTTTGTTAGAAAATGGGTCTCAAAATTAGAACCTATGTGCAAACAGATCATAGACATGATTTTCTTTAAGGGCTTCACCTTTAAGGATGGTGCGGAACAAATGGGTATTCCTTCTGGAACGCTTAAAACGCGCCATAGAAAATGTATGTCAAATCTTAGAAACCTCGTGTTAGAATGACTACAGATCAAGAACTTATACAAAGCGGTAATCTAGAAGCTTACGTTTGTGGTGTTTTGCCTCAAGATGAGATGCGGGAAATATCACAACGTCTCAAAGGAAATCAAATCCTGAGAAACGAGGTGGAATTGATTGAAAACTGCTACATGAAATTGGCTCAAGGACTGGCACCTGACGCTGGTGAAAACGATATTTTTGACCGCCTCCTTCAGCAACTTGATACTAAAGGTAAAACTAGCAAAGGACTTAGCCCTTATATAGGCTGGGCAGCTGCATTTGCCTTGTTGCTATTGAGTGGTTACCTATACACTTCACTCGATGGAATGAAAGGCCTCAACCAGAATCTAGAGCAGCAAGTAACTTCTACCCAGCAGGAAAAACAATTCCTAGAATCAGAAATTGAAGATGTCCAGGGACTCAATCAGTCCTATGAAGAAGCGCTCGCTTTTATCAAAGACAAGAACACGGTCAAGGTGAACCTCGCTGGTCAGGGCGATTTTGCTTCTACGAGTGCAGTAGCATTTCACAATGCTGAGCAAGATGTAACTTATCTAGATCTGGATCAATTACCGGAGGTCCCGGATGGGAAAACCTATCAGCTTTGGTCACTAACGTTAAATCCGTTAACCCCTACCAGCTTAGGCGTTGTGGCAAAAGATGATACGCTCTTAAAGATTGAGAACCCTTATACGACTGAGGCCTTTGGGATCACGCTGGAACCAGCTGGCGGTAGTGAATCACCTACGCTAGAACAGTTGTACACACTTGGCGTAATACCCAGTCAGGGATAGTTTTGAAATAACGCTTTCGCGTCGCGCCGTCGGTAAGCCTATGGCGACCGAGTGCAAGCGTACCTCAAAAGGACACCATTCACTAAATATGCAGTTAAAAAATAAAACGGCTCTTATTACAGGATCTTCCCGAGGTGTAGGGCAGCAAATTGCTCTAGGTCTGGCAAAAGAAGGTTGTGACGTCATTGTTCACGCACGCCATCTTGATAACTGCTGGGAAACACTTGAAAAGCTGAAAAGCTGTGATGTGAAGACGTATAGTGTTGCCGGCGACCTATCTCAAGAAAGCGGTGTGCAGCAATTGATAGAGCAAGTTGATAATCTGAGTGTTCCAGTTGATATTTTGTACAATAATGCTGGCATCATGACCGCTTACAAAGAAGACATCTGGTCGCACACGACTGAAGATTTTATGCAATCCTATCAAGTTAATGTAGTTGCGCCCTACAAGTTATGCGCTGCTTTTGTCGCGGGCATGATTGATCGCGGGTATGGTCGTGTGGTGAATCTTACCTCTAGAATAGATGGAATTCCAGAATTAGCTCCGTACGGCGCAACAAAATGGGCAATAGACAAACTTTCCATGGATCTTGCCACAAAATTGCAAAACACAAATGTACGTTTGAACTACCTCGATCCGACCTGGCTTAAAACCGATATGGGTGGCGATCAAGCCCTGAATGAAGTTGAGGCGGTCTTACCAGGTGCATTAGAACCCGTTTTAATCGATAACGATGGGCCTAATGGTCAGTTTTTTCAAGCGATAAAGAATTAATAAGATTTTAATCGAAGTAACAATTATCAATGAGCCACCTTCTCACATTCAATTACCACCGACTTACCACCATTAATTTGAGTAAAAAATAAATACTGGTGGTCATCCTCTCCTATTTGGAATTTTGTGCGGAGTTCTTTTACGGAGTTCTTGAAATTACGTGTGACTACTCCCCTGTTTTGTTTTCCAAATAGCTTCTTGATCGATTTTGGTTTGTAAGGATGTATTCCTATGATTTTGAAGACTCGACCTGGAAAAAGGACTAAGTTCTGGCTTGTAAAAAGATGTGTATTTATATCTAATTTATCGAGGGCATATTTCATGGTGAGCGCATCAAAAGCTTGAGCTTTCATGATGCTGGCGTTGGGCTCATAGAGATATTTATTGGGTTCAGAGTTTTTACTAGAATTTTCTACATCCTTATAATCGAGATTTAAGGTGGGTTGATCAGTCTCCAGATTAACGCAGTAAACTTGTGTTTGAGCAGGTTCACGCTCGAGTATCCAGAGCAACTCCTTTACCTCATTTTTCACAGAAACAACGTGCAGTTGGCTCACCTGATTCAATAGCTCCATGCCCATTTTAATATCCAGCATGGGTGAGGTCTTGATCATTAAATAGTTGCATTTGTGAAGTAAAAGTTCAAGGTGTTCCAAAACATCGGGCTCGTAATCTTCAAGCCTTACTGCCTTGGAGCTTTTCTCTGTCTTTCTGCTGGGGTCCATATAAATGAGATCCACATGATCTAAATGCTCATAAGCGTACTTGATCCCATCCTGATTCAACGTTTTCACATCTAACTGTAACGATTCGAATAGATGCTGGGAATAAGCTTGTAATTCCTTATCGCGCTCGATGTGCGCAGATCGGAATCCCGCTTTCGCGAAAGCGAGAACATCAACTCCCCACCCACCCGTTAGATCTACCATGGAATTTCCAGAAATGATTTGGGATTTGTAAAGCGCCGTTGTTGCAGAACTGGTTTGCTCCAGATTTATTTTAGGCGGAAACAGCATCTCAGTATGCTGATGCAGTTCAGGGAATTTCTTTTGAGATTTTTGTAAACCTACGAGCTGTTGCGTCAAGGTTTTGTTATCGATTTTGTATGGATGCGATCTCAGAAGAAAGTCCGCAGGGTGCTCTGTAAGGTGTTCCAGTAAGTAATTTCTAATCTCAGGCTTGAGTAAATCTGTAGGGATCACAAGTTATGGGTAAGCTTTTTCACGATTTTATACTCGCTCAGGAATTCTTTTGAGATCACTTTTACCGCGGTGTAGGTAGGAATAGCTAGTACCAGTCCCAAAACGCCGAAAACCACTCCTGCCAGCAGAATAACTATGAATATCTCCAAAGGATGCGACTTCACACTTGTACTAAAAATGAGCGGTTGATTTATGAAGTTATCAATCGCCTGAACGATACCGTAGCCTATGAGCACGATAATCAATTTGGGCAATATCAATTCCGTAAAATTGAGTCCTAGATTATCACTTATCACAAATGCAGACATCAAAAAATAGCCTATTACTGGTCCTAAATAAGGTATCAAGTTCAGCAATGCACAGAAAAATGCTATAATCAAAGCATTTTCCACTCCTACGATGACAAGCATAATCGTGTAAAGCGTAAATAAAATCAATACCTGAAACAACAGCCCTATGAAGTAGCGAGACAGCAACTGTTTAATTTTGGTAAAGGCTCTCAAGAATTGTCCCTCATTTCCTTTTTTAGAAAAAACCAAAACACCCTCAAGCAATAAACGACTGTCTTTAAGAAGGAAAAAGGCTATGAACAAAATCGAAAACAAGCCAATTGCTAAATCTCCTAAGGTTCCAAAGAAGGAATTAACAAAAGTAGGAACTATATCCAGGCTAAAATTCTGGAAAATCTCCAGCTGCTCTATACGTTCCAACAAATCTACTCGCTGTATGTTGAAATAGTCATTGAACTCTGTATTCAAGACCTCTAAGTTCTCCCGTACCTCTTCTACATTAATCTTACTAAAATTTTCACCCTGCTCAATAATGACGGGAATAATAAGCGATATAGCTCCCAGAATGATACAGAAAATCAGGAATAGGGTCAATATTACTGACAACGTATTGGGAATACCTACACTATCTCTCAAGAACAATACCAGCGGCCTACCTATTAAAGATATAACAGCCGCAATGCCTACATACGCCAGCACCGCCTGTATTTCCCATAGGAAAAGCATCAATATCACGATACCGATCATGATCCCAACGGCTCTCAAGATTCCAAATGAAATGGCTTTAGAAGTTTGTTTTGTGGTCATGGTCAGTTTTGAAATACATATTTGATGATATTGGCACCCATATCCAGGGCTTTTTTACGCACTTTAGGCGGGTCGTTGTGGACTTCTGGACTCTCCCAGCCGTCACCCAGATCGCTTTCTACAGTAAACAAGAGGATAAGTCTGCCTTCATGAAATATTCCCTTAGCCTGCGGGCGAGCGCCTTCATGCTCGTGTATTTTAGGTAACCCCTTTGGGAAGTTTGCGTAGCTATTAAATATAGGGTGATCTACAGGTAATTCAACAAACGCTTTGTTAGGAAACAGTTTAGTGATCTCCTTATCAAGATATTCTTGCATCCCGTAATTATCATCTATGTGTAGAAAGCCGCCACTCAATAAATAATCACGCAAGTTTTCTATATCTAGATCCTGGAACAGAACGTTTCCATGACCGGTCATATGTACAAACGGATATTGAAAAATATCACTACTAGAGGGCTCAACCGTTGCGACCTCATCGCTCAACGTGGTACCTAGATTCTCGTTACAGTAAGCAATCAGATTAGGCAATGACGAGGGGTTTGAATACCAGTCTCCTCCACCGCTGTACTTTAAAACCGCTAGCTGTTGAGCTTGAGCACCCGTTATAATTAGAAACGCAATTATTGAGAACCATCCTCGCATACTGTGGCAATTTACAACTATCGCAACATTTAAATACTAATAGAGCTATAAAGCTAACTACTGCAAATTTAGCAGCTGCAATCCTTGAAAAGTAGCAGCAGAATAGACCCCAGCGGTTTCGGTGCGCAAGCGAGTTTCTCCCAGCGTTACCGACTCAAAACCGTGCTTGTGGGCAGCATTCCATTCCTCTGGAGTGAAGTCGCCTTCCGGCCCTATCATAATGATGGCATCTTCTGCACTTTTCAATCGGGAGCCCAGATAACCTTCCGTACCATCCATGCAATGCGCCATAAATTTTTGTGAGGCATCATATTTCTGAATAAATTGGTCAAATGATTGCTGTTCATTCAGCACCGGCATCCACAGTTGCGCACTCTGCTGTAGGGCGCTGGTGATAATTCTTTGAAAGCGATCGTGATTGACTTTTTTACGCTCACTACGTTGACAGATTATAGGTGTTATAGCTGACACTCCTATTTCCGTTACCTTCTCCAGAAACCACTCCATCCGATCATTCATTTTTGTGGGTGCAATAGCAATATGTAAAGCAGGGGCTGGTTTAGGTACCGCTTTCGCGAAAGCGAGATCTATCTCACATCTATTGCTCGTAACAAGTCCCAGCGTGGCATCAAACAAGTTTCCCTTCCCATCAGTCACGTGGAAGCTGTCGCCTGTTCTTTTGCGCAAGACTTTAGTGAGATGGCGGGACTCTTGTTTTTCTAATTCCAATCTTGTGGACTGAGCGCTGGGTATTTCGTAATAAAATAACTGCATCTACATAGCAATTCTAGGACTGGCGGTAACGTCAAAACTGGCAAAATCCTTCTCCAAGTACTTGAAATAGGCAGAGATACCGATCATGGCGGCATTATCAGTCGTGAACTCAAATGGCGGAATGAAGACAGTCCACCCTTTTTCCTGATAAGAGAGCAACCGATTGCGGATACCAGAATTTGCACTCACGCCACCTCCTATGGCTACTTGTCTGATATCCGTTTGCTTGACAGCTTTTTCAACTTTCTTGAATAAAATCTCGATCAGGGTATGTTGCACGCTTGCACAGATATCCTCAAGATTTTGAGTGATAAACTCTGGATTCTCTTTGGTTTCTTTTTGAATAAAATACAGAACAGCTGTTTTGAATCCGCTAAAGCTATAGTTAAGTTCAGGTGCTTTAGGTATCGGGAAATCAAATCTATGAGGATTTCCTTTTTGAGCCAATTTATCCAACTGAGGGCCTGCGGGATATCCAAGTCCTAAAATTTTTCCCGTTTTGTCAAAAGCCTCGCCTATTGCATCATCTTGAGTGGTTCCTATAACTTCCATATCATGATAATCAGTCACCTTTACAATTTGGGTATGACCGCCGCTAATCGTGAGTCCTAAAAACGGGAAAGTTGGTTTGGGATTGTCCGTCTCAATAAAATGTGCGAGAATATGGCCTTGCATGTGATGTACCTCAATAAGCGGAATGTTGAGTCCTTGCGCGAGTGACTTTGCAAAACTGGTACCCACGAGCAGACTGCCCATTAAACCTGGTCCGCGGGTAAAAGCAATAGCGCTTAAATCACTTTTTTTAATTCCAGCTTTTTTCAAAGCGGTATCTACCGCGGGAACAATGTTAGACTGGTGTGCTCTTGAAGCCAGTTCTGGCACTACACCACCGTATTGCTCGTGGATTTTCTGATTAGTGATGACATTTGCCAGCACCTTATCATTTTCCAAAATAGCGCACGCGGTATCGTCACAAGAAGATTCTATAGCAAGTATGTAGCAACTTTGTTTGTCCATAAAATGAATGGGGCATTACTTTTGGTAATATTGCAAAGTTAAATGAACTGCCATTAAAAGATTCCTGAAAATATTGTTGCGCACAGTCTTAGTGCTGTTCATACTCTTTTTGATCCTGGTATGGGTATTTTCCTACTCAAGTGTGCAAACTTGGGCTGGTCGTCAAGCAACAGATTATCTAAATGAGGAATTTAACGTCAATGTAGCGATTGATAAGATCAAAATCTCTTACTCTGGTGATGTCGTGATCAATGACGCCCTCGCGCTAGACGAGCAACGGGATACCATGATCTATTTCAAAGAGCTTGAAACATCTATCTTAGGTTTTGGAGCGATGATGGCTGGAAGCCCAAATTTGGGAGATACTGAAATTGACGACCTCATCTTGAACATAAGGAGGTACAAGGGAGAACCTACCGATAATCTTACCGTTTTTATTGAAAAACTAAGTTCAGAGCCTACTGGAGAACCTGTACAACCTTTTGAACTAACTACTGGAGATCTCACCATCAATAATGCCACCGTACGTGTTATAGATGAAGACCTAACAATCCCTGAATCTTTCATAGGAACAAATATGAATCTAGAGACTGAAGGTTTACATATTTTGGGCTCTGTCATCGAAAGCAATATTACCCACGCCGACTTCATATTAGGGAACGGAAGCATGAAAACAATCGATGGCGTGAGGGAAACGATTGTGATTAAAGATCTTTCTGCAGACTTTCAATACACTCCATCTCAAATCACAGCTGCTGATCTATCCATCGAGACTGATGCCAGTACATTAAAGGGTGATTTAAAATTTAATTATAAACGTGAAGATCTCGCTGAATTTTTAACTAAAGTTCAATGGGACTTCAAAATTGATACTGCTCAAATAGCAACCAATGAAATCAGAAAATTCTATGACGAAATCGTACCCAATGAGTCGGTGGCGCTTTCTGGATATTTAAAGGGCACCTTGAACGACTTTAGGGTCGACAATATGCTGGCATCTACTTTAAATGACATCTCTATAGACGGAGATATACATTTCAAAAACCTGGTGGAGAATGAAGAGGAGTTTTTTATCGAGGGTGACTTCAGTAACCTCCAATTGAGCAATCGAGATTTAAAATCATTTCTTCCCAACATACTCGGCAATAAGATGCCAAAACAACTTGATGAATTGGGAACGATTAAAGCTGAAGGATATGCCAGCGTAGATGCTAATCGACTCGTCACCAGAATGCGAGGTTCTACCCGTAAAGGTAATTTTGATACAGACCTTACCCTTACTGAAATTCAAAGTGGTAATGTAGGCTATGTGGGTAATGTTCAACTAAAAAGTGTTGATCTAGGAGCGATTTTAGATGATGATAAATTTGGCAAAACCACGCTCAATCTCAATGTGAGTGGTCGAGGTTTCACCCCTGATAAGGCAATTTCAGCCTTACGCGGAAGCGCTATCGAATTTACCTATAACGGATATAGATACCGTAACATCGTGGTCAACGGAGACCTCAAGAAGCCCATATTCAATGGTAGGATTAGTGTTAATGATCCTAATCTGAAAATGAAGTTCAATGGTCTTGTCGATATGTCTGAGAAGATCAATAAATACGACTTCAACGCCCAGATCCAGTATGCCAATTTAAACGCTATCAATATTTTTAAAAGAGATAGCATATCAGAACTGAGGGGTAATATTGTCATGGATATGGAAGGTACTAACCTTGACAACGCTACGGGAGACATCAATATCACAGAAACTAGCTATAAAAATCAAAACGGAAACTATGTCTTTGATGATCTAGTGATCTCCTCCTCTTTTAATGAAAGTGTTCGCTTGATAACGGTTAAAAGCACAGACGTGATTGAGGGAGAGATTAGTGGGGAATTTAAGGTAAGAGAAATACCTGAGCTTTTCAAAAATAGTATTGGTACCGTATATACTAATTACAAAAGCAAAAATATTACCGATAATCAATATTTGAATTATGAATTCCAGATCTATGACAAAATTGTCGACCTAGTTTTTCCAGAAATTGAGTTGGGTGAAAACACGATTTTAAAAGGTAGAGTTAGTAGCAATGAATCAGAATTCAAGATGACCTTCAGAACACCTATGATCGATGCTTATGGTGTTTATTTAGACAAGGTGAATGTTCAAGTAGATAATCAAAATCCTATTTTCAACACCTATGTCAAAATTGACGAAATCAGAAACGGCGTCTATGACGTTAGAGATTTTCAGCTGATCAATGTTACCAAAAACGATACGTTACTTTTCCGTACCGAATTTGAAAATGCCAAGAGACCTGAAGATAAATATAAGTTGAGCCTTTATCACACGGTTGATGAAAAAAGCCAGAGCGTGGTAGGTATTAGGAAAAGTAACTTTAGATTTCAGGGTAAAAAATGGCAGCTTAATAAGAATTCTGACAATGTTCAGTTCACCTTTGATCACGACTTTAAAAAATTCTCTCTTGATTCGTTGTCAGCAACAAATGGCAAGGAAAAAATTACCTTAGCCGGACTTTATGATCAGGAAGAAGCTAAAGAAGTCTATTTGGACTTTGAGAAAGTCAGGATTTCCAGTCTCGTTTCTCCTATTGATAGTTTGAAATTGAGAGGACAGATTGATGGTACCTTGAAATTAGAACAAATAAATGGCAACTATGCTCCTACCAGCGATTTCACAGTTAAATCATTTGAGGTCAACGACACCCCACTAGGAGACTTTGACTTAAATGTGAAGGGTGACGAATCCCTAACTAATTATATTGTTCATGCTCAATTGAGAGATGATGACACTAGAACCTTCGTAGCTGATGGAGTGATAAATACTACTGGTGAGGAATCTACCTATGATGTAGATGCGACGTTCAATGATTTTAATTTGATTTCGTTCAGTCCTCTGGGAGGAATAGTGCTGGATAACATTAGGGGTTTTGCAGATGGAAAAGCCACTCTGACCGGTAAACTCTCTGAGCCACAAATCAACGGTGACCTAACGCTGCGCAACGCGGGATTGCGATTACCCTATCTCAATACAGATTTTGATTTTCAGGAATTGGCCAATGTGACTATAACTCCAGACGCCTTTGAATTCGATCAAATTGAATTAACAGATACTAAATTTGAAACTAAAGGAATTTTAGATGGGACCATAGAGCATAAGAATTTCGGTTTTTGGGAACTAGATCTTGCGCTTGAATCAGATCGATTACTTGTTCTAGATACTGATTTGACACCAGAATCACTTTATTATGGCACGGCATTTATAGACGGGAGCGCTTCTATAACAGGACCCACTAGCGAACTTTTTATAGACGTAACCGCAACGACGAGTGAGGACACGGTTTTTAAAATTCCGATTGATGACGGTGAATCTCTGGGAGATACCAGCGCAATCTACTTTTTGAGTCCGGAAGAAAAGGCAGCCAGAGTTTCGGGAGAGTTGGTAGAAATCAAGGAAGTCAATGGACTTGAACTGAGGTTTGACCTAAGAGTAACTCCAGTTGCAGAAGTAGAAATTACCGTAGATCCTACAAATGGTAGCTATTTAAGAGGTAGTGGTTACGGAAATTTGCTCATTGAGATCAATACGAATGGGAAATTCATCATGAATGGCGACTTTATTGCAACCGAGGGTATTTACAACTTTAAGTATGCAGGTATTGTAAACAAAGAGTTTACCATCACCCCAGGTGGAACTGTAGACTGGAATGGTGATCCCACAAAAGCCAACATTGATGTAAGCGCGGTTTACAGTACCCGGGCAAACCCCTCAATCTTACTCGATAACCCTAACTTGAACGCTCAGATTCCTGTTGAAGTAGTAACTTACCTCGAAGGCGATCTCACCTTTTTCGATCCAGAATTTCAGATCAGATTCCCAAACACTAATTCGGTGGTGAGCTCTGAACTTCAATACCGCCTTGATGATCGAGCAGAGCGACAATTGCAAGCCTTGTCACTAATCACATCTGGTTCATTTTACAACCCTAACAGTATTGGTCAAAATGCAGTTACCGGTAACGTAGTGGAAAATGTGACGGGAATAGTAAATGATTTGGTGAGTAATCAAGATAGCCAATTTGACTTTGGAGTAAGCTATGAGGCTAGCGAGCGTAATCCTAACTCAGCCTTACAGCGCTCTGATCGGTTTGGAATTACCTTGAGCACCCAGATTTCAGACCGTGTATTGATTAATGGAAAACTCGGAGTACCCGTAGGAACCACAAACGCTACGGAAAGAGCCGTTATAGGGAATGTAGAGATCGAATTTCTCCTTAATGATGATGGGACACTCCGTTTAAAATTATTCAACAGAGAGAACACGCTGCAGCAATTTGGCCAGCAGGAAGACTACACTCAAGGTTTAGGTTTACAGTATCAAGTCAACTTCGACTCCATCGCAGAGTTGTATGAGAAGATTTTTAAGAAAAAGATGAGCAGAGAGACAGAAACTGAAAAGACTGCTCAGGGACAGGCGTCAAAATCTTCTAATTGAATTAGATGCACTCAATATGATTTCTTTCTATCCTCTACCGAATCAGTACTCTTCTAGTAGCTGATTCGTCTTCTGTTTGAAAATAAAAAATATGAAGGCCACTCTTTAAATTCAATGAACCTATTTCAATGTAATTTTTATCAGTTAAGTCTTTGCTCATGATGACCTGACCGTTCAAATTGAAAACACTCAAACTTAAATTCTCTATTTGTTTTGAGAAAATTATCTCTGAGTTTGCTGTAGCAGGATTAGAAGAAAATGTAATAGACTCATCTAGACTTAAAATATTTATTGATAGCTGTCCCTCGCACACATATTCTTGATTATCAGAAAATAAGGGCAGCTGTTCCAATACAGGTTTAATACCTGTACTTATTCCTGTTACAACAACGGTTCTCAACAGTAAATCCTGTCTTGAACTTGGGAAAGCAGCCTCAACCTCTAGTATCTCGTTGTCTAGAAAATTTATTTGACTTTGAGTTGCATTGCTGTCGTTTTGGAGCCTTTGCATGAAATCTGTCTTGTCAAATGTAGCATTAGGATAATCTGTTGTTACAAGGGAAACATACATTCTGTAATTCCCATCGCTCCATTGACAAGGTGTTTGGCTGAGAGAAAAATTGGCTGCTATTAAAACTAGGTATAAAATGATTGGTCGCATAAAAAATTTTTATTTAAAACTAATAAATTTATTTAATACCTAGTTTAGACATATACAAGTCTTTTCTGATGACGAGAAAGTTGACGAGATCTCGAAAATTTCTATTTAGGTTTTTTACTTTATTCTAGAGATATATCATAGAAATTAAAACAAAAACCCTCAAACCGATACCGGTTTGAGGGTTTCAATATTTTTAGAGCTAAAAGCTTAAGCAAGCACCGCCTGCACCTTGTCAGCTGCTTCTTGAAATTCAACAGCACTCTGTACATCTAGTCCAGAACTGTCGATGAGTTCTTTGGCGATTTCAGCATTCGTTCCCTGTAAGCGAACGATGATCGGCACATTGATCTCATCACCCATATTTTTGTAAGCATCTACGATACCTTGAGCCACACGGTCACAACGCACGATACCACCGAATATGTTTACTAAGATCGCTTCTACCTTATCATCTTTTAAGATAATGCGGAAAGCCTCTTCTACCCTTTTGGCATCTGCGGTTCCTCCTACATCTAAGAAGTTAGCAGGTTCTCCACCAGCTTGCTTGATCAAGTCCATGGTAGCCATCGCAAGACCGGCACCGTTTACCATACAGCCTACATTACCGTCTAGGTCAACATAATTTAAGCCTACCGCCTTAGCCTCCACCTCAGTTGGATTTTCTTCACGAGTGTCGCGCATCTCAGCGAGATCCTTGTGACGGAACAAAGCATTCTCGTCCAGCGTGATTTTACAATCTACAGCGATGATACGGTTATCACTCGCCTTAAGAACTGGATTGATCTCAAATAATGCAGAGTCAGAACCTACGTAAGCATTATAAAGTTGCGTAACAAACTTGGTCATTTCTTTAAAGGCCTTACCGCTCAAACCTAGATTGAAAGCAATACGGCGCGCTTGGAAACCTTGTAAGCCGTGTGCAGGATCTACAGTTTCCGTAAAGATCAAGTGTGGTGTCTCCTCTGCCACCGTCTCTATATCCATTCCACCCTCAGTAGAATACATGATCATGTTTTTACCCTGTGCACGGTCTAAAAGAACCGACATATAAAATTCTTCGATTTCAGCTTCACCTGGTTCATAAACATCTTCAGCAACAAGAACCTGGTGTACTTTTTTACCTTCGGCACTCGTTTGAGGAGTGACTAACTGCATTCCTATGATCTCACCAGATATCTTTTTGACATCATCAAGGCTTTTGGCAAGTTTCACACCACCACCTTTACCACGGCCACCAGCATGTACCTGAGCCTTGATAACGTGCCAGCCCGTACCGGTTTCCTCAGTAAGTTCTTTTGCAGCATCCACCGCATCTTCTGCAGTGGTTGCAATTTTACCGCGCTGGATGGTCACACCATAACTGGCTAGAATTTCTTTCCCTTGATATTCGTGAAGATTCATAAAAGTCTTTTAAGTTCTACAATTATTTCAGCAAAAATAGCAAAGCACTGGCTAATAAAGAATCGTATTTAAGCTAAATAAGCTACTATTTCCCAATCTTATTGCGATTTTTCCAATCAAATTCTCGTCCATAGCCATTAATCGTTAAAAAAAGCCTAATCTCACCATTGTTCTTTATTAGAATCGTTCTAGAATACCGTCGCGCCCTATTTTTACAGGCTTAAAATTTAACGAGTAATTCTCATGAACAATCAAGATTTGATCAACATAGCGCGGGAGCACGGTAGCCCGGTCTATGTTTATGATGCAGAGGTCATCATTGCGCAGTATGAACGTTTAGTTTCCGCTTTCGCGAAAGCGAAACAACTTAGAGTTCACTACGCAGTTAAAGCACTTTCTAACATCTCAATCTTGAAGCTTTTTAAACAGCTGGGAGCTGGACTGGATACCGTCAGTCTACAAGAGGTGGAACTGGGACTGGCCGCTGGGGTCGATCCAAAGATGATTATCTATACGCCAAACGGTGTCTCGCTGGAAGAAATTGAAAAAGTAGCCGCCAAAGGTGTTCAAATCAACATCGACAACCTTTCCATCCTAGAGCAATTTGGCTCAAAACACCCTGACGTACCGGTCTGCGTGCGTATAAATCCGCATGTGATGGCTGGTGGAAATGCCAATATTTCTGTGGGACACATAGACAGCAAGTTTGGAATTTCCATACACCAGATTCCGCACCTGTTGCGTATCGTAGAGAATACGGGTATGAAGGTAAACGGTGTTCACATGCATACCGGTAGCGATATTCTGGACATAGGCGTATTTCTTTATGCTACGGAAGTTCTTTTTGAAACCGCGGCAAAATTCAAGGACCTTGAGTTCATCGACTTCGGTAGCGGATTCAAAGTTCCTTATAAAGAAGGCGACGTCTCGACCGATATTGAAGAACTAGGTGAGCAACTGAGTGAGCGTTTCAACAAGTTTTGCGATGATTATGGAAAAGACATCGCACTCGCTTTTGAACCGGGTAAATTTCTTGTGAGTGAGGCGGGACATTTCATCGCACAGGTTAATGTGGTAAAACAAACCACTTCAACCGTTTTTGCTGGAATTGATTCAGGTTTCAATCACTTGATCCGCCCCATGCTTTACGGTTCCTATCACGGCATAAAAAACATAAGCAATCCAGAGGGGCGTCAGCGCTTTTATAGCGTGGTGGGCTATATCTGTGAAACAGACACTTTTGCCCAGAACCGCCAGATCGCCGAGATCACCGAGGGCGACCTGCTGGCATTTTCTAATGCGGGAGCCTACTGTTTCAGCATGGCGAGCAATTACAACAGCCGCTACCGGCCTGCAGAGGTGCTATGGCATAACGGTGAATCCCACGTGATCAGAAAACGTGAAACGATGGAGGATATTTTGAAAAATCAAGAGGTGGTGGAACTGGAGCTGGAAACAGAACTCGCTGAATAATTTCGATCTAAAATTATTGAATGCCAGAGCAACAGTTCTGGCATTTTTGATATATCTATCATATATTTGAAAACAGAAACCAATCAAATGAAATCCAACTTTACTTATGCCCTCCTAGGTGTTTTAGTGCTATTAATCGCAACTTCAAGTTGTGAAGAGTATGAAGAACTAGGCGAAGTTCCCACAAGGGAAACCCACGTTCATGCAAAAACGGTTTCTTTTTCTGAACTACAAAATCAAACGCAGATCAGAACAAGACTTTATAATATTTCCCTCAATCAGAGTGTCAACAATGATCTGGCAGCCAAGTCTAGTATGAGTGGTATAACTATTGATACCACTCAAATCAAGGTGATGACCTACGCCCAGACCCATACCTATACCTTTAGATTGAAACGTGACGTTCCACTTTATTATATTGAAAACATAGTATTGCATTACAATCTTGATACGCAACAGTATGACGAGTACCTCATTCAATATGATGTAAGCTCTGAAGATTATGTCAAAATAGATCAAGGCCTTTATCATGAAACTGACCCAAATGTTTTGATTACGAGGCTTCAAAACGGGACTTTTGCAGATCTACAAAAGTCTGGCTGTGAACCCCAATGCACCACAGTCATGGTTCCTTGTACAGGTGACGGGCATGAAGTAGGAGAGGATTGTTGTGTAATTAGAGGAGACTGTCCCGATACTAATCCCCCAGTTGTTGGTGCTTATGCGTATCAATCTTGTCAGACCGTTTGCGGCGGAAATCCAGATGAAGATGAGGATCTGGATGATGGCACACCAAATAATGGCGGTGGCGCTCCACCACCAGCTGATGAAGACATTTTGACAAATCCCAATAATTACCCGCCCTGTATAGACGAAGGGAATAAGGTCAATGCGGTATCTACTGATGGGTGTTATGAATTGGAACTCGATGATCCTAATAATTCAACCGTTCCTTCTGACCCTGCTGAATGCGCAAAAATTAATGCTATCGCAAAAAGTACTAGTCCTGCCAATGTAGATTTCATGAATGAACTTCTTGATTTACATAACAATGATTTGGGTTTAAACCATGAAAACGGCTCAGCAACTTTTACCAACACCAATGTTGCCAGAACCTATCAGGGAATACCTAATGACCCAGGGGTTCCATTTCCAGATGCACCTGCTAATGATTATACAACACTAGCTCACACTCATCCCAATATTGGCTCTGGTACTTTAAGTATTTTTTCTGCAAATGACTTGGCATTTGCCGCAAAAATGATGGAATTAGGTCATGCGGTCGATGATTTTACACTTTATCTTACCACATCTAAGGGCACTCAGTACGCCTTAACAATTTCGGACAAGCAAAAATTTATTGATTTATTTTACTCGCAGATTTACAAAAATTTTTCTGATGTAAGTTTCACCAATTTGGCAGATTTACAAACTAAAGAAGCTAAGTTCGAAAATGCTCGAATTCGATATGATAAACTTTTTTATAAATATTTTGATCCTCAATCGGGTCTCATCAAAGAAACAGATACAAATAATGAAGGAGTATTAACCGAATTTCTCAATTTTATAAATGAAGCTGATGCTGGAGTTAAGTTATTTGACGCCAGTCCAACTAATCCTGGTGACCCTCCTTTTCAAAAATTTAGAGAAA
>CAZVYO010000003.1:0-20502 GCA_964631155.1 uncultured Flavobacteriaceae bacterium
GAGCAGCTGATTTGTAATCAGCAGGTCGTGGGTTCGAGTCCCTCTATCGGCTCAAGTTTTTTGAAATTTTTTTTCATTGGGGAGATACTCAAGCGGTCAACGAGGACGGACTGTAACTCCGTTGGGCAACCTTCGCAGGTTCGAATCCTGCTCTCCCCACTAAATTTTATTGAGCAGGCGAAGAAAGCTGGCTTTCTTAAGGCTGTAAAATGAAATTTAAGTGAAGGGTCTCCCTTCACGGATCACCGAGCTCAGGCGAGGTAATCCATACTTTTAAAACCTTCCACTTTAATGTGGTAAAACTCGCGGGAGTAGCTCAGTTGGTAGAGCGTCAGCCTTCCAAGCTGAATGTCGCCGGTTCGAACCCGGTCTCCCGCTCAAAATGAAAGTCCTTTCGAAGAGAAAATTGTTCTGAAAAGAATGATTTTGAGTCGTAGGATATAGGGTGAGAAGCCTGTGCCGAGCGGAGTCGAGGTAAGCCCGGTCTCCCGCTCTAAAGGAGCTAGCGAGACGATCTTGTTTTTGCTTTATAGCTTATGGCGGGTACGCTTTCGCGAAAGCGTGCTTAACAAAGGCCGGTGTAGCTCAGGGGTAGAGCGTTTCCTTGGTAAGGAAGAGGTCACGAGTTCAAATCTCGTCATTGGCTCTTATTTGAAATTAACGGTCTCCTGCGAGGCCATTACTAGTATAAGCTGATTTGGTTTAGTGCCCGTGTCAGTCTTTTAAATTGAAACACTAATATAAACTAAGATTTAAGTTATGGCTAAAGAAACGTATGATCGTTCGAAACCCCACCTTAATGTAGGTACTATTGGTCACGTAGACCACGGTAAGACTACCCTAACAGCTGCAATTACTAAGGTACTTGCTGATAAGGGGTATTCTGAAGCTTCTGCGTTTGACCAAATTGACAACGCTCCTGAAGAAAAAGAGCGTGGTATTACAATTAACTCTTCACACGTTGAGTATCAAACTGAAAACAGACACTACGCACACGTAGATTGTCCTGGTCACGCCGATTATGTAAAGAACATGGTTACTGGTGCTGCTCAGATGGACGGTGCAATTCTTGTTGTTGCTGCGACTGATGGTCCTATGCCACAGACTCGTGAGCACATCCTTCTAGGTCGTCAGGTAGGTATTCCACGTATCGTTGTTTTCTTGAACAAAGTTGACATGGTAGATGACGAGGAGCTACTTGAGCTAGTTGATATGGAGGTTCGTGATCTATTGAACTTCTACGAGTATGATGGAGATAATGGTCCAGTAATTTCTGGTTCTGCTCTGGGTGCTCTTAATGGTGAGGAAAAGTGGGTGAATACAGTTATGGAATTAATGGATGCCGTTGATTCTTGGATTGAGGAGCCTGTACGTGATATGGATAAGCCTTTCTTGATGCCTATCGAGGATGTATTTTCTATTACTGGTCGTGGTACGGTAGCAACTGGTCGTATCGAAACCGGTGTTGCTAATACTGGAGATCCTGTTGAGATCATCGGTATGGGAGCTGAGAAATTGACTTCTACGATTACAGGGATTGAGATGTTCCGTCAGATTCTTGATAGAGGTGAGGCTGGTGATAACGCTGGTATCCTTCTAAGAGGTATTGAGAAGACTCAGATTTCTCGTGGTATGGTAATCACTAAGCCAGGATCTGTAACTCCACACGCAAAATTCAAAGCTGAGGTTTATATCCTTAAGAAAGAAGAAGGTGGTCGTCACACTCCTTTCCACAATAACTACCGTCCACAGTTCTACGTTCGTACAACTGACGTAACTGGTAACATTTCTTTGCCAGATGGTGTTGAAATGGTAATGCCGGGTGATAACTTGACGATTAACGTTGATTTGATTCAGCCTATCGCGATGAACATCGGTCTACGTTTTGCTATCCGTGAAGGTGGTAGAACAGTAGGTGCTGGTCAGGTTACTGAGATTTTAGACTAATTCTAGTCTATTGAATATTTAAGTATCCCGTCTTTCTAAGATGGGGTACTTTCACTTTATAAGGACAGACCATTTCCGTTGTCCTTTGTTGCGGGTTTAGCTCAGTTGGTAGAGCACTGGTCTCCAAAACCAGGTGTCGTGAGTTCGAGTCTCGCAACCCGTGCAAACAAGTGCTTAAATGCATTTACTTTAAGTGGGTCGCAACCACACAATATTAAGTCCATGGGATTAGCAACATACATAAAAGAATCATATAACGAGCTTACAAATCATGTAACCTGGCCTACCTGGTCAGAGGCTCAAAAGCTAACTGTTACAGTAGCTGTTTTCTCCATAGTTTTTGCTCTTATCGTAGCAGGTATAGATTATGTTTTCAAGAATGCTATTGAAAACTATTTCTTTTGGATCAAAAATTCCTAATCTGTAGTTATGAGTGAAGAGAAAGATGTGATGAAATGGTATGTTGTAAGATCTATAAGTGGTCAGGAAAACAAGATTAAAGAATACATTGAATCTGAAATTGCGCACCACAATCTCAATGACTACCTAAAGCAAATATTGGTTCCTACTGAAAAGGTGATCCAAATTAGAAATGGGAAAAAATATAATAAGGAAAAGGTTTATTTCCCTGGTTATATTATGATTCAGGCGCGTTTAGAAGGTGAGGTTCCTCACGTAATCAAGAGCGTCAATGGAGTGATAGGTTTCTTAGGTGAAACCAAGGGCGGTGATCCAGTACCGTTGAGACGTTCTGAGGTGAACAGAATGTTAGGTAAGGTAGATGAATTGTCTGAACAAATTGACAATATCGCGATACCTTTCAAAGCTGGTGAAACAATTAAGGTCGTAGACGGACCTTTCAATGGTTTCAATGGAACTATTGAAAATGTCAATGAAGAAAAGAGAAAGCTTGAAGTTATGGTGAAGATTTTTGGACGTAAGACTCCATTAGAGCTAAGCTATATGCAAGTCGAAAAAGTATAAATGTTACAATTTATAGATTTTATCGAGGCTTCCACTTGGGTAAAATCGCTAATTGAAATAATTTAAAAATGGCTAAAGAAGTATCGAAAGTTGTTAAGCTTCAAGTACGTGGTGGGGCCGCAAATCCCTCTCCTCCGGTAGGTCCTGCATTAGGTGCTGCTGGTGTGAACATCATGGAGTTTTGTAAGCAATTCAACGCTAGAACTCAGGACAAACAAGGAAAAGTTCTTCCTGTAGCTATCACAGTTTATAAGGATAAGTCTTTTGATTTTGTAATCAAAACTCCTCCTGCTGCAGTTCAAATTCTTGAAGCAGCTAAGCTAAAAGGTGGTAGTGGAGAACCTAACAGAAAGAAAGTAGGATCTATATCATGGGATCAGGTTAAGGCAATTGCTGAAGATAAGATGCCTGATCTTAATGCATTTACCGTAGAAAGTGCGATGAAAATGGTGGCTGGTACAGCTAGATCTATGGGTATTAACGTGAAAGGTGGCAACGCCCCTTCTTAATTCTGAAATCATGGCAAAATTGACAAAGAATCAAAAGGCGGTTAGCAGTAAGATTGATAATAATCAGACTTATTCTGTAGCAGAAGCCTCTAAACTAGTAAAAGAAGTTACGACTACTAAGTTTGACGCTTCAGTTGATCTAGCGGTACGTTTGAACGTTGATCCTAGAAAAGCAAATCAAATGGTACGTGGTGTAGTTACTCTACCACACGGTACTGGTAAAGATGTAAAAGTGCTTGCACTTGTAACTCCTGATAAGGAAGAAGAAGCAAAAGAAGCTGGTGCTGATTACGTTGGCCTTCAAGAATACCTTGATAAAATCAAAGCTGGATGGACTGATGTTGATGTAATTATCACCATGCCAGCGGTTATGGGTAAATTAGGACCTTTGGGTCGTATTTTGGGACCTCGTGGTCTTATGCCTAACCCTAAAACAGGTACTGTTACTATGGACGTGGCTAAAGCTGTTCAAGATGTAAAGGCTGGTAAAATCGACTTCAAAGTTGATAAGACTGGTATCGTGCATGCTGCAATTGGAAAAGCATCTTTTGAAGCTGAAAAGATTGCTGGTAATGCGAGAGAGTTGATCAATACATTGGTAAAATTAAAACCTACTGCTGCTAAGGGTGTGTATATCAAAAGTATATATATGTCTAGTACGATGAGTCCCAGTATAGAAGTGGACACTAAACGTTTTGCAGACGATTAAAATCTAGATCATGACAAGAGAAGAAAAAGCAAATGTTATTGAAGGATTGACTGCAACGCTAGGTGAGAATAACACCATCTATCTAACAGATATATCTGGATTAAACGCAGACGAGACGTCTAACTTGAGAAGAGCTTGTTTCAAAGCTAACGTTACGATGTCTGTAGTAAAGAACACCTTGCTCTCAAAAGCAATGGAGGCTTCTGATAAGGACTTTGGGGAATTACCTACTCTACTGAAAGGTAATACTTCGATAATGTTATCTGAAGTTGCAAATGCCCCTGCTAAGGTTATAGAAACTTTCAGAAAGAAATCTGAGAAGCCTATCCTTAAAGGAGCTTACATAGAAGAGGCTGTTTATGTAGGTGATGATAAGATCGCTACCTTGAGCAGTATCAAATCTAAGGAAGAAATGATCGGTGAGATCATTACCCTTCTTCAAAGTCCGGCTAAAAATGTTGTTTCTGCACTTCAATCAGGTGGTGGAAAACTTGCTGGAATCCTTAAAACGTTATCTGAAAGGTAACTCTGAATTAGTACGCACTCAATTATTTATAAATTAAAACGATAGTAAAATGGCAGATTTAAAAGATTTCGCTGAGCAGTTAGTTAACTTGACTGTAAAAGAAGTAAATGAATTAGCAGATATTCTTAAAGAAGAATATGGAATTGAGCCAGCTGCAGCTGCAGTTGCAATGGCTGGTCCTGCTGCAGGAGGCGGTGGTGACGCTGCTGAAGAGCAAACTGAATTTGATGTAATCCTTAAAGCAGCAGGTGGTGCTAAGCTGGCTGTAGTTAAGCTTGTAAAAGAACTTACAGGTGCAGGATTGAAAGATGCTAAAGGTCTTGTTGATGACGCACCATCTACAATTAA
The DNA here is from genome assembly GCA_964631155.1 of uncultured Flavobacteriaceae bacterium. Taxonomy (GTDB): domain Bacteria; phylum Bacteroidota; class Bacteroidia; order Flavobacteriales; family Flavobacteriaceae; genus Nonlabens. The sequence goes on from CAZVYO010000003.1 coordinate 5,024, forward strand.
AGAAGGTGTTTCTAAAGATGAAGCAGAAGCTCTTAAAGCTCAGCTAGAAGAAGCTGGTGCTGAGGTTGAGTTGAAGTAATTACTTCACTCCCTGACAATATCGGTTTAGACCTGATGAGGTGACTCTCAGGTCTAGACCATTTTGCGTATAAAGATGAGACGTCGTCTTCAACGCTTTTTTAATAACTAATACCGTGCATTGATGCTAGCAACAAACACAGAGAGAATTAATTTTTCAACGGTAAATTCTAAACCAGAATATCCGGATCTATTGGATATTCAAATCAAATCCTTTCAGGATTTTTTCCAGCTTGAGACTAAGTCGGATAAAAGAGAAGTTGAAGGACTCTATAATACCTTCATGGAGAACTTCCCTATTACTGATACGCGCAATCAGTTCGTATTGGAATTTCTCGACTACTTTGTAGACCCACCACGTTACTCTATCCAAGAATGTATCGAGAGAGGTCTTACTTATAGCGTGCCATTAAAGTCGCGTTTAAAATTATACTGTACTGATCCAGAGCACGAAGACTTTGAGACGATCGTGCAGGATGTTTATTTGGGTACTATCCCATATATGACGCCGTCAGGTACCTTCGTGATTAATGGTGCTGAACGAGTTGTCGTTTCTCAGTTACACCGATCTCCTGGTGTATTCTTCGGTCAATCATTTCACGCAAATGGTACTAAGTTGTATTCTGCCCGTGTAATTCCTTTCAAGGGATCATGGATAGAATTTGCGACGGATATCAATAGTGTAATGTACGCATACATTGACCGTAAGAAAAAGTTGCCTGTTACCACACTTTTCCGCGCTATCGGATTTGAGAGAGACAAGGATATCCTCGGAATCTTTGATCTAGCTGAGGAAGTTAAGGCTACCAAAACAGGTTTAAAGAAATATTTAGGTCGCAAACTTGCTGCTCGCGTTTTGAGAACGTGGCATGAAGACTTCGTAGATGAAGATACTGGCGAAGTTGTATCTATCGAACGTAATGAGATCATCCTTGATAGAGATACAGTTCTTGAAAAAGAACACATTGATGAGATCATGGATGCACAGGCAAAAACAATTCTTCTTCATAAAGAAGATAATATGTCTGCCGATTATGCGATTATCCACAATACTTTACAGAAAGACCCTACCAATTCTGAAAAAGAAGCGGTAGAGCATATCTATAGACAATTACGTAACGCTGAGCCGCCAGATGAGGAAACTGCTCGCGGTATTATCGACAAGTTATTCTTCTCTGATCAGAGATACAACTTAGGTGAGGTAGGTCGTTACAGAATGAATAAAAAGCTTGGTCTTGACATCGAAATGGAGAAGCAAGTGCTTACCAAGGAAGATATCATTACCATTATCAAGCACTTGATCATGTTGATCAACTCAAAAGCTGAGATTGATGATATTGATCACTTATCAAACCGTCGTGTACGTACGGTAGGTGAGCAGTTGAGCTCACAATTTGGTGTAGGTCTAGCTAGAATGGCTAGAACCATCCGTGAGCGCATGAACGTAAGGGATAATGAGGTATTTACACCTATTGACCTTATTAATGCAAAAACGCTTTCTTCTGTGATCAACTCGTTCTTCGGAACTAATCAGTTATCACAATTCATGGATCAGACTAATCCACTTGCTGAGATCACACACAAGCGTAGATTATCTGCGCTCGGACCTGGTGGTCTATCTCGTGAAAGAGCAGGTTTTGAGGTTCGTGACGTACACTATACGCACTATGGTCGTTTGTGTCCTATTGAAACGCCTGAAGGTCCTAACATTGGTTTGATCTCTTCCCTGGCAGTTTTCGCGAAAGTGAACAGCATGGGATTCATCGAGACTCCTTATAGAGAGGTGAAAGATGGAGTTATCGATGTTGATAGCAAACCAGTTTACTTAAGTGCTGAGGAAGAAGAAGGTATGCACATCGCACAAGCAAACCTACCTCTTGAAAATGGAAAAATTTCAGATGATAAAGTTATTGCTCGTATGGAAGGAGACTTCCCAGTAATTGACCCATCTGAAGTCAAGTATGCCGATGTTGCTCCTAACCAGATCGCCTCTATTTCTGCTTCTTTGATTCCGTTCTTGGAGCATGATGATGCAAACCGTGCCCTGATGGGATCAAACATGATGCGTCAGGCGGTACCATTGTTGAGAGTAGATGCACCTATCGTAGGAACTGGTCTAGAAAGACAGGTTGCTAGTGATTCACGTGTTTTGATAAATGCAGAAGGTGACGGAGAAGTAGCTTATGTAGATGCTCAAAAAGTAGTTATCAAATATGATCGTTCAGAAAGAGAGCGCGCAATTAGTTTTGATGATGAAGAGACTTCATACAATCTGATCAAGTTCCGTAAAACAAATCAAGGTACAAGTATCACGCTGAAGCCTATCGTAACTAAGGGAGACCGAGTTAAGAAAGGACAAGTTCTTTGTCAAGGTTATGCAACCGAGGCTGGAGAACTAGCATTAGGTCGTAATATGAAAGTGGCGTTCATGCCGTGGAAAGGTTACAACTTTGAGGATGCGATTGTGATCTCTGAAAAAGTGGTACGTGAAGATATCTTCACATCCATCCACGTAGATGAGTACTCACTTGAAGTACGCGACACTAAATTAGGTAATGAAGAACTTACAGCAGATATACCTAACGTAAGTGAGGAAGCGACAGCAAACCTTGATGAGCACGGTATGATACGTATCGGTGCAGAGGTTAAGCCTGGAGATATCTTGATTGGTAAGATTACTCCTAAGGGAGAGTCTGATCCTACTCCAGAAGAGAAGCTTCTTAGAGCCATATTTGGTGATAAAGCAGGTGATGTTAAAGATGCTTCACTCAAGGCGTCTCCATCGCTACGCGGTGTAGTGATTGACAAGAAATTGTTTTCACGTGCTGTAAAAGACAAAAAGAAAAGAGCTCAGGACAAAGAAGATATCGCAAGACTTGAAGCGCAGTACCAGTCTAAATTTGATGGGTTGCGTGATCGTCTTGTAGAGAAACTTTTTGAAATTGTAAGCGGTAAAACTTCTCAGGGAGTCTTCAATGACCTAGGTGAAGAAGTTCTTCCTAAAGGGAAGAAGTACACGCTTAAGATGCTGAACTCTGTAGATGATTATACCCACTTGATTTCTGGGACTTGGACTACAAGTAAAGAAATCAATGAGATGGTCGCAGATCTTCTGCACAACTATAAGATTAAAGAAAACGATCTTCAAGGATCATTGAGACGTGAGAAGTTCACTATTTCTGTAGGAGATGAGCTTCCTGCAGGTATCATCAAACTTGCTAAGGTTTACATCGCTAAGAAGCGTAAACTTAAAGTAGGAGATAAGATGGCAGGACGTCACGGTAACAAAGGTATCGTAGCACGTATTGTACGTCAGGAGGATATGCCATTCTTGGAAGATGGAACACCGGTTGACATCGTCTTGAATCCACTTGGGGTACCTTCTCGTATGAACATTGGTCAGATTTATGAAACCGTGCTAGGATGGGCAGGTCAGAAACTAGGTAAGAATTTCGCGACTCCTATCTTCGACGGTGCTACTTTGGATCAGATCAATAGCTATACCGATGAAGCTGGAATCCCACGTTTCGGTCACACTTATCTATATGATGGTGGTACTGGTGAGCAGTTTGATCAGCCTGCAACGGTAGGTGTGATTTACATGCTGAAACTAGGTCATATGGTTGATGATAAGATGCACGCGCGTTCTATCGGTCCTTACTCTTTGATAACGCAACAACCGCTGGGTGGTAAGGCTCAGTTTGGAGGTCAGCGATTTGGAGAGATGGAGGTATGGGCACTTGAGGCTTATGGAGCTTCGAGCACCCTGCGTGAGATCTTGACGGTAAAATCTGATGATGTGGTAGGTAGAGCAAAAACTTACGAGTCCATCGTAAAAGGCGAGCCTATGCCAGAACCTGGTTTACCAGAGTCGTTTAACGTATTGATGCACGAGTTGAAAGGTCTAGGACTGGATTTAAGACTTGAGGATTAATCATTTTAATGGTGGTTGTGGGGTTCTCGCTTTCGCGAAAGCGAGATCTCTGAAAATCATCTCACTTTAACAAAAATTAGTACCATAATTATGGCTAGACATAGAGACAACCAAGTGCAGAAGAAATTCAATCAGATTTCAATAGGTCTTGCATCTCCAGAGTCGATTCTTGCGGAATCACGTGGAGAGGTTTTAAAGCCTGAGACTATTAATTACCGTACGCACAAACCTGAAAGGGACGGTCTTTTTTGTGAGCGCATCTTTGGTCCTGTTAAGGACTATGAGTGTGCTTGTGGAAAGTATAAACGCATCCGTTACAAGGGGATCGTTTGTGACCGCTGTGGTGTAGAGGTAACAGAAAAGAAGGTGCGTCGTGATCGTATAGGTCACATCAACCTTGTGGTGCCAGTTGCGCACATCTGGTATTTCAGAAGCCTTCCTAACAAGATAGGTTATCTACTAGGACTTCCTTCTAAGAAACTGGACATGATCATCTACTACGAGCGATATGTAGTGATCCAGCCAGGTATTGCAAAAAATGCCGAGGGTGATCCAGTTCAGGAAATGGATTTCTTGACTGAAGAGGAGTATCTAGATATTTTGGACAGTCTTCCACAAGAAAATATGTATCTGGAAGATAATGATCCCAATAAATTCATCGCTAAGATGGGTGCAGAGTGTCTTATCGAGATTTTGCAACGCATCGACTTAGAATCTCTTTCTTATGACTTACGTCACAAGGCAAATAATGAGACTTCTAAACAAAGAAAGACAGAGGCTCTTAAAAGACTCCAGGTTGTAGAAGCTTTGAAAGAATCTAATGAGCGTCGTGAGAATAAGCCAGAGTGGATGATCATGAAAGTGATTCCAGTTATTCCACCTGAGCTTAGACCTCTTGTACCACTCGATGGTGGGCGTTTTGCGACTTCTGACTTAAATGACCTTTACCGTCGCGTGATCATCAGGAACAATCGTTTGAAGCGATTGATGGAGATCAAAGCACCAGAGGTAATCTTGCGTAACGAGAAGCGTATGCTTCAGGAATCTGTGGATTCACTTCTTGACAATACCAGAAAGTCGAGTGCGGTAAAAACTGATTCTAACCGACCATTGAAGTCACTTTCTGACTCATTGAAAGGTAAGCAGGGCCGTTTCCGTCAGAACTTGCTTGGTAAGCGTGTTGACTATTCAGCACGTTCGGTAATCGTCGTAGGTCCTGAACTCAAATTGTACGAGTGTGGTCTTCCTAAAGATATGGCTGCGGAGCTTTATAAGCCGTTCATCATTCGTAAACTGATTGAGCGTGGTATTGTAAAAACTGTCAAGTCTGCAAAGAAGATTATCGACAAGAAGGAGCCAGTTGTTTGGGATATTCTTGAAAATGTATTAAAAGGACACCCGGTTCTGTTGAACCGTGCTCCTACGCTTCACCGTTTAGGTATTCAGGCATTCCAGCCTAAACTTATAGAAGGTAAGGCGATACAGCTACACCCACTTGTTTGTACAGCATTCAACGCTGACTTTGATGGTGACCAGATGGCGGTACACTTGCCATTAGGACCAGAGGCCATACTTGAGGCTCAGATATTAATGCTAGCTTCACACAATATCTTGAACCCGGCCAATGGTAGTCCTATAGCGGTACCTTCTCAGGACATGGTATTGGGTCTATACTACATGACCAAGTTGCGTAGAACTGATGAAAAGTATACTGTAAAAGGTGAGGACCTGACATTCTACGGTCCTGAAGAATTGATTATCGCTTTTAACGAGAAGCGTGTTGATATCAACGCTCCCGTGAAATGTAGAATCAATCTGCTTCAAGAAGATGGTACTTACAAGAAAGAGCTTATTGAAACTACGGCAGGTCGCGTGATCTTCAATGAGAAAGTGCCTGATGAAGCTGGTTATATCAACGAGGTTTTGACTAAAAAAGCTTTACGTGATATCATCGGTGATATTCTTAAGGTAACAGATGTACCACGTACAGCAGCTTTCCTAGATGAAATCAAAGATCTTGGTTATGGATTTGCATTCCGCGGTGGATTGTCATTCTCTCTTGGGGATATTATGATTCCTGAGGAGAAGCAAGCCATGATTGATGAGGCAAATACTAAGGTAGACGCTATACGTAACAACTACGGTATGGGTCTTATCACGCAGAATGAGCGTTATAACCAAGTAATTGACGTATGGACTGCGACTAATGCGCAGCTTACAGAGCTTTCCATGAAAAACATTAGAGAGGATCAGCAAGGGTTCAACTCGGTGTATATGATGCTTGACTCCGGAGCTCGTGGATCTAAGGAGCAGATTCGTCAGCTTACTGGTATGCGTGGATTGATGGCCAAGCCCAAAAAATCAAACTCTGGTGGAGGTGAGATTATCGAGAATCCGATTCTTTCTAACTTTAAAGAGGGTCTTTCCATTCTGGAATACTTTATTTCAACACACGGTGCTCGTAAAGGACTTGCAGATACCGCTCTTAAAACGGCAGACGCTGGTTATCTAACACGTCGTCTTCACGATGTTGCGCAAGATGTAATCGTAAGCGTCAAAGATTGTGAAACTCTCAGAGGTATTGAGGTTTCTGCATTGAAGAAGAATGAAGAAGTGATGGAAAAGCTAGGCGCTCGTGTCCTAGGTCGTACCGCTCTTCACGATGTTGTAGATCCGGCTACTCAAGATGTAATCGTTGCTGCTGGTGAATTGATTACTGATAAAATTGCTGATGCGATCGACGCTTCTGACCTTGAAACTGTTGAAGTACGTTCTCCATTGACATGTGAAGCTACTAAAGGTATCTGTGAGAAATGCTATGGTCGTAACCTAGCAACTAACAGACCGGTAATGAGAGGTGAGGCTGTAGGTGTGATTGCTGCACAGTCGATTGGTGAACCAGGAACACAGCTTACTTTGAGAACATTTCACGTGGGTGGTGTTGCGGGTAACGTTTCTGAAGAAAACACCATTATTGCTAAGAATGAAGGTATTCTCGAGATCGAAGATCTGAAGACCGTAACTGGTGAAAATAGTGAAGGTAAACAAGTAGAGGTAGTTATCTCTCGTACTGCCGAATCTAAACTGATGCACCCTAAAACCGGAATATTGTTGAATACTAACAACATTCCTTATGGATCTGAGCTTTATTCTAAGCCAGGTGCTAAGATTGCTAAGGGTGATTTAATCGCAAAATGGGATCCATTTAACGGTGTTATCATCTCTGAGTTTGCCGGTAAGATTAAGTTTGAGAACATCATTCAAGGTACTACATTCCAAGTAGAGACTGATGAGCAAACAGGATACGAAGAGAAAGTAATTTCTGATTCTCGTGATAAGAAGTTGATCCCAACTTTACACATCGTTGATAATAAAGGAGAGACTTTAATCTCTTACAACTTACCAGTTGGGGCACACTTGATGATAAATGATGAGGATAAGATTAAAGTAGGTAAGGTTCTCGTTAAGATACCACGTAAATCGGCTAAAGCTGGTGATATTACAGGAGGTCTTCCACGTGTGACCGAACTCTTTGAAGCACGTAACCCATCTAACCCAGCCGTTGTAACTGAGATTGATGGTGTGGTATCTTTTGGTAAGATCAAGCGTGGTAATCGTGAAATCATCATCACGTCTAAGACTGATGAGACTAAGAAATACCTAGTGAAACTTTCTAATCAAATTCTTGTACAAGAAAACGATTATGTGAGAGCAGGTATGCCGCTATCTGATGGTTCAATCACGCCTAAGGATATTCTTGCCATCAAAGGACCTAGCGCTGTACAACAGTATCTAGTAAATGAGGTGCAAGAGGTTTATCGTCTCCAAGGTGTGAAGATTAACGATAAACACTTTGAGGTAGTCGTGAGACAGATGATGCGTAAAGTACGTATAGTTGATCCAGGTGATGGAGTATTTCTTGAAAACCAAATGGTTCACAAAGAAGATTTCATCCTTGAAAACGACCGCCTATACGGAATGAAAGTCGTGGAAAATGCTGGTGATTCTGGTAATTTGAAAGAAGGGCAAATTGTTTCTCCTCGTGAGTTGAGAGATGAAAATTCCATTCTGAGACGAGAAGACAAAACTCTTGTTGAGGCAAGAGATGTGATGCCAGCAACGGCAGAGCCAGTTCTTCAAGGTATCACACGTGCATCGCTGCAGACCAAATCGTTCATTAGTGCAGCATCGTTCCAAGAAACTACTAAGGTTCTTAACGAGGCAGCCGTAAGTGGAAAAGTAGATACGCTAGAAGGTCTTAAGGAAAATGTTATCGTAGGTCACAGAATTCCTGCCGGTACCGGTATGCGCAGCTACAATAATATTATCGTAGGTTCAAAGGAAGAATTTGAGCGTTTGATGCAGGCTAAAGATGAACCACAAGTAAATTATAACTAGTAATGGCAAACAATAATCCAGATCAAAACAAGATCAACATTGAGGTTGATGAAAAGACGGCAGAGGGGCAATACAGCAACCTTGCTATCATCAACCATTCGGTTTCTGAATTTGTTGTTGATTTTGTGAACATCATGCCTGGAAATCCCAAGTCAAAGGTGAAGTCCAGAATCATATTGACTCCGCAGCACGCTAAGCGACTTGCAAAAGCGCTGAGCGACAATGTGAGGAAGTTTGAGAAAGCACATGGTGAGATCAAGGATTATGATCAACCGCCCATTCCTTTAAATTTTGGCCCCACAGGTCAAGCATAAACAAAACCCGACTCGATAGAGTCGGGTTTTTTGTTTAGTGCTATCTGTCATTCTGAACCCGACGATGGGAGGGGTTCAGAATCTCTAGCTATAAGTCCCGATGGATTTATCTCCCTACGTCCCGATTAAGCAAATGCTGGATCAAGTTACTCTTGTCTAGCATGAAAGATAGATAGTAGGTTTTGTTTAGAAGAACTCGTCTCAAGGCTCGTATCAGAAAGAAGTTTGAGGGCTGAGGCATTCGAAGCTCGGTATCAGTAAGAATGAGAATTTAAATCGTTCTCGACTGCGCTCGAACTGACATTAAATTTAAATGTATTATTCCCTATTTTCTCGATATGAAAATGCTGTGGTATGTATTGGTCTATCTCGCTTTCGCGAAAGCGAAATCAAAACAAACACTCTTACAATCAATTAAATAGTTGTAAATCATATAAAAAGAGTGTACTTTTGCAAACCCAAAACGAGAATAGGGAAACCGTTTGGGAATCAAAAACTTATAAAATCCTTCTGGAGTAGTTCTGTCAGTTTCCGCATCGCTCTGGAATACAAATTTTAATCAGCACAGCATGGCTGAAGAAACAACAAAACAAGAACTTGAAGCGGCACAAGACGGTGTAACGCAAGAACAAGTTGAAAAACAAGTGGAGAAAAACACTCCCATCGAACCGGCTACTGAGGAACCTCAACAAGATCCTCAAGAGTTTCTAGACACTTTTGACTGGGAACGCTATAGTGAAGGTATCGAGAAGGTAGATGAGGAGCAACTTAAAGCCTTTGAGAAATTAGTAGCCGACAACTTCGTAGATACCATCGATAGCGATGTGATCGAGGGTACGGTAATCAAGATGACAGATCGTGATGCGATCATCGACATCAACGCAAAGTCTGAAGGTGTTATCTCGCTCAATGAGTTCCGTTACAACCCGCACTTAAAAGAAGGTGATAAGGTTGAGGTACTTGTAGATGTACGTGAAGACGCGACCGGACAGCTCGTTCTTTCTCACCGTAAGGCGAGATTGATTAAAGCTTGGGAGCGTGTAAATAACGCACACGATACGGGTGAGATCGTAAATGGTTACGTTAAGTGTCGTACTAAAGGTGGTATGATCGTAGACGTATTTGGTATCGAGGCATTCTTGCCAGGTTCACAGATTGACGTGAAGCCTATACGTGATTACGACCAGTACGTAGACAAGACTATGGAATTCAAAGTGGTGAAAATCAACCACGAGTTCAAAAACGTAGTCGTATCGCACAAAGCCCTTATCGAGGCAGATATCGAGGAGCAGAAGAAAGAAATCATCTCTCGTCTAGAAAAAGGACAGGTACTGGAAGGTGTTGTGAAAAACATCACTTCATACGGTGTGTTTGTTGATCTAGGTGGTGTAGATGGACTGGTTCACATTACTGATCTGTCATGGTCACGTATCAATCACCCTAACGAGGTTGTGGAACTAGATCAGACGCTTAACGTGGTAATCCTTGACTTTGATGAAGATAAGTCTAGAATCCAGTTAGGTCTTAAGCAGCTTGAGCCACACCCATGGGAGGCTCTTAGCGACAAGATCAAGCCAGGTGATAAGGTAAAAGGTAAAGTAGTTGTTATTGCAGACTACGGTGCATTTGTAGAAGTTGAAGAAGGAGTTGAAGGACTTGTACACGTATCTGAAATGTCATGGTCTACGCACTTACGAAGTGCTGGTGACTTTGTGAAGGTAGGTGATGAGATCGAGGCAGAGGTTCTTACCATAGACAGAGAAGATCGCAAGATGTCTCTAGGTATGAAGCAACTGGTTAAAGATCCATGGACTGATATCACAACTAAGTACCCAGTAGGTTCACGTCACAAAGGAACGGTAAGAAACTTTACCAATTTTGGTGTGTTTGTAGAATTGGAAGAAGGAGTTGACGGATTAATCTACATCTCTGACCTTTCATGGACTAAGAAAGTGAAGCACCCAAGTGAGTTCTGCTCAGTAGGTGATACCCTTGAAGTAGTCGTTCTTGAACTAGATGTGAACGGTCGCAAACTTTCTCTAGGACACAAGCAAACCATGCCTAACCCTTGGGATAAATACCAAGACGAGTTTGGTCTAGGTACTAAGCATGAAGTTGAGATCGAGGAGATGGTAGATAAAGGAGCTGTTGTAAACTTTAACGAGGATATTTCAGTATTCATTCCATCACGTCACCTTGAAAAAGAAGACGGAACTAAATTGAAAAAAGGTGAGAAGGCAGAAATCCAGATCATCGAGTTCAATAAAGAATTCAAGAGAGTAGTAGGTTCTCACATGGTTCTTCACAAAGAAGAAGAAGCCAAGAACGTGAAGCAAGCTGCAGAAAGAGCACAAGAAGAAAGCAAGCCGACACTAGGTGATGCCAACTCTAAGCTCCAGGCTCTTAAAGATAGAATGGAAGGTAAGTCAGAGTAATTCCTGATTTTCTCTCAAAACAGAAAGCCGATCGACGCAAGTTGATCGGCTTTTTTTGTGGGTGTTCTTTTGTGTTGTACTGATAGTTTCGCTTTCGCGAAAGCGGATCATTTATAGATCTTAGTTGACTATACAAGATCTAACTGACCTTCTACAACCTATGCTTCATTCTTACTACATAGTCAATGAGTTCTGACAAGGTGTCTTCAGTGGGTTGTAGGGTATCATCACTTTCATCAACAGCATATACTATGGGGTCGTCGCCCTCATCTAGGTAAACTAATCTGAAATTGCCCGGATAGACTTGATCTATTCCATAAAAAGGTCTTGTTTGTGGATAGCCCATAAACTGCAATTCCTCTGTAATAAAATCCTGTAGCTTGACCTGCATGGTATAATCATCGGGATCATACACATTATTATCCAAACAATAACAATAGCTGCCAGCCAGGTACAACAGTTCCCTCAATGCTTTGGGAAATGGATTACCATTATTATAGGTAGCCTCTAGCTGGGTAATAACTGACAGAGAAAAGGGTTCATTGGGTATGGCAGTTTGTCCATAATTGCTACTGCTTAATGGATATTCCACAAGTTTTTTTAGATATTCTATTTCCATAATATGGGGTTTAATGTTCTAATTGTTGGGTAGGAGAGCATTAAGTTGTTTAATAGTCTTTGCATTCTCATTAGCTTTCAATTTATAGACGATCTCAATGTTTTGCGTTTCTGCAAACTTTTTTAAACCGATGAAATACTTCTGGCAGTTCTCACAAATGTATAGCAGTGATTCTATCTCTATTTCAAATTTATTGCCCTTGCCTATATGTTCCAGTAAAAAGTTGTAGACAAATTTGACTTCCGTATCACGGTATCTAGCTCTTTTCACGGTCATATCAATAGATGACCCTGCTGGAGCGAAGACGCAATCCGTGACCCTAAATGAGTAAAAGAACCACTCTAATTCCATAAACTCTACAAGGCGATCTCAATCTTTGCCGGCAATTCCGCATAGTTGCGTGCGCTGTTATACTTCTAGTCTCGAGATCAAGTCTCAAAACCTGATTATAAGGGATTGTTGTGGATGTAATTCAATTGTTACTTGATGACATCTAGTTTCCCTAGCTTAATTAGCTTGCTCTAATGCTACCATTCAATCTTTTGGAATATGTTGATCATATCATTTTACTTCCCAAGCCACATCTTTTTACATTGGTGTTTGTGGAAGCGTTTTCTAGGTTTGTGCTGCAATGCTGTTCTCTAGATTTTTTTTAAATATTCCGCTTTCGCGAAAGCGAGAACATCAAATAGTCTATTGCAACCTTTCGGGATTAACCAGACCTTATTCTTTGAGCAACCCGTAATCAGAAAGTGATTGAATAACCGTATTCATGATCTTGTCATTTATAGTTGCCGATAACTTTCTGATGCCCACAACACTCATAAACCCGTTGCCAAGACCTTTCCCTATCCATGAACCTAACCTGCCTAGCAAACTTTTGCGGTTGCGTTTCTGTATAATAGGGTGCACATTTTCTGCTGGTTCTGTTTTTTTGAGGTGGTTAAAGCTGATTTTGACTACTTCTTTAATTCTATGGATCATTTGTTCTTCCATTGTTTTAAGAGTATCGCCGTAGTTCACGCTTGGAAATTCAGGAAAAAGAGGGTCCTTATGTAGAGCAGGTAGAAATTCGACACCGTATTCTCCCGTTTCTCGTTTCTTGATGCTGTAATCAGGAATGATAGGCATGACGTTTTTGCTCGTTTTTTTATGTACCAAACCAAACATTTTAAGATCTATGTCGCTCCAGCGATCCAAGTCTTCAGGACTATTGAAGTAATATCTTAAAAAGTTTTGCGCATTCTTTTGTCCCAGCATGTAGTCGTGGTATCTAAAATCCCTACTTATGAAACCAGCAAAACCTGAAAGTGCGCCACAGGCAATGGAATTGTCCAGCATAGTTTTGTTCTTGCCATAACGTGTGGGCCAGATCATGCTTTTATTACTGCTCGGATCAAATAGATCCATGATATCTTTTTCCTTGAATAAGGCCTGATTTCTCAACGTACTGAACAGCTGGGGAACTACTTGAAAGATGTTGTCATTTTCAACGCTGTACTCGTCATCTTCTTGATCGCCTACGCGACCTGGAAATGGATCTATGAGCAGTAACTTATAATTATCTCCCTTTTCCTTGAGTAAGCGCAAGGCTTCGGCTAGGGGTTCATTGTTGGTCATACCACCATCTGTGGCAAGAAAGCTATAAGCGTCATCTACAAGCGGAGTAAGCTTCTCGTTATTCCCAAAGAGTTGCTTGATGTTTTCTGCGATGTATTCTTTGGGAATCCCCTTGAATGGGACACTCTTCAACCCTATGGGAAATGCACCACTGGCGCGTGCGACGTCTAGAAACAGTTTGAGATGCTCATGTTTGCTTAGGTCTAAGGGTAGCTTATTGGGCAATACATCCATTCCTACTTCAAAGTGGGCGTATGCCTTATGATATTCCATCGTATGGGCGACTTTGGACTTGTTCTCGGTAAAATGCAGGTCGATAGGAATCCCTCTTAGATTACTTAGAGTCATCAACACCTCAAGCTGCGGATTGATATAAGGAGGTAGGGGAGTTAGCTTTCCATTTACATTTTCCCGTTTTTTACTCATCACATCTTTAGTCGTGTCTATGAGTTTTTCCATGAGATTGGTAATGAAATTTGTATTAAGGAGGGAATGAATTTCCTTGTCCTTTAAGTCATCCAGAGAAAAAAGATCGCCCAGAATGTTTTCATTTGCGGGTTTGCCAAAGTTGACCCAAGTATCAAAAAGCACATTGTCGCTGGCGGCTGTTTTTCCCGTGGAAGTGGTTATAGGTTCCAATTTGTCAATGGTAAGTCCTAGTGTGGTAACCGCAGCGGTAATTCCACCAGCAGATGCGCCTGTGATAACATCTATTATAACGTTTGGCTCCGGTACCTCATCAGGTCTTTTTTTATATTCCTCGTGCCACCTTTTTAAGGCGTTTAATAGATAATCCATGACTCCCGCAGTAAAAGCTCCAGCCGTTACGGCACCCGCGAGTACGAGGCCTATTCTTATAGGTTCTTTTTCACTTTTCATTTTCAGTGCTCTTTCAATGTAGGTCGTAAGTTAAGAATTGGTGGTTGGTGGTTGTCGGTACGGTAAAGTGATCTGGTAAGTATTAAATCATTTAAGACCACTAGGTTAATAGGGTTAGTATCAAAACCATTTTAAAACGGCAACGCCTATAATATCTACAATACGCCTAATCACTTTATTCCTAAAATGACCCAAGCTTATCTTGTGCAGACCGGCGCTTTGTAAAGACTTTAGTACCATGAGATCTTTTTGGCTCCTAACCAGCCACTCAAAATCGTCTATTGTCAAATCTCCATTAGCTAGTAGAAGCGTCCATCGTTTGAGTTTTGTTCTGCTTTTTTCGAGAAATTGATCGATATCTTTCTTGACGGCTCCTTTTAAACCTTCCCATTGATCGCCAAATTCTTCAACTAGCGATGCTTTAATGCTTTTTAATAATTCTTCAAAATCCATAACTCTTAATTTAAAAATTGTTGAAGTGTGTTTTTTGCTTCTTTATCTTTTGATGCTTCATATTTAAGCAGTAGGTCCATTGCTTCATTTATTTGTAGCCTTGCCTCATCGATAAAGGTCTCGTTGAGAGTACCTTTTTCCTGCCAGCGTTTAAAAAATCCTATTAGCAAGTTGCGATCTGGATCAGCGAGGAGTTGCCACATCCCATAAGTGATTTCGTTATCTGGTTTAAATTCTTCATATTGAAGGATCAAGTCGATCTCCTTTCCCAACGCTCCTATCTGTTGCAAGTTATCTTGATAGGGAGTTGTGGCCTTTTGCATAAGAGCGTTTGACATGACCTTGACCTCCACCGTTTTTTGATAACTGTATTGGTCATAGACTGCCGTACGTATGCTTTCGCAGCTGGTCATGGATAAAGCTGTAAACAGGACGAGTATTTTTAAATGTGTTTTCATTTTTTAGGCATTAGGCATTAGGCATTCGCTTGGCGGTATGCGGGATGTGATATAGTGTAGTTAGCTTATTCTTAATTTGAGTTTGAGTTTAGATTTAAGTTTGGCACTTGGCTTTTCGCTATTGGCTATTCGGCTGCTAGTTCTTGTTTTTGACATTGATTTTTGTGCGACGTGAACGGGCTTCGAGTGCGCTTCGACCCCCTTAGACTACGCTCAAGGGTCGAGCTCAGCGTGACACCTCAGTCCTCATTCACTCCAAAATTTTAATACTTAAATAAAATCGGACTTCGA
>CAZVYO010000003.1:20602-272081 GCA_964631155.1 uncultured Flavobacteriaceae bacterium
ACCTCAGTCCTCATTCACTCCAAAATTTTAATACTTAAATAAAATCGGACTTCGAGTACCTCAGTCCTCGTTCACTCAAATACTCACAAACTCACATACTCAAAAACTCACCCCAACTCCTCTACAATCCTCACAATAGCTTTTACATGATAATCCACGATACGCTGTCGTCCCTCGCGGGTATTGAGTATAGTTTTAAATTCTTCTAGGTTGTCCATAAAAAAGTTTTCGGTCAGGACAGCAGGCATTTTGGTACGGGTAAGCACATAAAATCGCCGCTCCTTGTCCAGATCACCATCGGTAAAGTCGGTGCGCAAACGGCGATCGGGAAACTCACGTTTAAATTCCTGTCCCATGATGGTCGCCATGGCATCGCTGCGCGTTTGACCGGGCGAAGTGAAAAATTCGCACCCATGACCGCCGCCGGCATTGCTGTGCACGCTTATGTAAACGCTCTCGTTTGCTGGGTATTGATTGGCACGGCGTACTCTGGTTTCCAGCCGCACATCCCAATACTCGGGAGCGATGTTGACATAAGGAATTTTCAGGACGGTAAGCTGCTCAATGATACCCGTTACGATGGCGCGATTGAACTCGCCCTCATAGATAATACCTTTATCTCCCCAGTCCTTGCGTTTGCCTGGTGTGCTGTAGATCCCGTTGACCAGGCCGCCGTGTCCGTTGTCGAGTAGTATGGTCATTGGTTTTATATTTTTTAGTTATTGATTCTCTGAAACAAATTTTTTAAAATCTTCTAGGAATTGTATGAACTTTTCAAAGGGCCAAATAAAATCTTCTTCTTCCTTTTCACTATATGAGCTATAGAAAAACACTTCATTCTTATCTATGATCATAAATAGGTTACTGCCATCACCTTTATATTCATACTCTTCATCATTTTTTAAAGACAATGATTTATCAATCAAGTCTTGTATTCTTTTTTCGGTCCACATATGAGATCCAATGTGAAAAAGCGATTTTTCTGCATCTTTCAATTGATCGTAATCCACAGAAAATTCATAAACTCTTTTGGGTTCAGGAACGTCATCGACATCGAGATTGTATTTCCTAAACTTGTAATCCATTCTGATAATGTTATTTCAATCAATTAATGATTCTCTGAAACAAACTGTTTGAAATCTTCTAGAAACTCGATGAATTCATCGTGACTCAATATAAGGTCTTGTTCTTTACCTTCCATATTTTGTGCTCTGGCTTTCATAAGATCATAAAATGCGACACCTTCGTCAAAACTGTAAAGAATGACATCTTCATTTCCCCATGTATACCGTTCATCCCATTTATGGGTTTTACTTAAAGTCACACCTTTTATGATCTCATCAATTTTAGAAATATTCCAACCTGTATCTCCAATTCGGAATAAAACTCTAAACTCATCATTTTTGGGCATCACACCATATGTTAATAAACCGTCTATATCTTCTATGTAAAAATCGTATTTCATTTAAATGATATGACTTTTTTTATCAATTCTATAAGTTACTGATTCTCTGCTACAAACTTTTTAAAGTCTTCTAAGAACTGGATGAATTCTTCATGCGTAAGATCTAGATCCTGTGCCTTGCCATACGCTGGCGCGGAGTTGCACTCCGTGACCCCAACTGAGTATACAAAATACTCTTATTCCATAAACCCAACCAGATCGATCTCGATCTCTACGGGCATTTCAGCATAGTTGCGAGCGCTGCTGTACTTCCAGTCCACAGATCGCGTTACAAATCCTGATTCAACAGGATTATCATGGATGTAATCCAGCTTCTGTTTGATGACCTTGGGACTCCAGAGCTCGATGGGTTTGTTATGATGCTGCCAGAACTGGTGCTCAGCCTTGTTTCCATTCTTTTTTGCGGCTCGCTGCATCATCAAAGCATCCACTCCTTTCTACTTTCTTGCACGTTGCTCTTGGTTGCTTCAATGATGCTGCGTGCTGTGTGTCTTTTAAAATCTTTTAGTAATGCCTGTGGATTTGAATTCTGATCCCTGAAGATCAGATGCACGTGGCTGGGCATGATGCAATAGGCAAAACAATCCATTCCCTTTTCTAAACGACAGTAAGTGATACTAGCAGTAATAATGTTCATATATTTTTCACGAGTGAACACATCGATCCAGTTGACCGTCGCGAAAGACACAAAATAAGCACTCTCTGGATTCTGGAATTTGTATTTGCGGCTCATGGTTTAAATATAGGGCAATGATCAAGGCTTATAATGGGCAGCGTGGTCACGGAGTGTAACTCCGCGCCAGCGAGGGGGCGTTGTTCCACCTTGATTTGTTTGACATTAAACGATCATACACATATTTTTCTCTCTTGTATGTTCGGATCAAATCCTCCTCAGGGCTTGTATACTCTGGCGCGGAGTTACACTCCGTGAACCACAGACGTACAGAACCATTATTTCAATGTACGCTTTTTCGCTTTCGCGAAAGCTAATCCAACTTAGGCTGTTCCCGACTCAGTCGTGGATGATGATACTTCTCTTTGTTCTCATCATAATTTAAGAAGAAATGACTACGGCTCCATGAAATTTGCTTAACTCGACCACTCAAATCGTCGATCTTGATATACGGCGAAACGATTCCTTTTTTATAGTCATCTTCCGTATGTTCAAAATAAACCATCCAATGTGGGTCATTCTCGTAATAACCTTTATCGAAGAGCTTAGCCCGCTCATATTGAAAATTTTCCCAATGACCTATATCTTTTAGAGCCTTTCTTGCCTCCTCGATAACGTTTTCTTCTGTCATAATAATCTATTTATAAATGAATATGAATTGGTTAATTTTTCCATCTCTATATTTGGTTGGAAACTTGGATTTAGTTCCTTGGCTATGCTTGAGAAATAATTATATGAGTCACCTAACTCCAAATCACTCCATCTTTCTTTAGATGCCCAGATCCTATCCCATACCATTTCCTCCAGTTTCCAATTAGGGGTTTCGTAAAATTTTTGCTTCCCAACCGCTGTAGATCTTCCAAATGCCAGACTTCATGCTGCCATGTCAATTCTGTAACCTCATGTCTAAAATACAAAACTGGCGGCGGTCCTTGATTGAAACTACCTAATACATTTCTCTTGTTCCAATCGCTCAGCTTTCTTACATTATTACTTTCATCCACAAATTCGACCTTTAGGTCAAAATTTGAATATTTCTGTGTCAAAGTCCGTATTCTCTTACGTAGAGTTCTTTCAGATAATAACTTTCCACCATCCCAATTGCTCAATCTTCTCCTTTCTGCATCTGCTATATCAGCAATTTCATCTAGAGCGTTTTCCCTACGCAATAGTTCGTCATAATCATTAGCTTGGTCAAGAATTACGTCTTGTTTTTGAATCACTCGTTTGCCACTCGCCCTCAACTTTTTCGCGACAGCGTCACTGATCTCAACACCCAAACTCGCCACTTCCAGCCAAAACAGCACTTCCTGTAAATCCCTTGCCCATGGCTCGTTCTCGAGCTCAGCTAATTTGATCATAAGACTTAGCGAACCCGATGAAATCTCGATCAGATTTACGAAAGCAGCTCGCGCTACACGGGCCGCTTTACCTATGCGCACCACCTGTTGAAGCTTGGAGAGCTTGAGCAGGTGCCTGAACCTATAGACATTACCTACACCCGTAGCGAGGGTGGCGATGTCCAGAGCATATTCTCCCGCGGTCTTCCAGTCGTCCACATCAGCCCGTTCATCTGCTCCGTACAGAATAAAGGCGGGTAGTATGGTGGCTACGCCATTCTTTTTCCCAAACGTAAATTCTGGATTGTTGCTGTTCAAGAAAGCTACCGGCTCAAAAGGGTGGTAGCAGCTGGTGAGGTCTTCCTCGCTTACGATATCCGTGGGTACTAGGTCATCATCTGTTGTTGAAACGTCATAGCCCAGCGCTTCTGGTTCAAAGATGATCTTGATCAGATCTTCGCCATTGGGAAACTCAATGTCTGCATTGATCGTGGTAAAGCCTATCACATTATCCTGCTCGTAGGGCAGGAGGGATATGCCTGTCTCGCTGTATAGCAATAAGGATTTGCCGGCTTCAGATTCAAGATAACTGCTCCAGCCGTCCCAGATCACTTTGATAAATCGGTCAAAATTGTCCCCATCAAAAGTGGCGATCATTTCCTGCAGGCGGGTGGGCAGTTTCCCCTTGCGCGATTCCATTAAGAAGTCCATCATAGCTTTAAAACCCTGTCCGGCTATCAGCACATCGATCAGCTTAATGGTAATTTCCTCCTCGTTTTCTCCCAGATAATCTATGAGGCCATTCTGTAGTCTGGCATCGATGAAATTCCAAAGAACGATGTCATTGAGTTCTGCATTGAGGTAACTGCCTGGCAGGTGCCATAGCAGTTTAAAGAGTAGGTCGTCCAGCTTGTTGTCCATTGCATATTTCAACTGGCTCGAGACACAGTGGTGGTATTCCAGCATAAACTTCTTATTGCTTGAAAGTCCTCGCTCGTAATCCTCTAGGGTAAAAACAGTCTGGTTCAAAACCTCGATCATTCCTATGACCGTCTTGCACCTTATCATAATTGCCGTTTCCTCTGGCAGTTTCCCCATGATGCTGGGGTAGGCCATTCTGGGAAATGCGGTATAATTGAACAAGATATTGTGGCATCTGCCATCATTCTTTACGATAGGATAGAGCCTAACGGTTCCCGCGTCCCTGCTTAAGTTCACGTGCACGTGTCGATCGCGATCATCGTACCTCGCACGATAATTGTTTTTAAGAGACTTGTAAAAGTCTTCTACAAGATTATCGGTACTTCCCATATAATCCACATATTGCAGGTCTGACCAGCCTACATTTATGTTTGCAACATGCTGGTGGTCATAATAGAATTGCGGCGATAGATCGATGACCGGTAGGCCTATCTCAAAAAAGTACAGCTCCTCATATGGGAGATAAAATACCGCCTGATCCATCATTTCATCTGGAACGGGTTGCAAACCGCTAGGCGCGACTGGCGAAAAATCCATGCCGCCCGCACTTGAGGCATTGAATTGATGCCATACCCGTGAACCGTTGATCATTCTGGACAAAAAGGTGGAATAATCACCATTGTTCTCGCGACGGTACCACATCTGGTCACCCCCCACGATTCTAGGATAAAATAGGTCTGGTGAGGGAATATCCACTCTTAAGTAGAGTCCTGAATCCCTTACATCATCATATTGAAAGTTGAGAGCGGTAAGCCGCTCATCCAGTTTAACAAACAGGTTCTGTGCAGAACCTGTTTGTAGCTGGAGCTTTTCTTTCAGATATGATATGAGTTCATTGATATCTGACATAACTTTCTAAACATTATCTGGGCTGTCCCCTAAACGGCTATTGGACTGAACGATAGGATTCTTGTCACTCTCAAACAGATTTTCATTACAATCTGGATTACAGGGTAAACCTTCAACATTAAGTCCTATACTTCCTGCCTGAATCACGGTAAGCGATGTGGGTACACGAGATGTCCAGGTTTCTTCAACGACACTCTCTGTATTTCTGAGATCTTCTACGATGCTTATGAATTCTGGATCATCGATCTGCGGTGCCTCGCCACCTTGCCAGATCACACCCGTGGCCATATAGAGGTTGATCGCTGCTTCAAAGCCCGGTCGTACCGTGAGGAACACTCGCGCCATACCGCTTTTCAGAAAGGCATTGAACAGGGTGTCATTACTATCTGTCGTGTAGAGATCGCCCCAACGTTTCTGATCACCCCAAAAGAAAGGAAAGAACTGGTAGCTCATGATGTTCCACTCAAAGGCTTGCTCAAAGAATTGTGCGGTGGAGGTGTAGGTGTCCATTTCTGACCCTCTGTCTACTGATTTTCTATCTATAGAAAGGTGGTTTTTACCAATTTTACCAGGTCCCAACAGATAATCCAAACAGTTTTTCTTGAGTACTGTTTTCTCGATCTCACGGTAAAACATAGGATTCACGCGTACCTTCTCCTGAGTAACGGCCATAAGCTGCGCCATCTTCTCATTGTATTCTGCAAGTGCTTTTTCTTAGCCGTCTATGATCGCCTTGAAGGTCTCGTACTTCCATTTTTGCTCGGCTTGTTCGGTCAATTCACACTCTACAAAAAAACTCGCTGAAGCAATAGCTCCTTCAGCACACATCAAGCTATATTTAAGAGGGTCTTGCGAAATATGATGCGTCAACTCAAAAGTCAAAGTTCCTTTTTTGCTTAAAATAAAATCTACTGATTCTGATCCCAAATTGAAGCTTGCATCGCGTCTTACATACATGCTATTTCCCATCGAAAGAACTACGTGTCTTTCTCCACCAAAACCTTGTCCATAAAATGAAAGTGAGTAATCAGCTTTTTTAGCTCTGTAACCTTCGGGAAGATTAATTTCTCCCTTAATATCAATAAATTGGGTTTTTTTGGCATCAGAACCATTGAACCTTTTATCCATTTCATTGAAAGCCTCACTTACTGAAACATTTAATGCAGGCTGAGGTTCAATTTCCACATTATAATAAGATGCCCAATATTCAGCCAATGTTTTATTCAGATTATTTGAATTTGCCAATGTTTGAGTACTGTGAGTCCGTGGATCAATGGGCTTGATCAAGGTTGAGGTGTCTATATCTCCCATTACGTCGCTGGTCAACACTTTGTGCAGTGATGCCGGCTCGGGTATCATGAACTCATAGATCAATCGCTTACCGTAATTCACGACCTTGTTGTTGTAGATCTTGTCTACCCAGCGGTACACCCCAGAAATATGACTGTCGCCTTTACGGTTGTCGTAGCCGTGGTCTGTGGTTTCTTCAAACTCCTCAACAATTTTGGTCACACGTTCGTTAGTCACCTTTTCAACCACACGTTCCAGTGCGCGTTCCGTCATTTCCTTAGCGTGGCTCACCGCTTGTGCATTACTTTCTTCTTGAGAAGAGGCATTGGCATAGTTGGCATTGGCGCTGGTTACAAGTTTTCCGTTCATTCCAGAATACTGTAATCCAGCAGAAGCATTGAACGCTTGGTCTTGGGCGGTCATGGAAGCCATTTCTTGATTCATCTCAAAACGATCTGCGGTCGTAGTCTCGTTCAAGATTTCTGACTCGGTTTCTGTTTTGGAGGTTTCAATGTCTTCTCTACGTCGCAGGCGTCTTGATGTCTTTTGTTTGAACTCTCGAGCCATGATGTTCTCGATGTGGCTCACTTCACCAGGCACATAGCAACAGATTTCTTGCTCTACTTTTCTGTAGTCGGCAATTCCTAATCGTTTGATTCCGTAGTCGAGTACAGGTTTTTGATCTGGAAGTGGAGGTGTTACTAGGTCACCTGGATCACCATCGTTACCGCTACCGTCGGCGTATTCAATATCTACATCGACTATACTGCAAGGGGAGCTTGCGATGTCCTTAAAGTCAAAATCAAGATCCCACTGTAATCTAGAACCATTAGAAAACACCAGCTCTCCATAAAACCTATTGTATTGAGAGATAGGGATCAATTGGTTGGATCCTAACATAACGGTCATAGGGTTTGCAGGGCTGATTGCATCCGCGCTATTACCACTAAGATCATTTACAGAATCGCCTTGAAAGGTGTATGAAGCATTTGATATGCTAAGATTATCAAAATTTTTATCCAATGCAATGGTAACACCTCTATTGTCTGTGCCAATAATTCTGGAAAAACATATCTGAGCCATGCCGTCTACAACTTCTTGAGAATTGCTTCCACCAGGGCTGTTGCCATCATCTGGTCCACCTATGAGATCCGCTTTATCTCTGTCCAGTTCATTACCTTTGTCATCTAGAAATCCCTCAATCTCATCAACGCTCTCTAAGCTTTCATTTTGCATGATTGCTGGAAGTAGGCCAGAGAAATAGTCAGATGAACCCGACTTTGCATAATCCGATACAATGGTATCAATAGGCTGGAAGTCATAGCTAGGTAGATCAAGACCTTTATATTCTACGACCACTGAGGTTTCGTTTGTTTCAGGATCTGTTACTACTCGCTCAATCTTTTCTGCTTTTTCATAAGCTGCGTTTACATCCTTCTCGTAACCCTGATCATAAGCGGTTTTAGCTTTTTTGTTTATACGGCCTACACGTTTTTTGTAATCGGCTACCTCCGTTTTGAGAGTTTCAATAACGGTTCGGTTAAGCCTTAGGGATGTAATCGCACCCACCTTCATGTTAGGACGCGGAGCCGTCATTTTCTTAGTAGTTAGTGGAACCGGCTGAAATTCTTTGGGAATCAAGACTATTGCATTCAAATAGTCAGAAACTTTTGAGTTTTGGTCAGAGAACTTCGCATTGATATCTCCTAGTTTAGCCAAGACGTGATTAGCCTTGAGAATGGAGATGATGCCATCTCTAACGTATGGCTTCTGATTGCGTAAAGTATAAAGAAGTAAGCTGTCCCAAAGTTCATTTTTCTGAGCATCTGTTGTGATGCCGGTTACGTTCTTAGCGTTGATATAATCGTTCAGTTCTTGTTTAGTCGAGGAAGAACTGTTGGACCTAAGCCACTTACCAGTCTCTAGCAGTCTGTTATAATTTTCCTTGAGTACGCTCATGTCTGAAATCAAACTGACCTCTTCTTCGTTAGAAAGTTTTGATTTCAACTGTCCCGCCTCTTCTTTTTGAATGACGAAGTTGTTTTTGAATTCCTCGGTAAATAGTTGAGGGGCGCGTTATGTTGTAAAACGATACCACGTGTTTTTAATTGAATTACTCATTTCGTTTAGATATCAATTGGATTACGTTTCAAAGCCTTTTAAGGAATGTGGACATATACTTCAGGTATGCATTTGAAAAATCGGCCGATGTTTATATGATTAACAACTTCAAAAGTTTTATATTTGGAGCACAAACACGCAATTAGTTTTATAATAGTTATATCGAAATAAAACTATTTTTCACATGTCTGACTTTCAGATCAATAGAAACAATAAGGTTTTGTCCAAGATGATTGATCATCTAGATTTAAGGTTTCCAGTCGCAGAATTGTCTAGGAAAACGGGTGAGGGTAAGGGGAATATCAGTTCTTTTATGCATGGAAAAAAACCAGTATCGGATAACTTTATCGGTAAAATGGAATCGGCTTTTGAGATAAACCGTGCTGATTTTGGGGACGTCAGAGCCGATAAATCCCCAAGAAGCATAACTCCAAAAAATGGACTCACTTTTACTGAACTGGAAAACGGTCAGTACTGCGTGTCAGTACCTTTGATACCTTTTAGCGCTCATGCGCAATACATCAGCGAGTCAGGCCAGGAAGACCTGTCCAATGATTATGAAGAAGTCTCTTTTTTTGTCGATAAGGTTGGTTTCGGGAATTATAGAGCCTTTAAAGTGAAGGGAGATAGCATGGATGGAGGAATTATTAATGATACTCGTGATGGAGCCATTGTGCTCGCACGAGAGTTGCAGAAACATCACTGGCGCGATGGGTTCTACCCTACGGATTACGGATGGATTATCATTACACACCAAAATATACTGTTTAAAGATATAGTGGGTTTTGATGCTGAAAACGGTACAATCACCTGTCATAGCAGAAATACCAGTCCTGAGTACAGTGACTTTGAACTTGAGCTCGACGAGGTGCACCAGATTTATAAAGTTATAAAGAGAACGTTTTAAAAAGAAAACTATTTTAAATCCTGTTTGTATACTAAATACTTATCGGATTCTAAAAAATCTATTTGAAATAAATTCCTATTGAACAATAGTACGTGACTTTGACCCTTGGTTTAACAGCAGTTTCATTCGTCATGCTATTTATCCGCTTTCGCGAAAGCGAGAAAACATATTCTCTCAGTTCAACATACTCAATGACAGAGTAATTTGTAATCGCTAAGTCCGCAATTCCCAACCCATATCTTTTTATATTTGCTCAGAGTAAAAGGCTGGTATTTTAGCTTCCTTATACTATCTATAAGTAAAATCGCAACACCATTTCCAGATTGGAAGACCAAAAGTTACTTCTCGATGCCCGCTCACTGCACTTTATACTGCATCGCCTTGCTTGTCAGTTGATTGAGAACCACGGTGATTTTGCAAACGTCGCTTTAATAGGACTCCAACCTCGTGGTAGCTTTTTATTGTCTCGCTTGCGCGAAATTCTCCAAAACGATTATCACGTCAGCAACTTAGATACGGGATTACTCGATATTACTTTTTACAGAGATGACTTTAGACGTGGGGACAGTCCGCTGAAGGCAAATTCTACCCAGATTGATTTTTTGATCGAGGATAAAAAAGTCGTGATCGTGGACGATGTGCTATACACGGGCCGCAGTATCAGAGCGGCGCTTACTGCATTACAATCTTTTGGGCGACCCTCATCAGTAGAGCTTTTGACTTTGATCGATCGCAGATTTTCCCGACACCTTCCCATACAACCCGATTATAATGGGAGACAAGTAGATGCCATTGATGGCCAGAAAGTAAAGGTGCACTGGAAAGATAACTTTGGAGAAGACGCCGTTTATCTAATTAAAACAGAAGCATGAGTAGTTTGAGTGTAGATAATGTGTTAGGCATCAAATACCTCACAAAAGAGGATATCGAGCTCATTCATACCACCGCTGATCAATTCAAAGAGGTTATCAACAGGCCGATCAAAAAAGTTCCATCGCTTAGAGATATCACGATAGCTAATCTATTTTTTGAAAACAGTACGCGTACCAAGCTCTCGTTTGAACTTGCAGAAAAACGCCTGAGTGCCGATGTGATCAACTTCAGCGCGGGACAGAGTAGCGTCAAGAAAGGAGAGACCCTTATAGATACGGTGAATAATATCCTCGCGATGAAAGTGGATATCGTGGTGATGCGCCATCCCAATCCTGGAGCTGGAATTTTTTTAAGCAAACATGTCAACGCCCGTATCGTAAATGCCGGCGACGGAGCACATGAGCATCCTACCCAGGCTTTACTCGACGCCTATTCTGTCAGGGAAAAACTAGGCAGCATCAAGGGAAAGAAAATTGTTATTGTGGGAGACATACTACACAGTCGCGTAGCCCTTTCAAATATTTATTGCTTGAAAAAAATGGGTGCTGAGGTGAAGGTTTGCGGACCAGCCACTTTAATGCCAAAATATATTGAATCGCTAGGAGTAGAAGTAGAGCTTAATCTTAAAAAAGCACTTCAATGGTGTGACGTGGCAAATATGCTGCGCGTGCAAAATGAACGCATGGATATTTCTTATTTTCCCAGCGTAAGAGAGTATGTGCAACAGTATGGAGTAAATCGTGAGTTGCTCGATGGGCTGGACAAAGAGATTGTCATCATGCACCCAGGCCCCATCAATCGTGGGGTAGAAATCACCAGCGATGTGGCCGATAGTGATCAGGCCATTATTCTCGATCAGGTGGAAAACGGAGTGGCTGTACGCATGGCGGTACTTTACCTAGTCGCCTCAAAAATCAAACATCAGAAATCATGAAAAGTGAGATGAAAGACAACCACGTGCTCATCACAGATGAGAAAGATGATATGTGTGGTTTTGCGCAGTTTTTGGCCAATATTTTTGATCAGTTTGAAAACAAAAACGTGATCGTTGACTTGCAGAAATATGAAACGGCTACGCTGCAAGATTTTTTATGTTTCCTCGAGTTGAGTAACAAACACCGCTCCGATAAAAATTCGTTTGTTATTGTCAACAGTAGCATGTCCAGCGAGGAGATTCCAGAAGAATTGATGGTCGTTCCCACCCTCCAAGAAGCTGAAGACGTGGTACAGATGGAAGAGATTGAGAGGGATCTCGGGTTTTGAAATTTTAATTGTTTGCTTTTAGCACTTAGCACTTAGCACTTAGCATAAAATCTCAAACTCTGAAATTTGAAAGTCTATATTCAGTATTTAGTCTTCAGGCTTAACATTCCTTATTGCTAGCTGAAAATTTCAGTCCTAAAATTCTATTTACCGTTTGAAAATTTTTTTTTCCCTCATCCCTCATCCCTCATCCCTCATCCCTCATCCCTCAATTTTCATATAACCTTAAGTCTTTAGCCGCTCATCGCTGCCTACTTTAGCAACTCAATTAAAATGGATTTTTGAAACTTACGATACTCGGTTGTCATAGTGCCACTCCCAAAGAAAACGCCCGTCCTACCGCCCAGATTCTGGAAATGCGAGGGCATCTGTTCTTAATCGACTGTGGTGAGGGAACTCAGATGGCGATGCGCAAATCAAAGGTCAAGTTTTCGCGTATCAAGCACATTTTTATCTCGCACCTGCATGGTGACCATGTTTATGGATTAGTTGGTTTGATTTCCACCTTCTGTTTGCTGGGCCGTGAAACTCCGTTGACGGTTTACGGTCCTAAAGGGGTGAAGGAGCTGGTGCTTTTTCAGTTGAAATTATCGGGTGCATACACGACTTTTCCGTTACGCTTTCGCGAACCTGCCTGCCACGGAGGCACGACAGGCAGGAGCGAGGATTACGAGGCTGAGATTATATATGAAGACGATCTGTTGAGCGTAACCACGATCCCGCTGGAGCACCGCATTTTTACGCACGGATTTTTGTTCCAAGAGAAGCCGCACGATCGCAAGCTCGATGTGGTGGCTTGTCAGGAGCGTGGAATCGATATTTCTTATTATAAAAAAATCAAGAAGGGACACGACATGGTACTGGAAGATGGTAGCGTGATTCCTAATGGAGAACTGACTTTTGAAGGCCAATCGCAACGCAGTTACGCTTTCTGTAGTGATACAGTTTATAAAGAGGACATCGTTCCTCAAATCAAGGGAGTGACGGCGCTCTATCATGAAAGCACATTTTTAAAAGATCGGGAAGAACTCTGTGAAAAAACTAAACACAGTACTGCAGAACAAGCCGCTCAGATTGCAAAAAAAGCCGATGTCGGAACCCTAATTTTAGGTCATTTTTCTTCACGTTACAACAACTACGATCTATTCAAAGAAGAAGCTCAAACGGTTTTTGAAAACGTAGAGCTCGCTGCCGATGGGAAGGTATTTGAGTTTTGAGTTACCAATTTATTCGATCAACAGGTGTCTGAGCGGAGTCGAAGCTACCATCTTGAGAGCCAATTTCTAAAAGATTTATATTTTAAAATAATTTTCTTCCAATCTCCAATCTCCAATCTCCGATCTCCAATCTCCAATTTCGGGCTTCGAGTCCCTCAGCCCTCTGTTTTTGATCTTCTATCTTTTCTCTAATATCTAATATCTAATGTCTCACCTCTCACTTCTCATCTCTTAAAAATGGTGATAAGGTTCATTCTTTAGAATTGTAAAAGCCCGGTAGATCTGCTCCGTGGCAAAGAGCCGTACCATCTGATGGGAAAAGGTCATGTCGCTTAGGGATAATTTTGAATTGGCTCGATCGTAGACTTCTTTAGAGAATCCATAAGGCCCACCTGTAATAAAGACCAGTCGCTTAAGTCCTGAAACGCTGCGTTTATTGATCAGCTCTGCAAATTGAGGACTGCTCAATCTTTTGCCGCGCTCGTCCAGTAGGGTTACAAAGTCGCTTTTTTCGAGTTGAGCGAGAATGTTTTTGCCTTCCTCGTGTTTCTGTCGATCCTCACTCATATTTTTGGTATTCTTGAGATCGGGAAGCAGTTGCAGCTCAAAATTCACATAATGCTGCAAACGGTCTGCATACATGTCTGTCAGTTCAGCGATTCTGGGATCGTCCGTTTTTCCTACGGCAAGGAGTATGATTTTCATGGTTCAAAAATACCGTTATCGTTGATAAATCAGTTTACAAACCGTCTATTTTTAAGGCTTTCTTCGTTTTTATGCTCTTTGGATTTGGTTAATTTAGACTTGGGAACAATTGTTGAACTACCGTCCCATATCTTGAATTTATGAATCGATTTTTTCTAGGCGTTTTATGTGTTCTCGCTTTCGCGAAAGCGGAACTATCACAAGCCCAAAACCCCAATATATCACCACTCGTTGCTAAAGATTACATCGCCCAGAAGGAGTGGGTAGATAGCATTTACGATCAACTCACCACTCGTGAACGCATCGCCCAACTGTTTATGGTTGATGCATTTACCAATCGTGGTAAAGCTGATTTAGACAAAGTTCGCGACCTGGTCCGGTTCCATAAAATAGGAGGCGTGATATTTTCAAAAGGCGGGCCGGGCCGGCAAGCAAATTTCACTAACGAGATTCAAGATATAGCAGAGGTTCCTTTGTTGATTGCAATGGATGCTGAGTGGGGACTTGCCATGAGACTGGACAGCACTTACGCTTTCCCATGGAATATGACGCTGGGCGCTGATCGAAAACACGATTTGAGTTATGAAGTAGGAAAACGCATAGGGGAGCATAGCAAGCGACTGGGCGTTCACATCAATTTTGCTCCTGATGTGGATATCAATACAAATCCGCTGAATCCTATTATAGGGAATAGAAGCTTCGGTGAGGATAAAGTCAACGTCACCGAAAAGGCTAGCGCATTTATGCGCGGTATGCAAAGTACGGGAACGCTCGCGTGTGCAAAACACTTCCCTGGACACGGTGATACTGATCAGGATAGCCACAAAACGCTTCCTACTGTAGATTTTACCGCTGAGCGCATCGATAGCGTAGAACTTTACCCGTACCGCAGACTTATAAGCGAGGGGCTTGCCAGCGCAATGGTGGCTCACTTAAATATTCCTAGTCTAGAAAGTCGCAACGGCTACCCAACCAGTATCAGTAAGAAGGTGGTGACGGGATTGCTCAAGGAGGATTTGGGTTTTCAAGGCCTAATTTTTACAGATGCCTTAAATATGAAAGGCGCGAGTAATTTCAGCGAGCCGGGCCAGATCGATCTACAAGCCTTTAAGGCTGGAAATGATGTGATGCTCATTTCAGAGGATATCCCTAAAGCGATTACTGTTTTTGAAATGGCACTAGCAGACAGCGAGATTACCGAAGAGCGACTTGAACATTCTGTCAAGAAGATTTTGATGTCAAAATACCTTGTAGGTTTGAATGATTACCAGCCCATCGACACAGAAAATCTTCATGCCGATCTCAATCGTGAGATCGATGACGTAGTCTACGAGAAAGCGATGGAGAAAAGCATTACTCTATTAAAAAACGAGAAGAATCTGGTGCCTATTCAAAACCTAGAGACTAAACGTATTGCCTACGTTTCCTTAGGTGATGATTCTGGACTGGAATTTTACCGAGAACTGAACAAGTATACTCGAGTGGAGAAAGTAGTCGCAGAGCAGCTGGGCGATTTAATGAAGAAGTTGGAGCCGTTCAATACGGTGATAGTGGGTTTTCACCGTAGCAATGACAATCCATGGAAAAGCTATGGGATTGACGGCAAGGAGCTGAACTGGCTCTATGAAATCGCACGTAAGCATGATGTGATTTTCAGCAGTTTTGTGAATCCATATATGCTCGCTCAGTTGCGTACCACAACAAATTTTGAAACGATAGTTCAATCATATCAGAATAGTATAATCACTCAAAAACTAACGGCTCAAATGATTTTTGGAGCGCGTGCGTTCAAAGGTCGCTTACCAGTTACTACTGGCGATTTCAAGGTCGGCTCAGGAGAGGATACGCAATCCATCGATCGCCTTTCCTACAGTTCAAGTCCCAGTTCTGCTGGATTTGATTCAAACATGATTGCAAAAATCGACAGTATCGCAAATCATACCATCAATAAAAAAGGAGCTCCTGGGGTTCAGGTTTTAGTAGCTCGCAAAGGAAAAGTTATTCTTGATAAGAACTATGGCTATCACACGTATTCAAAGAAAAACAAAGTAGAAGATGATGAGATTTATGATGTAGCCTCTGTTACCAAGATTATCGCTACCCTACCATTAGTCATGGAGCTGGTGGAGCAAGGAAGGCTAAATCTTGATGATCCAATTACCAAGCTTGATACTGCTTTTATAAATTCAAATAAAAAGGATGTCACTTTGCGTAAAATGTTGTCTCACTACGCACAATTGAAGCCTTGGATACCTTTTTATACTTACACTTTAGACAGCCTTACACAAAAACGCCTTGACTACTTTTATTCTTCCATAGAATCCGATGAGTATAATTTGCCAGTTGCTAAGGATATTTTTGCGAAAGCGGTCATATTAGATACCATAAACACGCGTCTCAAGAAAAGTGACCTACTGAAGAAAAGAGAGTATAAATACAGCGATTTGCCATACTATATTCTGAAAGATTATATCGAGCGCACTTCTGGAAGGTCGCTGGACGAGTTGACCCAATCACACTTTTATCAATCGCTGGGAATGGTTAATACTGGGTACCGACCGTTGGAAAAATTTTCCATTGATCGCATCGTGCCTACAGAGGATGACCAGACTTTTAGAAACCAACTATTACAAGGTTATGTTCATGATCAAGGTGCTGCGATGCAAGGTGGAATAGGCGGGCATGCTGGTTTGTTCTCTAACAAGAATGACCTTGCGATCATGATGCAAATGTACTTGCAAGGTGGCTTTTATGGTGGTCGTAGGTATTTCAAAGAAAGCACTATAGATGAGTTCAATACCTGTTATTACTGTGAGGAAGACGTGCGCAGGGGTGTGGGTTTTGATAAACCTCAGTTAGAAGAGTCTGGTCCCACCTGTGGTTGCTTGAGTAAAAAAAGCTTTGGCCATAGCGGTTTTACAGGGGCTTACGTATGGGCAGATCCTGATGAGGAGATCGTTTATGTATTTTTGTCCAATCGAGTACATCCAGATGCCAGTAACAGATTTCTAATTACTGAAAACATTAGAACAAATATCCAGCAGATCATTTATGACTCCATCATCGATTAAACCGCTCTCAACATGAAAATCGCAATTGTTTGTTACCCGACTTTTGGTGGAAGTGGTGTAGTCGCAACGATGCTGGGCACAGCACTAGCAAAAAGGGGGCATGAAATACATTTTGTGACGTATAAGCAACCCGTAAGACTGGAGTTGCTTACTAAGAACATCTTTTTTCACGAGGTTGATGTAGAAGAGTATCCACTATTTCATTACCAGCCCTATGATCTTGCTCTTTCCAGTAAACTGGTAAATGTGGTGCAAAAACATGACATAGATTTGCTTCATGTTCATTATGCAATCCCTCATGCTTATGCTGGTTACATGGCGCAGCAAATGCTAAGAGAACACGATATCACTTTGCCCATGGTGACCACCCTTCATGGAACCGATATCACGCTGGTGGGGAGCAATCCTATCTACAAACCGTCCGTTACCTTTAGTATCAACAAGAGCGATGAGGTCACTTCTGTATCGCAAAGTCTAAAAGAGGATACGATAGACATTTTCAACATCCAGAGGGAGATTGAAGTGGTTCCTAACTTTATAGACATGAGCAGCTATAAAACGGAATTTACCGACTGCGATCGCAGCTTGATGGCTTTTCCTGAAGAGCGTATCATTACGCACATCAGTAATATGCGACCGGTTAAGCGCATCATGGATGTGGTGCGCATTTTTGAAAAAGTCTCAGACCAGATTCCCTCCATTTTAATCATGGTGGGAGATGGTCCAGAACGTGCCGAAGCCGAGAAATACACCCGTAAAAATGGTCTGGCTCACAAAGTGAAATGGGTAGGAAACAGCACAGAGATCGATAGGATTCTCTGTTTTTCAGACCTCTTCTTACTGCCGAGTGAGAAAGAAAGTTTTGGCCTGGCAGCCTTAGAAGCCATGGCAAATCGTACCCCAGTAATTTCATCAAACACCGGTGGATTACCAGAGGTGAATGAGTATGGTATTTCTGGTTTCACCAGCGACGTGGGTGATATTGAAGAGATGGCTCAGATGGCCGTCCACGTTCTTGAAGATGATGATCGGTTAATAGCTTTTAAAAAGTCCGCTTTCGCGAAAGCGGAACAATTTGACATCAATCTTATCATACCACAATACGAGCGACTGTACGAAAGGGCTATGCAAAAATCCACGGCAAAAAAGAAAGCATAAAAAAAGGGAATTCAAATAGAATTCCCTTTTAGTTGACTCTTATTGTGTTATTAGAATTGATATTTGATACCCAGCGCGATATTAAAGTCCAGATCATCACGATTATCACCAAAGTAAATGGCTGGACGTGTGTCTAGCGACAGTAACAACGGAATGTCAAAATTGTACTCAATACCTACCTGACCTGCAAGGAAAAGTGCTGTCTCACTACTGTCATCATCATCAAATACATCGTTGTCATAATCGATAAACGAGATACCTGCACCAGGACCTGCGTACCAATTGAATCCACCATCGATGTTCCAAACCCATTGATAAATACCTGTCAATTGAAATGCATCAAAATCATCATCGGTTTCAAGACCTAGATCGACTTCCAGCCTGTTATTTGCACTCAATAATCTTTGGTAAGTCACTTCAGTTCCAAAGCCATCGCCGCCACCAGCCCTAAGTCCGATCGCATTATTAGAAATTTCTTGTGCGTGAGCAGTAAAAGTTGCAGCCACAGCAGCAATCAAGAGAAAAACCGTCTTTTTCATAATAGTTTGTTTTGAGCAAATGTCGATCAGTAAATAGGCTACTTTGATTGCAAAAATGTTAATACTTGTTAGCAGATTCTTAATGATCAACCCTCAAATTCCAACTCCCCTCCATCGTCATCTCTTCCTTGTTCTCGACGATCTTTTTTCTGATTGAAGCGATAAACAAATGTCATGATAAACTGACGCTGACGCCATTGAAATTCACTATTTTGTACAAAGCTAGGTACCGTTGCACCATCTACCATAATATCTTGACCTATGGTGGTGCTTTCTCTTCTACGGCTGTTGAACAGGTCGCTCACACTAGCGGTGATGGAAGCTCTATCTCCCCAAATGTCCTTACTGGCGGCAAGATTTAAGGTTAATATTGCGTTTGAATCTCCTTGAGCATTCTGACTCGCACCACGGTAGTTCATGCGACTTTGCAAATCAATTTTTCCAGGGAGAACAAATTTTTGATTGAGTCGAGCGAAGTAAGTGGTGTTGTTGAAGCTAAAATCTTGATTCTGAAACTCACCATCGGTTTGCTCGTTGAATAAATTGAAATCACTATTGATAGTCCACCATTTAAACGGTCTGTAATACAATGTAGCCTCTAGTCCTATACGCTCATTTGTTGAGAGATTTACCGGAATACGTCTGATAATAGGGTCTCCATTATCAGTTACCTCGCCCGTATCTTCTTGAATACGCTCCCAATTATCCTGACTATTGTTGTAATATATTGCACTACTGATGGTGACGTCTCCCCATCTTTTGATATAGGATAACTCGATGTTATCAGTAAATGTAGGGTCTAAGTCAACATTACCTTGAAAAATATTGCTCTCGCTGCTTCTACTGGGGAACGGGTTGAGAAACCTCCCTCGAGGTCTTCTTATACGTCTGTTATACCCGAGGCTAAAACTTTCTCCACCTTTGATTTCATAATTCAGATTGAGGGTAGGGAATAAGTTGCTGTAATCTTTCTCATCAGTTACTTGAGTGGTTTCTTGAAAGATGTCCACATTAGTATTTTCAAACCTTAAACCAGCAAGAAAACTAAACTTATTAATCTTTTGCCCGTACTGAACGTAGAGAGCGTTCACAAGTTCCTCGTAGTTAAACGTGTTGTTTAGTCCCACATCTTCAATAAAGGGATTACCTGGTATCAAGAAATCTCGTTCTTTAAGAAAAAATGAATTGGTGATATCCCTGTAATTTCCTCGGTACCCTGCCTCGAAATTGATATTTTCACCTATCGGAAGTTCGTAATCAATTTGAAGTAGCGCGTTCTTCTCTTCGCTATCCTCATCTTGAAACTCGTCGTCATTCAGTTCGTCGAGTACGATGTCTCGTTCTGTAATTATAGCAAGTTGGTTCTCCACTTCCATACCATATTGTAATGATGCTACTAACTTCTGACCGTCTTCATCCAAGTCATTTTTATAGTCTAAAGTGAATTGAATATCATCTTCATCTTCACTTTCTCGTTCGATTCTGCGAGTCGCCTCGTTGAGGTTTCTATTGATGTCAAAACGATCAATGGCATTTGTCGTCACATCATCATCGTTACCATACCTGTAAACCATGTTACCTACAATATTACTGTTTTCAGTTATATCGTACTGGACTCCAAGGCTAGTGAAGAAATTACGTCCCAAACGATCAAAATCCCTTCTTTCATCTACAAATCTATTCTGTGCGGTGGGAGAGAAGTATTCTGTGTTGCTTGAAGCATTACCAGGCGTGGTGCGGTAGCGCATACCCGTATTGGTAAAAACGTTCCAGTCCCCTTTTCTAACGTTACCGTTAAAGCTTAATCCATATCGCTCTGGGATTCCCGTCTCAACTTGAACATTTCCGTTAAAACCTAGCAGGGATTCCTTTCTCAAGATGATGTTTAGGATACCTCCAGTTCCCTCCGCATCGTATCGAGCACTGGGAGAAGTGATTACCTCTACACGTTCTATGGCATCTGCTGGGATTTGTCTTAAAGCTTCTGCTCCATTCATTCCTACCAGCGCGCTGGGACGACCGTCTATCAAAATAGTAACATTATCATTTCCACGTAGTGCTACATTTCCTTCAACATCTACAGAGACACTAGGTACGTTATCAAGGACATCACTAGCTGATCCACCTCTTACCGTAAGGTCTTTACCGATATTGTATATTTTCTTGTCTAATCTAATGTCAACGGTAGTTTTCTCTGCAATTACAACAGCTGCTTCCAGTTCAGCAACATCTTGCTCCAGTTGCATCAAACCAAAATTTGTATCACTATTGATGACTACATTATCACGAGTGACGCTTTTAAACGTGATATATTCCCAGCGCACCTGATAGGTGCCTTCCGTAATTTGAAATGTATAATTCCCCTCGAGATCAGTAACGCCTCCTTGAGGAGATTGATTGGGGTCCTCACTTATAAATGAAATGGTGGCAAATTCTAGAGGTTCTCCAGAAGATTTATCGATTAGTTTTCCTTTTACTGTGTACTGCTGTTGTGCTATTGTGAATACTGAAAAGAGTAATAGTGCTAATCTGGATAGTGCTTTCAAAAGTCTTTGTTTTACAAACTTGGACTTCAAAACTATCCGTGGGTTTAAACGAGGTATGCTAAGTTTAAGTTAAAGCGCTAATAGTAAAATCTTATGCGAGAATAGGCTCTACAATTCTTTAGAGACTTCGTCTTTACTATCTTCCATCAAATAGGCTTTTAAAAATGCGTCGAGATCACCATTGAGAACGGCGTCTGTATTTCCAGTCTCGTGACTTGTTCTCACATCTTTGATCAACTTGTAGGGATGAAGCACATAGTTGCGTATTTGAGATCCCCACTCGATTTTCATTTTACCGGCTTCAATTTCTTTTCGTGCAGCGTTGCGTTTTTGCAATTCTATTTCAAATAATTGCGACTTGAGCATCTGCATGGCTTTCTCACGATTCTCGAGCTGCGAACGGGTCTCAGAGTTATGTATAACGATGCCAGTAGGGTGGTGGGTAAGAATCGCTTTAGTTTCCACCTTGTTCACGTTCTGGCCACCAGCACCGCTCGATCGTGCAAAATCCCAAGAAATATCTGCTGGATTGATGTCTATTTCTATACTGTCATCAGCAAGAGGATAGACGTAAACCGATGCAAAAGATGTATGCCTTTTTGCATTTGAGTCAAAAGGCGATATACGAACTAATCTATGCACGCCATTTTCTCCTTTTAACCAGCCAAAACTATAATCTCCTTCAATCTCCAGCGTTACGGTTTTGATACCCGCAACATCGCCCGGTTGAAAATTAAGCTCCTTCACTTTGTAACCACTTTTCTCTGCCCACATCATATACATGCGCATCAAGATTTCTGCCCAGTCGCATGATTCCGTACCGCCGGCACCGGCAGTGATTTGGAGCACCGCGCTCATGTCATCACCCTCGTTAGAGAGCATGTTTTTGAATTCCAGTCGCTCGATGAGATCTTGCGCGGCTTCAAACTTGCTAGTCACATCTTCCTCAGTAGCCTCTCCTTCTTTATAAAACTCGTACAGCACCTCTAGATCCTCGACCAGAGTTACAGCATTATGGTAGTCAGTAGTCCACTGCTTTTTGTTGCGCAGCTGCTTCATGATCGCCTCTGCATCTTTAGGATCGTTCCAAAAATCAGGTGAAAAGGTTTTTTCTTCAAGGTTAGTGATTTCAATTTTCTTTGCATCTATCTGCAAATAATTCTTGAGCTTGCTCACCCTTGTTTCCAGATCCTTAATTTGTTCTGCTGTAATCATAGCCTACAAAAATACTATTTAATCGTGCGATTGCATGAATCGGGTACGGGTAGTTATTAGCATAATACTTATTAAGTTTACGCTTTCGCGAAAGCGAGAAAATCAAGGCCCAACTGGTAAACAATACAATCTTACAAAGAAAAAGGACTCAATGATAGACTTAAGAAGCGATACGGTAACCAAGCCTACTCCAGAAATGCTTCAGGCAATGATGAATGCTGAGGTGGGTGATGACGTGTATAAGGAGGATCCCACGGTGAATGAACTGGAACGTAGGGTCGCAGATCTATTTGGGACTGATGAGGCGTTGTTTTTCCCTACGGGAAGCATGGCAAACCAGGCGGCCATTAAAATGCACACGCAACCTGGCGAGCAGTTGATCTGTGATAAATATGCGCATGTTTACAATTATGAGGGCGGCGGTGTGTCCTTCAATAGCGGTGTTTCATGTAAATTACTGGATGGTAACCGAGGAATGATCACGGCTGCACAGGTTGAAGAAGCGATCAATCCGCCCGATTTTTATCACAGCCCATTAACAACTCTAGTTTGTGTTGAAAACACTACAAATAAAGGTGGTGGAGCCTGTTATGAGATGTCCACTTTACACGAGATTAAAAAAGTTTGTGAGAAACACGATTTAGGCCTTCATCTGGATGGCGCACGACTTTTCAACGCTATCGTAGCTAAAAATCAGGATCCCAAAGAATATGGAGCACTATTTGACACGATTTCAATTTGTTTTTCAAAAGGTCTGGGGATACCATTAGGAACGGTTCTTACCGGTAAGTCCGAACTCATGAAAAAGGCCATGCGAGTACGCAAAGTTCTGGGAGGCGGCATGCGTCAGGTAGGTTTCATTGCTGCTGCGGGACTTTATGCTCTTGATAACCATATAGACCGCTTGGTAGAGGATCACAGGCGCGCCTCAGAACTGGGTGATTTTCTTTCAAAACTACCTTACGTCAAAAAAGTAGAGCCCGTGGAGACTAATATCGTCATCTTTGAAGTAGAGGACGAGCAGGCGGTTATGGATTATTGTATATCAAATAACTTGATTATCAGCAATATGGGTCAAGGGAAATTACGTTTAGTAACGCATCTTGATTATACTCAGGAGATTCATGAGCAAGCTTTGCAGTTATTCAAGGATTTTAGCTGAGCACTTAATTATTTAAACATATCCAGCCCAGGAATGTTAGGCATACCTTCCTTTGCCACGGCTGCGACCTCGTGATCATATACCTCACCAGCTTTTTCCAGAGCTTTGTTCAAGGTTAAAATCAGGTAGTCTTCCAGTTGCTCTTTGTCTTCGAGAAGTTCATCTGCGATCTCGATGGTTTTGATTTTTCGACTTGCAGTAACAGTTGTTTTAAGTAGGGCATCGCTGGACTCTTCGGCCACCATAACGGTATCCATGCGTGCTTTGGTGGCTTCTACTTTTTCCTGGGTCTCCTTGATTTTGCCCATCATTCCCATCATATCTCCAAACATAGCTTTTGTTTTTATGGCAAATTTAGGGCGTATAACTTGATTGCGATGGGATAATCTTGATAAGGTTTATTTTGATTTCTCCGCAATCGCGAAAGCGAGACGAACATAAACTGTTCCATTCATTCACTTCCTCTTTAATATCTTGCACCGCTTTTAATGCCCAAAAGGAAATCATATGTCCATACAACCTCCTGTTGCCAAGAAAATCCCATTCATCCACGACAAACATGGACACCAGCGCGTGGATAATTACCAATGGATGGCAGAGCGAGACGCGCCAGAAGTGATTGACTACTTGAACCAAGAGAATGAGTATTACGAGAAGATGACTCAAGAAACGAGTGATCTCAAGGAATTGCTTTTTAATGAAATCAAGGGGCGCATCAAGGAAGATGATGAATCTGTTCCCTACCTGCTGAACGGCTATTGGTATTTCAGTAAAATGAAATCTGGAGAAAGCTACCCTTATTTTTATCGAAGAAAAGACGGGACTATTGAAGAGGAACTGTTGTTCAACGTCAACA
The DNA here is from genome assembly GCA_964631155.1 of uncultured Flavobacteriaceae bacterium. Lineage (GTDB taxonomy): Bacteria > Bacteroidota > Bacteroidia > Flavobacteriales > Flavobacteriaceae > Nonlabens. Next base: position 44,834 of record CAZVYO010000003.1, read on the forward strand.
AAATGGCTGATGGCCATGACTACTATAAACTCACCTCGTTAAATGTCTCACCAGATAACAAACTGATTTCTTATGGTGTCGATACCGTGGGTAGAAGGGAATACACGATTCATATAAAAAATCTGGAAACTGAAAGGATTTCAGAAAATGAGATAGTTCTGACTACGGGATCTGCCGTCTGGGCAAACGATAACAAGACCTTATTTTTCACCCGCAAGGATCCCCAGACCCTGCGTGCCAATCAGATTTTCAAATACAAGTTAGGAGACGATCCCAGGGAAGCAGAACTGATCTTTGAAGAAACAGAAGAAGCATTTCATTGCTACGTGTATAAAACCATGTCGCAGCGATATATCATGATCAAGTCGTCCTCCACACTATCTGATGAGGTACGCTTCATCAATGCAGATAGTCCCGAGGACGAGTTTCAGGTTATTCAGGAACGCCAGCCGGAAATGGAGTACAGCATATCACATTATGAGGATAAGTTCTATATAATGACCAATAAAGATGGTGCCTATAATTTTAAAGTCATGACAACGCCCGTTGCCATGCCGCGTATGGAAAACTGGGAGGATTTGATTCCTCATAATCCGAAAGTTTTACTGGAGGATATAGATATATTCAGGAAGTTTCTCGTGATATCTGACCGGTTCAATGGATTAAACCGCATTAGAATCAAGGCTTGGGACGAAACGGTAGATTATTTTTTACCCTTTTCTAGCGAAACCTATACAGCATACACTAATGCCAATTTTAATTATGACACTACAAAACTGCGCTATACATACAATTCTCTTACGACACCTCCGTCCATCGTAGAATTTGACATGGAGACTAGGGAAGAAAAGATCCTCAAGATGCAGCCTATCGAGGATCCTGATTTCTCTCCAGACAAATACGACTCAGAACGTATCTGGGCTACCGCTGAAGATGGAGAAAAGGTTCCCATAAGTCTGGTTTATAGAAAAGGCTTGCAGAAGAATGGAAAAAATCCTACCCTTATATATGGTTATGGAAGTTATGGATCTACCATTGATCCTTATTTTTCCCTATCGCGATTGAGTTTATTGGATCGTGGTTTTGTCTTTGCTATAGCTCATGTAAGAGGAGGGGAATACTTAGGTAGGGAATGGTATGAAAATGGGAAAATGTTCTCTAAGCGCAATACTTTTACTGACTTTATAGCCTGTAGTGAATTTCTAATCGAGCAGAAATACACTAGTGCCGAGCATTTGTATGCCTCAGGTGGTTCAGCTGGTGGCTTGCTGATGGGGGCAATAATGAATATGGCTCCACAGCTTTATAACGGAATTCTTAGTGCTGTTCCTTTTGTAGATGTGGTTACCACCATGCTCGATGATTCCATACCACTTACCACAGGCGAGTATGACGAGTGGGGGAATCCTAACCATAAGGATAGCTATGACTATATGTTGAGTTATTCTCCCTATGATCAAGTAAAAAAACAAGCTTATCCTAGCGTTTTTGTAACAACTGGTTACCATGACAGTCAGGTTCAATATTGGGAACCAGCAAAATGGGTGGCTAAATTGAGAGAATCAAATACGGGAGAGCGCGTTATATTATTTAAAACTGACATGGATAGTGGTCATAGCGGTGCATCAGGTAGATATGATGCGATTAAGGAAGTAGCACTTGATTTTGCCTTCTTGCTATCACTAGAGAAGAAAATCGATTAGTAATTTTTGTGTAAATTTGCCACGTTTTGCGGAAAAGTAACGTGAGACTTAAATCCCTTTTATGAACGGTGAAATCAAAGCGTACAATAGTGTTCTAGAGCTCATAGGTGAAACTCCACTTATTAAACTTTCAGAGACGGTTGCCGGTTTTCCTGGTGATTTTTACGCAAAAGTAGAAGCTTTCAATCCTGGTCACTCTTCTAAAGATAGAATCGCCCTTCACATTATTGAAGAAGCTGAACGTAAGGGTATTTTAAAGCCTGGTGATACGATTATAGAAACGACATCTGGAAACACGGGTTTCAGTATCGCGATGGTGAGCCGTATCAAAGGGTATGAATGCATTCTTGCCGTGAGCTCTAAATCGAGTGCTGATAAAATAGACATGCTCAAGTCTATGGGGGCAAAGGTATATGTATGTCCGGCTCACGTGAGTGCAGATGATCCACGCAGCTATTATCAGGTTGCAAAGCGCATGCACGAGGAGATTAAGAACAGTATCTATATCAATCAATATTTCAATGAGCTTAATATTGAGGCTCATTATCTCACAACAGGACCAGAAATATGGAAACAGACCGCTGGGCAAATTACTCATCTGGTAGCATGTAGTGGTACGGGAGGTACAATTTCTGGCACGGCACGTTTTTTAAAAGAGCAAAATCCTGATATTCAAATATTAGGTGTAGATGCTTATGGTAGCGTGTTGCAAAAATACCATGAGACTCAAGAATTTGATAAAAATGAAATTTATCCCTACCGCATCGAGGGATTGGGGAAGAATCTAATTCCTACTGCTACTGATTTTGAAGCGATTGACTCATTTACCAAGGTTAAAGACGAAGACGCCGCCCACATGGCTCGCTTTATTTCTAGAACTGAGGGGCTGTTTGTAGGGTATACTAGTGGAGCAGCTCTACAAGCTACTAAACAACTCGCGGCTAAAGGGGCATTTGATGAACATTCAAAAGTCGTCGTGATTTTCCCAGATCATGGTTCACGATACATGAGCAAGATCTATAATGAAAAGTGGATGGACGATCAAGGTTTTAATGATGCCAAGTCACTTTCAGAGACTCAACATATCGAGTACATCAAGTAACAAATGTTGCTAAGATTCCGATTTTCATGAGTAATAATGGTTTTACGCTTTCGCGAAAGCGTAATCCTTCTTCAATTTACCGCAATCGATGTAGTGTTATAAGGTCTTATTTATCAATAATTTGAGAATGTTAAATCATTACTCTAAGATAATCTGTCTTAGATTAAGATGTAGGTATTTTGTATCTTTGTCGACTTAAATTAGATCATGAAAGATTTATTTGACAAGATATATAAAGACAAGGGACCGCTCGGTAAATGGGCAAGTGTTGCAGAAGGATATTTTGTTTTTCCTAAGCTTGAAGGACCTATTGCCAATAGAATGAAATTCCAAGGGAAAGAAGTCATTACTTGGAGTGTGAACGACTATCTAGGACTTGCTAATCATCCAGAAGTACGAAAAGTAGATGCAGAAGCTGCTGCAGAGTACGGGAGTGCCTATCCCATGGGAGCACGTATGATGAGCGGTCATACTGACATGCATGAACAACTTCAAAATGAACTTGCTGAATTTGTTCACAAAGAAGCTGCATATCTATTGAACTTTGGATATCAAGGAATGGTCTCTACCGTAGATGCCCTGGTATCTAAAGATGATGTTATTGTTTACGATGTTGATGCTCATGCATGCATTATTGATGGTGTACGTCTTCACCATGGTAAACGCTTTACCTATAAGCATAATGATATCGAGAGTATTGAAAAAAATCTTCAACGCGCCACTAAGATAGCTGAGCAAACCGGAGGCGGAATCCTAGTGATTTCAGAAGGTGTTTTTGGTATGCGAGGAGAACAGGGAAAACTCAAAGAAATCGTTGCCCTTAAAGAAAAATACAATTTCAGATTATTTGTTGATGATGCGCACGGTTTCGGAACTTTAGGTGCAACAGGAGCCGGAGCTGGTGAGGAGCAAGGAGTACAAGATCAAATAGACGTGTATTTTGCCACTTTTGCGAAGTCTCTAGCCAGTACTGGTGCGTTCATCGCTGCAGATCAAGAAATTATAGATTATCTAAAATATAATCTTCGTTCCCAAATGTTTGCGAAATCACTTCAAATGCAGCTGGTAAAGGGTGCTTTGAAGAGGCTGGATATGTTGAGAAGTATGCCTGAGCTGAAAGAAAAGCTTTGGGAGAATGTAAATGCTCTTCAAAATGGTTTGAAAAAACGTGGTTTTGATATAGGTACTACCCAGAGTTGTGTAACACCGGTTTATTTGAAGGGAAGTATCCCTGAGGCGATGGCTCTAGTTAAGGATCTGCGAGAAAACTTCGGTGTATTTTGTTCCATCGTTGTTTATCCAGTAATCCCTAAGGGATTGATATTACTTAGATTGATCCCGACGGCAACCCACACCATGGACGATATCAACGAAACACTTGAAGCTTTTGAGGGAATCAGAGAACGATTGCAGGGAGGAGTCTACAAGCGGCTTAGTGCTAGTGTAGAAGCCGCCATGGCTTAATAAAACATTTTCTTACATTTTGACCCTCCACATGGAGGGTTTTTTCATGTCTATATTTATGTTTACAATTCGTTATCAAATTGATAACAAAACAGCCTATATTTATCACTCTCATAAAAACTGAAAATTTAACATTAAACATGAAAAGACTTTTACTTTCTCTGGCAATCATGTCTTCGACATTCACCTTTGCACAAGATTATCTTGATATTGTCAGGCTGAATATGGGGAGGACTAATATGGAAGACGTAGATCAAACTTTTGATACAGACGTTACTAATCTCAATCTAGAGGTTTTATACCCCACTCCGTTGACCAGAGATATCGTGATGATTACGGGTTTTACAGCAGAAAACACGGGTCTAGAATTAGGGAGTGGTCTAAAATATCAAAATCTGACCATGGCTAGACTCAATCTGGGAGTGAAATGGTCTCATAATGGGAAATGGACTGGAACCTACCTGCTGCTGCCTAAGTTAGCGTCTAGCTTTGATGCAGAAGGAGGTGATAATTTTCAGTTTGGAGCAATAGCGTTGATGGAGTATCGATTTAAGAATCGTAAGAGAGGGAAATTTGGACTTTACTCTTCATCAGAGAATTTTGGTACAATTATCACCCCTCTAGTAGGAGGTTATTACCGTACAAAAAATAACAAGTTTTATATCGATGCAGCTCTACCGATACGAATGGACGCCAATTATTCGCTTGGAGAAAAGCTCAGCATGGGAGCTGATTTAAGAACTTCTGTCAAAGCCTATAATCTGGGTCAGTACCAACAATCAGTAAACAATTTATATGTCCAGGAGGAATCTATAAGATTTGGACTTTACCTTTCTTATGCCATGTTGAAAGATCAATTGCAATTGCGCGCTAAAGTAGGCTTTGATACTACTGACTACGGTCTTTACGAACAAAATGATGTCGTAGGCGCTCAAGTACTGACATTTCAACTGAGTGGGGATGATAGGACACGATTGAATAATGAATTTGATAGCGCTTTGTTTTTTGGATTTGATATTTTTTATCGTCTAGGTCTATAGCGGGAATCTAGATAATGCTTCTTTACTGATTGGCCGTTTCACACCTATGTGACACGGCTTTTTTAATCACCAAACTTTCGCTTTATTCAAATTGATCGACGAACTGTCGGTATTGGATTTTTGAGAGTTGAATTAGTAGAAATGTTTGGTTCAATATTATCAATGATGGAGTAGATTTTGTTTGAGGCCTTTGACGGTATTTTAGTTCAGTTCGATAATTTGAATCTGAGTCTTGTTTAGGTTTGCCATTTAATGGCCTTGCAACATTAAATCAAAATATCAAGGGTTGAGATAATATAAACTTTATACCGTATGATTCCTTAGTTCTTCTATTTCAATTGTACTGATCTCAAACTATCACTTCTCCATAAAAATTCGAGACCTATTTGAGAAATTGACTCCAAAATAAATGAGACAGACATCAAGACAGTATTTATCATGGTTAGGTTTCGATTTAATAAGGGTTTAGTTCGATCCAAAAAAAAAGCGGTTTCATGATGAAACCGCTTTAAATTTTGGACTGAATTATGCTTGATTAGTCAACGCTAAAGGTAACACGTCTTACTAGCTGTCTCGCATTTCCACTTGATTTATCAACTGAAGTATCTTCTCCACCCGCTTCAAGGGATAATCTAGATTCATCAATTCCAGCAGCAACCATTACATCTCTGACCATCTTTGCTCTGCGCTCCGAAAGCTCTTTATTATATTGTTCATTTCCTAACTCATCTGCATAACCTGTAAGAGTTGCGTTAGCACCTGAATTTTCTTTCATATAGGTAATGATCGTGTTGATAGCTCCCAATGAATAAGTAGTAGGTTTAGCACTATTGAACTCGAAATAAACATTGATATAACCGCTGTTAATCAATTTTTTCATTGTAGTGCCTGTCGTACTTGAGTTTTCATTCATGGCATTATCGACATCAGTCTTGCTTGCATACTGTGCTTTTAGAGCACTTTCCATATCATCTGGAATACCGTTCTGGTTTTGGTCAATTGCACGACCTTTACTGTCCACTCTTACACCACTCTCAGTAGTATTGTCACGATCTAAATAGTTTGGAACCCCATCTTGATCATCATCTCCTAGATCAGAAATCATTTTGTCCATTTCCATTTCTAGGTCAGATAATTTCTGAAGTACGTTTTCAGAATACCAGTCGGCATGTTGTTGCTTGTCTCCGAAATAGTAAGTAACACCTACTGAAGCGTTAACCAATAGAGAATTGAAACCTCTATTTTCATTAGCTAGGGAAAGTCCATCCCAAGTAATAGTTTGCCTTACATGACCTATAGCTGATAAATCACCAAAAACAGCCCATTTATCGCTTAAACGAACTTGCGGAGTTAAACCAGCTTGAAAATTCAACATCCAATCTGTGTCTTCGCCATCAATTGGCTCTTGAGTTCTAAGTCCAGAAACACCAAAACCAGTATGAAACAACAAGTTTACTCCATTGGTCCATTCTCTAAACCCGAAGACTTCACCAAGATTGGCAACACCTTCAAGAGTAGCTCGATAGTAATTACTCTGAAATTCAATTGAGTCATCGTCAGACTCCATGTAGTTGAAACCTAAATCTAAGTTAAGACCAAATTTGTTGTTGATCATGTATCTTATACCAAGGTCAGCCTGAGTTAGCGATGGTGTATTCATGTAAGCACCATTTGTAAAAGGTCTAGTAGGTTTTTGAACACCAGCACCAAGATCAATAGACCAGTGGTTATATTTTTCTGTGACAGGAATAGAGGCAGCAGAGTCCATCTCCATATTCATTTCTTCCTGTGCAAATAAAAAGCCTGATAAACATATAAGGCTTAGAGTAAGAATATTTTTCATAGTTTGATGATTAGTCCAATTAATGGACAAATATAGAAAGTTTAATTATTCAACGGCACAATTCTAGGACAATAGTGATTTAAACAGCATTGATTTAATAAAGATTTAATATCTAAGCCTAATTTAATTGGGTGCTAGACTCCAAGGTATTAAAAACGATTAGGTCATTTTAAGATTATATATTTGCCGAACAATAGCCGATTAATCTTAGAGTGTAACATGATAAAAAATATATGCTGTATTGGAGCTGGATATGTAGGTGGTCCGACCATGTCCGTAATTGCTTCTAAATGTCCAGATATTAAAGTTAATGTAGTTGATCTGAATGAGGAAAGAATCAAGCAGTGGAATGACATTAATGTAGAAAATATCCCGATTTACGAACCAGGCCTTTCTGAGATTGTTAAAGTATGCCGTAATCGAAATTTGTTCTTTTCAACTGAGGTTGATCAAGCCATCAAAGATGCTGATATGATTTTTATATCGGTAAATACACCCACAAAAACCTATGGTGTTGGAAAAGGTATGGCTGCAGATTTAAAATATATTGAACTCTGTGCACGTCAAATAGCATCAGTTGCAACAAATGATAAAATTATTGTTGAAAAGTCAACCTTACCGGTTCGTACTGCGGAATCATTGAAGGCTATTTTGGATAACACAGGTAACGGAGTGAAGTTTGATATTTTGTCCAATCCAGAGTTTCTAGCTGAAGGTACCGCGGTAAATGATCTACTCGCGCCAGACAGGGTACTTATAGGAGGAGAAAGTACAGAGCGTGGACTGGCAGCTCAAGAGGAGCTCGTCAATGTTTATGCCCAATGGGTGCCAAAAGATCGGATTCTAACGACTAATGTTTGGTCATCAGAATTATCTAAACTTACCGCAAATGCTTTTTTGGCACAGAGAGTCAGTTCCATAAATGCGTTAAGTGAGCTTTGTGAAGTGACTGAGGCAGATGTGAAAGAAGTAGCAAGGGCGATCGGGACAGATTCACGTATAGGTCCCAAGTTCCTTAATGCATCTGTAGGATTTGGAGGTTCTTGTTTCCAGAAAGATATTTTGAACTTGGTTTATATCGCCAAATCGTACGGCCTGCATGAGGTTGCCGATTATTGGGAACAGGTCATTATAATGAATGATCATCAGAAAAGACGATTTGCAAAAAAAATAGTAACCAATCTTTTCAATACGGTTAGCGGTAAGAAAATCAGTCTTCTTGGTTGGGCCTTTAAGAAAGATACAAATGATACCAGAGAGTCCGCTGCGATATACGTAGCTGATTACTTACTCAATGAACAAGCTGAGGTGCACGTTTATGATCCTAAAGTTAAAAGATCACAAATAATTGATGACCTTTTGGCTTTAGGCAGTTTTGATAGAGAAAAACTAGAAAGGATAGTTTATACTTACAGCGATGTAATGTCATGTACAGAACAGGCCCATGCGGTTGCAATCATGACCGAGTGGGATGAATTCAAAGATTTGAGCTGGGAAAAAATTTATGAAAGCATGTATAAGCCAGCTTTCTTGTTTGATGGACGTATGCTCTTGGATCATGAAAGTATGACAGATATCGGGTTCAATATGTACACTTTAGGAAGAGGATAGACGAATGGCAACTGATAATCGCATTCTTATTACCGGAGCTGCTGGATTCATAGGTAGTAATCTTTGTGAGCACTTTTTAGAGAAAAAGTATAAAGTGGTTGCCCTGGATAATTTATCCACGGGTCACTTAAAAAATATTAGCTCATTTAGAGACCACGCCGATTTCAAATTTATAGAAGGTGACATTAGAGACCTGGACACTTGCAGGGAAGCGGTTAAAGGTTGTGATTATGTGTTGCACCAGGCAGCATTGGGTAGCGTGCCTCGCTCAATTAAGGATCCTATAACCTCAAATGAGGTAAATGTTAGCGGCTTTCTCAACATGCTGGTTGCCTGTAAGGATGAGGGAGTAAAAAGAATGGTTTATGCTGCAAGTTCTTCCACCTATGGGGATTCAGAAAAAATGCCAAAGGTCGAAGATGTTATAGGTAAGCCCTTATCACCTTACGCAATAACCAAATATGTCAATGAGCTTTATGCAGATGTATTTTACAAGACCTATGGTCTCGACACTATAGGTCTTAGGTATTTTAATGTGTTTGGGAGGAGACAGGATCCTAATGGTGCCTATGCAGCGGTAATTCCATTGTTTACTAAGACACTCATGAAGAAAGAGTCGCCAGTCATCAATGGCGATGGCTCATTTTCTCGTGATTTCACGTACATTGATAATGTGATTGAGGCAAATGAAAAGGCAATGCTGGCCCAAAACCCTGAAGCGAGCAATCAAATTTTTAACGTGGCTAGAGGAGAGCGTACCACCCTCATCCAGCTCGTCGATAAATTAAAAAGTGCTTTATCACGATTTGACCCAGAAATTAGTAAAGTTGAGCCGACCTTTGGACCTAATCGAGTGGGGGATATTCCACATTCCTTAGCCTCCATCGAGAAGGCGAAAAAATTATTGGGTTATGACCCCAAATATGACATTAATGCTGGACTTGGTGAGGCAACTTACTGGTACAGAGAAAATTTATAATATGCCGCTTTCGCGAAAGCGAGATAACAAATAAACAAATGAGCCAAAAAATAGCAATCATAGGACTCGGGTATGTAGGACTTCCTTTAGCCAGGTTGTTTGCCACCAAGTACAATGTTATAGGTGTTGATATCAATCAAGGTCGAGTTGAAGAGCTCAAGTCTGGAAAAGATAGCACGTTAGAAGTAGAAGATGATGTACTCAAAGCAGTTCTAAAAACTCAAAATGATTCTGAAAACGGTCTTTTTTGCACTACAGATATAAATGACGCTAAGGATGCAACTATCTATATCATTACGGTTCCAACTCCGGTGGACAAAAATAACCGCCCCATACTTACACCGCTTTATAAATCTAGCGAGGCGGTAGGAAGTGTTTTGAAAAAGCATGATATAGTGGTTTATGAATCTACCGTGTATCCAGGAGCTACGGAAGATGATTGTGTACCGGTTCTGGAAAAATTCAGTAATCTAAAATTCAATAGAGATTTCTATGTGGGTTATTCACCAGAGCGTATTAATCCTGGAGATAAGAAACATACGGTTGAGAAGATTTTAAAAGTCACATCTGGAAGTACGCCAGAAACTGGTAGAACAGTTGATGATCTTTATAAAAGTGTAATTGAGGCTGGAACGCATCTGGCCCCCAGCATTAAAGTTGCTGAAGCTGCAAAAGTGATCGAGAACTCACAGCGTGATATAAACATTGCATTTGTCAACGAGTTAGCTAAAATTTTTAATAAACTTGACATCGATACTTCGGCTGTCCTGGAGGCTGCGGGAACTAAGTGGAATTTTTTACCTTTTAAACCTGGACTCGTGGGAGGTCATTGCATAGGGGTAGATCCGTATTACTTAGCTCAAAAGGCTCAAGAAGTGGGTTATCATCCGGAAATTATTCTAGCAGGTAGACGCATGAATGACGGTATGGGGACTTATGTAGCAAGTGAGATTGTAAAGCTCATGTTATCCAAAGATATCGCAGTTAAGAATAGTGAGGTCCTCGTACTAGGTATAACCTTCAAGGAAAACTGTCCAGATGTGCGCAATACTAAGGTAGTGGATGTTGTTAGAAATCTTGAAGATTATGGAATCAAGGTAGATATCCATGACCCACTGGCAAAACCAGATGAGGTAATGCATGAGTACGGATTATCTTCAACCATGTCTATTCCAGATAAAAGATACGATGCCATTGTGTTGGCAGTTTCACACGACAATTTTTCTCACTTGAACCTGCAAAATGTTTCAAAAGACATTGTGGCGATTTATGATGTGAAAGGCTTTTTGGGCGATAAAGCAGACAAGAAATTATGAGTAAAACAGTTTTGATTACCGGTGGCGCTGGCTTTATAGGATCACATGTGGTAAGGAGATTTGTGAAGAATTATCCCGATTACAAAGTCGTGAATCTAGATGCGCTTACTTACGCCGGAAACCTGGAGAACCTCAAGGATATTGAGAGCGCTTCAAATTACACTTTTGTAAAAGGAAATATAAATAAGGCGGTATTTGTGCATAACCTATTTCAAGAACACAAATTTGATGGAGTAATTCACCTAGCGGCAGAATCCCATGTAGACAGAAGTATTGAAGACCCTTTAAGTTTTGTCACCACAAACATAATAGGGACGGTAAATCTGCTTAATGCATTTAAGACCCTTTGGTCAGACGATTTTGATGGAAAGCGTTTTTATCATGTGAGTACAGATGAGGTATACGGTACATTAGGGGCAGAGGGTTTATTTACAGAAGAGACTTCCTACGATCCTAATTCACCTTATTCAGCCTCAAAGGCAAGTTCTGATCACTTTGTTCGTGCCTATGGTGAGACTTACGGATTGCCTTATGTCATCTCTAATTGTTCTAACAACTATGGCCCCAATCATTTTCCAGAAAAACTGATTCCTCTTTTCATCAATAACATTATCAATAATAAATCTTTACCGGTTTATGGTGACGGAAACTATACTCGGGACTGGTTGTATGTTGTGGATCATGCTAGGGCTATTGATTTAGCATTTCACAAAGGCGCTAATGCCGCGACTTACAACATTGGTGGGTTTAATGAGTGGAAAAATATTGATCTGGTCAAAGTGCTTTGTAAACTCATGGATGATAAACTGGAACGGCAGGTGGGAACCTCTGAAAAGTTGATCACTTACGTGAAAGATAGGCCAGGTCACGATTTGCGATATGCTATAGATGCCACAAAAATCAATAAAGAGTTGGGCTGGGAACCAAGTGTTACCTTTGAAGAAGGGCTAGCCAAAACAATTGACTGGTACTTAGAAAATGAGGACTGGTTGAATGCAGTCACCAGCGGTGCTTACCAAGACTATTATACAAAAATGTACTCTTGATGAAATTTCATAAAACTGATATAAAGGACTGCTACTTAATTGAGCCACAGGTTTTAAAGGATGATCGTGGTTTCTTTATGGAGTCTTATAGTCAGAAAAAGTTTGAGGAAGGAACAGGTTTGAAAGTTTCCTTTGTTCAAGATAATATATCTCAGTCTTCCTACGGCGTGGTGCGAGGACTGCATGCGCAACGAGGCAATAGTGCCCAGGCAAAGCTAGTTAGCGTTGTTGAAGGAGAGGTGCTCGATGTGGTGGTTGATGTTAGAAAAGACTCGCCCACTTACAAAAATGTGGTTGCCAAACGCTTGGATAGCGTTGATAAACAACAGCTCTTTGTGCCAAAGGGTTGTTTTCATGGTTTTGCGGTTCTTAGCAAAGAAGTGACCTTCTTTTATAAGTGTGATGAGTTATATGACCGCGAGGCAGATTTTGGTATAGCACACGACGACCCTGAATTTGGCATAGACTGGATCATTCCAGTTGAAGACCGGATTTTATCAGAAAAAGATCAAAACTTACCACGATACAATCAATTAGATTTATAGCATGAAGGGAATAATACTAGCCGGCGGTTCGGGAACAAGATTGCATCCACTTACTCAAGTGGTTTCAAAACAGCTTTTGCCTGTTTACGACAAGCCCATGATTTATTACCCATTGTCCGTCTTGATGCTGTCGGGTATAAAAGAGATACTTATTATATCCACCCCACATGATTTGCCAAATTTTCAAAAGCTATTTGGTGATGGAAAGCATTTGGGGTTAACCTTGGAATATAAAGAACAGCCGTCTCCAGATGGTCTTGCGCAAGCCTTTCTTTTAGGTGAAGATTTTATAGGCGAAGACGATGTTTGTCTGGTGCTGGGTGACAATATTTTTTATGGTGCTGGTCTGCCTAAAATGCTTCAGAACAGTGTTCAAACGGTCAAAGAAGAAGATAAAGCTGTTGTTTTTGGTTATTATGTCGAGGACCCAGAGCGCTATGGCGTAGCCGATTTTGACAAAGAAGGTAATGTCACCAGTATCGAAGAAAAACCTGAAAATCCTAAAAGCAATTACGCAGTTGTAGGCCTCTATTATTACCCAAATAGCGTCGTAAAAATAGCTAAGGGCATCAAGCCGTCTGCTCGTGGGGAATTAGAGATTACATCTGTAAATGAGGAATACCTCAATAATAAACAGCTCAAACTCCAAGTCATGAGCCGTGGTTATGCCTGGCTAGATACCGGCACGCACGAGGCGCTCACAGAGGCTACGGAGTTTGTAAAAGTCATAGAGAAACGCACAACGTTGAAGATTTCATGCATTGAGGAAATTGCCTACCGCATGGGTTACATAGATCGCAAGCAATTAGAGGAACTTGCGACACCGCTTATTAAAAGCGGCTATGGCGATTATTTGATGAATTTAAAATAGAAAGAGGTTGTAAAATAATCTCGCTTTCGCGAAAGCGAAGTCAAAAAAGAAAACATGCCAGCTAAAAAGAAAATCCTTATCGTTTTTGGAACCCGTCCCGAGGCGATCAAGATGTCGCCACTAGTCAAGGAGTTTCAGAAACACGAAGAACATTTCATGACACGTGTGTGCGTTACCGCTCAGCACCGGGAAATGCTGGATCAGGTGCTTGATTTCTTTGAAATTAAACCAGATTATGATCTCGACCTCATGCAACCCGGTCAGAACCTTTATACGCTTACGGCTCGCATCATCACAGAAATGAAACCTGTGATGGAAGATTTTGATCCTGACTATGTGTTTGTGCACGGAGATACTACGACCACCATGGCGTCGAGTATTGCAGCATTTTACAACCAGAGTAAAGTGTGTCATGTGGAGGCAGGACTGCGTACACACAATAAATGGTCTCCTTTTCCAGAGGAGATCAACCGTCAAGTAGCTGGTAGAATTGCAGACTATCATTTTGCTCCCACAATGACCTCACGACAAAATCTGCTGGACGAGAATGTTCCTGAGGAGCACATTTTTGTAACTGGAAACACCGTGATTGACGCTCTTATCTCAAGCGTTAAAAAAGTAGACGAGAACCCTTCAGATTTTGTAAGTTCTATGAAGGAGCAGCTAGGTAATAAAGAAATGATTCTCGTTACGGGTCATCGTCGTGAAAATCACGGACAAGGTTTTGAAGATATTTGTAAAGCTTTGAAAACCATTGCTGTGAACCATCCAGAATGCATCATTGTTTACCCAGTTCACCTGAATCCCAAGGTTCAGGAACCCGTCAACCGAATCCTTTCAACTCAGGAAAACATCATTTTGATAGATCCGCTGGCCTATCAGGACTTTATCTGGATGATGAATAGATCCAAGCTTATCATTACCGATAGTGGAGGAGTGCAGGAAGAGGCACCCAGCCTAGGCAAGCCTGTTTTGGTCATGCGTGATACTACTGAGCGTCCTGAAGCCGTAGAGGCAGGTACAGTCATACTTGTAGGGACCGATATGGACAAAATTGTGCAGGAAACTTACACCCTTATGACTGATAAGGAGACCTTTGAGCGCATGAGCACGTTGCACAACCCCTATGGAGATGGGAAGGCCTGCGAGAGAATTGTAGATTCTCTATAATTAATCCGATTTCAATTAGAGTGAAGCACTTAGAATTCTTTAGATAGCAAAATAACTAGATCATGAGTAAAAATATTCAGGTAGATGACTTGCAAATTGGTCAGGGTACTGTGATTCATCCAGATGCCGTCATACGAGGATTAAATGGTAAAGCAAAATCTGTTATTCTAGGGTCTCATTGTTATATCGGTAAAGATGTACAGATTATTTGTGATGACTTTTCATTGGGTGATTATTCAAAAATTCACCATAATGTTAATATCCATGGCTATAAACCATGCAGGATAGGTCATAATGTTTGGATAGGGCAATATTCGATCATCGATTCGATAGGCGGTATGAGCATTGGAAATAATGTAGGAGTAGGTGCCCATTCACAATTATGGAGTCATATCAAATATGGTGATACCCTGGAAGGATGTAGGTTCTTATCAGATAAGGCAATGAAAATAGGAAATGATGTGTGGTTTGTAGGTCATTGCATTGTCTCCCCTATCAATGCAGAAGATCGCTCGATGGCGATGGTAGGTTCCGTAGTCACCAAAGACATGAAGGGTAATGAGATTTATGCGGGCTCTCCTGCAAAAAGTATTTCTGATAAAATAGGCTATCAATTTTTAGATGTAACTGTTGAGGAAAAGTATGATAGGATGAATCAGTATCTCGAAGAGTTTACGAAGATTTTCGGTAAAAATCCACAGATCAAAATTATCTATAATGAAGACGAAATTGACTTTGACAATGAGATAAGCTATTTTTCAGTAGATAAGCGTGTCTACTCTAAAAAATCACTTAAAGGTGAGATTGAATTCATGAAATTTTTGCTGCCAGATAAAGCTAAATTTGTACCTGTAAGATGATCCCATTCAACAAACCCTTCTTCACGGGCAAAGAGACGGAATACATCAAGGATGCCGTAGAAGTAGGAAAGATCTCTGGTAATGGTAAGTACACTCAAAAGTGCCAGCAATGGTTTGAAGAACGTTATGGCTTTAAAAAAACACTACTGACCACGAGCTGCACAGATGCTCTTGAAATGGCGGCAATCCTCATCGATATTAAGCCAGGAGATGAGGTGCTGATGCCCAGCTATACTTTTGTTAGTACGGCAAACGCTTTCGTTTTGAGAGGCGCAAAAATAGTCTTTGTAGATTCCAGACCAGATCATCCCGGGATGGATGAATCGTCTTTAGAGCACTTGATTACCTCTAAAACGAAAGCTATCGTACCCGTTCATTATGCGGGTGTTGCCTGCGATATGGATCAAATTATGGCAGTTGCAAACCATCATGGACTTTTTGTGATCGAAGATGCGGCTCAGGCCATCGATAGTTTTTACATTTCTGAAGATGGCTCAAGAAGGCCTTTGGGAAGTATAGGTCACCTGGCTGCCTTTTCATTTCATGAAACTAAAAACATTATTTCCGGGGAGGGAGGGCTGCTGGTCATAAATGATGAACGATTTGTAAAACGTGCAGAGATCATTTGGGAAAAAGGAACTAATAGATCTGCGTTCTTCAGAGGTGAAATTGATAAATATGGTTGGGTGGATGTAGGAAGCTCCTTTTTACCCTCAGACATGATTGCAGCTTTTTTATGGGCTCAATTGGAGAATATAGAAAAAATACAAGATAGGCGCAAAGAGATATGGGATTGCTATAATACAGAACTTCAGGAATGGAGTTCAAAAAATGGTTGTCGATTACCTTTTATTCCAGATTATTCCAGCAATAATGCGCACATGTTCTACGTGCTGTTTCCAGGAATAGAAGAACGTTCTCGTTTTATTGCACATATGAAGAGTCAGGAAGTTTTATGTGTTTTTCACTATTTAAACCTAGAACAAAGTCCTTTCTATGCTGAAAAGCACGACGGAAGAACCCTGGGCAATGCTCAAATGTACTCAGACAGGCTTGTGCGTTTGCCTATGTTTTTTTCATTACAGGAAGGAATCGTAATCGAGACTATAAAGTGTATTCAGATCTCTTAGCGATAAAGGTGGTTTTGAAAACATTTTCCAGATCAACTTTAGAATATAAACGCGTCAACCTCTCAATTTCTAATTGCTTAAGTTTGCTGGTTGAAATAGCTTTAAAAGTCTTTAGCTGGTTGAGAATCAAACTAACCAAAATCAATCCTATTCCAAAATGAATCAAAAATCTGACCCAGAGGTAGTAATGATAGGACTGGGCTATATAGGCCTGCCTACTGCAGCCTTAATAGCTTCCCAAAATGTTTATGTCCACGGCGTGGACATAAACCAGAAAGTTGTCGATACGATCAACGAGGGCAAAATACATATCGTAGAACCTGATCTGAGCGACGCCGTGGCTCAAGCTGTTAAAGGTGGATATTTAAAGGCGGCGACGAGTGCCGTAGAGGCCAGTACCTAC
Organism: uncultured Flavobacteriaceae bacterium; assembly: GCA_964631155.1. GTDB lineage: Bacteria > Bacteroidota > Bacteroidia > Flavobacteriales > Flavobacteriaceae > Nonlabens. Next base: position 61,917 of record CAZVYO010000003.1, read on the forward strand.
TTAGTGGTTGTACCCACGCCATTCAAAGACAAGAACGAGCCTGATATTTCTTTTGTAGAGGCTGCTACTAAGGGGATTCTCCCGCTTTTAAAAGAAGGGGATCTCTACATTATTGAATCAACAAGTCCGGTAGGCACTACTGAAAAGATGATGAACTTGATCTACTCAGAACGGCCAGAACTTAAGAACAAACTACATATTGCTTACTGTCCCGAGCGTGTGCTCCCGGGCAATGTTATGCATGAACTCGTCCATAACGATCGAGTTATAGGTGGGGTCGATGAAAAAAGTACCCAGAAGGCACTCGACTTTTACGCAAAATATGTCGACGGTGAGCTTCACCCTACTAACGCGCGCACGGCTGAGATGTGCAAGCTTGTGGAAAACTCTTCTAGAGATGTGCAAATTGCCTTTGCAAATGAACTTTCCCTTATTTGTGATAAGGCAGGAATTAATGTGTGGGAGTTGATCCGTTTGGCAAACAAGCATCCACGGGTGAACATCCTTCTGCCAGGTTGCGGAGTAGGCGGCCATTGTATAGCGGTAGACCCCTACTTCATCACGGCAGACTTTCCCATGGAATCCCAAATCATAGGTAAAGCTCGTGAGATCAATAACTATAAGTCTTTCTGGTGTGCCGAGAAGGTCAAGAATGCTAAGCTAGAGTTCAGGCTCAAGCATGGTCGACAGCCCAGCATTGCCATCATGGGTCTGGCCTTTAAACCCAATATCGACGACTTGAGAGAGTCACCTGCCAAATATATCGCCCAAAAGGTATTGCAGGACTCGCAAGATGAGCAGTACTATATTGTGGAGCCTAATATAGAATCCCATAATGTATTTAAGCTGACTGATTATGGAGACGCTTTCGCGAAAGCGGACATAGTCGTGTATCTCGTCGCACATAATCAATTTAAAGACTTACCAAAAGATTCTGAAAAAGTTGTCCTAGATTTTTGCGGAGTTCATGCCATGAAAATTTGAAATTTGATCTGACATAAATTATCTACAGAAGATGTTTCAATAGATAATCGCACAAAGTTGTTAATTTCTTTTTTGAATTGAAAATGGGGATAAATTGCAGGTAATGAAGATCGCACATTTTTCTTTAGACGAAAAGTTTATCAATTCAGCGATTTCGCAGTTTGAGGAGTTGAAGGTGTCTAATACTTTTTATATCTATGCTCCGGGAATCAAGTCTTCAAAACATCTTAGGTATGTAAATCCCAATCCTGCTGTTGTTGTATTATCGCTTAAATGGTGGGAGTTTTTCAAAACGATCATAGGAATCGATTCAGATTTCTATATTTTTCACGGCATGACCTTTCATAGTGCCATAGTCCACAGTTTAGCGAGGAAAAGAAACAAAAAAACAATCTGGCTGCTATGGGGAGCCGAGTTTTATTCAAATCAGGCAATATTTCCGGACCAGCATAGATTCATAGATCAGATTGAAGGGTTTCCAGAGCCAAAAGTCAAAGATGTAGATTTAATTAATAGAGCTAAGCATCGATTTGTGAAAAGTCAACTCAAAAAAGTCAATGTTTTAGGTGTTCCTTTTGAGCAGCAGGCAGAAACGGTAGAGAAGAAAATCAATGCTCAATATGACCGCTTGTTTTTTATGTACTACCCCTTAGAGACCTCACTTCAAGAATTTTCATTAAATAGGGGAGAGGATATTCTTTTGGGAAATTCCGCGAGTAGTACAAACAACCATATCCAAGCAATTGACAAATTGAGTTCATTAGAGATCTATAACAGAAAAGTGATTACTCCGCTAAGTTACGGAGATAGAAGATATGCTGATATCGTTAATAGTTACGGTAATCTTAATCTCCCAAATAATTTTCAGGCGCTACTTGATTTCATGCCTTTAGATAAATATCAAGGCATGATCAAAAATTGTGGGGTAGCAATATTGAATCATAGACGACAACAAGCTTTTGGAACTACCATTTACTTATTGATTGGAGGGACTAAAATCTTTCTTAATCCCGATAACATTGTCTATCCGTTTTTAAAATCGATAGGGGTAAAAGTATATTCAACCGGCGAACTGAGCCAAGGTATGTTGTCAAATCTAGAAGAAAAAGATCAGATCAATAATAGAAACTTACTTATACAAAGATTCGGTAAGGCCGTACTAAGAAAAAAATTACGCACCTTTTTTGAAAATTCAATAAATGAGTCATAGAAAAAAGGTATTGAGCGGTTATAAATGGACTTCATTAAGTACGGTTGTCCTCGCTGGTACGGAATTAGTGAAAACAGCTCTATACGCTAGGTTTCTTGAGAAGGAGGATCTAGGTATTATGGCCCTGCTCATATTTATTACTGGCTTTGTAACCTTGTTCAATGATCTGGGGATCACTGTGGCCATACTTCATAAAAGAAGGATTACTAGAAAACAGTATTCAAGCCTCTATTGGTTTAACTGGATGCTCAGTACCGTTTTGTTTTCTGCATTGTACTTAACAGCTCCCTTAATAGCAACATTTTATAAATCCCAAGACCTGGCGACTTTTATCCCTATTATAGCGATAAGCTTATTTTTTTCGGCCTTGGGGAACCAGTTTAAAACTATAGAAGTAAAAAAACTGAGTTTTAAAAGTATCAACGTAATAGACCTCTGGTCCTCTGTATTCTCTCTGATTGTCGCGGTGGGTATGATTTTGCTGGATTTCACGTTAGGAGCCATGGTAGGAGCTGTTCTTGCGAGGCTTGTGTTTGCAAATACGGGTTATGTAATTGCTGCCAGGGCATGGAAGTACTTCAATTTCTATTTTAAATGGAGTGAAATAAAACCTTTTTTGAAAATAGGACTCTATCAGGTAGGTGGACAGCTTATCAATTTTTTCAATAAAGATGTAGATGTATTGATTATAGGTAAATTTTTTGCTCCAGGAGTTCTTGGTGGTTACAGTCTCGCTCGCGATTTAGTGCGCAAGCCCAGTAGTGTTATTTCTAGTATCGTTAATAGGGTCAACGCTCCATCCTTAGCTTATTTTAATTCCGATCTCAAACTTCTCAAATATCATTATCTCACCTTATTGAGATCTATATCGACTGTTTCTCTACCTATCTACTTATTGATCATTTTAACGTCAGATTACATAGTCTTCATTCTGTTTGGAAATGAGTATATGAATATTTCCATCCTTGTAAAAATATTAGCCATCAATGCTTATATGCGGCTCATTGCTGGTAGTGTGGGGAATCTTGTTGTTGCTACAGGCCGTACTGACTTAGAGTTTAAATGGAACGTGATCACTTTCATTCTCATCCCCATTTTAGTTTTTCTAGGAGCAATGGTCTCTATTGAATTTGTTGCGGTTTTAGTAACCTTAACAATTATTATCTTGTTCGTACCATTTTATTATTATTTGATTAAACCCATGTTGCCTAATTGTACGTTCAAAGAATTTATATATTCATTTTTTATACCTGACACCTCATTCTATAATCCTAAGTACTATCTTGAAAAAATTAAGAATTCAAGATCATGAAAATAGTAATCATAGCCGAAGCAATCTACCCTCGTATCGCACCTCGATCCTTTAGGGCGACCGAGCTTGCATTACAGTTGGGCAGACTAGGCCATGAGGTGATTCTTTATGCCTCGTTAGGAAGCTATAATTATGAACGTGATGAAACTTTCAAGTCTGTAAAAGTAAAAGATTTAGGGACATCGATATTTTCAGTCAGAAATAGCGATGGCATTATCGACGTGCCTTTATGGAATAAGGGTCTGGTCTATTTTTTGAGAAAGCCATTGAATTTTCCCGATATCATGCTTGCTCCCCTTACTAAAAAAGCAATCTTATCAGAAGGGATTATTGATCTGTTGATAACGATTGCTGTCCCATATCCTATACACTGGGGAGCGAGTTGGTTAGATAGAAAGGAAGTTAACTTTAAAACATGGATATCTGACTGTGGTGATCCTTTCATGAAAAGTGAAAGTTCCAAACCCTATGGATATTTTAAGTACCTAGAGAAACGATGGGGGAGAAGAACTGATTTTATTACGGTACCGGTAGAAGAGGCCAAAAGAGGATACTACGAAGAGTTCAGGGAAAAAATTCGAGTCATACCTCAAGGCTTTGACTTTGAAAAAGTTGAGACTGAGGCATACATTAGGAATGAAGTGCCTACTTTTATCTATGCTGGTCTATTTTATCCCGAGAAGAGAGATCCGACAAACTTTCTAAACTATTTAGTTGAATTAGAGAGAGATTTCAAGTTTGTTGTATTTACAAACAAGGATACGCTTCTTAAAAAATTTACGGACAAACTAGGCTCTAAATTGCGGATCAAAACACCTGTGGCTCGTTTGAAACTCATAAAGCAGCTTTCAAAAGCAGACTTTTTGATCAATATAAAAAATGAAGGAACTGGAGTTCAAGTACCCAGTAAATTAATAGATTACTCATTATCAGGGCGCCCTTTTTTATCAATAACTTCTCGTTTTGATGAAACGGAGAAAAATTGTTTTAATCTATTTTTAAATCGAGATTATTCGGCTAAAGATAGTGTAGAGGATCTAGGACAGTATGATATTAGAAATGTAGCAAACAGATTTTTAAGCCTTCATGAAGAACATATCGATTAAAAAATTTTCTGTACTGTCGCTACCCTTGTTTTTACTATGGCCTTTTGGGGCATTTCTCATAGCTCTCGGCAATATCCAAAAATGGTATAGTGCGGTTGTTATAATAGGCTTTACCGTTTTGTTTGGTTACTCTTTCAGTTTTACAGATACCTCGGCAGATTCCTATCGTATAGCCTATTATTTCTCGATCTTTGATTTCAGTTCGTTTTCTCTTCTGTTTCAATCTTATCTGGAAGGGAATGTTGCAGATTTATATTACCTACTCATGTATGGAACTGCAAAAAGTATATCCAGCAATCCTAAGGTATTGTATGCGCTGGCGGGACTTATTTTTGGAGTTTTCATGTATCTGGGTTTGAAAGTTCTGGCTGACGTTAAAATGGGTAGGAACGACCTCTATTTCTTGCTATTATCTGTTTTCTTCTTCTCGCTCAATCCTATTTCTAATTTAAATGGATTCAGGTTTTGGACTGCAACCTGGTTTTTCTTTTATTTTTTAATGAGGTGGAGATACTACAATAATTTTTTTGCTGTATTCTTCTTGTTGGCAACACCCTTGATTCATTTTTCTTATTTGTTCCCGACTGGCTTACTGGTGGTGTTTTATTTAATTCAAAACTTAACGACATTCAATAGCTTGAGGAAAATATTAATGGTAGTTTACATCCTTACATTTTTCTTTTCTTTTCTATTAGAGACGGATAGTATTAATTTCGAAGCCCTAAGCGGCTATTTAGATTTCAATTCCTATATTTCCTATAAAGTAGGAGTTTATAGTGGAGAAGAGGTAGGGGAAGACATGGAGGAAAGAGGAAAGACCCTTTTTCATACTGTGAGTTTTTATTTTAATCTTGCAATCAGATTATATTTTTTATTTTTGATGATCAAGATTAATAGAAAGGCGAGTACAATTGATGATAAACCAACAAAAGAACTACTCATTCTAGCATTGGTTTTGACAAGTATTTGTAATTTGTTTACAATTATTCCTAGTGGTGGAAGATTTAGTGCAATAGCCTACATGGTTTCCATTTTGTTGATAATGCGATTGTCAATCAGATACAAAAATTTTTTCAGCCCTATATTTTTTAGAAACACGGTGCTTTTGGGGCTGCCCATTTTCTCCTTTAACATTGCCTTTACAGTACTGTTACTATCGATAGTTTTGGTATCACCACTTTTATGGGTGGGAAACGTCTATTTGATTATCGTAGAGGGAATCGGTTTTACATTTCAACAATTATTCTGAAGTATGTGTGGTATAAACGGAATAATTAGAAAAGATGGCGATATACAAGAGCCTGAGCTGTCCACAATGAATAGGCTTATCAACCATCGAGGTCCTGATGAAAATGGATCCTATTTTTCAAAAGGTGAAAGTTATTCCATCGGTATGGCGATGACCCGGCTCGCAATAATTGACGTCGGTAATGGTTCGCAACCCATGCATTCAAGAGACGGTAGATTTTGTCTTGTATTTAATGGAGAGATCTATAACTTTAGGAAGTTAAAGTGTGATTTAGAGCGTGAAGGCGTTTCGTTTAAGACAGATTCTGATACGGAGGTTGTACTCGAGCTCTTTATAAAATATCATTCAAAGGCTTTTCAATTTCTAGATGGTATGTATGCTCTATCAATCCATGATAAAGAGGTAGGTAAAGTTTACATTGCGAGAGATTTTTTTGGAGAAAAACCCTTGTTTTATAAAATTGAAAATGGATTGATTTGGGGTTCAGAGTTAAAGTCGGTCACGTCCATTCTACCTCATAAACCAAAAATATGCCCTGAGGCCCTGAGGCTATTTTTCAGCCTGACTTACATTCCTGCTCCTTACACTATCTATGACAATATTTTTAAGCTTGAGCCTAACACTTGTATAGAATACGATTTAAAAACCCATGATCTTGAATTTAAAACAATTCACGATCAAGATGTGAATTGCGACAATAGAAAAATATCATTTGAACATGCCAAATGCAAAACTAGAGACCTTGTAAATTCAAGCGTTGCCTCAAGGTCTTATGCTGATGTCCCTTTAGGATGTTTTCTTTCTGGTGGAGTTGATTCATCAATAGTTGCTTGGAGTCTCTCCCAATCTTTTGATAAAAAAATTGATACTTTCAGTATTGGCTTTACTAAAAAACAATTTGACGAGACCTCAAAATCACGAACGGTCGCAGACCTCATTGGGAGTAATCATCACGAGCTCATCCTAGAGGAAAAAGACTTGATCGAGGACATGGATGAAATCCTCTTAAATTTTGACGAACCATTTGCTGATGCTTCATCCCTACCCACTTATTTAGTTTCAAAATTAACCTCACAGCATCTCAAGGTAGCCCTTACAGGAGATGGCGGAGATGAAGTTTTTGGAGGGTATAATAAATACTATATGTCTTCAATCAATAAATGGGTGACTAGCATTATTCCTAAACCTATCTTTTCCGGCATCAATAAGGTTTTGACCCCTATGTTAAAAACTAGGGATGATGATCGAGGCAAACGGTTTAAAATGAGGAAACTTATCGACTCCGTAGATTACGATGAAAATTACTATTGGAACATCATCTCCTTAGGTTACAAAGAAGTCGAGCTGAATCGTTTGTTTAAAGACGCTGATAGTTCCGCTGGATCTCAAGGATTGTTCCGTTATTTTAAGAATAAGACAGGTATTATTTCTCCGAAAAACTTACATGAATGTAGAGCTATAGACAAGCATGTGAGTCTTGAAGGAGATATGCTGGTTAAGGTGGATCGTACCAGCATGCTCAACTCTATCGAGTGCCGTGCACCTTTCTTGAATAAAGAGCTATGGGACTTTACGCGATCTCTGCCCCAAGAATTTCTTTTGAATAAGTCTTCAAAAAAGCATCTCCTTAAGAAAGCATTTGAGAATAATTTTCCCGCTGGATTTCTAGAAAAGTCTAAACAAGGATTTGGTGTCCCTGTAGGAGATTGGCTTCGAGGCATTTTGGCGACCGAGTTGATAAGTTACATTCAAAAGGATCTTTTGGAGAAGCAGAATATTTTCAACACAATTTACATCACTAACCTGGTGGAACGCCATTTGAGCGGTAGAGAAGATAGTACTTTCAAGGTTTGGTCATTTTATTGTTTTCAAAAGTGGTATTTTAAAATCTATGAAGCCTAAACTCGTAAGGATTACCACAGTCCCCTTATCGCTTAAATATCTTCTGGGCGGACAGCTTGACTATGTTTCTGATCATTTTGAAGTTACGGCGATTTCATCAGGTACAAATGAAGAGATTTCCGCTCTCTTTGATAATCCTAATATTGGTGTGAAATCTATTTCGATGACTCGAAAGATTACTCCGATAAAGGATTGCATTGCGCTCTACAAACTTTACAGGTATTTCAGACAGACTGGCCCTGAGATCGTGCATACCCATACGCCGAAAGCAGGTCTCTTAGGAATGATTGCAGCATACTTGGCCAAAATTCCAATAAGACTGCATACCGTGGCTGGTATGCCGCTTATGGAAGCTCATGGACTTAAGAAAAGAATACTTCAATTAGTTGAAAAAATAACCTATGCCTCAGCAACAAAAATATATCCAAATAGCTACGGTCTTAAAAATTACATACTTGAGAATGATTTTACTGATCCAAAAAAAATAGAAGTTCTGGGTCAGGGTAGTTCTAATGGTATCGATACAATTTTTTTTGATATTAACCATCCGGATCTGGCGCAATCAAGTAAGTCTTTGAAACTTGAACTTGGCTTTGAAAGCGATGATTTTGTATTTGTTTTTGTTGGTAGATTGGTATCAGATAAAGGCATTAACGAATTGGTGCGGGCATTTGAAGATATGAATCATCATAAAAAAGTAAGGCTTTTGCTAGTGGGACCCTTAGAACCAGATCTAGACCCCCTCGATCAAGAGACTCTAGCGTCAATTAAAAGCAATTCAAGAATCCAGGCTGTAGGATTTCAGCAAGATGTAAGGCCCTATTTTGCTATTTCTGATGTTCTGGTTTTTCCAAGCTATCGGGAAGGCTTTCCTAATGTGGTGATGCAGGCGGGAAGTATGGGGTTACCGAGTATTGTTTCAAATATCAATGGCTGTAACGAAATTATATCTGATGGAATCAATGGTCTTGTCATCCCAGTAAAGAAAAGCAAAGCAATACAGCAGTCTATGACTCGATTGCTAGAGGATGTGCAGCTACTTGAAAAATTAAGGTCTAAAGCTAGAGAGATCATAAAAGATAGGTATGATCAGAAATCGCATTGGAAGACTATCCTAGAGGAGTATTATCACCAGTTAGCAATTTCAAAATAACGCCACTTATGTATCAATCATTTAAAAGTGTTATAGATAGGATGGTAGCACTGATCGCATTTATAATCGCAAGTCCAATATTCTTATTGCTGACCTTTCTGTTATTTCTCCAATACAAAGGGAGTCCATTCTTCACTCAAACTAGACCTGGTAAAAAAGAAAAACTTTTCAAAGTACTAAAGTTTAAAAGCATGACTGATAGAAGAGATAAAAATGGGGTTCTTCTACCTGACGAGGAGCGTCTAACAAGTTTGGGAAAATTAATTCGTAAGACCTCGCTTGACGAGCTGCCTCAATTTATCAACGTAATTTTAGGGCAAATGAGTTTTGTAGGACCTAGACCGCTCTTGCCAGAATACCTCCCGCTTTATAATAAACGCCACGCGCGCAGACACGAGGTGAAACCAGGTATAACGGGATGGGCTCAAGTGAGTGGTCGCAATGCGTTGAGCTGGCAAAATAAATTTGAACACGATATTTTCTATGTGGATAATCAAAGCTTATGGCTAGATTTGAAAATTATCTGGATGACCATTATCAAAGTATTCAAATCTGAAGGTATAACAGATGGTACGAACGCCACAACCACAAAATTTACGGGTGAATTATGAAAAATATTGCAATCATAGGAGCTGGTGGCTTCGGTAGGGAAGTTCACATGCTCATAAATAGAATCAATGCCTCTCAAGACACCTATAATGTTCTAGGTTTTTATGATGACAACTCAAGTTTACCAGAAACAGTTAACGGTACATCTTTTTTAGGAGGCATTACTGAATTGAAGAATCATGATGGTGAATTAAGTCTTGTAATAGCTGTTGGGGATCCAAAAACTAAAAAAATGATCTATCAGGAGCTGCGTCACTATAAAAATTTTGAATTTCCTACATTAGTAGATCCTTCTGTCATCATGGATTCACGGAGTTCGACAATTGGGATAGGTAGTTTAATTTGTTCAAATTCGGTGATTACTGTAAATGTTGAGATCAAGGACTTTGTGACTATTAATTTGAATTGTACCCTAGGTCATGATAGCGTCATACATTCGTATGCTTCTTTAATGCCTAGCGTCAATGTTTCGGGAGAGGTAACGATAGAAGAGTGCGTCTACATCGGTACTGGAGCGACTATAATAAATCAATTAGCAATTGGTTCAAATTCAATCATTGGAGCAGGTTCCGTGGTCACCAGAGCTATTCCTGCAAACTGTACCGCCGTGGGAGCACCAGCTAAACCGATTAAATTTCACGACTAGAGGTGCAAAGGATTTTAGAATTACCCTTGGCAATAATCGTTCTTATGGTTACTTTACCTTTATTACTTATTGCAAATCTCATTTGCGCTATGGAAACACGATCCGACGGTTTTTTTTTTCAAGAACGTGTGGGTCGCCATGGACAGGTTTTCAGTATATGGAAATTAAAAACAATGAGACAGGGGCATGTCACCCGTGCAGGTAAATGGCTACGTCGCTGGAAAATCGATGAACTCCCTCAACTGATCAATATCATAAAAGGAGACATGTCATTTGTGGGACCTCGTCCTGATGTGCCAGGTTACTACGATAAATTGACCGGTAGGGCTCGCCTACTTTTAAAACTACGTCCGGGTCTTACCAGTCCTGCAGCGCTAAAATATCGCAATGAGGAGCAATTGTTGCTTCAACAGGCCAGTCCTAAAAAATATAATGATGCAGTCATTTTTCCAGATAAGGTGACGATGAACCTGAAATATTTAGAGCAGCGTAGTTTGACTTATGATTTCAAGGTTATTTTCAATACAGTTTTTAATCGTGATGCATACGGTACCGCTCTATAAAATTTGAACTACCTTTAAGCTGTTAATCAAATTCTTATGAAATTTCGATCCAGTTTATGTATTATATTTCTCTTTTTGATTAGTTGTGAAGATCCGGGAGTTGAATTGAACAACGCTGAACTCAGAAGGATCGTCAGCTTTGAAAAAGTTCATGAAAACCCTGAGAGTGATGCTTACCAAAAAATCAGATATTCCTTTAAAACACCGGATTTGAAAGTTTCTCAGATCTGTGATTCTGCTCATTTAATCGGTAAAAAAGTCTATAAGGAAATTTGGGTTCAGGATGATCCTGAGAATCACCCAAAGGTTTATAGAAGAATCGGTAAGCCCTTATTGATTGACCTAAATGAAGGCTTAGATCAAGTCTGTAATCAGGAGTTTGACATGGTGGGCATTATTGATCTTGAAAATTTTGGAGATGTGGGCGGTTCTTATCGTGATCTCACCGCATTTTTTCAAACCAACTAAAAATCAATATTCTTGACAGCGTGTCTGCTATATTTGCGCTCTTATGAAACAGCAACAACCAGAAAAGATTTGGCTCTCATCACCTCATATGGGCGGTACCGAGCAGCAATTTGTGAATGAAGCATTTGATACCAATTGGATTGCACCACTAGGACCCAATGTCAATGGTTTTGAATCAGATCTAGAGAAATACTTGAGCGAGGATCGTCATGTAGCTTGTCTCAGTAGTGGTACTGCGGCAATCCACCTCGCGCTGGTCATGGCGGGTGTAGAAGCTGGAGATGAAGTCATTTGTCAAAGTTTTACTTTTTGTGGCAGTGCAAACCCCATACTTTATCTAGGAGCGACCCCTGTATTTGTAGACAGCGAGCCAGATTCCTGGAACATGTGTCCTAATGCTCTGGAGGAGGCGATTAAGGATCGTATCAGGAAGGGTAAGAAACCTAAAGCTATTGTTGCCGTGCATCTGTATGGCATGCCGTATAAGGTAGATGAGATTCACGCTTTCGCGAAAGCGTACGACATAAAAGTGATTGAAGATAGTGCAGAGTCTCTGGGCAGCACCTATAAAGGGCGTCAATGTGGAACCTTTGGAGACTACGGAATCTTGAGTTTTAACGGTAATAAGATCATTACGACCAGCGGAGGAGGCGCTCTGGTTTGTAGTAGTACCTTAGATAAGCAAAAAGCTGTTTTTTTGGCGACCCAAGCTCGAGATGAGGCGCCCCATTATCAACATAGTTCACTAGGCTATAACTATAGGTTGAGCAATATCGCTGCCGGGATAGGAAGGGGACAGATGGAAATTTTAGAATCGCATGTGGGAAAAAGAAGGGCGATGAATGAGTTTTACAGAGAAATTTTCAATGAAATACCTGGGGTAGCCGTTCAGCAAGAGTATCTTAGTGATGTTAAAAGTAATTTTTGGTTGACGGCTATACATATAGATGCGGATAAAGCAGGGTTCACAAGCGAGGATTTAAGGAAGCGTTTTCTTGAAGATAATATAGAATCAAGGCCACTTTGGAAACCTATGCATTTACAACCGCTTTATGAAAATCATGTTTTCTACGGTACTACCATTGCAGAGCGTCTATTTGAAAATGGTCTATGTTTGCCTTCTGGATCAAATCTTAATTCAAACGATCGAGAAAGAATTAAAACGGTATTCAGTCAATTTGCTTAAGTGAACTCTTTTTCATCTAATTTTCTTAAAATATCCAGTTCAAAAGTCTTCTTATAGTTAAAAATCCTACAAAAATCATCTGAAAACGGACTTACATGGGGTTATAAATTGGACATTTAAAAAAATAAAGTATCTTTCGATAATCTAAGAGGAATAATAATTACGTATATGAAATTCAAAACTTACTTTCTGCTAACCTTTGCCTTGTTAGTTTCCGTTTTTGCAAACGCTCAAGGCGGCCCACCTCCATTTGATCCAGACGTTGATGATGCAACCGCTCCTATTCCAGGAATAGCTGCCGCAGTATTAATTGCCCTAGGTATAGGAGCATATAAAACTTTTAAGAAAAAATAATCTTTTCTTAATTTTATCTATAAGGGACTTTGGCAACAATGTCCCTATTTTTGTTTATAATCATATCAACCAATTTCTAACTGCCTACCGATGACTTGGGAATATTTTAAAAGAAGACTGATTTTCATTTTATGGAATGGTGATTCTAAATTAAGATTTAGAAATCTCAGGTATCTCCCACGATGGATCGTTCTCGTTTTTGATGTATTTCTAGTATCAGTTTCATCAATTATTACTTACAACATCATCAATTTGCTTACACATCAATTCTACGAGTTGTTGAGTATAGAATGGCAAATAGTCATGACCGTTGGTGTCTATCTGCTTAGCTTCATAATTCTAAGTACGTACTCTGGTGTCATTCGCCACAGTACTTTTGTGGATGTCGCTAAGATCGCCGTGGCCTGTTTATTAAGCAATATCATCCTGGCTGGAATTACGTATAGTTCTTATTTCATTATAGGGGAAAAGATTTTCTTAGTTCCCTATTTGATCATTAATGCAAGTATCACGTTTATAAGCATGTTGTTTTTTAGGCTTACAGTAAAAATGGCCTACACTTCATTTAGTAAGGTAAATCACGAGCGTAAAAATGTGATGATCTTTGAAGTAAATGATGAGACTATTGCATTAGCTGAGGCAATAAATATCTCTAAAGAAGATCTATTCAATCTGGTTGGCTTTATCTCACCAAAAAAGAAACATTCCAGAGTCAAAATTTTAGGCAAACCTATATTGAGATTTGACGAACAATTTTTAAAGCGAATTCGTCCGTTAAAAGTAGACGCGATCATTTTACCGTCGCATATATCAAATAAGTCCACTCACGAGAAACTCATCGACTTTTGTCTGGAAAATTCTATTCAAGTGTATAGCGCTCCTAAAATTGAAGCGTGGGAAGATCATAATAATGATATTCTCCGAGACATAAGACAAATTCAGATCGAAGATTTATTGGATAGGCACCAAATTGTTTTGGATGATTCTTTGATAAAGAAATCGATTGCTGGTAAGAATATTTTAGTTACTGGTGGTGCTGGATCTATCGGTAGTGAGATAATTAGGCAAATTGCGACATACAAACCTGGCAAGATTATCGTATTAGACCAAGCAGAGTCTCCACTTTACAATTTTTCCTTGGAACTGCTAGAGAAATTCCCTGGTATCCAGTTTAAATTCATTCTTGGCGATATCAGAAATCCCAACCGGATTGAAGAGGTCTTCAAATTTGAGGATATAAGTATAGTTTATCATGCCGCGGCTTATAAGCATGTTCCTCTCATAGAGGAAAATCCTAAAGAAGCCGTAGATGTTAATATTTTGGGTACGATAAATTTGGCTGATTTGTGTTCAGCCTATAAGGTCGAGCGATTTGTAATGATCAGTACAGATAAAGCTGTTAATCCTACTAATGTGATGGGCGCAAGCAAAAGAGGTGCTGAACTTTATGTACAATCTTTGATGGATCTTCCCAACAATGAAACAGACTTTATAACCACTAGGTTCGGCAATGTACTAGGCTCTAATGGTTCAGTTATACCTCATTTCAAAACTTTGATTGAAAAAGGGGGGCCGGTAACTGTAACGCATAAGGACATCATTAGATATTTCATGACAATTACAGAGGCTTGTCAACTCGTTTTACAAGCCGGCACTATGGGAAATGGCGGTGAAATTTTTGTTTTCGATATGGGTAAACCGGTAAAGATATTATCACTTGCAGAAAAGATGATAAGATTATCTGGATTTGAACCCTATAAGGATATCGATATACAATTTACAGGATTGCGTCCCGGTGAAAAGCTCTATGAAGAATTATTATCAGATGATAGTATGACCTTGCCTACACACCACGAGAAGATCATGATTGCAAAACAAGAAGGTCTAAGTCATTCATATGTTTTAAATGAGTTGAATAATTGCATAATTGCAGCTGCAAATGACCAAAATGATGCTGTAGTCAGTTGTTTGAAAAAGCTGATACCTGAATACAAAAGTAATAATAGTGTTTTTGAATATCTAGATGAACCTATTGATTGAGGTTCTTTATATCTTTGGCCTTTATTTAAAGCTAGAATGCGCTATTTATACTTATTAGTAATTACAATTTTAATTTCAAGCTGTGTTTCAAAGGAAAAAATCCTCTATTTACAGGACATGGAAAAAAATAGAGAGTTCAATCAAGATCTGTCTGATTATAAACCTGAAATTAAGCCTGATGACCTGTTGCGAATCCTTGTCACCTCTAAAAATATGGAGGCTGTAGCAGTTTTCAACAAAACAGTTTCTCCTACAATGGGTAATGAAACCGCTGTAATGGGGCAACAGCAATTGTTCGCTTATTTAGTGGACGAGAATGGCTATATTGATTATCCTATTTTGGGTCAGTTGGATCTAGACAATATGACTGTATCAGAAGTGTCAAGTTTTTTAAAGGATGAAATTTCGAAATATGTAAAAGACGATGTTTCTATTGATGTTCGTATTTTAAATTTTAAAGTTACCGTATTGGGAGAGGTCAATCAACCAGGTACGTATCCTCTTCAAGGAAATAGGAACACACTGCTACAGGCTATCGGACTCGCAGGTGATTTAACAATCTACGGCAAGCGAAATGATATTACTGTTATAAGGGAGGAGAAAGGTCAGAAAAAATCTGCATCAATTGATCTAACTTCTGAGGCATTCATGAACAGCGAATTCTATTTTCTAAAGCAAAATGATGTTATAATCGTACACCCAAATAATGCTCAGGTGCAGTCTGCTGGTTTCAACCGGAATGCGCCTCTTTTTGTTTCAATTGCTTCATTACTTCTATCAATCATTGTTATTTTGGAAAGAAGATAGATTATGAGAGATAATGTAAGCAATAGCAAAGATTCCACAAACCTCAATGACATTCTGAGTGCCTATTTAAAGCGCTGGCCGTGGTTTGTTCTGTCGATAATCTTTACAGTAGGAGTTGCATATACCTTCTTGAGGTATAGCACTAATCGCTATCAAGCTCGCTCCAAGGTAATGATTAAGGATACGTCCAGTGGGGGTATTTCTGAAACTTGGGCGTTGAGCGACATCGATGTTTTGGGAAATACCTTCAATACAGTTGAAAACGAGATTGAAATTCTCATGTCTATCAGGTTGATGAAGATGGTGGTCAAAGACTTGAGGCTTTACGTTGAATGCACAAAATTAGGAAGGATTAAATCTGTTGATTTATACAAACAATCCCCTTTTTTCTTAGATATCTTAGATTTAAATGAATCTCAAAAGGGTGAATTGAATCTAAATTTTGAAATGCGTCATATCGATTTGGAACGTTTTGAAATTAGGAAAAATGATCTTCATGAATGGAAAGTTTTGACATATGGTCAGGCATTTGAATATGATAATCAAAATTTTGTGATGTCATTCAATGCTGATCAGCATTCTAAGGCTCAGATTGACCAAAATGATATACTTGAAATTAAGATTCTCCCGGTTGAGCACGTAGCTAGGAGGTTAGTATCTAATTTAAGTGCTTCTAAAACAGATAAGAGAAGCTCTGTAATCAATCTTTCTATTGTCGACGACAATTATGTAAAGGCTGAAGACGTTCTAAATCAGTTGGTTGAAGTTTATAATGATGATGCTATAAAAGATAAAAATACTGCTGCTAAAAATACTGCGCGTTTCATAGATGAGCGACTAGTAGAAGTTCAAGCTGACCTAGATAGTATCGAGCGACAAATTCAGAAATTTAAAAATGATAAGGGATTAGTTGATTTACCTGTTGAATCACTCATGGGATTGGAGGCGTCCGCAACCATGAATAGAGAACTCGCTTTATTAAATACGCAAATTGATTTAGCTAAGTCAATAGAAAGATTACTCAATTCTTCAGAGTATGAATATTTGCCTGGGAATTTGTCGATAAATAATTCAGAGGCTATAAGTCAACAAGCGAGCAATTATAATCAATTACTAAGTCGTTATGAAGTTTTACAAGAAGCTGCAACAGTTATCAATCCTCAGTTGATTGCTATCAAAAAGCAGCTTGATGGGATCAAGGAAGTTTTGAAACTTAGTGTAAGTGGCAATATAGAGAGCCTACAGCTTCAAAAGGCCAGTCTTCTGGGTGAACGTGGAAATGCCTTTCAACAAGTTGAGACAATACCGGAAAATGAGCGATTAAATAGAGATATTGAGCGTACAAGGAAAATAGTAGAAACAATTTTTTTATTGTTGAGTGAAAAAAGAGAATCTACCTCCATATCGTTGGCAATTGCTACTCCGAAGGCTAAAGTGGTAGATTATGCGATTGCTTCGACGGTACCTATCTACCCTAAGAAAAAGATTATATACTCTGCTGCATTAATTTTTGGTTTATTATTACCTATAGGCCTTATCTATCTACGTCAACTGCTTTATAACAAAATAGAAAACAGAAAAGATGTTGAAGATGTACTATCTGACGCTACAATTCTAGGAGAAATTCCAAGAATTGATAAGGATGAGAACGATTACATAACCTTGAACGATAGATCCATATTAGCAGAGTCGTTCAGAATAGTTCGAACCAATTTACAATATATTATTGCCAGCTTGAAAAAGCAGGATCAGAGTCCGGTAGTCCTCGTTACTTCCACCGTAAAGGGTGAAGGAAAAACTTTTGTGAGTTACAATACGGCTTTGACTTTAGCCTATACGGGAAAGAAAGTACTCTTAATAGGTGCAGATATCAGGAATCCTCAGATACATAGGTATGTAGGCAAAACCAATCTGGCTTCTAGCGGGTTGACTGAGTTTCTGATAAATGATCAATTGACCTTATCTGAGCTACTGACAACGCATTCAGAAAACAATAATCTAGACTTAGTACATTCTGGAAAGATACCACCTAATCCAGCTGAACTTCTTTTAAGTGATCGAGTTAAGAAATTAATAGAGGAAGCAAGGATGTCTTACGATTATATTATTGTAGATTCTGCGCCTACCATTTTAGTAACAGATACCTTCCTAATCAATAAGTTTGCTGATGTTACCATGTATGTTACACGTGCAAACTATACAGATAAAGTTTTATTAAACTACCTTCAGGAAACTATCGATGATAAAAAATTAGACAATGTCTCTCTAATTGTGAATGATGTGAAAGTCTCTAACTTCGGTTATGGACGCAAATATTCTTACGAGTATACCTCTAGAAATAAAGGAATACTTGATTATTTCAAAGCTTACTTCACAAAGTCTAAATAAGTAGAGTTAAGTTAACGAGTAGGATCAAGAGAAACCTTCTTTATGTAAGGCTACAGCTTTTTTTATTTTCTCTAAAAACTTCTTTTTGATCTGTATATTTTTAATTACTCTAAGGTGTTCCGGCTTATGAGCATCAGTTCCCAAGAAAGAATATAGATCTTCCTTAATGAGAAATTCGCACTTATTTAGGGCGTCGTTCCCGTAATGACTTGAAAAAGACAATAGATTAGCTTGAAAAAGAAAACCTTGATCATTAAGGTTGCGAAGCTCTTCAAAACTTAAATACCTATAGCGTTCAGGATGCGCAAGAATAGGTTGGTAGCCATAGCTGATCATTTTAAACAATAGATCTTCAAGATTGATTGGTTTTTGGAAGTAGGATAGCTCGCATAGCAGATAGTTTTCTTTTAAACATCTCAAAGTTCTGTTTTCCAGTAAGCTTTCAAACTGGCTATCAATCATGTATTCACTAGAGTGATCGAGCAAAAAATCTCGATGATTGCTATAGTCCTTTGTAATTTCTGATTGAACTTCCTCAAACTTCGTGGCAATTTTCTGGGTGTTCAATTCATAAAAGTCCTCCATGATATGAGGGGTAACATAAGCTTTTGAAATATTAGATGCTTTCATAAGCTCAATCATTTCGATAGTCGTTTCGAGAGAGTTTGAGCCGTCATCCAGAGCTGGCAATAAATGGTTGTGAATATCGATTAATCCGTCAGAGAACTGATCAATCAGAAACTCTTTCTTGCTAAAAAAAAACATATTAATCTAACAGGTAAGCGAGTTGCTTGGTAGTAATAAAATCGCCAAATTGATCTAGAACCACATTAACCAAAGCCGGATTATCCTTTAAGGCTGTTTGCAGATGATACAAGCCCTCAGTTTCTTTACCAACTTTTAGATTAACAATACCTAACCTTATGAGAAGCTCAGGATGATTTGGGTAGAACTCTAAGCCGTGTTCCACATTGACAATAAGTGCCCGATATTCACCTAACTCTATTAAAAGGTCTGCGCGGTCTATCCAGAGATCAAATTCATAGCTTCCCAGCTCCATGGCGCGTCGGTAACCAAATTCTGCTTCCTCAAAAAAATTGAGTTTATGGTTGATGCGAGCAAATTTAGTCCAGTACATGGCATTTTCTGGATCAATATCAATAGCTTTATTCATAAAGCCCAGCGCTTTTTGAAATTCTAAACGCTCAGAATAAAAATCTACGATCGCCAACCAGCCTTTGTCTAATAAAGGATCTTCTTCAACACATTTATTAAAATTATAGATCGCTTGATCTGCCTTTTTTAGTTTCAAAAAGCATTTTCCCAGTCGCAAATAAGCAAAACTGGTAGGATCGTCTAGTCCTAGGGTCATCTGGTATTGTTCGATAGCTTCGTTAAACCTTTTGAGCTTCTCTAGTACCTTTCCTTTTTCTAAATAGGCACCTATAAAGCGATCGTTTGAAATGATGGCAAAATCATAAGCTGTCAGCGCTTTTTCGTAATCTTTTGAATCAAAATATTGTTTACCCAATTGATGCCAGGCAACCTCGCAATAGGGGTTCTTGTCTAGATAAAGCTCTAAAAAGGATACAGCCTCTCGATCTTGATGCAGAAAATCAAAGCAGTACATGATATTATATAAAGCAGAGTAATCTTCATGATCCAGTTCTAGACACTTTATGAAATTTTCTTTGGCTGCTGCATAATTCTCTAAAAAAAGCTGCTCCATCCCTATGAGATTGAAAACATCGGCTTGATCTTCTGTGACCTCAACAGCCAGTTCAAGCAACTTGATTGCTTTGTTATGATTTTCCGTTTTTGAGTAAATGTTTGCTTTCTGAATATAGATTTCAGCATTGTTAGGCTCGAGCAAATGCAACTCATTGAGTAAGGAATGTGCGAGTTCAAACTTATTGTCAAAAATCAACAGTTCTGCCTTAAAGAGCCTGAGGTTTACAGAGGTAGGGTGTTGGGAAATTGCTAGGGAAACGGCCTTTCGCGCCTTTTCCACTTTTCCCATTTCCATGTAGTAGTCGATTATTTCTTCAAATTCTTCACTATCAAAGAAACCCACACGGTTGGAATCCATCATGGATTCAAATTTTACAATACTGGGATGTCCGTCGTCATTTAGCTCAAATCTCATAAAGGAATGTTTTTTTCATTACGACCTTACTAAGTTCTGATTTATATCCATACAACGGCACTATCGCCTTTTCCATTGTCAACAAGGTTATAAACATGTAAATTATTTGTAGAAGTGATCGATAGCTTCTTGAAGAACTTCACAGGCTCGATCAATCTCTGTTAGACTTATGGAGAGTGGTGGAGTGATGCGTACCGCTCGTTTTTCAAACAAGAGCAAAAAGTAAAGCACACCGTTGTCCCTGCAGCGATCCACTATGGCAGCAGTATGTTGATCATCTTTCAGTATAGCCGCTAGCATAAGCCCGGTACCTCTAATTTCTATAATGTTTTTGTTTTGTAAGCTTTCGCGAAAGCGTAATTCTTTACCCACTACATCAAAACGATCCAGATCCCGATCAATAACAGAAAGTGTCGCTAGGGCAGCAGCGGCAATCACGGGATTCCCGCCGAAAGTGGTAATGTGGCCCAGCATAGGGTTTGAGGCAAAAAGTTTGAGATGCTCAGTCGATGCGGTCAAAGAGCCTATAGGCATGCCGCCACCCAAACCTTTCCCTGAAACCACCATATCTGGTACAAGTCCCAGTTGTTGAAAGTAAAATAGCGTTCCAGTACGTCCCATCCCGGGCTGGATTTCATCTAAAATGATAAGAGCACCCACCTTCCTACAGCGGTCAAATAAAGCGTTCCACCATCGTGGGTCTGGAATGATAAAACCTGCACCACCTTGAATACTCTCTAAAATGATACCCGCAGAACGCTCTGTGATGAGGTTGAGATCAGAAGGACAATTAAATTTGATATGTTTTACATCAGGTAGGAGTGGTCTGAAGGGTGCTTTACGCTCTTCATAATCGCTTAGACTTAACGAGCCGAGCGTGTTGCCATGGTAACAATTTTTCATAGCTACAATTTCTGAGCGACCTGTAACCCGACGTGCTAATTTCATCGAGGCTTCAATCGCCTCGGTACCGCTATTTACCAAGTAGGTCATGTCGAGCGGTTCTGGCAATAAATCAGCGATTTTCTTACACAGTTCAACCGCAGGATCTTGCGAGAACTCGCCATAAACCATGACATGAAGGTATTTGTCTACCTGATCTTTTATGGCTTTGACGACTTCAGGATGTCTATGCCCTAGAGGCAAGGCGCTAACGCCTGCGACCAGGTCTAGATATTCCTTACCATTTTTATCTATGATGATGCAGGCTTCAGCTTTTTCTATCTCAATGCCAGGAGCAAATGGAGTGGTGGGTGCCTGATATTTGAAGAAATCGGCTTTAGTCAATTTTCAGACTTTTTGAGTGCGTTTTGATCCAAGGGCACAGCAAGCTGATCCTTTTTACGCATTTTAAGATCTTTTTTCTTTACTCTGGAATTCTCATTGAGCTTGATGTTTTCAAGACTTTTGAAAAAATCTTCCTCCACCGCTGGGGCGGGAATACCTTTGATTACTGGTAAAACGGGAGCGGGTTTTCCTGTGAACAAATCTTCTCTAGTCAGTAACTGTTCATCACCTCGCCAATTGAATCCACGCATTTTACGCGCGTTTTCTTCCAACATTTCTGGTGGGTAAGTGTCATCGTCTGGATTGTCTAGAGTAGTGATCATCACAATCGCTTTGTCTTCAAATTCTACGATCATTCTCCCACTCGTTCCTTTATTGATTCCGATCAATTTTCCATTTTCATCTCTAGAATAGATCAGGTTTTCCACATTTTTATTAATGTGGACTTCTCTCATTTCATTGTTGTCGTTAAAAAATCCTACCAGTTGTTTACCCTTCACCTGACTGAAACCACCACTAGAATCTTGATCTATCATAAAAGCATTTTCAGTAACTAATAATGAATCTAGCTTCTCCGTTTCTGTATTCCCATACATGAAAATGCTGTCACCAGTTATCTGGCTGTTGTTGTTCCAGAGAATGGGGCGGGTCAGCATTTTTGTAATCCCTTTCTTTTGGATACTTACAATACTATCTGACTTACCGCTCAAATCACTTTTGAATAATCGAGCATCATGAAAAGCTCTTATGATACGGTCGTTTTCAGGACCGGTCACCATGAGTGTATCAGCGTGAATGTAAATGCTGTCTTGATTTTCTGTACTAATCGCAACAGCACGTTTTGTAATGAAAACACTATCTTTCTTTCTGAAGACCTGAGCATAATGCCCGTTAATCATTGAGTTGTTTATGGTGTCAAGAACAATAATGTTATTTGTTGCACTAGCAAAGGCCCGATTCCGATCAAAATATAGGCTATCGCCCCAAATTGTTCTGTTGTTATAATCTATGCGAGAGTTTTTTACAAAATACCCTGTATCTGCCCTCGTATCATAAAAACCGCGCTCACAATATACTTTGCTCGTGGAACTGGTAATGGTAGAAGGTCCATAGAGAAAGGCATGACCGGTCTCCGTATAATAATTCAGGTGAGGACTGTTGATCGTGTATTCTTTATTCTTAACGACCACGTCATCCAGAAACTGATACCTACTTTCTTTAACAAAAAACCGACCTATACGGCTGGTCAAGGTGCTTGCCGTATCTCTAACCGTGCCTCCGTTACGGTAATAAGCTTGTTGTTTTACTCGATCAAAAAAAAGCGAATCTGTTTTGAGCGTCGTGTCAGGGTTGGTCATCACCACATCGCCGTTTGCAAAAGCTAATTTTGATGTTCCATCATACTGCGCAAATCGAGATTGCATTTTTAGGCTATCGCCTTGGTTCATGCGCACGTTTCCTATAGCTCGAACAAAATTATCCTTCGTGTAAAAAAGTGCCTGATCGCACCACATCTTTATACCACGGTGCTCGATGTAGACCTGTTTGTTGTTGGTTTTTGTATACACTACCGCGCCTGGAATATTGACTTCATCAATAAAAGAACTACTACCTTTCACTTTTATCAAAGAGTCAGCTGGTTTTTCTTGAGCGTACGTACTCAAAGCCGCACTAAGGACTGTCCAGAATAGAAATTTGAATTTTAAACTCATTAATTGATGTTTCAATCTAAAGAAATGCGGTAAGCGCCATCAGGTTTCTCTAAACTATGATCATTAAAAGTGCCAAACTTGATTTGCGATATCTCAGCTTCTCCTATCACCTTTGAGCGATCTATATCCTTGTCATAATTATAAAATTTCCAGATAGACGGTAAACTTATATTTTCAACTGTATTGTAATTTAAGTACTCTATGGCATGTGCATTCTCAGCCGCTTGTTCAGGATCTACGTCTCCATAGGTTACAATGTAGCCCGCATAACTTAAAAGATGTGTCTCACGATCTATGTATAGATGGTACCAGTCATCTGGCGTATCCCCTACTTCTGATTCAAAAGACAGATTGTATTTGAGATGATCAGAATTTGAATCCATTTTCTCAATTTGAGTTCCCTGATCACTTATTTTGAATGGCAAAGCAAAAAAGTAAGACCAAGTTAGAGCATCAAAACGAGCTTTTTGATCATTTGAGGACTCTCCCGTGAACCAAACATCTTCACCATCATAATAAATGGTACTGCCATCATTTTTATTGATAAGTACTTGTCTGGAATCAGTAGACATAGAAATTCTACCATCCAGCCTGGGTGCGCCATTAAATGAAAGCTTGATTTTGAAGCTGACTACATCTTGAGAAAGAAATGAAGCCTTCCCATGCGCAAGTTCCATAGTCTTGACCTCTTTGATAGCAGAGTATTCAACTTCATTTTTATCAATCGATCCAGATTGCTCTTGAACGAGTTGAGTATTTGCTGTACCCTCAGTTTTATCGACTTCCATTTTACAGCTCACCACACTTGTGGCTATGGTTATGATGGCTATCAGAAGTTTATTCATCTTGTTTTATTGGTTTTAAACATTGAGTCTAAGATCAGTTTGATTCCCTGAAACATGAATAGAACGGCAAGGATACAAAAAGCAATCCCTGGCATCAGAAAGATTATCGGATGATCGCTGCCCGCACCTATGTAAACTAAAATAGGACCAGAAAAAATAAAAACCAGACTTAAGGCCATTCGTTGGATTCCCTTAGTCAGGACTTGTCTATCTGTAGAAGGCTGTTTCATTAACAAACATCTGTATTTTGTAGTGCAGCTCTTACGCTCCCGTGTGTTTTCAGTAGGGCATTGGCTTTATCATAATCCAGTCCAGTAGCCTCCATGATCATTCGTGTACCGCGATCGACTAATTTATCGTTGCTGAGCTGCATGTCAACCATTTTATTACCTACTACGTGACCCAGCTGAATCATTACAGCGGTGCTGATCATGTTTAAAATCATTTTCTGTGCAGTACCTGCCTTCATGCGGCTGCTGCCCGTAATAAATTCAGGTCCCACCACGGGAACGATGGAATGATCTGCCAGATGATCCAGCGGGCTATCCACATTGCAGGTGATGCCTCCCGTTAATATTCCGTTTTTTTGACAATCCCTCAAACCTCCCAAAACATAAGGTGTCGTACCACTTGCCGCAATTCCTATCACAACGTCATTTTTGTTGATCCGGTATTCTGCAAGATCTTTGAAAGCCTGATCGGTATCATCTTCAGCATTTTCTACAGCTTTTCTGATGGCGTGATCACCTCCTGCGATAAGACCGATGATTCTATCGTGTGCAACTCCAAAGGTAGGAGGACACTCGCTAGCATCTAAGATACCTATACGTCCGCTCGTTCCGGCACCTATATAAAATAGTCTGCCACCATCCTTCATTCTGGGCATGACTTGATTGATCAGTTTTTCTATTTGAGGTAAGCATTTTTGAACTGCTAGAGCTACTTTCTGATCTTCCTCATTCATTCCTGCAAGTAGCTCTCGAGTTGTTTTTTGCTCCAGGTCCTTGTGGTTACTATCCTGCTCTGTGGTCTTGAAAAAGTTCATGCGATTGAAATTATCTTTTGAGGTGTACGCTTTCGCGAAAGCGCAAACACAAAAAGCTTACTAATAGCTGACCGTATCAACGATTTCCAGACCATAGCCTATCATACCGATGCGTCTGCTCTGTTCTGAGTTGGTCATCAATTTGATCTTGCTGATGTGAAGATCGTGAAGAATCTGCGCACCTATACCGTAATCTTTATTGTCAAGGTTGCGACGAGGTGCTTTATGCTCGCCATTCTTTTGCAATTTCTTAAGCTGCTCCAGCCTGCCTAACATATTTTCTGGCTCAAACTGCTGATTGATAAAGACGATGGCGCCACGCCCTTCCTCATTCAACCGATCAAACATGGCGTCAATCTTGCGATCTGCATCGCTGGTGAGGGTAGAGAAGAGGTCATTATTAACTTGGGTACTATTCATTCTAGTTAGTACGGTCTCGCCATCTTCCCAGCTTCCCAGAGTAAGTGCTATATGAATTTGATCATTTGTGGTCTGTTGATAGGCTCTCAATCTGTAATCTCCAAAACGAGTGGTTAAATTGAAATCTTCCTTTTTCACAATTAGGCTGTCATGTTTCATGCGATAAGCCACAAGATCTTCAATACTCACAAGTTTGAGGTCGTGTTTTTTTGCCACTTCAACCAGTTGGGGCAATCTCGCCATGGTACCGTCCTCATTCATGATCTCTACGATCACACCGGCAGGTTTGTGACCGGCAAGTCTTGCAAAATCTACTGCAGCCTCAGTATGGCCCGTACGGCGCAGTACGCCTCCATCCTTAGCCTTGAGCGGGAATATATGACCCGGCTTGCTCAAATCGTGCGACTGAGTATCAGGATCGATGATGGCTTTGATTGTTTTGGCACGATCAGAGGCGCTTATACCTGTGGTAACTCCATGTCCACGTAAATCAACAGAAACGGTAAACGCAGTTTCCATGGGATCTGAGTTGTTATTTACCATCATGGATAGACCCAGTTGTTTCACTCTAGAAGCCGTAATGGGACAACAGATCAGACCGCGGCCATGTGTTGCCATAAAATTGATCATCTCTGGAGAAACGGCTTCTGCACTTGCGAGAAAATCGCCTTCATTTTCACGGTTTTCATCATCTACAACTATAATGACTTTGCCGTTTTTAACGTCCTCGATGGCGTCTTCTATCCGGTCTAACTTGATATTTGATGGGGCGTTTGCGGTCTCGATCATGTACTAAATCTCAATTTCAACAAAGATAACTATTGAGACTGTGCAGGCTTTGCTTTTGAGGCTTTTTTAGCTGTGAACCAACCTTTGATAGAGCCCGATAAATCGAAGAAACCTTGATCTGTTGTAGCGCGATAGGTAAGTATGATCCCGAGAGGGAAAATAATCAATGTTCCCAACCATGCTCCCAACCAGGATGGCATCGCACCCTGCTGGGCAGATTTCTCTGCAAAAATGTTTATGAAGTGATAGGCTAAGAAGAAAATCGTGGCTACAACCAGAGGAAGTCCCATTCCCCCTTTTCTGATAATCGCGCCTAGTGGAGCACCTATAAAAAACAAGATGATACAAGCTGACCCTAAGACAAACTTTTTATGAATCTCAATTTTGTGAGTCGCGAGTCTTTTTTCCTCACGTTTCATTTGTTCAAAACGGTTCTTTACCGTGGCTTTTTGATTGCGTACTTTATTTACAGCCGCGTTAATGGCGCGACTCTGATCTGTATTAGGTAAATCTGCAAAGAAGTTTTTTGTTTCTGAAAAAGTAGTCATTGTATCGAGATCTGTGGCAACAGCTCGATTAAAATATTCAGGCCTCCATTTGGCATGCTGATTTTCTCGATAGGATTTCATATTCATCTTCAAATCTCTATCAAAGGAATCCAGTCTGATCATGAGCTCATTTACCTTGAGCATGCGATGATTATCTGTGATCTCCTCTTCATCCATATCTACCTCGTTTAGACTTGAGACATCTACATTGAGGGTGTACTCATCAAAATAACTACGCACAAATGGCAGGTTTCGCTGCTTTACGGGATCCTTCACACGTAGGTCATCATAATAGTTTCCATTATAGAGTACCAACTGGATCACGTTTGAGTTGAGCGAGCTTTTGAGCTCTCCGCTTTCACTTTTGATCACCGTGAAGTTTCCAGATCGTTTTGGGTCACGTTTGTGAATGATAACGTCTTCCAGATACTGACCTCGATCACCAGATTTCTTACTCACTCTTATATTGATGTCACCTACCTGATTGAAAACCCCTTCTGTAATAACCATCGCTGGTTTTAACTTTGCAATATTTTGACGCAGGTTGCGCTGTTTGAGATAACCCCACGGGATTACGGAGTTTGCAAAGAAAAACGAGGTGAGACCTATACCTAGAATAACGATGGTCAGCGATCGCATGGCGCGTTGCAATGAAATACCATTTGATTTCATCGCGGCAAACTCATAGTTCTCAGCCATATTCCCAAATACCAAAATTGCCGCAAGCAGAACGCTCAACGGCAAGGCAATAGGTACGGCCACCGGCATGCTGTAATAGAGAAATTTAACGATCGTAACTACATCAAGATCTTTTCCTGCCAATTCTTTTATATACAGCCATATCGCCTGTAACACGAGAATAAACATCAAGACGGTGAAGACACTCAAAAAGGTCTTCACATACTGAACCAATATGTAGCGATCGAGAATTTTCACGCTAGTCCAACTGCTCTATATCAAAATCAGGATAGTCAGATGCATCAAAACTGAACGTATTTTTTGCCAAAGTCTCGTTCACCTTAAGAGATTTAAGCGTGAAGGTGACTACGGTTCCAGACTTTTCAGTAATAATTACATTATAGATATGGTTAGACTGTTTGTCAATTCCCAGTAAAACATTCTTATAATCCGTATTTGATTTGATAGGAACTAGTTTTACATATTGAATCTTACGACCTTTTACGTCCTGTAGAATATCCCATTTTTTTGTGTATCCCTTTTCATAAAAGGATAAGATGTTAGATGGCGTGATGCCGTCATCCTCGCTTGCTGGTCTTGAAATGGTAACCTGCTCATCCTCACGGTTGATAACATACTGTTTGTTTCCATCAAAGAGGAAGGTAGTCCCCATGTAATTCACATTATATTTTTGACCGCTTAGGGTGGCGTCGCCTTGAATATCCGTATTGATGTTGTTTTTCACATTTTTAAAGTTCCCTTTATATGTGAAATATAGATTGTCGTAGCTCTTGAACTTTTGAGCCACGTTTTTGAGCAACTCTTCCGCTTTCTGGTCAGAATTAGATTGTGCTGATCCCGCTTTCGCGAAAGCGAGAACAAATACAAGGCTCATTACTAAATATTTCATTTTATTCATCTATTTATTTTCTTCTTCATTAAAAAACACCTCGAGGCTGGCAAGATCTGGTATCAACACCTGTCGTGCCTTGCTACCTTCAAAACCGCCTACGATTCCCGCAGCTTCCAGTTGATCGATGATCCTACCGGCGCGGTTGTAACCTAGTTTAAGTTTACGCTGCAGTAAAGAAGCACTTCCTTGCTGGGCAACCACTATAATTTCTGCGGCCTCGCGGAATTTTGCATCCCGCTCATCTATGTTGTCATCAAGAGCTGTGCCACCCTCTTCACCTACATACTCAGGTAATATATAGGCGTCCGGATAGGCTTTTTGACTTCCGATGAACTCGGTGATTTTCTCCACCTCTGGAGTGTCTACAAAGGCACATTGAATCCTGATAATCTCGTTACCGGCAGTATAAAGCATGTCTCCACGACCTATGAGCTGGTCAGCACCACCGCTATCCAAAATGGTGCGTGAATCAACCTTTTGCTGAACACGGAAGGAAACCCTCGCTGGGAAGTTGGCTTTGATCATACCGGTAATCACATTTACCGACGGTCGCTGGGTAGCAATGATCAAGTGAATTCCTATGGCACGAGCGAGCTGAGCGAGACGCGCGATGGGTGTTTCTACTTCTTTGCCCGCGGTCATGATGAGATCTGCAAATTCATCTACGACTAGCACGATATAAGGCAGAAAGCGGTGACCGTTTGCTGGGTTGAGCTTGCGCGCCTTGAACTTTGCGTTGTACTCCTTGATATTGCGACACATCGCTTGTTTGAGGATCTCGTAGCGCTCATCCATCTCGATACAGAGACTGTTCAAGGTATTGATTACTTTAGAATTATCAGTAATGATCGCATCCTCACTATCGGGAAGTTTTGCGAGATAATGGCGCTCGATCTTATTGAATAAAGTAAGTTCTACTTTCTTAGGATCGACGAGCACAAATTTCACCTCTGCAGGGTGCTTAGAATATAATAGAGAAGTCAGTACCGCATTCAACCCTACAGATTTACCCTGACCCGTCGCACCTGCCATAAGCATGTGGGGCATTTTGGCAAGGTCTACTACAAAAGTTTCATTGCTGATCGTTTTACCAAAAGCTATAGGAAGCTCCTTTTCAGCTTGCTGAAATTTTGGTGATGCGATAACGGATCGCATACTTACCACAGAAGGGTTTTGGTTGGGCACCTCGATACCTATAGTTCCTTTTCCTGGAATAGGAGCGATGATCCTGATTCCAAGAGCCGAAAGTGATAATGCGATATCGTCTTCTAGATTTTTGATTTTTGAAATACGCACGCCAGCTTCAGGAACAATTTCATAAAGTGTCACGGTAGGACCTATGGTTGCCGAGATTTTTGCGATACCTATTTTGTAATTGTTCAGGGTTTCAACAATCTTGTCTTTGTTTGCCTGAAGTTCCTCCTCGTTTATGGTAAGCGTTTTTCCCTGGGAATAATCTTTGAGCAGTTCAATAGGAGGGAACTGAAAATTACTAAGCTCTAATGTAGGGTCAAACTCGCCAAAATCCTCGACCAGTTTTGTGGCTTTAGTATCGATAAGCTCTTCTTCATCTGGTGCCTGCTCGATATCCATACCGATGTCGTTGTCATCTTTTGGTGCAACGGTTCTTTTGATAGGAGTCGTTTCTTTAGGCTCTGCATTTTTAGGATGGCTATCCAAGTCAATAGATGCGCTTGAGACTGATGAGTCTTCAGAAAGATCTAGTTTTGTTACTTTTTCAGGTTCTGTAGGTGGTACAGGCTTTTTTGATTGCTCTGGAGCAGTTACATTTTCAGAAGTAGGTGCAACAGATTCCTCTGCTTCAGCACCGGCGTTTTGTTCTTCTTCAAAACTTTCTTGTATCTCTTTTGCCTGTCTTGAAAAATAAGAGCTCACCTTTTCTGGTGTTATTTTAAGCCTAAGAACGAGGTAGACGATCGCAAAAAAGGCCATTACCAGAATGGCTCCCAGAAGGCCTAGATAGTCTTGCAGTAAATCGTTCAGTTCAAAACCTACCTTACCTCCCAGCATGGAATTTTGCTTATGAAAAAACCCTAGACTTATAGAAAGCCATAGCATCAACATTAAACCCCACGCCCATAGTGTGAACAACTTGCTGTTAGATAACTTGAAAAGATTTCGACTGGCGGCAAATAAATAGATTCCAGTAATAAAGGTCAAAACCGACAAAGAGAATGCAGCGAGACCAAAACCTTCATAAACAAAGAAATGACCCAGTCCTGCACCGACCTGACTCACCCAGTTTTGTGTGACGACCTCTCTGGAGCCTAATGTGCTGATGGCACTTTGATCTGCTCTCCAGGTAAAGATGAACGATAAAAAGGAGAAGAAAAGCAGAATCCCAAAAACCATCAGAGCACTTCCTAAAATGACCTCTTGCAACCGCGTCAGTTTAAAGGAAGGCATAGAAAGTTTCTTACGGTTTTTTTTTGCTGTCGTTTTTTTCTTAGCCATCAGTTAGGTACAACCAGCAAAAATAACAATATCACACACCTATTCGGGAAACGCAGCAAGATATATAAAGCTATTTATTCACGAGGTTTTGAGTCAAGTTGTAAAATGTTCAACCCTGTAACTAAAATAGGTCTATGATATAAGGTATATAGATTATCAATCCTATGATGGTTGCGGTAATCGCGGTAATAAAGACGGCTCCAGCAGCAACATCCTTTATATGACCAATTTTTGTGTGGAATTCTGGATGAATAAAATCTGAAATGGCTTCTATAGCGGTATTGAGTCCTTCCAGGCTCATGATCATACCTATGGCTGTTATCTGGAACAGCCATTCTGAACGGGTAATGTCAAATAAAAAGCCCGCAGCGGTCATAATGATAGCTATGACCGCTTGGACTTGAATACTAGGTTCGGTTTTGAGGAGGGTCCAGGCGCCTTTAATGGCATAACCTGCTCCAATCCATCTACCGTATAAAAATTTCCTTAAGGCCAATTATAATACTGCTTTTAGTGCCTCAAGATAATTAGGTTCTTCTCCTATTTCTGGAACCTGTTGGTTATAAATTACTTTTCCTTCTTCATCAAGAGCGATAACCGCTCTGGAGTGGAAGCCAGCCATGCCTCCGGTCTTCATGGTTAGCCCGTAATCTTCACCAAATTTGCCGTCTATCACGTCGCTTAGATTGACCACATTATCCGTTCCCTCGTCGTTTGCGAAACGTTTCATTGCAAAAGGGGTGTCCCTAGAGATGCAAAGAACCACCGTATTGTCTAGCTCGGTTGCACGCTCGTTGAAATTTTTTACAGAAGTAGAACAAACATCAGTATCGATGCTGGGGAAAATGTTCATGACTACTTTTTTTCCCTTAAAATCATCAAGGGTGGCTTCACTTAAATCGCCTTTTTTTAATGAAAAGTTGGGTGCTTTTGTACCTACTTTAGGTAGTTCTCCTACCGTTTGAATCTTATTTCCTCCTAAAGTTATTGTTGCCATTATATGTTGTTTTAGCGTAAAATTAAACCACCCATTTCCTCAAAGGGTAAATGCTATGTTAATCTTAAAGTTCAAATGGGATTTGACAAGTAGGGGGTGATCAGAGGTATCGAATTGCCGCGGTCGTCTTACGGCCCTCGTAGCCACTTCGGCGTAGTTAGCTGGACTTGCCGTCGGCGCAGCGTGGAAGTGAAGGGGTATTTAAGGTTTTGGAATAGAAGTGTATTCTAGAATCTTATCAATATCCTCATTGCTCAGTTGTGGAAATGCATTCATGTTTGCTTGCCCGTACTCATTATAAACTGCGACCGCTTGAGCATCGCCAGACGCTATGAGGGCTGCACTATTCTTGATCCAGCTATAGAGCCAGTCACGCTCATATTTATCTGCTACGCCGGCCAGAGCGGGTCCTACCGCTTTTTTATAAAGTTTGTGACATGATGCGCAATTGGCATTGAAAATAGTCTTTCCTTCCTTCTGCACCTCTGTAAGTTCTACAGGTGGGGCAGGAGGTTCTTTTAAAATTTGAGCTTGAGATGTGACTGTAGGTTGAGAGTCGATTATGAGGTAAGCGGTAGTAAAAACAACCAGTACCGTGGCAATCAAAAATCCGAAGAGATAGCCTGTGATTTTTGCGAGTGGTTGAAACATTTTTAATGGGTTTAAATGATTGAAATTTTTAAGGTGAGGTTGATGATTCCGCTTTCGCGAAAGCGAGAAATAATCAAACTAAAACCATAGCTAAATTATAGTCCATTAGTAGTTTCTGAGTGGTTTACCTTACTATAAATCGCTGAGAATATTGTGTGTTGTCCCCACTACATTTTATGAAATATAACCCTGCCTCAAGTCTTGAGGTATCGATACTCTTTGAGGACTTTAGGGCACCTCCCATTATTATTTTTCCCAAAGCATTATAGATTTCAAAACTTTTTAAGCTGGTGTCACCAGATTGAAGCGTGATCTTATCTGTAGCAGGATTAGGGTAAAGCGTGAGTATGTCTTGAGAATCTTCTTCAATACGTGCGGTAGTATCAACAATTCTGGAAATGATTCCAGAATTACGGTGTGCTACGTATAGCTCATTATCTTGATCAACGCCAAAAGATGAGAATCCCGCTCCCGCATACGGTGCCGTATAACTGATTATAGGATTAGTTTGTGTTGCATCTAACATTCCTATCTCATTACTACAGAAGTCTGCAAAAAAGTAGATGCCCTGAAGGTTAGGAAAGGCGCTGCCACGGTAAACATAACCTCCTGTAATGCTGCATTTATTGAGTCCGTTACCGCTATGATTATATTCAGCGACGGGAAATACAAGATCTGCGACCGGTGGACAGCTGGCTTGAACGTTGAAATTGTTGCTGCCCTCATAACAGCGCCAGCCGTAGTTTGCGGAGGTGTTAGTGATGGGCTGTCTGTTAATTTCTTCGGTTGCGTTTTGACCTACATCAGCAATCCAGATATCGTTTGAATCAAAGGAGAATTTCCAGGGATTGCGTAAGCCCGTGGAGAATATTTCATCTGATCCTGCGCTGTTTGCAAACTGATTGGATGCTGGAATGGAGTAGGGATTTCCATCACTACCAGTTGAGACATCTATGCGTAGCATTTTCCCTAATAAGGTATTATTATTCTGAGCTCTATTGCCTGGATCACCACCGCTACCTCCGTCACCAGAGGATATATACAGAAACCCATCTGGGCCGAACTGCATGCAACCACCATTATGGTTGGAAAAAGGTTGAGTGAAAGTGAGAATCACCGTGCCATTTGGGTTTGCTAGGTTGGGATTTTGGCTGGAAACCGTGTATTCAGCGATGACACTTGAGCCAGAAGTATTTGTATAATTAACGTAAAATTTTCCTGAAGTACTGTAATCTGGAGGAAATGCGACGCTGAGCAGACCACGCTCTCCACCGGTAGAAATCAAAGAGCTCACATTTAAGAAGGTATCTGGCAAAACTGAATTACTCGAGAGGTCAATAATTTTGATCAAGCCACCTTGTTCAACAATGAACAAGCGGTCATCACCGGTATTTTTGATATCTACCGGATCATTGAAGCCGCTGGCGACCGTATTCAAGTCAACAGTCTGGCCATAGAGCGATAAAAAGGAGGTCGCAATTGTCCAAAGTAGTAGCGAGAGTCCAAAGTTTAGTTTCATAGCAAATTCATTTTCAATGATATAAAGATAAGGTGGAGTGTTATGAGTATTCTAACATAGCTGATAAATGATCATAGTTTTAATTGATTATTTTTGACATCAAACATCAGTTATGACTATAACACAACTCAGGTACGTTCTCGCGGTTGCTCAATATCAAAATTTTACCCGCGCCGCAGATAAAGTTTTTGTAACTCAGCCTACACTAAGTATGCAGATTCAAAAACTTGAGGATGAGCTTGATGTACAGATTTTTGATAGATCCAAGAAGCCCATTGAGTTGACGGAAACTGGTAAAAAGATTGTCACTCAAGCTCGCAACATTGTAAACGAGAGCGATCGTATTCAAGATATCGTAGATCAAGAAAAAGGTTTTATAGGTGGCGAATTTAGGTTGGGTATCATTCCTACCATCATGCCTACGTTGCTCCCTATGTTCATGAATAATTTTATCAAGAAATATTCAAAGGTAAAATTGCGTATTGAGGAACTCACGACTGAAAACATACTGGAACGGTTAAATGATGGTAGTCTGGATGCTGCCATTGCGGCAACGCCTTTAGAAGATAGTTTAATCAAGAAAAAGGTGTTGTACTATGAGCCATTTGTTATCTATGATCCAGCAAGTAAAAAAGCTGTTTCAGAAAAAATGGATGTGGAAGAGATTGACCCTGACAAACTTTTGTTACTGGAAGATGGGCATTGCTTTAAAGACAGCGTCCTGAACCTGTGCCGCAGTTCTAGAGACACCCAAGAAGAACGTTTCTCACTTATGAGCGGCAGCTTTGAAACCTTAATCAAACTCGCAGATGAAGGCCTAGGAATGACATTGCTCCCCTTTTTAAATACTGAGGAATTGCACGATCGCAAAAAAGCAAACCTTAGATATTTTAAGGAGCCCAATCCTGCCAGAGAAGTAAGTCTTATATATCACAAAAGCGAGTTGAAAATGCAAATAATAGATGCGCTCCATCAAGTGATTGCAGGCGTGGTGAAAGGTGCAATTGCCTTTCATAATGTGAATATTATAAGTCCCGTTTCCCAAAAATAAAAATGTCCCTAAGATTTTAAACCTTAGGGACACCTCATAGAATAATCACTTAAAATAAATTACTTGGGTAATAAATTGATGCAGGAGGCTAATTCTGGATTTCTTGTGATTAACTGTTTTACCCAAATCTGCAATTCTTTAATCTCAAAGGGAAGGAGACATTTGACTGCTTTTTCAAGTTCTTTGCAAAAAAGCAGGGCGTCAAAACTCACCTTCTCGAGGATCGTTTTAGTGTATTCAAACATTGCTCGTGCCATGATTAGTAATTTTAGTTAGAGTAGTTTTCAGTCAATAAAAAGCCTTTTTTGAACAGTTAAATATATAAAAATCATTGTTATGCAATGACTAACATTTGTTAAAAATGTATGTCTGAACTGAAATTTTAAGGTAAATAATATAATAAGATGAAGAAAGATAATAGTAAAACTACTACTACTTGATTGTAAATAAGCTAAATACAATAATCGTAATCAAGCTCAATAAAAAGGTAGATAAAGCAACTTTTTTGAGTTCT
The DNA here is from genome assembly GCA_964631155.1 of uncultured Flavobacteriaceae bacterium. GTDB lineage: Bacteria > Bacteroidota > Bacteroidia > Flavobacteriales > Flavobacteriaceae > Nonlabens. The sequence continues at coordinate 97,484 of CAZVYO010000003.1, forward strand.
GGATCAAAAAGAGCGGGTACATTGTTTTTTGAGACTTTGATGCAATGAATAAAGAGAGGTATGAAAGCAATCAACGGGCTGAATATTAAAATAGTGGATTCTGAATATAATATATACAGGTGTACTAGGTAAAGCATCATGGATAGAAACGCCATAGCTAACAATGCCATGTGAAATAACTTTGCTCTGGCCAAACCTATTTGTACAACCACCGTGTTTTTCCCAGAGAGCTTATCATTCTCGACATCACGCATATTGTTTAGATTCAAGACTGCTACGCTCAATAGACCTATGGTAAGTGAAGGAAGGATTAGGTATATGTCAAACTGCTGCAATACGAGATAATAAATTCCCATTATACTGACTGGTCCAAAAAAAATAAAAACGAAGAGATCGCCTAGCCCAGAATAACCATAAGCATCATCGCCTACTGTATACTTTATAGCCGCCCAGATAGCTGCAATTCCCAGAATCAAAAAAAATAGAGCTGTCAGCAACTGTTGCAAGCCTAAGCTAACGATTATTAAAGCAACAGTACTGATAAATGATAGGACAGATGTTATAATTATAGCCCTTTTCATTTGAACTGGACTGATCGAACCACTTTGAATAGCCCGCATGGGCCCAACTCGAGAATCATTATCCGTTCCCTTTGTACCATCGCCATAGTCGTTGGCAAAATTGGATAGAATTTGAAATAACAAAGTGGTAAGCAAGCCCAAGCCTCCTACTTTCCATAATCTTCTTTCAAAATAAGGGTCAAAATAAGCGGTGTTCAGCTCTCCGTGAATTTTGGGCATATTCCCCATAAAATATGCACAAGCTATGCCCATGAGTATACCGCTTATACTTAGTGGTAGCGTGCGCAGTCTCGCGGCAGAAACCCATGATTTTATAGTAGCCCGCATTATCTAGACATAATATTTACGAGCAACTCTTTTAATAAGTAACCCTGGTCAGCTTGAACGGTGCCTACTCCTTTAGACTGCGCATCAACTTCTCTTATAAGCTTGATGGCGCGACTGCAGTATTTCATCGGATAGTTTTTGACCGCAGTTAAAACTTCCTGAACAAAAAAAGGATTCACTCCAGCAGCTCTAGCCACCTCCTTTGGAGACCTGTCCTTGAGGCCGTGAACTTTAAGAAGCTGAGAAAAGAATGAATATAACTGTGATGTAGTCAGTACCATCGGGTTTTCTTTAGGGTTGTCTGCAAAATAATTTGCGATACGATGAACTTTAAGATTGTCCCTTGAGCCTATAGCCTTGCGCAATTCAAAAACATTGAAGTCTTTAGAGATCCCTATGTTTTCTTCAATAACTTGAGGAGTAATAGGAGTGGAGGGATCGTGTACTAGTGTAAGTTTAGAGAGCTCATTATTGATTTTCCCTAAATCGGTACCCAGATAATCTACTAGCAGGCGGTTTGCCTCTGGACTAATTTGATATCCCTTCTCCTTGAGCGCCTCATTTATAAAGGGGCCTATCTTATTCTCATAAAGTGGTTTTGACTCAAAAAAAACCGCTCTCTTTTTGAGTAGCTTAGTAACCTTGCTCCGTCCATCAGGAACCTTGTATTTATAGGCAAAAACTAAAACCGTGGTATTCTGAGGTTGCTCTATGTAGCTTTCTAGCTTTTGTAACTGCTTCACCAGGTGCTGGGCTTCCTTTACAATGATGACCTGATGTTCTGCCATCATGGGAAAACGCTTAGCATTTTCAAGAATTTCATCCATGGTGGTGTCTTTTCCATACAAGACCATTTGGTTGAAGCCTTTTTCTGCTTCATCAAGCACATGATTTTCTATGTAGTCACAGATCTTATCAATAAAATAAGATTCTTGCCCACACAAAAAGTAAATGGGAGCGTAATTCTTGTTTTTAAGATCAGAGAGAATCTGTCGATAATCGCCCATGCGGTGCGGTGCGGTTTTGTATTATTGTACCATGATACCATTGCGACTGCCGCCAGCCACATTTAGGATCAAAAATACGCAAAAAGGACGGTCGATCTTTGACCCGATCCGCAAAAAATTTGTTCATCTGACACCTGAAGAATGGGTGAGACAGCACGTTGTTTTTATGTTGCTTTCGCGAAAGCGTACCCCTCAAAATCTCATGAACATTGAAAAAGAACTCATCGTCGCTGGAACAAAAAAGCGATATGATGTTTTGGTATATAACAAAGACGGCTCTATTTTTCTAGCAGTAGAATGCAAGGCTCCTAAAGTAAAAATTGATCAGCATGTTTTTGATCAAATTGCTCGTTACAACCTAGCGCTCGATGCTGATTATCTTATGGTGACCAATGGTTTATCGCATTACTACTGCTATATGGATTATGAGCGTAAATCTTATAATTTCATCAAGGAACTTCCTGATTATCAGCTATGAGGATAGGTGTGGTTATACTCAACTGGAATGGAGTTGAGCTCCTAAAGAGATTCTTGCCAAGTGTGTTGGAAAACAGTACAGGTCATGATATCTACCTAGCAGACAATGCTTCAACAGATTCTTCTGTCGCATGGGTTCAAGAGAATCATCCAGCGATCAAAATCATAAACATGAAGAAAAATCGAGGTTATGCTGGAGGTTATAACGAGGCCTTGAAATTTGTGAGTAACAAAGTGGTTTGCTTGTTGAATTCTGATGTTGAGGTTACCGCTGGCTGGCTTCAACCTATTGCTGAACGATTTCAGATTGAGAAAAAACTGGGGGCTTTGCAGCCAAAAATCCTGGACTTAAAACATCCCGACCGTTTTGAGTATGCGGGAGCCGCTGGAGGGTTCTTAGATCGGTTTGCTTATCCCTATTGTCGAGGGCGTATCTTTAACACTCTGGAGAAAGATGAGGCACAGTATGAGGATTCTATTGATCTGGATTGGGCTAGTGGAGCATGTTTGTTTATTAAAAAAACGATTTTTGACGATTTAGGTGGTTTTGATACAGACTATTTTGCGCATCAAGAAGAGATTGACCTTTGCTGGAGGATAAGGAAGTCAGGTTCCAAAATTAGTTATGAATCTCGGTCCTCTGTTCTGCATCTAGGCGGTGGGACGCTAAATAGTCACAATCCAAAAAAAACTTTCTATAATTTTAGAAATAGCCTCTACAATATCATCAAGAACGACAATAGTTACTGGATGTTTTTCATCCTCTTTATGCGAATGATTCTTGATGGGGTTGCAGCGCTAAAATTTTTGTTTGAAGGGAATATTTCGCATTTTGTAGCAGTTTTCAGAGCTCATTTGAGTTTTTACTCAAATCTCACAATTATGTGGTCAAAAAGGAATTCGGCTTCTGAAACAGTTTATCAAAATAATCAAGGTGTTTTTTCAATTATCTATCAATACTTTGTCTTAAATAAATATACTTTTCATAAAATCCATGATTTAAGTTAAAAAGCGTGTTAACAATATTGAGAGGACTTGCACCGTTTCTTATTTTTGAATTCATGAAAACTAACATCACAATGAAGAAGTTATTTGTAGGATTGATGGCAGCCGGAATAATGGTTTCCTGTGCTTCCAAAAAAGAGCTCGAAGCAGCTCAAGAAAAACAAAAGCAAACACAAGAAATGCTCGACACAGCAACCGTTAAACTGAATGCTGCTGAGAAAGATCTTGAAGTGGCAAAAGCCAGGGTCAATGTCCTTGAAGAAAGAGTCAACGACTTAAAGAAGGAAAAAGATGCTTTATATGAATCTCAAGAAGATTTCATAACCTTGACTAAGCAAGGTGGAAAGAACTTAGAGCGTTCTCTTGAAAGCTTGCGTGAAAAAGACATGCAAATCAAAAGTTTGAACGATGCTATTACTAAGAAGGATAGTGTAACACTAGCTCTTGTAACTAGTTTGAAAAGTTCTCTTGGTAACCTGAACGATGAAGATATCAGCGTGAATGTGGAAAAGGGTGTGGTTTACATCTCTATCAGCGACAAATTATTATTCCGTAGTGGGAGTGATAACGTGCAACAAGAAGCTAAGTCTGTTTTAGGTAAGGTTGCAAAGGTTGTTAATGACAAGCCAGAAATTGACATCTTAATTGAAGGTCATACAGATAATCAGCCTATTTCATCTTCAAAATTCCCAGATAACTGGGCACTAAGTACTGCACGCGCAACCGCTGTAGCGAGAGTTCTTCAAGAAGAATTTAAAGTGGATCCTACAAGGATGACCGCTGCTGGTAGATCTTATTATATGCCTGTTGCAAGCAACGATACTGCTGAAGGTCGTGCAAAAAATAGACGTACGAGGATCGTTGTACTTCCTAAGCTTGATCAATTCTTTGAAATGGTAGAAACAGGAATGGAGCAGGCGAAAGCTAATGCCAAGAAAGAAACACAAATGAAGAACTAAATAGAGTTCTTTACCAGACATAAGTGAAACGCCCGCTGAGAAGCGGGCGTTTTCAGTTAATAGCATTGGGATTCAAACCGTAAATTTTTAATGGGGAATCTCTTTTTAAATCACAGTATCAAATTGCTTTTTTAGCTATTTCTACGGTCATAAGTATTAACTCACAGAGAGGCTGTCCAGCACTAGTAATGAAGTAGTTTGATAAAAGGGCTGCCTTGCTACTTTTTTTGTTTCCCTACGGAGGTAGCTTGTTAGGGGAAATTTTTATTTCAAAGGACCTTTTCAGAATGCAGCTTTCTAAACTTTTTTGAATACTCAATAGTTCTTCACGGGCGTGATCCTAGTTTTTGTAACCAAGATCGCTATGATAGAATACGTCAAGCAAAACTGGATGCTTTTTGCTAAGTAAAACTTCACTCAATCTGACTTTAAAAGGTGCTAAGCAAGTTCCAGAAGACATTTTATTTCCAATTTCGTAAGGCCTTATTTTTTATGTGTAGATAGATAGCCTTTTGTAAAGACATTTTTATGTCCCGCTTCCGCGAAAGCGTATTTTTAAGATACTACCAAAAATGCTTAACAAGTATAGCGTGAAATATTTAGAATCTATGTTTCATAAAATAGGTACTGATCCAGTAGCCATTGATTTTAATAGCATTTCTTAAAAATCTTTCCATGTATTTTGTATCGCCATAAGCGTGATCTTTAAACCTTCTATTTGTAACGTATCCATCGCGATACATGGTGTAATCTTCTACTTGAGATAATCTAGGATAAGAATTAGTAGAACTGGATTGATCGTAAAATCGCATTGAATTATACTTTTTCAATTCTTCCAAATATCGCTGCTTAATGAACGTTTGATTCACATAATTTAAAGGCTGGCCTGAAAATCTGTTTTTCTTGAGATAATACAGCAAATGATCAGATGGCGAGATTTTATTCACAAAGTCTTTGAGCAGTATATCGCTATTTTGCTGCAATGCTTCAATGAGTGCAAATTTTAGAGCATCAAAGGTTTTATAGCCTAAATGTGGTTCCATTTTAATGGGTCTGCTTAGATACTTTCCATTCTGGTCTATGACCCTCATCATTCCATCTCTGAAAGTTAATGCTTGTTCTAATGGCATATCATTATTACCATAGCGCCCTAAAAATTCAAAAAGCGCTACCTCATCAAAATAGTCGGGACTAATTAATTTTTTATCAGAATTAAGAAGCTGGTAACCTCTATTATCTTTTTTAGCCTTGTAGATGCCTGTGATAGTGAGACGTTCTATAGATTTATATTGAAATGGGACCTTTATCTGACCATTTAGGTCCACAACACCATATTTGTCCCCTTGAGCTACAATTACTTCATTGTCTCTACCGTCATTACTTCTCTGATAAGGAAGATCGACTAAATCAAGATTAATGTCGTCATATTTAATAGGAAGTATGACTTCACCTTCTTCATTAATGACTCCATATTTAGTGCCCAGTCTTACACCATAATAAGTATGGGAGTTACTAGAAAATGATTGTAAAATATCGTCATAGATCAAAGGTACCACCAGCTCTTCTCTAGACTCATTTATTAATCCCATTTTGCCCTCCTCGTTTTTCACGTAGAGAAGGAACTGGCTATTATCGCTAAGCGGATTGTTAAGCTTATGAATATCCAATATGTAGCCAAAACTGCTGACGTCGTTTTTCAGAATCTTTTGGTAGTCTTTATTGGCAAAATTGTAAGTACTGTCATTGATTTTGAGAATCAATACTTCACTTTTATATGTGTCAGTATCAGTAATAAACTTATATTTTAAGGGAATCAGATTCTGGCCCTTTTTGTCAAAAAGACCATAACGATCATTGTCCCTGACTATAAATACATCTTTCTCATTGCCTATCCAGTCATAGGCGACCGGAAGAATAAAAGTACCATCTCTGTTGATGACACCGCTTTTATCACCAGATCTTATGATTTTAAAGTCGTTAAAATCGCTATCGTAGAAAGAATCGATTTTATCGTACTCAGTTGGTAGGATTGTCTTGCCTTCTTCACTCAATAGTCCAATTTTTCTATTTCTTGCCACTTGAAAACCGAAGTTTCTAAAAGGTCTGATCGATCTCACATCATACTCAAAGGGTACAATTACGTTACCCCTCAGGTCGAAGGCACCAGATAAACCATCAAGGTCTGCGGTTATATACTTATGGTCAAGTGACGAGACATACTTGTATTCAAAATCGGTTTTCTTTTTGGAAGCTTTGAAGTAAATGCTAGTGCTGTCATTCTTGGTGACGAGGTGAATTCCTTGAATGTAATTTATAGAGATTTTATTATATTCTGGATTGTAGAGAATTCTCCCTTCGACATCAGCTAATCCTACTTTATCGCCCTCAAATAGTATTACCTCCTGGATTTTTTTCAAACTGCTTAATCTATTAGAAAAATAGTATGGGTTTTTACGCGTTTGTCTTACTGCCTTTGGATTTTTTGAAATATCTATTGCGATACTATCATATTGCGTAGGAATGACAGTACGCGTGTCAACTAACCCAAATCTACCAGACGCTTTGACAATAGCTACATTCTTGTAGAGCTCGCAGTATTCTAGCTCCTCAATTAGGATTTTCTTGGTTTTGTTTGAAATGAGTTGAACCTTATCACGTTTGTTCTTGATAAGGGTTATGTCTTCATTTCCGCCTAAAATTTCCCGATATTTTATTGGAAGGATCGTATTTCCTTCTTTGGAAAAAACTCCGTACCTATTCTTTTTCTTCACTAGGTAAGAATTGTTCAAAATGCCTATACTGTCAAATTTGATTTTGGTCAAAAGTTCTCCCTGTGAATCAGTTATACCAAAAGATCCAGATTTCTTCACGATAAAACCTCCCGTTGCGTACCTTATTTGGTCATATATGGCTCCTTGCCTTTTTCCATCAGAAGGAACAAAACCATACTTTCCGTTTTCCTGATAATAGCCGGCATTTCTTGTTTCGGTTTCAGGTTCGGAAACTTCGATAATATCTTCTTCCATGATAAAGAAGTCTTGATCATCAGGGACTTGAGCTAATCCATTTACTGTAATGGCCAGAGCTATGAGGTGAATCAATCTTTTCATACTATAAAATTACAAATTATGACTCTCTTGAAGCCTATTTATTATCCGATGGATTGAGCATTCTCAGACCTTTACGTCAATGGTTTGATCAATGTTGATTAGAGAAAACCTATTTGCCGCTCTCTTGATTTGTTGTTCAGAACACATACGCAGTAGAAGATGCAGGTAGGTTTGAACATTTTCAAACTAACAGTATTTCACGAAATAAGGTCGCCCAAGCAATAACTCTCTTTAAGTGAATAAGTTTTGAGAATCCGCTTTCGCGAAAGCGTAACAGATTCAAACTACTGAAAAAATCGCCGCACCGTAAATCGCAAAACGTACAAAACGTAAGAGACCAACGATCGCCCAACTTTTAACGGGATATTTAAGCATGCCAGCAACAAGACTGGCCATCGCAAATGGAAGCGGTAGCATGGCTCCTACAGCGATGAGAATTCCTCCCCATTTACGTGCCATAACGAGCTGTTTTGCCATTTTTACTTCTAGATAATCATGAAGACTGGGAATCTTCAATGCCCGCCTTCCTATCCAATATGCCGTAAAACCGCCTAAATAAGAAAATAAAGCAATCAGACTCAAATTGAGGACAGGTGTAGCAGTTTCCCCTGCCCAGGCAATAAAGAGCTCTGGCGGAATAAGACCTAACGCAGTTTCAGAAAGGTAGAAAAATGCGAGAACACCTGCATCAGGAAGTTCATCTACGGCAAGCTTTAGAGCTTCATCGATAGGCATTACGAAAAAGTGAAACAAAACGAGCAAAGCCACTACGATGATTACCGGAGGCATGGATTTTTTGATACTATCCACAACAAACCTATAGAACCCAGTAATTTTGTAATATTTATGGGCTCGTTCCGGCTGGAACCACGGCTTCTTCTTGTTTTTTAAAGGATCGCTCACTTATTGCTTTTGTAGAATTTGCAAAATTAGTATTTCAGCTTTGTTCTATTGTTAAAAAGTGAATAATTATCAAGGTTCCTTCCGTTTTCAAATGTTTAGCCGCTCATTTCTTTCAATAACCCTTTTAAGGACGTACTTTTGCAAATCCCAAAAATCAAAATTTTGCCTGAAAAAGTTGCCGAAAAACCTACTGAGATCAAAACACTTTACGACTATCAAGAGCGCGATCTCAAGGAAATCTTTGACCGTATCAATAACAAGCCAGATGACTACAATTTACTGTACCAGTTACCTACTGGTGGAGGTAAAACCGTAATTTTTAGTGAAATAGTAAGACGTTATCTCAAAGAAAAAAACAAGAAGGTCGTCATCCTCACGCACCGAATAGAATTGTGTAAGCAAACCTCAAAAATGCTCGCACAGTTTAATGTCAAGAACAAAGTCATAAATTCAAAAGTCAAAGAGCTGGACGATCAGAATGAGTTTGAGTGCTTTGTGGCCATGGTTGAGACACTCAACAATAGGATTCAAGATGATAAGCTGGATCTTGAAGACATAGGACTTGTTATTGTGGATGAGGCGCACTATAACAGTTTTAGGAAATTGTTTAAATACTTTGAGCATTGCTTCATGCTGGGTGTAACCGCAACACCGCTAAGTTCTAACTTCAAGCTGCCCATGAAAGACAATTATAGAGAGCTAATCGTGGGAGACAGTATCTCAAGTCTGGTTGGAAAAGGCTTTCTGGCCCAGGCCGTTACCCACACCTATGATGTGGGATTGAGCGGTTTGACCATAGGGATGAATGGAGACTATACGGTAAAATCGAGTGAGAAAGTCTACACCGATATTACTATGCAAAACCGACTGTTGCAAGCATACAATGAAGTATGTAAAGGCAAGAAAACCCTTATATTTAATAATGGTATACGCACCAGTCTAGAGGTTGAGGACACTTTCCGTAGAGCAGGGATTGAAATACGTCATTTAGATAACACCAATACTAAAGAGGAACGAAAAGAGATTTTAAGGTGGTTCCGTAAAAAGGATAATGCTGTTTTGACATCAGTAAGTATTTTGACCACAGGATTTGATGAACCCTCTGTTGAAAATATCATTCTGAATCGAGCAACAAAGTCTTTGACGTTATACTACCAGATGATAGGTAGAGGATCGCGTATACTTGATAACAAGAAAAAATTTCAGATTATTGATTTAGGAAATAACGTGGCGCGATTTGGACTTTGGAATGAGCCGGTAGACTGGCAGCAGGTGTTCCGCTCCCCAGATTTTTATGTGGAGAATATCGTATCTGACGAGGAGATCGAGCGCAACTTTGTCTATAAAATGCCAGAGAAAATCAGGGCAGAGTTTCCCAATACTTCTGATTTCACCTTTGATATCAAGGGAGCTTATGATCGCATCACAAAAGAGGGCAGGAAATCAAAACTGGTGCTTGACGAGTCCATAGACCAGCACGTTCAGTGGTGTGTTGAAAATAGCGAAGACGTTTTTGATGCCCGTATATTGGCTAAAATGCTTAAAGATGACATAGCAGATCGCGTGAGGAGGTACTCTTACTGCATTATCAATAATACAAACAATTACCGAGAGTGGTTGGAAGAGGATTATTACCGCAGGTTACGACTGGCCATCCAGCAAGAGTTTGCTGGTGTTGAGTCTTAATAGCCTTTAAGGTAGTACGCTTTCGCGAAAGCGAGATCACTAAAAGATAATGAAACCTGTAGCGCTTGCTGCGGGTTTTTTTATGTCCGGTGATCTATCACCCGTATTGATTTTGGAAGGGTCAGGAAGATTATGAATTTTCAACATATTAACGAGTTGTAGTTAATTATGGTTAATATTCTCAGTCATAAATAGGATTCATTTTACTTTCAATCAAAAAATTTTATGAATAGAATTTTAGCAATTATTACCATGTCAATGATCCTTTTTTCATGTGGATCTAAACAAGGTGCAGTAAGTATGGCAGACCGAGAAATTGACAAAAAAGAGTTCAAAGGGAACTGGACTCTATCATCTGTAAATTTTGACGGTTTTAGAAAATATAATGTAACACTATTCAATGATGCTAGCACGGACTGCTTCCTAGTAAGTGACTGGAATTTTGTTTCAAACAACAATAAAGGTACTTACCAGATCACGAGTAACTCTTGTGAAACTGGGAAACGTCATTTTATCTGGGTGGTAGATTCTGAGAACAGAACTTTCAAACTTAAGCCTACTGACGAGGATTATGATTCAGAAGACAATCTAGGGTATACGCTCAACATAAAATCGATAAGTGAAAACCAGATCATACTAGGTCAGCAGCTTACGATCGATGGTGGCCCGGTAAACATGGAACTACAACTTATAAAAACAACATTAAGATAATAATATGAAGACAATAAAATTTATAGCAATCGCTTTTATGGCGATAGCAATAGCATCATGTGGTGCAGTAAAAAACAGTAACAAGCAACAGCGAGGAACCGCTATTGGTGCAGCGGGAGGGACTATTCTAGGTTTGATAATAGGAAATAATGTCGGCGACGGAGACAATCAGACGGAAGGTGCAGTTATAGGTGCTGTTCTAGGTGGAGTTGCTGGAAATATTATAGGGCGTAGAATGGACAAGCAAGCCCAAGAAATTTCCCAAGAACTACCAGGCGCTGAAGTTGAGCGTGTGGGTGAGGGAATAGTTGTGACCTTTGATGAAGGTAGTGGGGTGCGTTTTGCGACAAATCAAGCTACTTTGAACGCTGGTTCAAAAGCAACATTGGACAAGCTTACTGACATTATGACTAAATATCCAGGTACTGAAGTACTCGTTGCAGGTCATACTGATAATACCGGCGCTGCTGAGTATAATATGGATCTATCCAGAAGACGAGCACAGAGTGTAGTTGATTATCTAGCGACGCACAACATTTCAAGAGACCGGATAGCGATGACCTATAGTGGAGAGACCGATCCTAGATCTACTAATGAAACTCCCGAAGGGCGAGCAGAAAACAGAAGAGTGGAAATAGGAATAGTAGCTGGTGAGGAAATGCGTGAAGATGCCAGGAGAGAGGCTGAAAAGCAATAGCAAATCTTGACGTAAAGTCAAAACCACCTCATTTTGAGGTGGTTTTTTTGTTTGAATAAATCCTAAATCTCTTAAGATTGATTGAGCATTACCGGCATAACCAGCATAGTCACTCTCTCGCCATCGTCTAAACCGTCTACAGGAGTAAGTATGCCTGCCCGATTAGGGAGTGACATTTCTAAAGACACTTCTTCGCAATTTAAATTGTTAAGCATCTCGATCAGGAAACGGCTGTTAAAGCCTATCTGCATATCATCACCTTGATAGTCACAGGTCAACCTTTCATCTGCTTTATTGCTGTAATCAAGATCTTCCGCACTTATGTTTAGTTCAGCACCTGCCATTCTCAGCCGTATCTGATGAGTAGTCTTATTGGAGAATATGCTTACCCTTCTTACAGAGTTTAGGAACTGAGTTCTTGAAATGACAAGTTTATTTGGATTCTCTTTAGGGATGACTGCCTCATAATTTGGATATTTTCCATCTATGAGTCGACAAACTATTGAAGTGTCCTCAAAAGAAAATCGTGCGTTACTCTCATTGTACTCAATCAATACCTCAGCTTCGCTTCCCTGAAGCATGGACTTCAATAAATTCAAAGGCTTTTTAGGCATGATAAATTCGGCAGTATCAGTTGCGCTTGAATCTTCACGCTTGTACTTAACTAGTTTATGCGCATCTGTCGCCACAAATGTAAGCCCGTCGCTCGCTAATTGAAAAAAGACTCCGCTCATTACAGGTCTGAGGTCGTCATTACCTGTGGCAAAAATTGTTTTATTAATTGCAGTAGCTAAAATATCTCCCATCAAGGTTGTGCTGTGAGGGTCGTTCAGCGAGACTGTTTTAGGGAACTCATCTGCAGATGCGCAAGCGATTTCTGACTTACCACGATCATGACTTATTATAGTCGTAGAATTCTCGGCATGAAATGTGAGAGGTTGTTCCGGGAACGTCTTAAGTGTGTCGAGCAACAATTTTGCGGGTAGGGCAATGTTACCGTCATCTTGACTTTCCACTTTTAAAACAGTTGTGATGGTTGTTTCCATGTCGCTGGCTGACACTTTCAATGAATTGCCAGTAAGTTCAAACAGGAAGTTGTCTAGAATAGGTAAGGTGTTGTTGTTATTTATAACTCCTCCCAATGCTTGAAGATTGCGTTGCAGATAGGAACTTGAAACGATGAATTTCATAAAAATGCTAAAACTTTTAAACGATAACTAAAATTGATCGGTCATGTAACTAAATTGTAAATTATCAATTAAATTGCGACCAAGTAATTAGAAAACAAATATAGGGTATTGAAGTACTTAATCGCCCTCCGAAAAATAAACTTCTTAAATATGAAAATCAAATACATTCTAGCAGGGCTGGCACTAGTTGTTTCAACGACTTCTGCTTTGGGTCAGAGTGATGCTCAAAAAAAATACATTTCCGAAAATACAAATCCTAAGTTTAGTGAATTGGCTAAGCAAGAGATTGATGAGTATAACGAAAAGCGACTGTCGCGAATTAATTCATTCCTTCTGACTAATGATGTTCCTTTGAAGTTTACAGATGAAGAAGGTAATCTAGTAGTTTTAGAAGACGTTACAAGCAATGGAGAGCCTAAATATGTATCTGTTTATAACCTACCTGGAGTAAGAACCATTGAAGCCCAGAAGCTTTATCCCGGAGGAGGACTTGGAGTAAATGCTACAGGAAATGGCGTAGTCGTTGGAATTTGGGATGGTGGAGATGTCAGAGCATCACATACAGACCTCGTTTCAAGAGTAGTTCTCTTAGAAAATTCAAGAGTTTTAGATAACCATGCCACACACGTGGGAGGAACCATCATAGGTGATGGAACTTCTAGAAATCCAATCGCTAGAGGTGTAGCCTATGAGGCATCCTTAAGAAGTTATAATTTTCAAGGTGATACTGGTGAAATTCGGCCAGAAGCTGAGGCTGGTCTGATTCTCAGTAACCATAGTTATGGATTAGTGCTTCAAAGTAATCTTGTGGATTTAACTGGGAAATATGACTCGCAGGCTAGAGGATTTGATATTATCACCTACTTCAATCCATTTTTTTTACCAGTTGTTTCAGCCGGTAATGATAGAGGTGACGGGTTTAATACAAGCGATGGAGGCTATGATTTGTTGACGGATAAGTCTTTAGCCAAAAATGTTATTACCGTAGGAGCTGTTGAACAAGAATTAAATTATACTAATCCAACTGACGTTACCATGTCCTCTTTTAGTTCATGGGGTCCTGCAGATGATGGCCGAATTAAGCCTGACTTAGTAGCAGTAGGTGTTAATGTACTGAGTCCTATAGCAACCTCAGATACTGCCTACGGAACTTTAAATGGTACTTCCATGTCTACTCCTATGGTTTCTGGTGGGATTGCCCTATTACATGATTTGTACGACGATTTGAATCCCTCTCAGGTTTTAAGATCAGCGAGTATGAAAGGTTTAGTGCTGAGTACCGCCAAAGAAGCAGGAAATACAGCTGGACCGGATTATCGATTCGGATGGGGGCTTATGGATGTAGAAGCAGCCGCTGGAGTTCTGTTAAGTAACGGAAGCTCAGCTCTTATACAAGAAGAGGAGCTGACCTCTGGTAGTGTTTTTACAAGAACAATTACCTCTAATCAACCTAAGCTAAAAGTGGCACTTTCATGGACTGACCCTTTCGGTAATGTCAATTCAGCTCCAGAAGATGATCCGACCCCAGCTTTGGTTAATGACCTAGATATCAAACTTACTGATAGCAATGGAGTAGAATATTTCCCATGGAAGCTGAATGGCAACAATTTTACAGGAGCTGCTACTAAGGGCGTAAATGATGTAGATAATATAGAAATTGTAGAGATTGATGCTCCAGCTGGTTCTTATACTTTAACTGTTGACCATAAAGGTAGTAGTCTACGCTTCGGGTCACAGGAATTCAGCCTTGTGATTCAGGGTGCTGATCCTGGCACTCTTTCTACTTCAACAGAAACATTAGACACAGTAAAAATTTATCCCAACCCTGCAAATGATTTCGTGAATATTGCTATGAATGGACAGTTAAGTGGATCAAAAATTACTGTAACTATCCACGACATACTAGGTAAGCAAGTAATTAATAAAAGCTATGATAATAGCTCCTCTTTTCAAGAAAGAATTGATGTCAGCACTTTAAAAAGTGGTGTCTACTTAATGAATGTATCGGATGGAAGTGCTAGTACGACTAAAAAACTTATTGTGAGATAGGTTCTAGTAACAAAGTATTCTAGTTAAAACCGCAGTTTACTGCGGTTTTTTTATTTGGTTAGGAAAATTCCGAATCTCTTAGATTACTTTTAAAATAAAAATGAAAAGTTACCTAACAATCATTGCGTTATCACTCCTTTCAACTTTTACCCATGCACAGGATACTGTGGTGGGTGTTTGGAAAACGGTAGATGACGAGTCTGGAAAGGTTAAATCTCATATAGAGATCTATCAAAAAGGTAATAAGTATTACGGTAAAGTTTTAAAGGTTGTAGATCCCAATGCTCCCGAAAATCCTATTTGCCAAAATTGTGATGGCAAATTTAAAGATCAACCCATCAAGGGCCTGGAAATTATGTGGGGTCTGGAAAAAGATGGAGAGGAGTATGACAATGGTAAGATTCTAGATCCTGAAAAAGGAAAAACCTATAAATGCAAAATTTGGCTTGATGAAAACGACCCAAGCAAACTTAAAGTGAGGGGTTATTTACTTTTTCTTTATAGAACGCAAACCTGGGAACGGCTCACTTCATAACTTATCAACCTTCAAGAAATCAGGAAACGACTCTCGCCATTGCTTTTCATTATGTTCTGCATCTGGAATGATTTTGATAACAGTCATGATATTTCTCTTTTTATCTAGTATGGATTTCATGGATCTCATTTCTTGAATTAAGTTCCCACTTTCCGCATCTCCAGCGCTCAGGTACATAAATATAGACTGTCTTATATCTGCTTTCTCGGTCAACTCGTATATCAGATCAGAGAACCAATAGGATGGTGAGAAAACCCCAGCCGTGCTAAATATGTCTGGTCTTGAGATGATTGCATAATGAGCAAATAATCCTCCCAGGGAACTGCCGGCAATGATGGTATCTGCTCTCGAGTGTTCAAGTTGATATTTTTGCTCAATATGCGGCATTACTTGGTCAATTATAAATTCCAGAAATATTTCAGCTTTTCCACCGCCGTATTTCTCGTGACTGTAAGGTGTTAGTTCATCTATACGTTTACCCTCACCGTGGTCTATCCCTACGACTATAGGTCTTTGCTGCACTTCTAGGTTGTTTATAGCTTCATCTACTTCCCATTCTCCGGCATAGCTTGTATTAGGATCAAACAAATTTTGACCATCGAGCATATAGATTAGTTTTCGATTGTTCAGGTCTTCTGATGAAGTAGGAATGTAAACTCTTATTTTTCTATAAGAATCTTGGAAGGGGAGTGAATCGATCTCTAAATGCTGGCCGAGAGATAGAATTGGAATTGCAAGCAGAACCAGAAAAGTTGATTTCAGTACTATTTTAAATTTCATGATCGTTGATTTCTTTATAAAGGGATTGAAGCTTTTCGAGATCATGTTTGTTATCTATGGCATCTCCAATATCGTGAAAACATAGTTCCGCTTGTTTTTTTATTATGAAATAAAATTCTTTGCTTACCGATTTGAGTCCGATTAGGTAGCTAAGCATATTGAAAATCTTGTACATCACCGTAAAATCGTGCTTGCAATATTTTCTATAGGGGGCTAGGGTGTGGTAGATCATATCATTGAAAGACAAATCGTTTAAGCTCAATACAGGGTTTTCCTCGTCATCACAAATTACATTGTGATCATTCTTAAGCATACGCAGGGCAAAAAGTTCTGTAATGTAGTCCACCGTATCCACTGCAGTACCAGGGTCATTGATTCCGGGCGACATGGCTTTAATGCCTATTTCTGTAAGCTGTTTCACTCCAAGTATGTAGTTGTCACTTACGAGTTCTGTATTGCTGAAGTTAAAATTTTTGTATAGCTGCTCGCATTCCTCATCGCTCAATTTGTTTTGAGTTTTGAAAAGCACGTCTTCTTCTCTCAAATATTGTCCTTTGAGTGGAACTACGTGCATTTTGTTATCTGTTGCAGACATTTGAGATGATAACGCCGTAGTACTCAAATTTTGGAAGGTGCCGCCCTTGGGTGAACGATAGACGTGCCATGATTCTATATTTTCAAACTCGGGAAGATTATTTTGACCATCAATGAGAACTTGAAGACGCTTTCGCGAAAGCGCGAAAATCTCACGCATGATATTATTTATCTGAATACTTGAAGAAATACTATGAATAAAATAAATGAAGGCGGTAAGAGCTGTTAGGGCAATCGCAATGGCGATTAAGATTGAAAAACTTGGGAGCTGGTAATCGTCTCCATTAGGATCGATATCAAGAATGATCATTATGCTGAAAAGGATCGTTCCGAAAAATATTCCCAGAACAATTTGATGTTTTCTCTCAGAAATAAGATTGGGAAGGATCCGTGGACTGTAGTTTGTGGCGGCCTGATTGAGCAACAACATAACCATGGAGAATGAAAACACTAAAATGCTTATCCCGCCACCTATAAATGTAGTAAGAAGGTTCCTGGCCGTGTCAGCGTCATGTAGCGTGAGGATGGGTGCATGGTTTTTCAAGAAATTGCTTATGCCGGCCCCTTCAGCAATTTTAGCTCCTGATGCCAAGAGTATCGCTGCGATGGCTATAAGAATGGGATAAAATGCAATACTGCTGGTAATGGCATTATAAAACGATTTAATTCTCGTTAATATCTTCATTGGACTTTACTTCTCAGGACAAGTTATTATTATAAGATGATTGCCTCGTACATCTTAAGCCCATTTTAGGATTTGAGGCTTTTTATGGATCTGATGTCTATGAAATATTAAGTGAATTCACAAACTCTTAACCCACATGTAAGAAGATTAGCTGCTACTTTGTAGGAAACAAAAAACTTTATGAAAAATATTGAATCCCTTTTTGAATATACCGTGGGGCAATTTGAAGCTATTGATCATTTGCTGACCATGGGTGTGGGGGCGCATCTCGCCGCACTCGTTTTTTTTATTCTGGTTTCTAGATTTGTAGCTCCCAAATATCGAGTTGCTACGGCTTTGTCCTGTATCGTTATGGTGAGTGCAGGGTTGATCCTGTTCAGTCAAGCAGCGATGTGGACAGATGCTTTTGCTTTCAATGGACGCGTTTATGAATCTACAGATCTCACCTTTAGCAATGGATACCGTTATGTCAACTGGATGGTGACCATTCCATGCCTTCTTACACAATTGCTAATCGTGTTAAACATAAGAGGAGCAGCTTTATTTAAAACAGCTGCAGCGCTTATATTTTTTGCTTGGGGTATGATCATTACGGGATACGTAGGACAGCTTTACGAGGTGGAAAGTATTGAACAATTGTTGATCTGGGGTGCTATCAGTACTGCGTTTTTCATAGCAATGAATTGGATCGTGGGGACTAAGATTTTCACAAGCCGTAAAACTATGCTAGGCGGAGCAGGCTCCACAATCACTAAGGTTTTTTGGCTCATGATGTTTGCTTGGACACTTTATCCTATCGCATACTTGATCCCATGGATCGCTAATAGTGCAGAGGGTGTGGTATGGAGACAACTATTGTTTACAGTTGCAGACGTTAGTTCAAAAGCGGTCTACGGCCTTATGATTACCTACATAGCTATCAAACAATCTGCTGCTTCAGGATATGTGCCAGCTCAGCAAATGCTGAACTTGATAGGTCAGGATTCCGTGCAGACTAAATAATGCTCGCATTAATAAAAAGATTATATAAAAGCATAGCGCTATTACCATCCATAATAGCGCTATGCTTTGTTGTTCTTGCTGTTCTCATGAATCTTTTTAAAATTGATTATGCAGAGTACAGCATTACTGATGCGCTAGCAGTAAATGATAAACAAGATTCACAATATATTTTCTCGTTCATAATAGGTGGGATATTTACCCTGACTATATTTAGTTATACGATGGTGATGAATGTTTTGAATAGGAACATCAACAATTATTCACCTCGGTTGATTCCCTTGATTTTATCAGAACGTCATCATCAATTGATTTTGGGGTTTACGAGTGGTACAATTTTGTACTCCATGGTGATGAGCCTGAGCTTGACTAATGATAACGGGTCATATTTTCCTACAATGGCTCCGGGTCTCGGGATCTTATTTGCGATGGCTTGTGTACTCTTGTTTATCTATTTTATACATAGCGTTTCTCAAAGTATTCACATCAATTATATAATTGATGAGGTTTATGAGAAAGCACAAAAAGATCTCAAAAAATTCAAATCAAAAGAAAAATTCTTTTTCAAGTATGAAAAACAAGATCTTGAGTACGAAATTAAAAACTCGGGAAATTGTGGATATCTTCATGACTATGATGTGAATCAACTCTTCAAAGACGCTAAAAAGTTAGATGTTTCCATACAGGTGGTGAAATTCAAAGGAGCCTTTGTACTGGAGCATGAAGTTTACCTTAAGTCAAGTAGAAAGCTGAACAAAGAAGAGCTTAAAAAAATTACCAATCATTTTGTAATTGATCACACGGTATGCTCTGATGTTTTTGAAACCAATGTCAAGCACCTCGTTGAAGTAGGAGTCAAGGCTTGTTCTCCCGCTATTAATGATCCCGGAACAGCGCTAAATGCGCTGGACTTCCTTCAGCAATTAATGATTAGCAGATTTAAATTTGAAGACTATAATTGCTACGGCGAAGATTCAGGCGAACGGAAAATCGTTTTTAATAGCATCGCCAGGAAAGATCTTTTTGAAACCGTCTACCATGAAATGTATCGTTACATGAAAGATGATCCAGTTCTTAATCAGGTTTTAAATGCGCACATCAAACACTTGAAAGAATTATTTCCTGAAAAGACCTTCATTAGAATTCCGGTCTCAGTTTGAAGTTCTTAGGATCTATACTAGTTTTCATCATTTATCAATTATATAAGATAGGTGTTGTTGAATACCAGCCGGTGCTGATATTTAATCTGATTTTAGTGTTGAGTGTAGGTTTGCTGCATGGTTCTAATGATTTATTGATTTACAAGCGAGTTACAGGGACAAAATGGAAATATTTGGTCATCAATTACCTGATTGTTGGTTTAGTTTTTCTGCTTTCTTATTTCATCGCACCAATTTTGTGCCTGCTTTTATTTGTTGTGGTTAGCGCCTACCATTTTGGTCAGGAGCTTTATGAGTCAGAACATTTCAAATCATCACTAGTTGAAAATTTAACTCTAGGTCTTTTGATTTTCTTAATGATGTTTGCGTTTAACGCAGTAGAGTTCAATCGGGTTTTTGAGGACTTGACAAGCTTTCAACTCTCTGAAATTTGGCTCATCTATCTAACCATCGCTTCAGGGGTTTTATTTATTGTTTCATTAGTAATTGGTCTTTCAAGAAGCAGAATTTCTTTTAAAACTGCTTTGAGTCACGTAATCGGCTTGGCATTTCTTGCGTTACTTTTCTATGGGTTGGATTTATTCACCTCGTTTATTGTGTTCTTTGTGTTCTGGCACAGCTTACCTAGCCTCAATAGTCAAATGCTGTACTTATATAAAGAAAATA
This sequence comes from uncultured Flavobacteriaceae bacterium, assembly GCA_964631155.1. Lineage (GTDB taxonomy): Bacteria > Bacteroidota > Bacteroidia > Flavobacteriales > Flavobacteriaceae > Nonlabens. The sequence goes on from CAZVYO010000003.1 coordinate 117,605, forward strand.
AAACCTGGCTGAAATACGTGAAAGATGCAGCACCTATTTACTTGATTTCGCTGGTGGGGATTGTATTGGGCTATTTTATATTTTTCGATCAAGACTATTTTAATCAATTTGCACTTTTTGTCGGGATATTAGTCACCGTCCCACATATCATAATAATTCATAAATTGTACGGCGGTGCAAATAAGCGCTTGAAATCTAAAACGCCTTAATGACTTACACTTCCCAAGAAAAAGTCGATTTATTGTCTCAATTGATTCTCATGGCTCTGGGAGATAGTAAGTTGTCGCCTGAAGAGCTGGAATTTCTCAAAAAAATCGCTCAACGCATGAAGATCGACGAGTCAGAGCTCATAGATATGATCAAGGACAGGAAAAATCTTAAATCAGTACCTCCACAAAGTCACACAAAACGCATCATTCATTTCCATAAGTTATTATTGATGATGCATATAGATGGTGAGATCAATGATGGCGAGCTACAGTTTCTTCATGAATTAGCGTTGAAATATGGTTTTCGCAAGTCAGTTGTGGACGGTCTGTTGAATGCTATGAAGAATTATCCTCATGGTGAAATTCCACCCTCTGAATTGCTTACAATTCATGGCGCACAAAACAATTAGCGACACATCGTCATGTTTAAAATTGCTTTTTACTGACAATAAGTCTTGATTTTGAAATGGTATCGATGTTGCCTAAAGCCTATCAAAATCATTAAAATTCAATATCATGACTTTGACACATAGAACAAACAACAACTGGTTACCATCTTTAATCGATGAAATGTTCAACAACGATTTTATGGGCGGTACCGCTACTATGAACAAGAGATTCATTCCAGCTGTGAATGTCTCAGAAATGGAAAATAAATTTCAACTTGAAATGTCTATCCCTGGTTTCAAGAAAGAAGAGGTTCAGATTGAAGTAGATAACGATCTTTTGACCATATCTTCTGAAGTTGAAAGCAAAGAAGAAGAGACTACTGAGCAGTTCACTCGTCGTGAATTTTCTAAGCGTTCTTTCAAGAGAGCTTTCAATATTCCTGAAACTGTGAATCAAGACAGCATAGACGCTTCTTATGAAAATGGGATTTTAACCATAGCACTTCCCAAGAAAGAAGAAGCATTGCCACAGCCCAAAAGAATGATTGCCTTGAAGTAATCATCAAGATTTAGAATTAGTCAAAGCCCGACCCATTTTGGTCGGGCTTTTAATATTGCATCCAATTTTGCTCTAAACCCCCACAATTCTATCCAGCGTAAACTTAATCAGTCGCTCAACGGTCTCTTGAGGTTGCTCTGAGAAAGCTCCGGTTGCCCTGTTGGCAAGAATGGCGTTTAATGAAACGGCTTCGTGGCCTAATAATTTGCTAAGCGCATAGATTCCAGAGGTTTCCATCTCCAGATTGGTAATCTGATGGCCTTCAAATTCAAAGTTGGCAATGCGTTCATTCAATTTTTCAGCGGCAGGTTTCAATCGTAATTTTCTTCCTTGTGGTCCGTAAAAGCCTACATTTGTAACTGTATTGCCGTTATGCATGTCCATGGTTTGGAAGCGTTTGGCAAGCTTTTTTGAGCAGTGAACGACATAGGGAGTGATGTTCAAATCTTGAGTGTGGAGTTGTTCTTGTACCGCTTTCGCGAAAGCGGAATCCCCTCCATCATTCTCATACCAGTGCAACAAACTATCAAACCCGATCCCGCGCTGGCTCAAAAGGAAACTGTCAACACCTATGGATGGCTGTACCGACCCTGATGTACCCACACGAATGATATTAAGGCTGGTGTGCTGAGCCTTCACCTTACGGCTGTCAAAATCGATGTTCACTAACGCATCCAGCTCATTGAAGACGATATCCACGTTGTCGGTTCCTATTCCGGTAGAAATCACGCTGATGCGTTTACCACGATAGGTTCCCGTATGGGTATGAAATTCTCGCCTAGCGACTTTATGCTCGATGAAATCAAAATGTTTTGAGACCTCTGCAACCCTTTCTGGATCACCCACGGTTATCAAAGTATCGGCGATTTGCCCTGGTTTGAGATTGAGATGGTAGATACTACCATCTGGATTGATAATCAATTCTGAGGGAGATAGAGGCATTAGCTTTTTATTGCGATGAGTGAGATTTCTACATTAACATATTTCGGCAAATTTGCGACTTCTACGGTTTCACGCGCAGGTGCTGTTTCTTCATTAAAATAACTTGCGTACACTTCATTCACCGTTGAAAAATTGCCCATATCACTTAAAAATATAGAGCATTTTACTACATCTTCAAAATCCATATCTACTTGGCTGAGAATACTTTGTAGGTGTTTCATAACGAGATGCGTCTCTTCTTTCAGGTCCTCTATCTTGAGATCTCCACTTTGGGGATCGATAGCGATCTGGCCACTGGTATATAAAGTTTTACCGTTTGTGTTTTTATATAAAACGGCTTGGTTATATGGTCCTATAGGCTTGGGAGCGAACTCCGTATATATGATTTGTTTCATGAAGCTAAAGGTACGTAATAGAGAAGATTCAAAGAGTCGTTTTCTCCATGTGATCTATATATCTTTGTCTAACTATTAAAGAAATTGACTAAGTGATAGCACCAGCAGCAGCGCCTAAAAAAATTGAATCCATTAGTGTGTTTGACATGCTTAAAATTGGAGTAGGGCCTTCCAGTTCGCATACATTGGGACCGTGGCGAGCAGGTCGCAATTTTATAGGTAAGTTGCAAAAAAAAGGGGCGCTGTCTCAAGTCATTGAGATTCAAGTAGAACTCTACGGTTCTCTTTCTTTGACTGGAAAGGGCCACGCAACAGATATTGCCGTGATGATGGGATTACTGGATGAAGATCCCCAGACTTGTGATATTGCGGCTATTCCCAATCATGTGGAAGTCATTAAATCAACAAAAACCTTACTCCTGGCAAAAGGGGTAAAAATTGTTTTTGACCCTGCAACTCAAATTAAATTCAACCGTAAGTTCCTACCGTTTCACCCCAACGGGATGACCTTTAAGGCCGTGCTTGAAAACGGCAAAAAGATTTCAGAAACCTATTTTAGTATTGGTGGCGGTTTTTTTGTTCAACGGGAGCGCAAACGAGCCGCTCGTAAACGTTTGGAGTTTGAGTGTTTTCCACGACCTGTTGAAACCGCAGAAGATTTATTGATGCACTGCCGTCAGGAAAACAAACCAGTCTCGCAAATCATATTGGAAAATGAACTTTACCTCAATGATGAGGTAGAGATTGATAAGCGGCTAAAACAAATATGGGATGTGATGCTGGATAGTATGTATACCGGCTGTCATACAGAAGGTGTCTTACCAGGTGGTCTCAATGTGCGCCGCAGAGCTTTTGATTCACACGCAAAACTTCAGAAAGGCAAATCCTATTCTGATAAATACGAATGGATCGAAGCCATTAGAAATACTGAGGTAAAGTTCCGTGAGATTCTCAAATGGGTATCTTGTTTTGCACTTGCGGTAAATGAGGTTAACGCGTCACTAGGACGGGTGGTCACAGCGCCTACAAACGGTAGCGCTGGCGTGATCCCAGCCGTGATGATGTATTATATGGTCATCGAGAACCACGATGCTGACTTTGAGGATATCAAACGCTATCTACTCGTTGCTGGAGCTATAGGAACGCTGTTTAAAAAAGGAGCCACGATCAGCGCGGCAATGGGTGGCTGTCAGGCAGAAATAGGAGTTAGTAGCGCGATGGCAGCCGGTGCGTTAACGGAGCTTATGGGTGGAACGCCTGGTCAAGTCATGATGGCGAGCGAGATAGCCATGGAGCATCATTTGGGGTTGACTTGTGACCCGATTCAAGGACTGGTACAGATTCCTTGCATCGAGCGCAACGCCATGGGAGCCATCAAAGCTATAAATGCTTGTGAAATGGCCCTAGATGGTGATGTAAAAAATATTAAGGTGCCCCTGGATAAAGTGATTGCTACCATGTGGCAAACGGCCCAAGATATGAATACAAAATACAAGGAAACCAGCGAGGGCGGCCTGGCCGTAAATGTGGCCTTGTCTGATTGCTGAGCACTTTTTAGCAAAACCCTAATAACACAAAGCCTTCAAGGTCGTTACTTTTGATCGATTATAATCGTTTATGACTAGAGACGCCTCGATCAGATGTGTTACGATCCTTATTCTTTTAACGTTGGTGGCCGCGTGCTCATCCTTGAGTACAAAGATTAAGGGTGATTTCCATGTGTCTCCTGAGAAAGGAGAACATAGAAGTTTTTACCTCTTGGGTAATCTCTCCTCAGATGCTGGAGACCGAGACAACAATCTCAAAATTGCCGTGGATTACATTAAAGCGCGTGCACAAGAGCAAGATTATACCCTGCTGTTAGGTGATAATATAGAAGCTAAAAAAGTCTACGCCCACGACGAGGACAGTACAGATTTAAAAACCCTACAAAGCCAGCTGGATCTTTTTAAAGATCTCAAAGGAAGCAAATATGCCATACCAGGTGATCACGACTGGAACGATGAGGGTCTAGAAGGGCTTGAAAAAGTAGAAGAACTTGTTGAGGAGCGCTGGGATAATAACGATGCCTTCCAGCCAGAGAAAGCCTGTCCATTTGAAGATATCAATATTTCAGAGTCTATTCATCTTTTCATAGTAGATTCAGAATGGTATATACGTGACTGGAATGAAAATCCGCAGTTTAATGATAAATGTGAGATCACTACGCGTAAGCAATTCCTAGCGGTTTTGGCAGACGAGATGCGCAAGCAGCGACATAAAACAGTAGTCCTAGCCATGCATCATCCTGTTTATGCAAATGGTCTCTACGGCGGGCGTATCGCAGACTACAATCTTTATAAGCCCACTAAGGAAAATGTTTACATTCCCTTTTTAGGATCGGCATGGAGTTTTATCAGGGCGCAGGGTGGCGTTTCCCGTCAGGATCGCTTCAATCCTAAAATGAATGAGCTCATGGAGGAAATCAAGACCATCGCCCTAGGTCTCGATCGGTTTTTTGTGGTGAGTGGTCATGAGCGCAGTCTACAGTACATTGAACAGGGCAATGTGCGCCAAATAATTTCTGGAAGCATTCACGAGCAGCAGGCGGCATCGCTGGGCAAGAACGGCTTGTTTGCCTCTGGGAGAAATGGTTTTGCGGAGCTGCGAGTATCCAAGGATAGGTCGTCCACGATACATTTTTACGAGATCAAAGACGGAACGGTGCAGGAGGTTTATGGGAATACCGCTTTCGCGAAAGCGGAACAATTCAACATCGATTCCTTGCCACCAGTTACTAAAAAATTCAAAGAAGCCTCTATTTACACCAAAGAAGAAACCGATGTAGACCAAGAGCACGAAGATTTTTATGGAAAACATTACCGGGAGTTGTACGGGATAAAAGTGAAAGCGCCCGTAGTGCTGATCGATACGCTGTATGGAGGTTTGCGCATAGAGCGGCCAGGCGGTGGAAACCAGACGCAAGGTTTGAGGCTTGTGGATAGCCTGGATCGCGAGTTCAACATGCGCGCGCTGGAAAAGGATGCGCTCCGATTTTTACAGAGTGCCGGTTACGATCAGCTCGATGCAGAACGGTATTTTAGCGAGACTTTCCCTGAAGAACTTGTGCGTGATTTTTATACTGCGGCGCATCCTTACGGTGCGTTTGCGATTCCATTAATGGCAAAGGCGATAGATGTAAGGCACACAGAGCCAAAACTGTTTTACGTCCCCAAGCAAAAAGCACTTGGAAATTTTAATAAAACTCACGGTGACCGTCTGTACATGATCGTTGAAAAGCCAGACGATTCTTTTAAAGCGCCAGTAATGTTTGGCAATAATGAAGATATTGAAAGCACAACTGATCTTTTTGAAAAAATACGGGACGACGAGAAAAATAATATTGACGAGCGGGTATATATAAGAGCGCGCATCTTTGATATGCTATTGGGAGACTGGGACCGCCATCAAGACCAGTGGCGATGGGCCCAGGTTCAAGACCCTGAAGATGAGGATGCACATACCTTTATTGCGATCCCAAGAGATCGTGATCAGGTTTTTTCTAGATTTGATGGGAGCCTGTTCGATTTCTTAAGAAAGTATATGAGTGCGATCCGACAATTTGGCGTTTACGGTCCAGATATTGAGTACATTAAGGAATTCAGTAAAAGTGCTGAAAAATTAGATAGGGCGTTGTTACAAAAAACTTCGCTCAAAGATTGGGAAGAAGAAGCTCGTTTCATTCAACAGAATTTGAATGATCAAATAGTTCGAGAGGCTTTTGAGCAAATGCCTGATGAAGTGAAAACAGAATCTTGGGAGCAAACGCAGCAAGATTTACTGGCACGTAAAGACAATCTAGTTTCCATCGTGCAGCGCTTTTACGACCAATTTCTAGCCTTTCAAACCTTAAAAGGGACAGATGAGCCTGATCATTTTCTAATCACACGCAAACCCAACGGCATTACTCGAGTGATAGCGCACAGTTGGGAAGATGGTGAGCTTGGGACGCAGCTCTTTGACCGCACCTTTGATGTAAAATCTACTCAAGACCTATGGCTTTTTGGTCTGGATGATGATGATGTATTTGTGGTGGAAGGTGAGACCAGCGGTAAAACGGTGGCCATTGCGATTTCAGGAGGTAAGGGAAATGATTCTTATGAGATCAAAGATGGTAAGAAAATCAAGGTCTATGATTATAGAAGCGAAGAAAACAAAGTCGATAACCAAGGAGCCTTTGTCGTTCTAAGAGATGATTATGACATCAACCATTATGATTATGAACGCAAACCATCTCGGACATCAAAAATCAAATTGAATAACGAATACAATCCAGATCTGGGTTATGTGCCCACTCTGGGCTATTCAAAAAATATAATAGGTTACGAGGCAAATCCCTATAGCCGTAAATACGGTCTGGAAGTAGCTTACCACAGTTTGACCCAAGCCGCAATTTTCAAACCCACCGCTGGTTTGTCAAATGTGGTGGGACACTACAATCTTGAGTTTCAAGGGTTGCTGACCACAAATAATTATACAGAGAACTTTTTTGGTTTTGGGAATGATACCGGTTTCGATAGAGACACAGATTTTGATGATAACCGGGTGCTATTGCAGCGAAGAGAGGCAACATTAATGTTAGATCGATTAGGCGATTACGGGAGCCATTTTCAGTTTTACGGAGGGTATCAAAATGTTCAATTAGAGCAGCAAAATGCTGATCAATATTTAAATGTAGGTGCTAGCTACGCCTATCGAGCAGTAGATGACGAGCGATTTACCACAAACGGTATGCATTTTACCCTCGATGCCCGCTTTACAGATGATTTGACTGAAGACAGCGATTTTTTCAATATCGATCCTGAGATCTCTTTATGGAATGCGATAGATCGCAGTCGTGACTTAGTGTTAAAAACCACCATAGGTGCCCAGACCCGACTGGGCGATCAGCCAGAATTTTATCAGGCATCTCAACTCGGCGCAAATAATGGATTGCGCAGTTATAGGATGAATCGATTTCTAGGCGACGCCACGCTTTATGGTAGCGCAGATGTGCAATACGACTTTGTTCCTCTCAAGACTCGCATACTCCCATTACATGTAACAGGTTATCTAGGTTTTGATGCAGGGAAAGCTTGGTGGCGTGGTGATACCTCAGATCAAATCCATACCAGCTACGGCGGCGGACTTGAATTTCTTATGTCTGGTCTGTTCAAAGGAAGTATTTCCTATTTTTACGGTGATGAAGGCGGTAGGCTGCAGTTTGGTTTGAGATTATCAAAATAAATTCAGGTCAAAACTTTCAAGCAACATCAATCTCGTATAAATGACTAACGACCAAATCCTCGCAGAGGAACTGCCCTTTATAGAAGAATTTGACTTCAAGAAACATCCACGGCGATTTTTGAGCAAGAAGTTGATCGCTGGTACGTTGTTCTTTATTCCGTTTTTGATCGCCATCATCGTTTTGAGCATCATGATCGATGAGATCGAGACATGGATAAGTCTTTGTGCGCTCGGTTTTTGGTTGCTGTTGCTGGTATTCAGCATCTTTGTTTCCTACAAAGGGTATTTTGTAAGAGGTTATATTCTGCGTGAGTTGGATATTACCTATCGCAAAGGCTGGGTTTTTCATCATCAGATTACGGTTCCTTTTAACCGCATTCAGCATACTGAAGTGAGTCATGGGCCTATCGACCGCTTGTTTAAACTCAAACAACTAGAAATTTATACTGCTGGTGGTTCTAGCAGCGATTTGAGTATATCAGGTCTCGATCCTCATGAGGCAGAGCGGCTAAAAGAATACATCGCAGAGAAAACGGCAAAATATGCTTGATCTCAGCACACCGCGCAGGCAAAGTAAACTCAGTATTCTCTTGTATCTGGTTAAAGGCCTGAGAGGGATTATAACCTATTTTGTTTTCGGATATTTCGGTAGCAAATCCATGGGCGAGATGTACTTTTTGTACTTCATGCTCTTCCTTGCCGCCATGGCGATGGTAGGTCCCTTTATCAATTACTGGTTCTTCAAGTTCCACATTGAGAAAGACGAGTTCATCATCAACAAAGGCTGGTTGAGCAAGGAAAAAAAGGCTGTACCGCTAGAGCGCATCCAGTCCATTAATATCAATCAGAATCTGATACAACGCATTCTTGGTATTGCTTCACTAGAGGTGGAAACAGCTGGGTCCAAGGCAAAAGAACTGGAAATTCCAGGTTTACAGCAAAATTTTGCACGAGAACTCAAGAAATACCTTAACGAGAAAAAACGTGTTGTGGCGAGCGAGCAAAAGCTCACCGGTGCAGCATCAGACGATGCTGAAAATCTAGAAACTGAATCACCATCAAGCGATCCCGAGCGCAGAAAAGAGTCAGCTCAGGTGGAGAGTACCGTTGAGAAACGACCAGAGCTATTGATGCAACTTGATTTTTTTGATCTACTCAAGGTCGGCATTACCCAAAATCACTTAAGGAGCGGTTTTGTAGCCCTAGGGGTTGTTACCGGATTCTGGTTTCAGGTCAAGGATTTTGCCGAAAACTATTTCAAGGAATATACAGATCAGGTCAGTATTGAAAGCGCGGTGCGATCAGCTACGCTCACCTTGTTGATCGCTGGACTCATCGTTTTCCTAATCGTGTCGGTATTAGTGAGTCTTGTGACTGTAATCAACAAGTTTTATGGTTACAAGATGGAAAAGCATCACGATTATATCGAGGTAAGCATGGGATTGCTCAATCGCATGGAAACTAAGGTGCCTATAAGTAAGATCCAACTTTTGGAATTTCATACCAATCCATTGCGGAGACTCTTGGGTTTCCACACCGGAAAGATCTTTCAAGCACAAAGTGAAGACAATAGCACGACCAGTATAGAAGTGCCCGCCTGTAAGCAAAAACAGATCAAGCGACTGCAGCAATTGATCTTTGATGCAGAAATATCTCAAGATGCTCCCATACAACTGCATTCAAATCCTTGGTCCCATCTCAGGTTGCAGTTTTATATCACTGGCTTGCTCAGCCTCGCGGCTATTGTTTGTGGTTATTATTTTGAAATCACATGGTTGATGGTCGCAGCGGCTCTGTTTTTACCCTATACTCTGTTCATGGCGTATCAGTACGGCAAACATAGCCGAGTGGATCGCGATGATTCTTTTGTGGTGTTTTACAAAGGCTGGCTGTTTAAGAGCATTATAATTTCGCCCGTTTATAAAACACAAGCGGTAGAGAAGTGGCGCAGCATCTTTTTGAAAAGACGACGCGAGTGCCACATCAATATCCACACAGCAGCGGGATCTAGGGGGTTAAGGTATCTCAAGGACAATCAGGTGACCCGTTTTATCAATCAGGTCAATAATCAGGTGCTGGTAGAGAACAGGAAGTGGATGTGATTCCGCTTTCGCGAAAGCGGCACAGTTCAAGTGAACAAATCCGTGCATCAAAAACCTCAAATCACTAATCTTCAATCTCTAATCTCCATGTTTTCAAAAGAAGAAGCTAAACAGATAAGACAAGATTTCTGGATCATGTTTGGGAAGCGCTATCAACACAAGTGGATGCATTATAATACAGGGATAAAAGACGTTAACTTCAAGTTTTCGTTTGAAAAAGGCAGAGCGATGGTCTCACTAGACATCGAGCATGCCGATGAAATTTTCCGAGCTTATTATTATGAAAAGATTCTTTCTTTCAAATCAATTATGTTTGACGAAGTCTCAGAAGATTTGATTTTTGATGAGAAATATCTGCTAGAGTCTGGCAAGGAAATTTCTCGGATTTACGTTCTTATGGATGGCGTGAAAATCATGCGCAAGACGGACTGGCCGAAGGTTTACGAGTTTTTCTACGAGAACATGACGGCTTTTGAGCGGTTTTACCTCGAGTATAGGGATTTTATTAAGGAGTAGCTGATAGCGTCAAATATCCTTGCATAAAAACCTTATCGCTAGTTTGATATTCATTTTAACTACCTGTCATCTAATTTATCAATTGATTCCAAGGAGTAAAAGCCTTACTTCTTAGCGCAAAAGGAGATAATTTCTATATTTAACTTAGCTTTAAGGATTAGGTTATGTACGGAAAGGGCTTCCCTATCATTTTTCTTGCGGTTTTTTTGCTGACCACAACCACTTTAGTAGGGCAGGTGACTACAAAGCCCGACTCGCTGCGTACGGTCATCAATAGCTTACCAGAAAAAGAACGTCCTCTAGATCTTTTGCGCCTGTCTTTTTACTATGCGGGAATCAACAATGATTCTGCCCTGTACCTCGCTGATCGTGCTCTGGAGATCTCAAAAAAATACCATGACAGTATCAATATCATTAGGTCTCACCGCATCAAGGGCGTTGCCTATTTTGAGATAGGAAACACAGATTCTATGATGTTTCATTACAATGAGGGAGCAGAGCTCGCCCTCAAGGGTAATGAAGAACTGCAGTACGCTCATTTTAAAAACAATATAGGGAATCATCTCCTGTCGAGAAGTGTCTATGACAAGGCCATCGAGAATTTTTACGAGGCTAAGCGGGTCTATGACGTCTATCCAGATCTCTATGACCGAGCGATGATCAATAACAATTTGAGTTTAGCTTACCGAGACATCAATGATTATGATAAAGCACTCAAATTTGCGAGACTCGCTCTTGAAGTCAGGGAACAGATAAAAGATAGTGTGGACATTGCAAACTCCTTGAGCAATATCGCATCTATCTATATTTTGCTCAACAAGCCTGAAGAAGCGAGAATCGCAGCCGAGAAAGCTATCGATGTATCAAATAAAGTAGGTGATACACGGCACGTCCCCAATTCCTACGTTTATATTGCATGCAGCCATCGTATCGAGGGCGACTGTGAGAAGGGAATTGAGGCATATGAAAAGGCGCTGGAATATTCTACTGTAAATGAAAATCAGGCAATCGAAGCGGAAAATTATAATTCTATTGCCTACGCCCTCTATGAATGTGAGAGGTATGATGAGTCTATTAAAAATGCTGAGCTTTCATTAGAACTGAGCAAAGATTTGGATTTAAAATATACGTTGAGTGAGGTGTATTATATCCTAGCTCTTAATCACATCCAAAAAGGCAATAGTGAACTTGCCATTGAGTTTACTGAAAAATGGAAAGAACAATACACATTGGTTTACAACAATGATCTCAATGATGTTATTGCCGAGTCAGAGGTTACTTATCGTGTAGATGACTACAAACGTAAAATGGAGCTCGAGAAACTTCAAAAGGAACAGGAGGTTTATGAGAATAAAGTGCTTTGGTATGCCATAGCGGGAATACTGGTGATCGTGAGTTTATTGATTTTCTTTTTATACCAATACAACCGCCGCAAGCACGAAAAGGCTCTCGCTGTTGAGAAGGACAAGATTTCAAGGCCATCATCTATGCAGAAGAAAAAGAACGGCAGCGCATCGCCCGTGAGCTTCACGATGGGATTGTTCAGCAGTTGGGTACTGCTGTAATCAAAGCGCAAAATACGCTTGTCGAAATAGGAGCAGAGCAAAACCCAAAGGCGCAAGCGATCATCCAGGATATTGAAGCTACAGGCAAAGAAGTACGAGAACTTTCCCATCAAATGATGCCGAGGGCATTGGAGTCAGGTCTTGTCATCGCTCTGAAAGATCTCTTTGAGAGTACTTTTTCACCATTACAGATCGATTATGATTTTGAGCACCGGGATGTGGAGCGGAAATTACCTGATAATGTGGAGATTACTCTTTATCGCATTGCGCAGGAACTAGTGAACAATATTATCAAACACAGCAAGGCTACCTCCATCCAGATCCAGTTGTTCGTCATGGGTGGTAATGTCATGTTCATGATGGAGGATGATGGCGTGGGCATGAAACCGTCTTCAGTTCAGGGCATAGGGTTGAAGAATATCAAGACCAGAGTAGATCTAATCCAGGGAGACGTTAAATTCAATACCTTGGAACCTGGAACACTTGCTACCGTTAAAATTCCGCTTCATGAAAACTAAGGTACTGATCGCAGACGATCACCCGCTTATTGCAGAGGGTGTTCAAAAAACTATAGACCAGAGCGATCGCTATGAAGTGGTGCGCGTGGTAGAAAATGGACAGCTAGTTCTAGATTTTCTTGAAGATCATGATGTAGATATCATTTTGCTAGATATAGAAATGCCAGTAATGAATGGGATTGAATGCGCACGTAAAGTTTTGAACGAAAACCCAGATCAAAAAATTGCAATTCTATCCCTACACCAAGATATCTATACCGTTAAAAAAGTCCATGAGTCGGGAATAAAGGGTTACATGCTCAAGACCATCCCACCGCAAGAATTACTGCACGCCCTCAATACTATAGAGCGAGGTGGGAGGCATTTTGATCCTGCGATAATTGAAAAGCTCCTTGATGGCAAAAAAGGCAAAAATGAATCTCGTTTTGATGAACAAAAAGGTCTTATCTCAGAGTTGACAGAACGAGAACGTGAAATTATCAAATTGATTTGTCAGGGTTTGAGTACTAAAGAAATCGCAGATCAAATTTTCGTAAGTTTTAAAACGGTAGATAGCCATCGTACCAATATCATGCGCAAGCTCAATCTTAATAATGTGGTTTCTTTAGTGCGTTTTGCACTAGAAAATGAACTTTGCTAAGATTTGAACATGCAATTCAGGTAATTCCCCTAGACCTTTCAGGTAATCCCCCTATTTCTTTCGGTGTTGTGTGTAGATAGTTTTGGACTATCAATTTAAACACACTCATCATGAAAACTTTTAATCAACTTTTTACTAAAGCGCTATTGGTTGCTTCGGTAATAATTGCCGCCGTTTCACCACAGGATCTGCAAGCTCAAAAACAACTTGAAAAATTAGCTGATCTCAGAACTGGGAAATGGAAAAACACCATGATCAGTAGCTATGACACTAACACTAGCTACGACATGATCAATGGACTGGTTACCCAGGGAGCGATAAAAAGGGAAGACGTCAAAATGCCTAAAAAGATTGCGATTATAGGAATGCAGATCTGGGATAAATCCACCACAAAAACGACCACATTTGGCAATACGATCTACTCTAGAACAGATTATATCACAGATGCCGGAGGAAACGTAATCTCAAATAAGTTTAAGTCGATCATGCTACCAGCAATAAAGGGAGAATTTGCCAAATACGGGATCGAGGTCATCGAGCCACAGGATTTAATAAAACCGAGGAGCAGCGAGAAATTTACCGAGAAATGCTGACCAATATTGAGGCTACAAATCTTGTAAGGGCATTGACCAAGATGGGGAACTTCTTTTCAAAAAACCCAGAAGCTATGGGAACCGCACCTGCAGATGGTTATGAATTCTGCTCAGGTCATGCAGAAATGGTGCCCGATTACAAAGCTTCTGCTGGAATAGGCAGGGCGGCAGACGCGCTGGGACTCGATGCCGTGATGGTTGTAAATGCAGATGTAAGTCTAGAAAGGCGTGGGAGATCACTCGTCCTTCATGAACTGGCACTCGCCGTGGTGGATACTCCTGATGATGATCCAGAAGTTGATATAAGTGGCTTCATCGGATCCAAGCGTTTTGCTTTATTCAGAGAAGGCCTCTGCATGGGTTTCTCAAATTTCAAAAGACCTCTCGATAAGCCTATCGAGATTGCCAAAATGGGTAAAAAAGAAAAAGGGATCAAAGACTGGTTCCTAGGTGAAGGCCTAGCGCACCTTACAGCCCGCATGACAAACGATGTGTATAGAGGGATGCAATCCTACACCGATCTCGAGCGCCGAAACAAAAGAGACGATTTTTTTGAAAAATAAATCACTCATCGCATTCTTTCAATGAAAAATGAATATGCTACTTCACAGCCTGTTTTCCTTTCAAATTTTTTAAAAAAACACAACATCATGAAAACACCATTATCGGGATTTAGAATCCTCATCCTTATACTTCTATGCTTCACATTAAATAATCAAGTCCAGGCTCAAAAATCTGCAAACGAACCCGATCAAGCGGAGCTCGTCCATGGCTTTTCAGAAATTCTTGTAGAATTGTTCAAAAATGAAAAGTTCAAACTCGTTGCTAGGGAAAATGGCTGGTTGAGCACAGCAAAGAGTACCGGAGAGGTTATGTTCAAACAAAAAAAGCACCGGCACTACGTATTTATCCTTGCCTATCATGCAAATAGACCGGTAACTCCGCTCGTAACGTTATCAAATGAAGACAAATCACAGACAACGACTCTGAATGATTTCTTCACTGATTACACAATGAATAACCATCCCTTAATTCCAAAAAAAGTTAAAATGCTCAAGGCAGAATTTGGTAGTAATGTAAAGGGTACGTTCACTTTTGAGATCTTCAACAGTTCCGAATCTGGATATGCAGAGGTCATGTTTTTTGAGAAAAAATCCTCGTAAATGATGTAGTGATAAATGGGGATGTAGGTGCTGGGCCATTGATTTGGTCCAGCATTTTTTATTAGGACTCTCATTTCGAAATTCAGCTCTTTAGATAGATTCAGGTAATTCCCCTAGACATATCAGGTATTTACCTTAGGTCATAAGCTTTTGAAGGTCAATAATTTTGGGTTATTCATTATAATATCACACATCATGAAAACTTTAATCTTCACATTAGGATTCTTTTTATCAATTCACTTAATAAGTGCGCAATGCCTACAAGGCGATTGTGAAAACGGGTTTGGTCTGTTCAAAGAAGCAGACGGAACTAAATATTACTCGTTTTTTGAAAACGGCCTGCCCTCACACTTTGCCATCCAACAGCTGGGCGGGATGTACATCACTTACCAGATCAAGGACAACGTGCGCTCGGGTATCGAGGTAAAGTACCACCCTAAGGGTCTTTTTGTTATCAATGAACTTGAAAATGGCATGAAGAACGGTTACTCGTTGAGTGGCAACTTCCGCAAGCTCACGGCTGAACTTTTTAGATATCAAAATGATGAAAAATTAAGTGATGACCTAGATTCTGACTTCAAGGCAAAAAAGAAAAGCGTAAGAAGAGGCGCCACTTGTACCGGTAATTGTAAAAATGGTCTTGGCATACGGGTCATGGAAGATAATTATTCCCTTAATGTTTTTGAAAAATGGAAGCCTACACCCATAGGAGTGGACATGTTTTCTGATAGTGAATACAGATACTTGGGAGGTTCACATGATTTCAATCGCGGTCCTTTTGGTCTTTTCCATTATACTAATGGGACCATTTGGATAGGAGAAGTCAAGAACGGCAAGGGTTCCGGTTATGGCATATCTATTTATAAAAATGGCGATATCCAGGCCGCGACTTGGAAAAGGGACAAGATTAAAGAAACGCTTTTTGAGGGTAAAATGATGCTTTGATGAGCTTGATTAATCTCGCTTTCGCGGAAGCGGACCACTTCACCCACTACTCAAAAAGTTCAAGCTATGAGACCTAAATACACATTACTCCTAGTGGCTGCATTCTTTTTTACGAAGATTGCCTTTGCCCAAAATATATCGTCAGATCAAAAAAAATTAATTCTCGCCATCAACCAGATTCTTGAAGAGAACAAAATTCCGCTTATCAAAAATTGGGAGCGAGACCTGCAAAACTTCAAAGACGATTTTGAATACATGAAAGCGCTCTCTAGTGCGATGGCTCCACATTCCAAAGATCTAGCTCAAAGCCTTGGCTGGGATCAATTCATTATTCCAGAAAGTTCGCTCACGGGCTACCGTTGTGTCAAGGGTGGTTGCCAGAATGGCGATGGCATTCTCGAGATTGAGAGGAAAAAAATCTACTATCTAGGTCAATTTTCAGACAAAAAAGCGCACGGGCAAGGTGTACTCTATTTTGTCGATAGAGGATTCTTGAAAGGGGCGTTTAGAAAAGGATACCTCGAAACCGCCACATTTATAGGTTCAAAAATGCAGCTGGCCAGTCTTACTGTAGATCACGGAGCTTTGAGAACTGCCCAAAACTGGTATCATGAAGGCTACGATGCCATGTATACTGGAGCAATTAACAACGAGATAGAATTTGCTGAAAATAACTACAAGAACAAGCTGGTAAGTACGTACCTAGATGTTACTTTGAGACAAGATACCGATGGGAAGATTACCTCTTTATTTGGTGAAATGTCTGATTCACAAGGGAATGTATATGAGTCTGATTTTACCCCTGACCTTAAGCCAGCAAACGGAAAGTTCAAATGGACCCGCCCCAGCGGTGAGATTGTCGAGTCCAAAATGGTCAATGGTGAGATGCAGCGTTTCAACGTGGTCATAAGAGATGATAAGACAGTATATTTTGGAGAGGTAGATGAAGAATGGCGCCCACACGGGAAAGGCTTTGCGGCGGTTGATGGCAAGCGCTTACCACATGAAAAATGGAATCACGGCAAGCCCGCATCAAACTCAAGCTCTCCAACAAGCCCTCAGATGCTTTCCTACCGGGAGAAAGTCCTGGGCACCATGGCAGAACTTTGCCGCGAGGAAGGCTGGTCAAAAATCAAATACTGTAAAGTGCCAGAAGGCAATTACATTGAATTAAACTCTACTGGAGACAACAAAGCACTACTGGTCAACCTGACTGAAAAACCACAGAAAATCAAAATCAAGCTGCACTATACAAACATGTGTAGTGAAGGTTATTCTTTATCAAAATGGCAAACCATTACCGTCCCGGCCGGCGATGCCAAGAACTTTGCCAAAAGCGGTCGGAAGCTTTTCAAAGTATGTCTCCCGCCCGATCCCTATAAAAGTTATGGGATTGAAATCAAGGGTTCAGGAGCTCAAAATGTGTACTGGGTAGTGGCAAAGGGATTATGAAGACTCTCTAATTCCTAAAATACTATAGGCTGTTTATTAGGGTTTCATTAAAATCAAAAACTCTATTCATCGACTATTTCCTTCACCTAATTTGAAAATTAGGCGTTTAGAAGATTAATTTGTTATTAATTGAAATTGAAGGCGAGTGAATAATGAAATCAATATGCATAAACGATAATTCTTACCACATTTTTTTGATCTATGCTCAACTTTGTCCACACCATCTTTTCTGCTGCAGCCCTGATTTCTGGCGCTATGGTCCTGTCATCTCGCAAGGCAACTAGGCGACATAGAAAAGTAGGTTATGTTTATGTAGTCAGCATGCTGGGAAGTCTGTTGACCTCTTTTTTCATCTTTGATCTTTTTGGAACCTGGGGTGCGTATCATTGGTTGGCTATCGTATCGCTGGTCACGCTTTGCTTGGGAATGTACTTTCCGCTTTTTGCCAGAAATTTCAAGGGCTGGGCGGTGCAGCATTACATGTGGATGAGCTACAGTTATGTTGGCTTGGTTATGGCGGGCGGTTCGCACCTCTTTCAATACACCACGCATTGGCCCAGCTGGTTGAGCATTTCGCTCTACTGGGCGCTACCTTATGTGGTCGGTACGTTTCTTATTTTCAGGAACCGCAAGAAGATCCTAGCCGATGTAAAGGACCGATTTGGATATGATTTTACCGTGCGGTAATTACAGGCTTTCTGCACGGGAAACCAAAATATCTTGATTCAGATAACTAATCAATCCGTCCTCGCTCATCCTCACTACCGCCATCACGGTTTCTCAGGTCTTTGACATCGCTCATGCCAAAACTATAGCTCAAGTAAAAGCGCACCTGTCTGGAATCGCCGCCACCGGCGCCATTGATCTGTAGGCCTGGGAATTCTGTCGTGGCGTTCCATGGCGAAGTGAACAGCGCATCGTTCAGACTCAGCTTTGCGGTCCAGTTTTCCCATTTTTTCTGCAGTCCCAAAGTTAGCGATCCCAACGGATCGGTCTGGTAGGTACCGCCCCAAACGGTAGGGCCGCTGTACCATCCAGAGATTTCTGCGGTCCATGCTTTCGCGAAAGCGTAACTCAATTGAGCATAACCGCCATAAGTGGTCTGATCGATACTGATAAAACTCGGGTCTGTGGTGTTGTACTCGTTGTGGGTCAAGTACGCATTTGCATAGCCATTCAACTTTTCATTGATCTTGAAAGGCGTTCCCACACTCAGGTTATAGATTTCCTGATCGGCAACGTTCTGGCTAATCAAAAAGTTCCGTCCGTCAGGTAACGGCTCTGTGATCTGTGCAAAGAAATCGGTGATGTAACTGTAGCTGAAACTGGTCGTGAGCTTGTATTTATAGGTATGCGAAATTTTCAAGTTATCGATGTACTGCGGCTGCAAAAATGGATTCCCCCTGCGACTGCTCAACTCGTTCAATTGAAACTCAAACGGATTTAAATCGCTGTACGAAGGTCGCTGGATGCGGCGGCTGTACTGCAATGACCAACTGTTTTTCCAATTAGGTTTGTAGGTGATTCCACCGCTGGGGAACCAGTCCAGATAATCGCGTTCCACGATCTGATCCTGCATGGCGCTTATGGTGCGCAGGTCACCTTTGGAAACGGTCTGTTCTGCTCTTAAGCCAAGCTGCATCTTTACCTCGGGATTTGATTTCAGGATGTCAAAAGAATAATTCACGTAGGCTGCACGTATCTGCTCATCGTACAAAAATCGATTGGATCGCATGGGGTCTAGAATTCGACTGCCGTTAGGCACGTCAAAGAAGTCAAAGTCATTATCAGTCGCGACCAGACTGTACTTAAAACCAGTCCCTAGTTTCCCATTCCATAGATTGGTCTCATAATCGGCTTTGATGGCGTAGATGTCGATATCGATCTGGGTTTCTTGAGCGTTGATTTGTTGGCTGAGAGTCTGACCTTGAGCATTTTGATAGAAGTTAGGCTGGCGGTTATCGCTTTCGCGTTCAAACCTTCCGTAATCAAAATCTGCGGTAAAGCTGTTGCCTAGCGTATCGGCATAGCGATAATTGAAATTAGTATTCAGGTTCAGGCTGTTGCTTTCTGAAGTGTTAGGCGCAACCAGTATGCTGTCGATGGTATTTGTAAATCGGTCAATGATGGGCGTGCGGTTATTTCCCTCGCTATCAAAATTGCTGAGGTTGAAATTGACATTACTACCCAGCGTGTTCTTGTCATTCAATCGATAATCTGCCCTGAGATTCAGGTTATTGCTCAGTCGATCATAGATCGAGTTGGTTCTATCATCAAAGATTTTGTCGCCCTGTAATCTATACAGGTAAAGAAATCCGCTGCTACGACCTATGTTGTTGTTGAGATTTGCAGCAACGTCCCATTTCTCACTGCGATAGGTAAGGTTGAGCGAGGTATTTGCCCGCGGATTGACATCCAATTCGGTTTCATTTTGCCCTAGACCTGGGGTGCGTTCCTCTCGTCCCTCGTCGGACGCAATATCTGGTGTTGGTAATTCTGGTCTGGGTACATTTCCTAGCGTAAGTGTACTGGCAACGCTACCACGCAGCCCTTGACCCTTGACGCGTTTTAGGACGATATTGATGATTCCCGCCGCACCTGCCGCATCGTATTTGGAAGACGGTTGGGTGATGATCTCGATGCTCTGAATGTCGTCCGAGGTGAGCGAGCGCAAATAGTTTTTGAGGTCATCACCACCCAGAAAGGACTGGCGACCATTGATGTAATAGGTCACGCCAGCCCG
This sequence comes from uncultured Flavobacteriaceae bacterium, assembly GCA_964631155.1. Lineage (GTDB taxonomy): Bacteria > Bacteroidota > Bacteroidia > Flavobacteriales > Flavobacteriaceae > Nonlabens. Next base: position 137,601 of record CAZVYO010000003.1, read on the forward strand.
ACCTTCCACAATCACATTATCATCATTATCCAAGCGCACGCCTGGCGCTCTTCTCAGCAATTCAAGCGTGTTGTCACCCGCTACAGCGGCAAGTTGATCCACGTTAAGTACGGTTTTGTCTGGCTGGACATCGACGACTGGTTTTTGCGCTTTTACGGTAACTGCGTCTAGAGCCTCAGCTGAGGGTTTTAAAATTATCGGATCTAATACCTTGTCTGCATCGGGCATGTTTAAACCATTACGATAGGTAAGGTAACCCAAGCCAGAAACTTCGATTTGATAGTAATCTTTGGCTATGCCTTCAAATTTGAAAGTACCCTTGTCATCGGTGATTGTCGCTTTGACCACTTCGTCCAGTTTATTGTACAGCACGACGTTCAAGTACGGAACAGGCTGGTTTTGCTCATCGACAACTTTTCCAGAGAGTTGTTGAGAGTATGCTTTCGCGAAAGCGGAAATAACAAATAATACAGTAATAAGAGTACGCATAATGATGTGATTTGTGGGCAAACCTACCGGCATGCGTGGGTGATCCATGACAATATGCGACGGAACGCCCTATGAGTCGGTGAGTGGACGGTTGTGGGTGGAAGGGCGACTCATCGATCTATAGGGCGGCTGGGCGGTTAAGTAAGGTGCTAGGCGAGAGCAACTTGTATGTTTGGGGTGAATCAAAAAAACAAAAGACATGAAAACGTTAATCATTTTATTCACTTTGAAAATAGGAATGTTGCTGGGTGCGCAGATCGAGAATGACTATCTGAAGATCAACGTAGACAGCACCACAGAAATCAACTATCCTGCAGAGGGCAGTTTTGAATTGATAGATAAGAACGTCTATACATTGATCACCAGCGATATGCTGAAAGACGAGTATGAGCTTGCCGAAAAAGCAACGCTACTGGTAAACGTGAGCTGGAAGAATACCCCAGAAACAATCGAACTCAAAGAGGGAAGCAAAATTCAATATGTGACCAAAAAACAGGCAGAACGCAACGACCGATTGTACCGCATGCCCATTGAAGGCAATGCCGTAAAGAATTACAGTAATGGCGTGAGCGTGACCAAAAAGACCTTTGTAGAAAGAGATGGGAACCGTACAAACGACGCGATCATCGAGTTCTCAAACGGTATCAGATTTACTTACAAGAATGGTGAGGTAAATTTTACCAAAAACAATGAGGAACTAGACTTCACTAAAGAATATGTGGTCACATTGGACGAGGGTGTGTTTAAGCTTAGCTTCAACCCTTACACGACTGAAACCTGGTTTGTTTTTGAGCCGGGTCAAGATTAAGTTTAAGCTTAAAATTAATCTATGTCAGTTCGAGTGTCCCGACCGCAGGTCGGGATGTATCGAGAACTTTTGAGACCGAGATGCTTGACGCTTCTCAACCTGCCTACATTTCGGCTTCGCTCAATGACCACCGGCAGTTAGGTACAAATTTGAACTCGCTCTGCTGCTCAATCATTCCGATAACTATCGGAACCACCCGAAATGACAGATTTTACCTATCACATTCGATATGTTCAGTTTATCCCATGTCAGTTCGAGTGATTTCGAGGCACGAGAAATAGTATCGAGAACTTTAGGAACCGCAATGCTCGATACTTCTCGATACAAATTTTCGGCTTCCTCTCGTCAGCAAAAAATTCACTCGAAGTGACAAAACTTCTAACACAGCTAACGCTTATTCTTAAACTTAACTTTAATACCTTTCCCTAATGCTCAAGCGTAAAATCATATTCGGAATCACATTAGGCGAGCTGCTGCTTGTATTACTCGTTTACTTTATCGCCAGTTGGTTATATCGTGCTACCGTCTGGGCAAACGGTACCGCGTTCAAAAGTGACTGGGATCGTTTACTCAACTGGTGGAACTGGTGGGACGGCGGCGGAATGCAATACGCTCTTATGCTAGTAGGAACTGGGATCGTCTGGTTCTTGATTTTCAAAGTCTTCAAAGATGTGCCCTTGAAGTTTCGTCTGCTCATGCATCTTTTAGGTTTACCGCTATTCATTTTGTTCAGCTGGCGGTTATACTACGCCATTTGCGATGCTGTGGGCATGGGGCACCTCGGCGAGTACGGTCAGGTGTGGGATATTTACATCCCGGCGCTTTTTTATCTGGTGCAATTTGGTGCGTTTCACGCTTATGAATATTACGTGATCAACCAGCGGAAATTGCGCTACGAAATCGAACTTAAAAATCTGGCTCTTAAGAACGAACTTAGCGCGATCAAGGCGCAGCTGAATCCGCATTTTTTGTACAATGTGTTCAATACCATCAATGCGAGCGTACCGGAACAAATGGAAGAGACCCGCGAGATGATTGCGGTTCTGAGTGACTTGTTTAGATATCAGCTCAAGGCGAGCCGGGCAGACACAGTTCCGTTGCGTGAGGAACTGGAATTTGTGCGCAAGTATTTGGATTTGGAAAAATCCCGCTTTCGCGAAAGATTGCAAACCACCATCACCGTAACTCCAGAATTACTGGACAAGCCTATTCCACCCATGATCCTACAACCGCTTGTAGAAAATGCGGTCAAGCACGGCATCAGCCCAAAAATTGACGGTGGTAAAATTGACGTCTTGATTACCAGCAAGGACGAAAAGCTCATTTTTGAAGTAAGCGATACGGGTGTGGGCGTGGAAGAATTGGATAGTGAATCCATATTTGAAAACGGCGTGGGACTCGGTAATACCCAATTGCGATTGAAGAAAATGTACAATTCTAGTTTGCAACTCGCGCATAACTTGCCGAGTGGGTTAAGGGTGAGTTTTGAGTTGTGAAGTATAACGAATTTCAAGATTGTAATGCCCCCTTGAGGGGGGTGGGAGTGTTAACTATTATGGTTGACTCTCGCGAACACCCATCGCCTATCGGCACTTCCCTCAAGGGAAGCTATGGTTTCAGTCCTTATAAAATCAATTTAAAGTCAGATATTTAAATTACATTTTCGCAGAAGCGAAACAGAAAAATAAAAATTGAAAAAAGTAATCATTGTAGATGATGAAGATGCAGGTCGCAAGCTGATCTCGCAATACCTGGCCCACCATCCTGAGATGATTGTGGTAGGTGAGGCGAATAACGGCGTGGACGCGGTCAAGATCATCAATAAATTCTCACCAGACCTGATTTTTATGGACGTGCAAATGCCGGGTATGACGGGATTTGAAGTTTTGGGCCACCTGGACGAGTTGCCCTACATCATATTCAGCACGGCTTATGATCAGTATGCGTTGCAGGCGTTTGAGGTTCACGCGCTGGATTATTTACTAAAACCCTATACTCGGGAACGATTCGACACGGCTCTGGCAAAAGTCAACAAAAGCGACACGACCACCGTCTTACCACTCGCCGAAGAACAGCTATCCGCTACAAAGGACTATCCCGACCGCGTCATCGTACAAAAAGGGAGCAAATACATCACGATCTCAACAAGCGACATCGAGTACATTGAAGCTTACGGCGACTATGCAAAAATCTTCACCGCGGGAGATCAGTTGTTATCCAATAATGGTCTTGGGACGCTAGAAGAAAAGCTAGATCCAAAAGAATTTATGCGTGTACATCGTAGTACGATCATTCGTTTGGATCATGCTCAGGAAATCAGTAAGATTGGGAAGGGATTTGTCATTACTACCACCAGCGGTAAGAAAGTGCGGGTGAGCCGTAGCTATGCGCAGAAAATTAAGGATTTGATGGTGTGATCAAAGCACTAAATGATTCAATTTCGACTGGACGCCACCAGTATCTGACTATCTAGAACAAATCTAAAAGAATTCTTAAATTATAGCTATTCAGCTAGTTATAATTGTATTTAATCGATGGTAACCTTTAATTTACACCAAGATGACATTAAAATTCATTATGATGATTTTAAATTAAGAATAGCATGATCCTGGCTTAAGTTTCGGTCGGATCAATAGAGCTAACATTGAAAAATAAAATCAAAACCGATGAAAAAACTAGCTCTATTAGGTATCATTTCAGCGGCTCTTTTAGTGAGCTGTAATGATGACGATTCAAACAACCGTCAAAATGATGACGGCAGACAGGATGAACTGCAGTTAAGATCACACTCCATTACTACGGTGGAGGCCTTAAAACTGGATCCCGCGTTTAGCAACGTGAGAATCCACACCTTGCTCACCAGTGAAGATCAACTTCCCAATACACCAGACTTCATATACGGCTCCATGGCAGATGGTGCCGGACTCTTATATGATTCTACTGACGAGGAATATATCATGATCAATAATATCGAGGCAGATTTCTCTGTCGCCCGAATTAGATTTGACAAGACTTTCAAGCCGGTTTCAGGTGAGTATATCTTGAACTCTATCGCAACCGCTAGTACAGCCCAGTGCAGTGGTTCCATGATCACTCCAGAGGAGCACGGCTTTGGTCCCGTTTACCTTTCTGGAGGTGAGTGGGGAGGATCTTCTAAAGGTGTATTTGCTACTAACCCCTATCGCGACGCCGCTTCAAGAGCCGTACCGCAAATGTTGACTGCAATGGGTCAGTGGAGTACTGAGAATGCCGTGGCTATTGGTCAGGATGCTTATGAGAATAAAACCGTTGTATTTATAGGTGATGACCATTCTGACAATAACACGCCATCTGGACAGCTAGGTATGTATGTAGGCGATCGCGCAGATCTTTTGGGTGGTAAGCTTTACACTTTAAAAGTAGATAGCCCAGGCATCAACTTTGAAATGGACATGGTAGAGGGTCAGGAGTATGATGCCTCTTTTGTAGAGATGAATGAGCGCAACATCGATCTACTGGATGCAGAATGCCAGGCCAAAGGTTCCATGGGATTCTCAAGACTTGAGGACATCGACTGGAGAAGGGGCGATTCCAGCAACCAGCGTGAATTATACTTTGCGGTAACCGGTCGTGATAAGGCAGGACTGGTAGGTAAGGGTACAAAATACGGCCGCGTTTACAAAGTAGTCTTGAATGAAGACGATCCCACGGGACCTGCAAAAATCACGTGTATTCTGGACGGTGATAAGGTAGGAGGTATTGCAAATGGCTTTCACAGTCCTGATAACATTACGGTGACTGAAAATTTTGCCTACATTCAAGAAGACCCTAACGGCTATTTTGATGCACCTGAAAAGATGCATTACGCAAGATTATACCAGTACAATTTGAATACAGGAGAAATGAAAACTGTATTAGAATGTAATCAACAGGTGGCTTCCGCGGCTGGTTATGGTCGTGAGGACAGCACTTGGGAAATCACAGGGATGATTGATGTTTCAGACATCTTGCAGGTAGAGGACACGTTTATAGTCATGACGCAAAACCACGGTTGGGAACCAGCAGATGGTTCAGGATTTACTGATCCGCAGGCAGTTCCAGATGCTCAAGGACACTGGGCAAAAGAGGGAAGTATGATGTTCTTGATAGAAGGTCTAGAACGCTAATCCATGAGTATGCAAAATTTTAAATTCAAGGCCTGTGCTTTATGCATGGGCTTTGTGCTTTTGATGGTTTCCTGCAAAAAAGAAGAAAAACTTTATAAACCTACGATTGATGCCCTACATGTAGAGGCAGTTGATGCAATCGAGAGCTCTTATCGCAGGAATTTGTTGCAATCGGCGGCACATCTGGACAGTTTTGGTAGCACTAATAATGTTGATCTAGCCAGGCAGCATTACCTCAACGCACGTGCGGCTTTCAAAAAGGCAGAGCCCATTCTTGCTTTTCAGGATTACAATAATTACATCAGCTTGAATGCGCCCAACATTCTTAAAGTAGAAGAAGAATCACCTACGGATATCAAAGAAAAAGAACCCATCGGTTTTCAAGTGATAGAAGAGGCGATCATGGGTGAAGAGGTGGACCTGTCGCATGCCGTGAAAGTCGCTCAAACAACTGCTGCGCGATTGAGGCTCGTAGAAAACTCTACCTCATTGTCCCATTACAAAAGCTATCATGTACTTTGGTTGGTACGTCAGCAAATCCTGCGTACTGCGCTTACGGGAACTACTGGTTTTGATAGTCCTGTTCTAGAGCAGTCATTGGATGAGGCTGTTCTCGCTTTCGCGAAAGCGGAACAAATCATGAGCTATTACAAAGAAGGTTATAGAAATGAGCAGTTAAATAAAGATTGGGAGCAAATCTGGGAGAAGTCCGGCGCATTCTTGAAATCCAGCGACTACGCTACTTTTGATCATTACGAGTTCATCCAGCAGCATATCGATCCCATGTTGCAGTTGTGGAATGAAACCGTTGAGGACTGGAACGTGGAGTTTCCCATTGAAATGGCGGTTACAAACGATGTCGATCACGTTTTTTCAGAACCGTTTTTGAATCTGGATTATTTTGCCAATTCCTCACTCGACCTGACGCATGAAAAAATAGCGTTGGGCCGCAAATTGTTTTATGACACTCGATTGAGCACTAGTGGTAGCGTGAGCTGTGCCAGCTGCCACAACCCAGATCTCGCATTTACCGATGGTCGTGTGACGCCCCCTGGTTTGGAAAGAAACAGTCCTACACTTAATTATGTGGCCTATCAGCGAGGATTTTTCTACGATAAGCGCGCGGGAAGTCTAGAGGGACAGATCGTCTCTGTTGTCGTGAACGAAAAAGAATTTCATACTGATCTGGATAATTTTGCAAAGCGCACCGCTGCAGATCCAGCCTATGTTCTGGACTTTAGAAATGCTTATGCTACCGAGATTGATGATGCCGCAGTACGTAAAGCAATTGCAGATTATGTGCGCACGCTCAATCCATGGAATTCCAGGTTTGACCAAAACATACGAGGAGAGCGCAACGACCTGAGCGCTCAGGAAAAAAAAGGTTTTAATTTATTTATGGGGAAAGCAAAATGCGCCACCTGTCACTTTGCACCCGTTTTTAATGGCACCGTGCCACCTAATTTCTCAGAAACAGAACTGGAACATCTGGGAGTGCCTTCAAGCATTGCCTGGGAACAAGCTGAAATTGATTCTGATCTAGGGCGTTACGACTTGTTCAGGACGGAGAGTCGCAAGCATTTTTTCAAAACTCCCACCATACGCAACGCAGCGCTTACCGCTCCATACATGCACAACGGCGTTTATGATGATCTCGCGCAGGTGCTTAAGTTCTACAATTTAGGAGGAGGCGCGGGCATAGGCATCGATCAGGAATATCAGACCCTGCCACCTGATCCCTTGAACCTGACCGAGGAGGAAATCAACGCCATTATTGAATTTATGAAGTCACTTACAGATCAGCAAGATGCGGCTTATACCGATGTTGAATGAATTTCTGTGAAGCGGGTTTTTGAAATTAATATTTATCTCGCTTTCGCGAAAGCGTCAATTTACCGTCTAGAATTCTGTCTATTGCACGCCCGAAAACCTCAACATAATTTAGCAACCTAATGCAACCATTATGTTCAAGCTATTCTCAGCATCGGTTTTTGTTTTGCTTTTTGTGAACTCGATCTTTTCACAAACCACAGATTTCCTTACAAATCTAGATACGCCCTCTGCAGTTTTCATTGATGGCGATGATGTCTATGTAGGGGAGTGGAATGCAAGGACTCTATCGGTTTACGACATGAGTCAGCAAAATCCGGCATCTCAAGATGTGGTGACTGGAGCCTTTGGTATTTTCGGAATCCAGAAGCGTAACAACTTGCTGTACTTTACTGCGGCAAACCAGAACCATATCCACCAAGTGGATCTAAGTTCAGGTACCACATCGGGCTCGACCATCATTTATTCGGGTGGAGTAAACCCTTACGGTCTGGCAATTAATGGCAACGATCTTTATGTGGCCGAGTACAATGGAGATCGCATATTTAAAATCGATGTGACCGCAACAAATCCAGTCGCAGTAGAAGTGGTGTCAAACGTGAGCCATCCATCAGGATTATTACTCGTCGGGAACGATCTTTATATTTCAGAAACTGGTGACCACAAAATTTCCAAAATCGACATTACACAACCTAATCCCACTCCTGTAGATGTGGTTAGCGGACTGTCCATGCCTTTCGGGCTTACCATTAATGGGACTGAATTATTCATTGCTGAGCTCAATTCGGGAAGTGTTTCAAAGATTAATATAAATGATGTTCTTCCAGCGACACCCATTACCGTTGCGACAGGACTGGGCGGACCTACCAATGTTTTCTATGATCGTGGAGAGCTCTACATCACCGAGTACAGCGCGGGAAAAATCTCTAAGATTACCGTAGGAACGCTCTCAGGTCCAGAAAGTGTTGAACCAGTTCTAGCTATTCATCCAGACCGCTTGAATGGATCTTTGACGGTTGAGAACTTAGATAGCTCCAGTAAATACCGCATCTTTAATCAGCAGGGTCAGCTCCTCCAGCAGGGAAAACAAGAGGTGGGTCAGTCTGTACTCCGCTTGAATACCACAAAACCTGGATTGTATTTAATCCAGTTTGAGAACCGCAAGGCTTTAAAATTTTTGCTTTAAAATAAACTTAAGTTTGGTGAGATTTATTCCGCTTTCGCGAAAGCGGAAATCCTAAGCCACACTCTCCTGAGGCATCGTGACTATCGTATTTTTCGATAACTGAGCGTGTGGGTCACGACTTAGACTAACAAGTACTTTCTGAACTATTAAGGATTATTCACGCTGATCCACAATCGCATCCAGTAATGTTTTCACCTGTAAATCGCCAAATCCATAAATAGGCTCGCGTTTGCAGAATTCTTTAAATACGGTTCCAAAATCAGTAGTGTTGAAATCGTTCATGATTTGGATGAGCGACTGAGTCGGTCGTCCTGGATTTTCCAGAGTGGGAATGCGCTCGATATGCGCCTTTACCGCAGCGGGTATAAACGGGTACTGTTTTTTCAAGCCTTGGGTGGTGTTGAGTAGGTTTTCCAGATCATTCTTTTGGTACAACTCCCAGAGTAAGGCTAGATCATCCAGCGCGGTGAGTGCTGTTCTATTTTCAAAAGCTTCAACCAGTTCTGCTGTGGACAACCCTCCAAAACCATAAGGCTTATGTTTCGGAGGGCGGACTAGAAAGAGTTGCCTATCGCGATGCGACTGCCTCAAAAGATGGATCACAAACCAAAAATTTACCTGACAAAACAAATCATCTTCAAACCACAAATGCACCGCCGCCTGCTCTGGAATGTTTTGAATTTTTAAGAATTCTGGAACAGTCTCTTGAAAATAATCCTGCTCAGTAAATCCCGCATAATTCTCGCTTATGAATTGAGCCCTGACCTTGAAAAACTCGCTCAAGTTGCCACCCTGCACGGGCCCATCTACCAGACATTCTCGGGCAACGATGACCTTGCCCGGTATCGTTTGGGGAAATTGCTTTTTTAGAGCATCGCCGTTGAGGATGTGGTATGGGGTTGGCATTAATTCAATGTTAAAATGACTTGAAGTGATTAATCTGATTTTGAAACGTTATCAATTAAATTTAATTCTGAAGAATAATTTTTCAATGCTGTCCTATCAAGGGCTTAAAACGAAGAGCAAATAACATTTCGATAATTCTATAATAATCCTTGTTCAGTTCGGGCAATTCGTAAATCGTAAACTTAAGTTTATACTTCATCGCCCAATACCTAAGTTGAAGTGCATGGGTACTTCCTTTATCGTAATAACCTAAATGTTGTATCACCCGTCCTTCAATATTGGTTAAATTCCATTTTTTAGTGTAACCCGCTAGCCTAGTTCCGACGTAAAGAGTTTTGGTATTGTTATTTAAATAATGTGTCAGACCATAAGCATGAGTCCTGCGGTCTCCAAATTCTTCACAGACTATGCCGCTTGATTTTCTAACGCAATATTCTTTGTAAATTTCTTTGGCCTGGGCTGAATCATACGCGTCCCAGATATAAATGCAAGTTTTACTCTTAAGAGTATTTAGATAGGCGAACATTTCTCCCAATCCTTCAAGCTCGAAACGTTTACCTTCATGAAAATCTGTATAGTTAGGTAAGCTGGACAGGTCGATATCAAAACATTTACCTTTTTTTACCAAATCGGCAATGTCTTCTAAATTCTTGAATTCACTTTCTAATTCTTCAATCATATCAAATCCAATCCCAACTCCTTCAAAAACTCATTGTGCTCTTTTCTACTTTTTTCAATACGCCATTCAATCTCTTTAAGTTCTTGATTAACCTCTTTGAGATCAATTTGCTCTTCTGGTTTTTGAGTGCTGACGTAACGCGAGATGTTTAGGTTGTAATCATTTTCGGCAATCTCTTCCATGGAAATTCGTCTTGCGTAACGCACGATCTTTTCTGGTCGTGTACGGTAGGTTTCAATGATATCTTTAAGGTGCTTCTTACTTAACGAATTTTGCCGCTTTCCTTTATCATACTGCTCACTCGCATTGATAAATAAAACATCTTCCTCTCGCTTACATTTCTTGATAACCAGAATACAAACAGGAATACCTGTAGAATAAAATAGATTGGATGGCAATCCAATCACCGTATCAATATTCCCATCTTTCAAAAGCTTCTCTCGTATTCTGGCTTCTGCGCCACCGCGGAATAACACTCCATGCGGTAAAATGATCGCCATGGTTCCATTCTGGCTTAGATAATGAAAACCATGAAGCAAGAAAGCAAAATCTGCGGCAGATTTTGGGGCTAAGCCATAACTTTTAAAACGGAAATCCTCACCCATGGCTTCATTAGGTTCCCAGCGTAAACTAAATGGCGGATTAGCCACAATCGCATCAAACTCCATTTTGTTTTTTGGATTCATATCATATAGTATGTCCCATTGATTCTTTAGCGTATCGCCATGAAATATCTCAAACTCAGTGTCTTTCATGCCGTGTAATAACATGTTCATACGTGCCAAGTTATAAGTCGTAACATTTTTTTCTTGACCGTAAATTTTACCTACTGTCCCACCAGCATCTTTTAGCTTTTTACGAACATTTAATAATAGAGATCCCGAACCGCATGCCATATCAAATACATTGTCTAATGAAAGTTTTGAGCCGCTAGAATGATTTGGATCATGTGCATCAAGTAGAACTAATTCTGATAGTACTGCAGAAACTTCTTGAGGGGTATAAAATTCTCCTGCCTTTTTGCCTGATCCTGCGGCAAACTTTCCTATCAAATATTCGTAAGCATCACCTAAAACATCAGAGTCCGTAGAATAGTCAGCAATTTCGCTAGTAATGGTTTCTATGATAGTACAGAGCTTGTCGTTTCTTTCTTTTTCCGTTTTTCCTAATTTTTCAGAATTGAGATTGATCTCAGAAAACAAACCATGAAAGGTACTCTCAAATGACTTTTCTTCAATGTATCTAAAACCTTTTTCGAGAATCTTAAGTAACTCAGGCTCCTGATGCTTCGCAAGTTCTGTAATATTGCTCCATAAATATTTGGGTTTGATTACATAGTGCACCTTCCGTTGCATCTGCTTCTCGAAATCTGGAATGTCTTCCTTGTTTTGAGAATACCAAATTTCTAGTGGCGGCGGTATAACATAATCAGGTCTCTGATCTTTCGAAGGGCTTTCTGGATAATCTGAACCCAATTCTTTTTTAGCCGATTTCTCATAATTATGAGAAAGATACCTTAAGAAAAGAAACGACAACATGTAATCTTTGAAAGAATCGGCGTGCATTGCACCCCTTAGATTATTTGCGATTTTCCAAAGTACTTTCCCTAACTTGTTATCTTCCTCTTTCCTCATTTGTATGAATTATGAAGTTATATTTTGTTTGAATTCTCTCGAAGATGTCAATCAAAAAATCCTCATCCTGTGGCCTAAGTTCAATTGGTTGCAGACGCCCATTTTTGTGTGTCAAAGAATTTACTCTATTACTTACCTCTTTGACATCTTCTTTAAAACCTATCTCCTCTAAAGCTTTTTTTATACCACCAGTACCTAGAAACGATGATATCATTTCTAAAACCTGCCGAATCATTATAAAATGATATCCAACAATCTCTTTAGCATTTATAAAACCATCTAGCAATTGCAAGAGGTATAAGTGATAAAGGAAAACATCCCTTCTAAAACTTTTCAGCTGTAAATCATCGTTGTGGTTTCTAAGTATTTTCTTACTTACAAGATTTTGATGTTTGCTATCTCTTAATCTTTCCGAAAGGATGGAAAACAATCCGACGTGATGAGTTGTGATAATTATGCGTTTCTCTGATTTAGGCTCAATTTTGTTATCAATTAAATTCATTATTGAACTTGCAGTAATAAAAATATTATTGTCATCCATACTTGAAACAGGGTCATCTATGAAAATATGTGCATCTTGTTCACCTGTCCAAGCATCAGCATCAAAAAGGGCTAAGAAGAAACACCAAATAAAAATTCTCTCCTCTCCTCTCGAAATTTTTATATTTTCACGATCCTTTCTGGAAAAACGAACCGCAGTTATTCCTACCTCAGGATTTTCATCAATATCAAATGAGTATTGATATTTGGGTTTGTACATCTCTAGCTTTTCTTCTAGCAATTGCGGTGTTTCGAGTAAAGAACTGTAGTAAGGATTTAAACTACTTGGTATGATTTCTAGATTAAGATTTTCATTGTTATTTGGTTCATCATTATCCCATCTGAACAGGTCTTCGCTATAAGAATTATAGTAGACACCTGAGTGATCACCCTTGTCGGTCTTTGTGATGTTCTTATAGTCAACGGACAGTTGGGTCTTACCAGTAGAATTGAAAGCAAATATTAATGTAATAGGTTCTTTGCTTTTAGCTATTTCCTCGGCAATTTCAATTGATGTACTCATGATGATTAATTTGGAAACAGAACTTGAATTAGTCCTTTTTTAAGTGATTCGAATTCTGTTATTTTTTTCAATTGATTGAATATGAGAAGATCAGAATTCGTCAAAAAATGAGCTATCTTTAGTTGCTCGGTTTCATCAGTAGGCGTATGAAACTTGTAACTTTCTATTGAATCCTTATCTCCTCGAGGCATTTTTAGTCCTTTAGCACCTTTCATCATGTATTGTATAAAACGATCATTTTTAAGCACATGCTCCAATAAATTTGGATGAATTTCTCTACCTGCTCTGAAAATCAGAATATCATTTGATGCTCCACCGGATTTATCAGCTTTCCAAACCTTTTTTAAATAAGGTCTGATATTGGAAACTAAAACATCGTTAACTACAAATCGGTTTACTCGTGATGAGTTTGGAACTTTACTAGAATCCGTGATACCTGCATAGTCTGATAACATATTGTTGGTACTTACATAATTTGAATTATTTAAAGATAAAGTCGATATTTTATCTGATATCAAATCACTAACGTTTGGATCTCCCAACCTTTTCTCCACCCATTCCCCATTATCCCTAAACTCAGGAAAACGATATGCAGGCACTTTCTCACCTTCTTTGGGAAATAGATTTTGTAGCAGGCCTTTTTTATGGCGTTGTAGAGCAGCCAACTTATCCTGCTCAGCAGCAATTAACTCGTCCAGCGACGATAAACAAGCAGCGATTTTTTGTTGTTCTATATTATCATTTGGCACATAGAACTTTATCGAACTAAAAAAATCGACTACACCCACATTTAACAAGCCATGATTGCGTCCACCTTCTTGCGCTATCTTATGTATTTCCTTTTCAAATAGCTTTGTGTCGAAGTAGTACTCAAAGAAATCTGGAATAGTGTCTTCCTTTGCTTTGAAACATATATAAAGAGTTGAAACTACACCTTTATCGTACCTATTCAAACGTCTTACTACACCTACGGGATAACCATTTGAATAACTTTTATTATAAGCAAATTCGCCTTTTTTTAGCAGATAGTAATTTGATGTATCTCTTGATGCTATCCGTTTGTTGAAATATTCGATCTGACTAATTAGCCCTTGTTCCGCTGAAATGGTAAGGACGTTTTTATTTAGTTCCTTATTTTTTCGTTTTACTCTTTCGAATAATTCTGAGATCGGTTTTTCAACCCAATTTTCCTTATGGGAAAAATAAAACTCAGGAATAAATGCTTCTTCTTTACTCATAAGCGGCCAGTCCAGAGATTTCTCGGCCTTCGGCCTGTTTTTTTAATTGAGGAACGAGTTGTTCCATGAGTTGCAACTCTCTGTTGCGGCGGTCTTTCCAGCCTAGTTCTAACGGTTCTAGCAAGTCGGTCAATTCCTCACCATCAAAAATCATACGTTCTAAAATGCGGTCGGTAAAGACTTTTAGGCTAGCTAATTCCAGTCCGTTGCTTTTTGCAATGCCTGCCAAAGCCTTATTGTGCTTTTCAATCTTAAACTGCTCATAGCTAGCTTTGATCTGTTCCTGTGTTTGTCCATTGCTCCAGTCTATGCTATCGATAAAATCGCTCAGGTCTTCCTCTTCTTCCATCATGTTTGAGTAGGAACGTATCAGGCTCTTGATCTGTTCCTTGCTCATTTTCTTGCGCTTGGAATTGCCCTGCGTACTATCGGCAATCAGCCCCATGATGTAGTCATAATCGATGACCGCGCTGGCAAAAAGCACCAGTTCAAAATCCAGTTGCTGCAATGCCGGCGGTGCATCATCGCCTTGCTTTTGCTGTATTTCACGCAACTGTTTTGCGGTCTCTATGTAGGAACTCTTAAATTCCATCAGGCTTTCCCGTGGCAGGATGCGCTCTATGGTTTCCTGCTGCGCCTCATCCAGATCTGTATATTGATCCAGCTGGGTCTTTAACCGCTGTACTTCCTTAAAATTCTTGACAAACCCTATACGCGCCGCATCACCCTTTAAATTATAGACTTCTTCTGGCTCACAGGCCACATTATTGTCCTGCATAAAATCACCCAGCTTTGCCACGGCTTCCTGATATTTTTCAATCATCACAGGCGCAGGATCTACCATCCAGATACGCGCTGGCTCACCTTTTGCCTCACCAGAAAACAGCGTGATCGCTTTATTGACTGCTTCTTCCTGCCCGCGAAAATCTAGGATATTTCCGTACGGCTTGGTATCGTTCAGTACCCTATTGGTTCTTGAAAATGCCTGTATCAACCCGTGATATCGCAGGTTTTTATCTACATACAGCGTGTTTAAATACTTGCTGTCAAAACCAGTTAACAACATATCTACAACAATAGTGATGTCGATTTTACGCTTTCGCGAAAGCGTAGCCTTATCATACTTCTGGTCTTTAATACGTTGCTGTACGTCTTGATAATACCCATCAAACTCGTTGATGTTGTGATTCAAACCAAATTGCTCATTATAATCGGCTATGATTTCTTCCAAAGCCTTTTTCTTTACCGCAGGATCTTTTTTGTTGTCCTCACGCTCTTGAGCTAGATCTTGTTGTAACTGCTTGACATCGGCGGCGTTTTTCTGGCTTTTTCGATCATTTTCCTGAGCCATCAATTGCGCAGGTGGCGAAAACACACAAGCGATATTAAGCAGCTCATATTCTGGATTGAGTTCCAGTTGCTGTTTTTGCAATGCCTTGAACAACTTGTGATAGGCAATGGCGCTGTTGATGGAACTGGTGGCAAAAACTGCGTTGAACTGCCGCTGGTTAGTCGCCTTATCGTGCTTTTTTAGAATAGTATCTGCAATAATCGCGCGTGACTGTGGTGTATCATGTTCTAGCGTTTCCCCTTCTTCATCACCATAATAGTCAACATGAAACTTAAGCACATTCCTGTCCTCTATCGCATGGGTAATGGTATAAGCGTGTAACTCCTTATCAAAAACGTATTGCGTGGTCTTGTACTGCGCCTCATCATCATTGCGCACGGTATAGCTGGCATTCTCTTCAAAAATAGGCGTACCCGTAAAACCAAAAAGCTGTGACTTAGGGAAAAAATCCCTGATCGCCTGATGATTGTCGCCAAACTGTGATCTATGGCACTCATCAAAGATGAAAACCATACGCTTATCGCTCAGCGGTGAAAGCCGCTCATTAAACGTGGCTTTGCCGTTTTCGGTTTTCTGCTGGTTGCGCTTGCTGTTTTCATCCAGCGCAAGACCCAATTTTTGAATAGTGGTAACGATAACTTTATCAGCATAACTTTCCGAAAGCAGTCTGCGTACAAGTGTTTCTGTATTGGTATTTTCCTCCACACTTCCTTCCTGAAACTTATTGAACTCTTCCCGCGTCTGTCGGTCCAGATCCTTACGATCAACCACAAACAAACACTTATCAATATTAGGATTGCTTTTTAGAATGGTTGCCGCCTTAAACGAAGTCAGCGTTTTACCGCTACCCGTTGTGTGCCAGATGTAACCGTTGCCTTTATGATCATCAATGCAGGCAATAATATTCTTTACCGCATAGATTTGATACGGTCGCATAACGAGAATGCGCTGCTCACTTTCTACCAGCACCATGTACTTACTGATCATCTCACCCAGCGTGCATTTTTCCAAGAACTTGTTTGAGAAGTCAGTTAGGTGCGTGATCTTATTGTTATCAGGATCAGCCAGCTGATAAACAGGCAAGAACTGCTCATCTGCATTGAAAGAAAAATGCTTGTTCTTGTTATTTGAGAAGTAATACGTATTCGTGCGATTGCTCACGATAAACAACTGCATAAAACACAGCAACGTATTACCATAACCATTGCCAGGCTCATTTTTATAATCCACGATCTGCTGCATCGCTTTTCGTGGCGAGATATCATGCTTCTTCAATTCAATTTGAACCAGCGGCAAGCCATTCAGCAACAAAATCACATCATATCGCTGATGGCTATTCTCAGTATTGATACGCAACTGATTAATGACTTCAAAGTCATTCTTGCACCAATCTTTGATATTAACCAGGGTATAATGTAATGGAGTACCATCTTCCCGCTGGAAATATTGTTGCTCGCGCAGCTTTTTGGACGCTAGAAAGACATCTGGCTCAATAATCTCTTCGCGTAAGCGCAAGAACTCATTATCCGTCAGCCGCACTCTATTAAGCTGCTCAAACTTTTGTTTGAAGTTGGCTTCAAGCGTTTTACGGTCGATGATATCGTTGCGGTAAGTGTACTTTAGACCTATTAATTGGTCTATAAATTTTACTTCAATATTGTTCTCTAAACTCATCTTTGTAATGAACAAGCCCACAAGATATAATATCTTACTAGAGCTATTGATGATCTAAGCATATTTTATCGAATTGTAGATTGGTTTTAGTTTCATTTATCAATCGCAACCTATAAAATACATAAGAAAGCGATTTTTTTATCTGGTCATTTTTTCTAGCTAATCAGAATAGAATTGAGAAATTATGGGGGTATGCTTTATTATTAATTAAAAAGCTCTGTTTTAACGAGTTTGATTATCGGGCCGGCCAACAGTTTCTGGCTGTTCCTCATTTATTCACTATTGTGGTATAAATCTATTTAATTAGACACGAGCAAAATAATGTAAATCTCCGTTTTCAGGTGATCTATGTTTTGGACTTTAGAATAGAACATGTTGCTTTAAAGCTTCCGCGAAAGCGATCTCAAAAACCAGCTCAAAAGCGTGAATACTGACCTATTACAAGTTCAGCTGGCAGGAGTTGATGCACAGCTGCAATCTTAAACTAAACAAAAGTGGCAGCTTGAACCTGTCAATCGATCAACACATTCAAACCGCCATTACTTGAAAACGAGAGCATTTAATGACCAGAGTGCACTTCTTTAGTCACAGTATCCACAAAAATGTAGGATTTCATGGGATTCCCACCAAAGATGTAATAAGGGTTGGACTTTTTAGGACCTAGTGGATTGCGCAGGGTTACCGTCGCATAAGCTTCCTTGTAACCCGCTTGTTCCTTGAGTTGGTTTGCATCTACCAGGTCCATTTCTACGGGCCAATCGATGATCACATCTTCAAGCCAAGGTTCACGTATGAGTTCCGGCTCTCCAAACTCGCCCCACTCCGTAGATTTGATGATGACTGTGGTATTGTCTGCATTCATGAAGACCACTCTCAGAGTGTCGATTTTTTCTGGATTCGTAGTTTTTCCAGAAGAGGATGTTCCATCGGCTTCATAAAGTTTTGCTTCTGGGTATTTTTCAGTTACGATACGGACGGCGATATTCACGCAGCCCACAAAATTTAAAGTTGCCATAATAGTAAGTGTTTAGTTGTTCCTACTCTTTCAAGGATTTTCAGATACCTCCCGTTTGATCAAAATGGTCGACACATCTTGGTAAATTACTGTCTTGCAGTCAGGTAAACTTACGATCATGTGATCTATATCAAGGAAAAATAAATACCTGTTTTATAAAACCTGGTATTTATAATAATGAGACAGGTATTTATTACAAAGCTTAAAATTGAGTTTGTTTAGGTATGCAGTTTCAAGAATGGTTATCACGCTTTCGCGAAAGCGAAACAAAAAAAGACACCTCCATCTATAGTAAGGCTAAGCCGTTACATGAGTATAAGAGAAGAGTGTTTAAAGTAATCAAGCCCTCAATTGAAATTCCCGATCAGGCTACCAAGAGTATCTAATGAGTACCCTGATCATCAAGCAAATGAAGATTGTTTATTGAAATTTTACCTCAATTTAAACTTTGAAAACTATTATTTAATGTAAAATATCTTTTGAGGTGCTTTTACTTTATGGTATGTTAACCTACACCTAACGGACTGCCAAAAGGGGTCCTCTAACTTCGGGAAGCTAAAAATTACTACCCGATGAAAAACAACAACTTATTGAAAATCAATTTTTTAATCCTCATTCTGTTCCTGTTTTCTACAGCGATCGTGAATGCTCAAAATTTTGAGCTGCAATTGCTGCATTATTCTGATGTGGATGGAAATGAGGAGAGCGCCCTTGATGCGGTGGATGAATTCTCTGCATTGGTCACTTTCTTTCAAAATGACCCTAATTATGTAAACAACACGCTCACGGTAACTTCTGGTGACCTGATCATTCCAGGGCCGCGTTTTTATGCCGCCGAGAATCAGGCCGTGCGTTCCTTAACGGGAAGCAACGAGCCAGGGCACTTAGACATCGCTTTTGCCAATGCCTTTGGTGTCCAGGCTGCTGGTTTTGGTAACCACGAGTTTGATCAAGGTCCCGGAGAATTGTTTGACGCGGCATTCTTAACTGAGTCCAATAGCGGAGTGACCTTCCCAGGTTCTACTTTCCCGTGGCTGGCCACAAATATTGACTTCACCGCTGATGGTGATTTTAACGGAATCATCGGTACGGATGGGGACGATGTAACCAACCTGAACAGTCAGGTTGCCAAATATGCGGTCATCAATATAGGTGGTGAGAATATAGGTCTAATAGGTGCAGTAGCACCGAGTTTTCCGAATATCACCACGCTTGGAGACCTCACTATAACGCCAGCTCCTGGCTCCACCGTTACCCAACTCGCTACCGAGATTCAGGCTAGTGTAGACGCGCTCGAGCTTGCAGGGGTGAATAAGATTGTGCTTTTGGCACACATGCAATCTATTACTATCGAAAAACAACTTGCCGCGCTTCTTGACGGAGTAGATATTATTGTAGCTGGAGGATCGGGTACGCGTATGGGAGATAGCAATGATGTACTCTTCAGCAGTACGTTAGTCACCGATCCAGCTTTTGACGAAGGCTATCCCTTCCAAACCGCAGATCTAGTAGGTGATCCCGTACTGGTCGTAAACGTAGATGGAGATTATAAATATTTGGGAAGACTGGTTGTGGAATTTGACACGAGTGGTGTGATTGATATTTCTTCGCTGGACGAGTCCATCAATGGCGCGTATGCAGCAAGTGTTTCTAATGTTACCAACTTGGGCGCTACAGATCCTATGCAGTCGGTAATAGATTTGAGGGATGCCGTACAGGGCGTGATCAGCTCGCAGTTCAGTAACATCGTAGGTTTCTCAAGTGTTTACTTGGACGGTCGTAGATCCCAGGTAAGAACTCAGGAAACCAACCTGGGTAATCTTACCGCAGATGCCAACCTCTGGTACGCTAATCTGCTGAATCCAGCAGCAGATGCAAATGTGGATATTTCGCTTAAAAACGGTGGTGGAATAAGAACTGAAATAGGTTCTGCCGTGCTGCCTGCCGGTTCTAATAATCCTAACGACATCGTATTCTCACCACCACCAAACAACGGTGTTTCTGAAGGAAACTTGAGAGCGACCATGCGTTTTGACAACGGTCTTGTACGACTTACTATGACTGCGGCCGAGCTCGTTACCATTATTGAGCATGGACTTTCTTTGGTAGGACCAGGATCGTTGCCCGGTCGTTTTCCTCAAGTAGCGGGAATGAGCTTTGTGTATGATCCAAATCAGCCAGCTGGTAGCAGATTAGTTGAACTTACAGTAGATCGAGGCGATGCAGATCCTGCAAATGATGTGCTCGTTGTCTCTAACGGCGTGAATGTAGCGCCTGTAGGAACTACCTTTAATTTGGTGACTTTAAACTTCCTTGCTAACGATGGTGATAGCTATCCGTTCAGCACTTTGAGTGCTCCAAACCGAATCAACTACTACAGCGGTACTGGATTTGGTGAGACCACCGATTTTCCTGATGGTGAACTTGCAAACGACCCGGGAGCCAACATGAGTTTTAGCTACACGGGAGGGGAGCAAGATGCCCTTGCCGAGTTCATGGCTGTTTTTCATCCCGATAATGCTTCTGCTTATAACATTGCAGAAACTCCGGCCGATCAGGATACCAGAATTGTTGTGCTTGCCCAGCCTGATCTGGTGATTACCGAAATCTTCCCAGGTCAGTCTGGTGATGATCTTACCGCGGACTGGTTTGAAATCACCAATAACGGAACCGCCGCTTGGGTTTCAGGTGTGGACGGTAACCTGTTTTACGATGATGACTCTCAAGATGCAACTGCCGCAGATCCTATTGTAGGAATCACCGACATCCAGCCGGGTGAATCGGTTATCGTGCTTGTGACTGGGGATGTGGCCGACGTGACTACCTTCCAAAATGTTTGGGGCCAGGTTGTGGATCTGACCAATGTTGAAATAGGTACCACCGATGGTTCTGGTCAGGGAAGTGGTGGCGATGGTGTTACGTTATGGATCGGTGATCCTCAAACGACCATGCCTGTAGATTTTGCCTCCTATCCAGATACGGGTAGCAACGATGGACAGTCCTACGATGTAGAATTAATGGCTTTCAGTACCGTAGGAAATGCCAATGGTGCCGTAGCAACCCTTTTAGGAGGCGGTGCAAACTCCAACGTGCCTAACATTGCATCACCGGCTAATGCGCCCGCCATCATGCCGTCCATTGACCTGGTCGTTACTGAAATTTTCCCTGGACAAGCAGGAACTGATTTGACTGCTGACTGGTTTGAAATTAAAAATAACGGCGGACTTGCCTGGGTTTCAGGAACTGATCCCGATTTATTTTATGACGACGATTCCGCTGACGGTTCCGTTGCAGATCTCATCACCGGCATAACTGACATCCAGCCTGGTGAATCTGTAATTGTTTTGGTTACCGATAACCAAGCCGATGTGACTACATTCACAAATGTATGGAGTGAGGTGCTGGATTTGACAGGTGTTGAAGTAGGAACTACTGATGGATCTGGACTAGGTAGCGGCGGTGACGGTGTTACCCTTTGGTTGGGTGATCCTCAAACCACTTCGCCTGTTTCTATCGCAACTTATCCAGACACCGGTAACAATGACGGTCAGTCTTACGACGTCGTTTTGATGGAATTCAGTAACGTAGGAAATGCCAATGGTGCTGTTGCAACTGCTCAATTGGGTGGAGATAATACGGATACGCCCAACATCGCTTCACCAGCCGATGCTCCAGGCGTAACTCCGGTAAGTGATCTTACCGTTACTGAAATCTTTCCAGGACAGGCTGGAACGGACCTGACCGTAGATTGGTTTGAGATCAAGAATACAGGAAATACTGCATGGGTGTCTGGAGTGGATCCCGATCTTTTTTATGATGACGATTCCTCAGACGCTTCTGCAGCAGATCTCATTCAGGGAATCACAGATATCCAGCCTAACGAGGCGGTGGTGGTTCTCATCACCGACAGTCAAGCCGATGTTGCCACCTTCAGAAATGTTTGGGGCGAGGTACTTGATTTGACCAATATCGAAGTAGGCTTCACCGATGGTTCGGGCCTTGGTGCTGGTGGCGATGGTGTAACCTTATGGTTGGGCGACCCTTTGACTACTTCGCCTATTGATTTTGCGACTTATCCCGATACTGCTAGTAACGACGGTCAGTCTTACGATGTGGACTTGATGGCTTTTAGTGTGGTGGGGAATACAAACGGTGCTGTGGCAACCCTACAACAAGGAGGAGACAATAGCGATGTCCCTAATATTGCTTCGCCCGGAGATGCTTTAATAGCTACCCAGTCACAAATTGCGTTTGATGAAGCTATTCTTTCTGTTAACGAAGATGCTGTTAGTGTTGACGTGGTGCTGAATATCTCTCAGGCGCCCTCAGGTGATGCAACCGTTCAGGTATCTCTCAACATGGTAGGAACTGCTTCTGAGGGGACGCATTTCACTTTTGCAAATACTACGGTAACCTTTACCGATGGAAGTACTACAAGTCAGACTGTGAACATTCCTATTATCGACAACGCAACTGATGATTCAGATCTCTATTTTGTATTACAATTGAGCAATCCATCTAACGCGAGTATAGGGAATTCAAGATCGTCTATCTATATTTTGGATGATGACACAGCCGTACCTGCTGGAAACTCGGTACCGGTGGATGCCAATTATCTCACAAGCTATCTGGTTGATGCCAACGGAACTGCTGAGATCGGTGCTTACGATCCCGTGAATCAGCTGCTATTTGTTACCAATGATGATCGAGTAGAAGTGCTCGATTTTAGTGATGTCAATAACATCGCACCAGTTTCAACTTTGCAACAAGCTGGTTTTGGTGGCGTACAAAGCGTTGCGGTAAGCGGTAACCTAGTTGCAGTTGCACATGCAGCAGCGACTACAACTGATCCAGGTTCTGTATTCTTTTACGAGTTGCCAGCGTTAACAAACGTGACTTCTGTAACGGTGGGTGCTTTGCCCGATATGTTGACTTTTACTCCTGATGGTACGAGAGTCTTAGTGGCAAATGAAGGGGAACCTAGCGACGATTACACTATCGATCCAGAGGGAAGTGTATCGGTTATCGATGTGTCCGGTGGATTTGCAGGTATCACCCAAGCGAGTGTTACCAATATTGACTTCAACGGATTTGATAATGACTTGGTAAACTTGCAAAACTCAGGTGTGAGAATTTATGGTCCTGGTGCAACGGTGTCTCAAGATCTTGAGCCAGAGTATGTAGCTGTTTCAGATGATAGTCAGATAGCGTATGTAGTACTACAGGAAAACAATGCTTACGCGACCATTGATTTGACAAACAATACCGTTACCGCGATAACGGCATTTGATTTAAAGGACAACAGTTTGCCAGAGAATTCCCTGGATACCAGCGATGATACTGACTTTATCTTCAACGCCTCATGGCCTATATTCGGAATGATCATGCCTGATGGGATCGACTCTTTCAACATAGGCGGGACGAATTATCTGATTACCGCAAATGAAGGAGATGCCAGAGATTACGGAGGTTATGCAGAAGAGCGCAACATCGGTGATTCTGATTACGTTTTGGATCCTACGGTATTCCCAAATGCAGATATCCTCGGTTTGAATGCTAATCTTGGTGCATTGACCCTTACCGTTGCAAGTGGAGATACGGACGGTGATGGAGACTTTGATCAGATCCATGCTTTCGGTGGTAGATCGTTCTCCATTTATGAAGCCGATAGTGGAAACTTTGTATACGATAGTGGCAATGACTTTGAGGTCATCACAGCTGCAGATACTACGTATGGAGCGATCTTTAATGCGAGCAACAGTAACAACAGCTTCAAAAACAGAAGTGATAATAAAGGCCCGGAACCAGAAGCAGTCATCGTAGAAGAATTTAATGGCAATTACTACGCTTTCATCTTGCTGGAAAGAATAGGAGGTGTCATGATCTACGATGTGACCGATCCTACGGCCCCTATTTTCCTTCAATACCTAAACAGTAGAGGAGCTGTTGAAGGAGCAAATGAGTCCGGTGACCTAGGTCCAGAGGGAATCATTTTGATAAGAGCAAATGAAAGTCCTAATGGATTGCCGCTGCTCGTAATCACAAATGAAGTAAGTGCAACCTTGTCCATTTATACTTTGGACAACCCAGTCCTAGGACTTCAAGAGTTGAGTGATGACGAGAGCTTCACGATGTTCCCAAATCCAGCGGCAGAGCGTGTGAACTTCAGTAAGGAAGATGACTACAGGCTTTATGATTACTCAGGGCGCCTTGTGAAGCAGGTCTCAAACGCAACTGAAATGAGTTTGAGCGGCCTGTCTTCCGGAGTCTACATCATCAATAATTCCAATGGAACACCTAAGAAACTGGTCGTGAAATAACACACCAGATTAAATTCAAACTGAAGCCTCATCAATTGATGGGGCTTTTTTATTTGATCTTGAGCTCAATTTTTTGGTGTTGCAGGCTTTGGTAATAGGATCAGAGAGCATCTTTTTCTAGTTGAGGCTATTTAATTATTGTTACGCTTTCGCGAAATCGTAAACATTAATACTCTACATTAAATTCATAAACTCCTTGCAATTAACAGGATGACAACGCTAGAGCCCTCCATTGATCCCTAAATTGTGACAATGAAAACGATATTGATTTTTTTAAGTCTTATGATCTCAAGCCCAATCGTCTTATTTGATTTCGAAAAGGACAGTCCGAAACGCGCCTGGCAGGTAGAGGACGACCGCGTAACGGGAGGCATCTCTCAAGGTCAATTTGAAATTACCGATGATGGCCATGGCAGGTTTTACGGCTATGTAACTACAGAAAACAACGGTGGCTTTTCTTCCATCCAACGCAGGATGGAAAAAGTTTCACTTGGTGATGCTACCGTTGTGAAGATACGGGTGAAAGGCGATGGAAAACGCTACCAGTTCCGCATCAAGGAAGATCTTGACACCTACTATTCCTACCAACAGTATTTTGAAACCAGCGGTGAGTGGGAGGTGGTGGAATTACCACTCGACCAGTTTTCAGCCGGGTGGAGAGGGCGTAAAGTGGATGTTCCCAATTTTAATCACGATAGTATCGAGTACATGAGATTCCTGATTGGAAACAAGAAAAAACAGGAATTCTCTCTTCTGATTGATAAGATCTGGGTGGAGTGAATCCAGTACGCAGTTTACAGTTGTCAGTTGCATTATGTAGTTTAAGACCGCCTTCATGGGAAATGTTGAGACCTTAGTCGGTCTCCGGGCAAAGTCAAAACGCAATGGTGCCTACCTAAAGATTGATCCATTATTTAAGATGAGGTTATAGATTTATTGATTACGATACATCACCACAAAATTTCCTGCCTGTCGCAATTCCATTTTGTTTTTGGCGGTGTCAAATCTTAGATCGATACCAGCCATTTCAAATACAAAGCGGTCCTTTTCAAAGCTGGTAAGCGCAAATGCTGCCTGTCCCGTCGCTTGCGCCATGAGAACATTGTCATCTACAAAAATCTTTACGTCTAGCGGAAATTCCGGGCTTTTGTAGGTGCCCACATACCTTTCCAGTTCTTCCATGGTATATTCTAGAGCTCGCTTAGGTTGATCAAGCGGCTCATTATAGAGAATTTGCCTGATGGGGCGCACAGGATTTTTAGTCAGCGGTGTGGATACATTCTGTAAAATAATGATTGTGTAGCCTGTATCCATGTGTTGCTCAAAAAAGGTCACATAGCCAGCCCAGCCTCCTGAGTGGTTGGTAGTAAAACCCTTCTCGGTCTCAAAGGCAAAAATCCCAAATCCATAGTTCGTCACCTCGCCATTGCGCAATTTGAAGCCTTTGTATAGCAGCTCCTTCTCATCTTCAGACAGAAATTGGTCGCCTCGTAGCGCCTGATCCCATTTGAGCAGGTCGCCAGTAGTGGAGTTTACCATACCATCGCCCACGATGCCGTCGAGATAATAGGATAGGTAGGAAGTTCCCAGCGCATCTGGTAGGATTTTCTCACCAGTAGGTCCCATGATGTAGCCCTGTGCATAATCTTCAATTGTTTTAGGAGCAAAACGAGAGCGATAAACCTCGGTTCGGTTCATTTCTAGAGGTTTAAAAATGTTTTGGTCTAAAAACTCACCAAAGGAAATTCCATTCACTTTTTCAATAATTAACCCCAGCAACGCATAGCCTGTGTTACTGTATTCAAATTTTTCACCTGGTTCAAAAAGCTTCTCGGGCTTGTGTTCTGCCAGGAGATCCACAATATCTTGATTTACGGCAATCTTTGACTTGTTCCAATGTTGCTGAAACAACTCCATATAGTCTGGCAGTCCGCTGGTGTGGTGCACCAAATGATCGATGGTCACACCTTCATAAAATGATAGTTCGGGAAAATATTTAGTGATAGGATCGTCTAGTTGTAATTTTTGCTTACGTGTTGAAGTCGAGCCACGGTCGCTGAGCGTAGTAGAAGTGTCGCGAATGGAAAGCAAAATTCCCATCGCAGTAAATTGCTTGGATACAGAGGCGAGTTCAAAAACGGAGTTGGGCGTCAGCTTCCTATCCTCCGAAAAATCAGCAAAACCGTAGGACTTGTTGATAATGATTTCGCCTTCATTTGCGACCAGCACATTGCCATTGAATTTTTCGGCTTGTTGATAGGCGGTAAGCAGGCTATCGATGCGGGTGGCGGTGGGTGAGGTCTGTGCTAAGGTGGTGCACGAGATAAAAAATAAGAGCAAAAGTATTCTGGATATCATGTTCTTAATGTTTAGCCTATGCGTAGTACTATCGTGCCAAACGTTACATATGTATATTTTATTCATTTCTTAGATATCTGAAAAACAAGGTAGAGAGCTTACCCTTCAGAAAATATTGCAATTAAGATCAAATCCTACGCAACCATTTCCCTATTTTGATACATACTAGTACAACAGCGGCTCGCAATGGATGAGAAAAAATGGATAAGGAAGATCAAAGCGGGAGACCGTAAGGCCATGTCGCAGCTGTATGAGAATTATAAAATAGAGTTTTATTACACGGCGATCAAATACTCAAAGTCCGACGACGATGCAAAGGACATTATCCAAGATACGTTTATCACCATTTTTAAGGACATTGGGAAATATAAGGGAACCGGCAGCCTTGAAGGCTGGATGAAGCGCATCTTGATCAATAAATCTATTTCTCGCTACAAGGCAAAAGCGAAATTTCAGGTGCTGATTAATGAGGACAGGATAGAAGAGGTAGAGGTGGCGCCATCCAGGTTCAACGATCTTACGGTAAGCGAGGTGCTGGCACTTGTGCGGGATTTGCCTGACCAGTACCGCATGGTGTTCAACCTTTACGAGCTGGACGGTCTATCTCATGCAGAGATTGCAGAATTGCTGGAAATAAGCCAGGGAACCTCTAAGTCAAACTTACACCGGGCAAAACGGATCTTAAAAGAGCAAATCACCTCCTCATCCACTCAAGAACTTAAAAAGAAAAATTATGGCAAATAATAGCGAAATAGGTAAGGCCATAAAAGATAAGCTTGCACAAAATCCTGGTTTTGAACCAGGACCTGAAGTTTGGGAAAACATTATTGCGGCAAGAAGGGGAAAGCGCAGGCCGCTCATCTTTTTTTGGTTTGGCGGTTTGGCACTATTGTTCTTGGGAATTACCCTTGGGTATCTAGGCTATGCGATGATTGAAAATGACGGCGACAAACTTCCTGACTCAAATTACAGTGCTATAGGTACTGAAGAAAACTCTGCGCCTCAAGATTCAAAAACCTACGAAACAAATTCAATTCATCTCCAAAATTATCAATTTACTGAACATTCAAATAGCGATACTAACTCAGCTTCCAATCAGGCAGAACAGTCTCGAGAATCCAATCGCAGCAAAAATGAGCGCACGATCCAAACCAGTCACATATATCAGCGAGAGAAATATAAAGCTTTACTAAGGTTTCAAAATCCTTCGAATTCAACCAAACATCCATCTTCCACAGCGCACCGCGGCGAGAGTTCGATAGATGCTTCAGAAAGAGAAGAACCAGAATCTTTAAATGCAGCACTCTCACAAAAAGTAGAATCTCTTGCTGCTGAAGAAGAATCATTTGAAGAATTATCAGCACAGAACGAAGATTCCTTATCTCGTGCAGAGGAACTGGCAGAAAAGTTCGATGAGGAGTTGAAGAAAACAAGATCTGATAGCCTGGGTAAAATTAAAAAAGAACAAGTCTGGAGTTTGACGGTATTTGCTGGATTACCCTCTTTTGTGCCGCTTAAATCGGGTAATGTTTTTCAAGATCAGGGATCAGCTCAGGACGTGTCCCAATCCTTTCAATACGGCTATGGGGCTACATTAAATTATAAATTGCAAAATAGTATATGGCAACTCAGGTTTGGAGCACAAAAACTCAATGTCGTACAAAAGTGGGATAACATTCCAGCAAGTCAACTGACTCAAAGAAATTTAAATCGGATAGGTTTTGGAATCACTGATTCTGAATTTGACACGTTGAGAAGTTCAGGATACGATACCATTTCTTTAGAGTATGACCTGATACAAATTCCGCTAGAATTGAGGTATGATCTACTTAAATCTAAGATTGGATTACAGGCTATAGGAACCATTACTGGAAACCTCTCAGATTATAAGGTGATTTTCTCGAGCGACTCGACAGAAAGAGAAGTAGCTAGTTTACAGGATAGTGTAGACTTCTACATGGGAATGGGCGCCGGTTTGGGAGCTAAATATCCGCTAATTAAGTCAAAACTACTCATTAATGCTGACGCTATTTATTCAGTAAACATATTTGACAATACAAACGATGACATAAATAACAGTCTGATCAATTTTAGATTGGGCTTAGAATATAAATTTTAAAACGAGAATTATGAAAAAGGCAATTTACTTATTGATCGCTGGTATACTGATTTTGCATGGATGTGCTAATCAAGATCTCGATGATGATAAACTAGCGGTAGATGAGATCGTTCAGAAAGATTCTGAACTTTTTGAACAATTAAAAAAGGTGGCTGCTAGTGAACCTGGTGATGGGGATCTGCCCATCGACGATCAAATAAGCTGTATTTCTTTTGTTTACCCTATTGGGATTTACACGGTAGACAGTCAGGGTATCGCGATTAATTTAACGGCTTTATACTCAAATCAAGAACTAAGCGATTTTTTAGACCGCTTGCAGGCCACTGATGAAATTTCCATCAGCTACCCGATAGAGTCGAATTTATCAAACGGGACCGCTCTTAGTATTACAAATAATGATGAATTAAAAGAAAGCATTGACACTTGTATTGAAGAGCAGCAAGAAGAAATCGTGGCAGCCTGCAACGATATCTTTGCGGCAGGTGAAGTGTGTTACTGGAAAGTGGGTTACACTTTTGAGGGCTCAAATAATTTTTTAGGCGCTGAACTGGATGGTAGGGGTGTTACTAGATTAGAATATGAAGATTTGAATACTACGGGTACCTGGAACGCTCTATTTATTGAAGATGTTCTATTTGTCAATCTCAACTTCTTGAACGCTGGAGACGCAGGCGATTACCTAAATAAAAACTGGAAGGTAATCGAGTATAATCAAGAACTCTTTGTACTGGAAAATGAAAATGATGAACTCATACTAAATAGGTATTGCACCAGCGATAGCGATGACTGTTTCAACCTAACCTTTGATGAGTGTGAGCTAGATGCAACTTCTGGCGTTGCGGAGTTTGTTTTAGGCGACTATACAAGTTGTATATTGGAGATTTTGAGATACGATGAAGATGATTATCAAGTTTCCTATTATCTCAGTTCTGCCGACTCTCAAAATCAATTAAATCCCATAGACGATCAATCTGTGTACAACAATACAAGGCCCGAAGAAAACATTTTTGTCAATGTATTGAATCTAGAAACAAATGAAATTGAACGTCTATCGATTGCATTGGTCGCAAGCGATTGTGACTAGTACCATTTTGAATGTGCCTGTGAAGCTATCTCTTTTTGAGGTAGCTTTTTTTGTTTCGCTTTCGCGAAAGCGCAATAATCAAAAACCCCCAGAGTGCAAACTCTGAGGGTTTTTCCTATCAAACAACTAACTTAACTTATGAACTCTTATTTCCAGCTCCATTGTGATCATAGTGATCGTGGAAGGTGACCTTTCCAGTTTCCATGTCATACATTGCAGAAACGATGATGATATCTCCATTATCTTCTAGATCCGCTAGCTTTGGAGAGGTTTCTCTAATATCCCTCACCGTGCGCTTGGCATTTTCCTCAATTACTTTGAAGGTGTAATCTTCATTAGAGGACCTTTTCTCACCGTTGGGCTCAATACCTTCCATGCTAGGTTTTATTTTTTCGATGAGAGCCTGTAGGTTAGTCATATCCATTGATGCTGCATCAACATTGTCTATTGTAGATTTCACAGCACCACATGCGGTATGTCCCATCACGATCACCACTTTGCTACCCGCAACCGCTGTAGCAAATTCCATGGAACCTACCATATCTTCATTCTCAATATTTCCTGCAACGCGACCTACAAATATATCGCCTATCCCCAGGTCAAAAACATCCTCTACTGGAACACGACTGTCCACACAGGATAGTACGATGGCTTTAGGATATTGTCCCATCATAGCCTTTCTGCGCTGTGATGAGTGGTCTCGCATGGTAAGGTTATCGTTTACAAAATTTTCATTTCCCTTTTTGAGACGACCTATGATTTCTTGAGGAGACATACTGGCTTGCTCCTCGGCGGTAAGAATGCTCTCATCGACCTCTTCAATTTGACGCGAATTATAATTTTCTGTGGAGTCCATGCTGTTATTGCCTATATTGGCATCATTATTTTCTTTATTGTCAGGTGTTTCCTGACAACCGATGAGAATTACGCTCATTAGCGCAAGAACTAGATTAAATACTTTTTTCATAGTAATAAGTTTAATTTTAATAGTAATACTTTCTTACTTGACAAACTTACTCTTAATTTGATGTGCTCTGGTTAAATAAAAGATAAACTTGAAGCTCCTCATGGTCAAATGCTAAGCCACCATGAAATTTGGAAAAACAAAATCTATGTCCTCACTACCTCTCAAACTCTCAACACCAGAACAAGCTGCAGCTTATGTAAGTAGTGGCGACCGTGTTTTCATACAGGGAGCGGCAATGACACCAGACGCTTTAATTAACGCACTAGCGGCCAGACATGAAGAACTCAATGAAGTTGAGTTGATCTCGATTCATACTGAAAAAATAGCTCCTTACACGCAAGAGCCTTATAAAAAGGCTTTTAAGGTTAATGCCTGTTTTGTAGGGCGCAACGTACGTGAATCAGTAAATACGGGAAATGGTGGTTATATTCCCGTATTTCTGAGCGAGATTCATCATCTTTTCAGACAAAATATCTTGCCACTCGATGTGGCATTTGTTCAGGTCTCACCACCAGATAAACATGGATATTGCAGTCTGGGAACTAGTGTAGATGTTACCCTTCCAGCGGTACAAACGGCTAAAACCGTTATTGCTCAAATAAACAAACATGTTCCTCGATCCCATGGCGACGGGACGATTCACAGATCACAAATTCATGCTGCCATTGAGCACCACGAGCCATTACCAGAGAGTCATTCTAAACCCATGAGTGATGTGGAAGCACGTATAGGAAAACACATCGCTAACCTGATTGATGACGGTGCCACCCTGCAAATGGGTATAGGCAACATTCCTAATGCGGTACTTGCAAATCTCAATGATCATAAAGGACTAGGAATTCATACTGAAATGTTTAGCGATGGTGTACTGCCGCTGGTTGAAAATGGAGTAATAACTGGTGAGCATAAAGTGGTAAAGGTGGGTAAGATCACTACGTGTTTTGCCGTGGGAACTCAAAAGCTTTATGATTTTATAGATGATAATCCGCTGGTGCATTTTAAGGAAGCGGCTTATACTAATGACACCGCGCTCATTTGACGTAATCCCAAGGTTACTGCCATCAACAGCGCCATCGAGCTGGACTTAACCGGCCAGGTATGTGCAGACACCATAGGCATGTTGCAGTTTAGTGGAGTAGGAGGTCAGATGGACTTTATAAGAGGTGCAGCGCTTTCAAAGGGTGGTAAGCCTATCATGGCTTTACCGTCTGTAACCCGACATGGGGATAGTAAAATAGTTCCATTTCTCAAAAAGGGTGCTGGAGTAACCACCACACGAGCTCACGTCCACTGGGTGGTAACGGAATTTGGCGCAGTCAATCTATTTGGGAGAAACCTTAAGGAACGTAGTAGGCTTTTACAATCCATTGCGCACCCTGACCATCGCGAGTCTATCGACAAAGCCATTCATGAGCGTTACGGTAGCAACAGCGTTTATTTATAGAAGATTGATTTAGTTCATGATACCTTGAAATTTGAGGCCTGCGCGGTTTTTTAGATCTGTTAAGCTTTTGCGCTAAGCCATTGGCAAGCTTAGCCTACTGTGCCGAAGTGGCTACGAAGGCTGCATGGCAGGCGAGGGAAAGCGAGATTATCAAAGATTCAGACTTTTCAAACACTATCTGTAAAACGCTAAATGTTTAATAATTTGACCAAAATAGTAAACAAGTAGCCGTATTTTTAAATAAAAAGTTATGTCAGAGAAGGAAGACAAAAAAAAGAATCCTATTTACCGAACTCCTGCAGACATGCATGGCGATGGAGTGCATTTTGATCCTAAAATAAAGGAAGCTCTCGATTCTGAAAAAACCAGGACCAAACAAAAATTAAAAAGTGATCGTAATGCTTCTATGACTGGTGATCACAAACCTGACGAATAGAAAAATAAAAACCTCAATCTGTGTGCAGATTGAGGTTTTTTGTAAATACGTTCTAGTACTAGTTGTCATCGGTTTCATAACGTTCCTCGTCGATTTCTTCTTCGATCTCATCGCCTAGTTCTTCAATTTCTTCACCAGCTTTTTCTAGGTTGTCTTCGGTATCCTCTGCAGCTGCCTCGATGGCGTCTTCCGTTTTTTCCATGGTAGATTCACGGCAACTTAATAGAGTGGTGCTCAAAAAAAGAGCAAATAGGGGTAGGAATAATTTTTTCATGTCCTTAAAATTTTATCGTAAAATTAAAATTTACAGAAAATTCCTATGCTTATGGAATGTTAATCTGTTTTAATACCTTCATTTATTTCAAACATTTAGAGAATTGGAAGCCAGTTTTTTATGACATGAGTGAATCTTTTGTTTAGAAAACTTTATAAGCTATGATGAACAATAGAGGTACTTTTGCCATCTATTGTAAATCAAATGTGATTCATGCCCAGTTATTACAGGTGTATGCTGTTATTCCTCGCTCTACATGCGGGTTGCAGTTGCTTTGCTCAAAACATAAGAACCTATTCTGACTCGCTCACGCTTCTTGAGAGTCGAGGCGTAGTGGAATATGACTATTACATAAAGCAAAACGATACGATCAAGGATGGAAATTTTCAATTCTACGCCACTTCCCAAACCGAGGATGGCAATGAGATACCGCTATTGTCAATTACCGGGACTTTCAAAAACGGGAAGCCAGATCAAGAGTGGATTCTTAAAATTGAAGATTACGAGCTTTCTGATAAAAAGCAATTCAAAAATTACCGTTTTGTAACAGAGCTCAACGGCAAAGAGTCAATATTTTCTGGATCATTCAAGAGCGGTTTGCCTCACGGCGAGTGGCGTGTTATAGAACGAGTGATCGCCTCATCGCAGATTACTGATACTATTTATGACTCTTCAAACAACTATGACGCTGGGGTTCCTATTCAAACCTTACGCATCAACGCTGCAGATGGAGCTGTGATAGGGCGCAGGCTGAGAAATGGTTTTGCACAAGGAGACTGGTCCTTTATCTCTCAAGATGGTTTGCGAGATGAGGAAACCTGGGAATTTGAAAATGGATTACTACAATTTATCGATGTGATTCAAGAAAATAGTGTTCAAAAGATTCCCATGTTTGATGCTGATAAAGAGAATTATCAAGAATCCGTTCTGGACCGTCATTATCTGGATATCATCAAACTTACTGAAGAAAGTCAAGATGCTAGTATGAGCAGTAGTATAATTGACCTAATAGGCCGTGATTTAGAATTTAAGAATAAATTTCTTGAAATCATGCAGGCGTTGAATGTAGTGACCAGCCTGCATCTGGGTAAGGTACGCATTCCTAATTTTCCATTATCCGAACAGGAACAAGACTTGATTGAGGCCATTTCTAAATCCTATTACGATTCAAAAGGAGTTTCTGATATTATCTTGAACAACACTCAGCTAGCTATACGCAAGCTTTCCAGCCCACAGATAGATGGCTTATATCGACTTACTCAGAATATTGATTCGACTTACTTGATTCCATCTCAACGTTTGGTAAATTATTATGAGCGCGATCTCATGACTTATGAGCCGAGAGAAAACATTGTGCAAAAACTTTTTGAGGATCCAAGATTACAAGCTAATTCGCTGATCGAGAATCAATCCGCTGAAGAAATAACATCACTTGAGGATGTGTTACGTACATTGGAGAATGTTCAGGAGAACCTGGATAAAATCAGGGAATTGTTAAAAGATGACATTGATGCGCAGCAGTTGCGGACTAAATTTTTGCCCGAAGAATCTGCCCTCATTGCTGACTCACAAAAACTCAGCGGTAAGATAGACAGCTTGACTAGTACAGTTAATCAAAATCAGTCTGATGCCATGAAGGGCCTCAAGCCGTTCCTGGTTTCTAGACTAACCGAATATGCCAATATGCCCGAAGGCTTCAACAAACTTGACCGAGCAAAAAGCCTAAAGCAATGTTTTCAGAAAGTAGATGTTTTGTTAGACTCGCTTGCCATACTGCCTGAAAAACAAAAACAGATCGATTACTTGTATAAGGATAAAATCTTTAATCCCTTTACCTCCACGCTCATGGATGGCAAGATCAAGAAGAGAATTACAGAAGCTTATCATGAAAGAGCCATGCCGTACCTATTAAAGCAAGTTGCCCAGCTCAACTCGTGCGATGATATAGACACACTTACCTCGGCATTTGATTCCTTGCACCAGCGTCTGGTAGCTCTGCGTGATGAAGAGACCTACCGTCTTGAGCGTAGATTGAAAAGAGCAGATGATCCCGCTGAGATCTTGAGATTGTTTCAGGTAGACACACCCTTTAATTTTTAATTACACATGAGGTATTTATTTTTTACTGTGGTTGTCGTTTTGGGTGTCGCTTTCGCGAAAGCGCAAGAACCTACAATCCTCCCTGAGGAAACTAAACTCAAGGACGCCAAAACAAAATACTGGTTCAATACATACGGTAATGTACGCATAGGAAAAAGGTTGTTCTGGATCGCGCAGACTCACTTCAGGTTTGAAGAGTCCGAGGACATGCCATTTGCAGGACAGCTGGGTCAAATCTATAACAGGCATGCGATAGGCTGGCTTTACGATAAAAAATTCAATGCTGCCGTGGGTGGCGTACTACGTCTCAATTTCAATACAGACGAGAGCGATGACACGGGCAGAAATCTGGTTCCAGAGTACCGTATCTGGCACCAGTATCAGTTTGCCGTACCCATCTCATCAGTCATGGCATATCACCGCTTGAGGATAGAACACCGCTGGACGAGAGGATTTGCAGATGATTCTGATTTTATTTTTAGAAATAGGTGGAGGTACATGTTCCGACTCAAGATTCCATTGAATCGCCCCAGTTTGCAACCTAAGGCATTCTATTTAGGTCCTGAAACTGAATTAATAATGCAAACAGGTAAAGAAGTAGTGGGGAGCAATCTTGAGGATTTGCGTCTTACCACAACATTGGGATATATCATCAACCCGAGGCTTACCGTTGCGGCAGGTCTTATGTATACCACGGGACAGACTTTGGACAATCCAGGTATTTACGGTCAGGACTGGACCATACGCATGCACATCTATTTCTCACCTGATATTAGGAAAGTAAAAAATAAATTACCCGCGATACACTTATTTGACTAGCTATGAAAAAGAGAAGTATTTTAGGAGTGGTTGTATTGCTCATTGCAGTATCTAGCAGTCTTTATCTTGCTTATCGCAATGCCCAATTGAAAAGTGAGTTAAAAGAGCAAGTTGATGCAATTGACATACCCGCAGATAGTGCATATACCCTAAAGGTCAAACAAATCGACTCCCTGCTTTATGCGGGAAACTATCAAGCGGCAGCAGAAGGGTATGAAAATATTGGCTCTGGTAATCAAGAAACCGATCTCGATCTAGAACTGCGACGTAAGGTCGCATCCAACTTTCTAGCATTGAGCAAACGAGCTCAAAACTCGAGCACTTCTCCCTTGTTATCTGCATCCAGTTCTGAGGGCAGTAATCTAGACATGAGAGATGCTGATAGTCTACGATTTGAACTGGAAAAAGCTAATCTAAGACTGGGAAAAGTACAAACAGAGTTGAAAAGAAGGTCTTTCGGTCAGTATCTGAATTTCAAAAGCAGTAAAGGCAACCAAATGCATTATGTGGGTCAGGTCCAACAGGGCAAGGCCAATGGGGAAGGAATCGCCATCCTTGATACAGGCAGTCTGTACGAGGGTCAATGGAAAGACAATATGCGCCACGGTCAGGGAAAATTCTTCTGGTCAGACGGAGAATACTACGTGGGGGATTATGAAAATGATAAGCGTAGTGGAGAAGGTACCTATTTCTGGTCAAACGGTGATAAGTACGTGGGTGAGTGGGAAAATGACAAACGCAACGGCTACGGTAAGTTCTATAACAAATCTAAAGAACTTCTTGCAAGCGGCATCTGGAAGGAAGATGAACTCGTAAAAGAAGATTAATTAAGCCTGCAATTATTTGTGGATTACTCTTGTTAATGATACCCTAGCGCAAACCTTATAGTAATCCTATATTTGTGCGACAATGGAGCACGTTAAAATCATAGAATGTCCTAGGGACGCGATGCAGGGAATCAAAGAGATGATCCCCACAGATCTCAAAGTTCAATACATTCAGTCCTTGCTGCGTTGTGGATTTGATACGATTGATTTTGGAAGTTTCGTATCTCCCAAAGCTATTCCGCAAATGGTGGACACCGCTGAGGTTCTGTCAAAACTTGATCTTTCCAAAACCAATTCAAAACTTCTCGCCATCATAGCTAACCTGCGCGGCGCTACAGATGCTGTTAAGCATCCTGAGATCGACTATCTAGGCTTTCCTTTTTCCATTTCAGAAAATTTCCAAATGCGTAATACGCATAAAACCATTGATGAATCTGTAGAAGTACTTAAACAAATCCTAGATATTGCTGGTGAAAAGGGTAAGGAACTAGTGGTTTATATCTCCATGGGATTTGGGAATCCCTACGGTGATCCATGGAATGTGGAAATAGTTGGCGAGTGGACTGAGAAATTGGCTGGAATGGGAGTTAAGATCTTAAGTTTGTCAGACACGGTAGGCACCAGCGATCCAGAAACTATAGATTATCTCTTTTCAAACCTGATTCCCAAATATCCCGATGTTGAATTTGGTGCCCATCTGCACACAACCCCCACCACCTGGCATGAAAAAGTAGACGCAGCTTACAAGGCGGGTTGTAGACGATTTGATGGTGCGATTCAGGGTTTTGGCGGTTGTCCTATGGCAAAAGATGAGTTGACCGGTAATATGCCCACAGAAAAAATGGTGAGTTATTTTAATAACGCAAAAGCAGATATAGGAGTAAACGCCAT
This sequence comes from uncultured Flavobacteriaceae bacterium, assembly GCA_964631155.1. GTDB lineage: Bacteria > Bacteroidota > Bacteroidia > Flavobacteriales > Flavobacteriaceae > Nonlabens. The sequence goes on from CAZVYO010000003.1 coordinate 175,258, forward strand.
GTCATTTGAAAGCAGTTACAACGAGGCAACCAAGATATTTACAAAGTACCACTAGACTTCTTTCAAGATCAATACCCACGTTATTTGATAACCCGCAGCTTCTTGAATAATTATCTTTCCTAACTCATTTTATTTCAAGCCTTCATAGCCGTAAATTTGCAGCCGCTATGAGGACAAAGACAAGAAAGAAACATCGTATCAATGTAGTAACTCTAGGTTGCTCTAAAAACGTTTACGATAGTGAGGTGCTTATGGGCCAGCTTAAGGCCAGCGGTAAGGACGTGGTGCATGAAGAAGAGGGAAATGTTGTTGTGATCAACACCTGTGGATTTATTGACAATGCAAAGGAGGAGAGTGTCAACACAATCTTGGACTTTGTAGAGCGCAAAAATAGGGGTGAAGTTGATCAGGTTTTTGTATCTGGTTGTTTATCAGAGCGCTATAAGCCAGATCTTCAAAGGGAAATCCCTGACGTGGACCAGTATTTTGGAACCACGGAGCTTCCATCGCTGCTTAAGGCATTAGGCGCAGATTACAAACATGAGCTTATTGGAGAACGTGTTACGACCACACCTAAGAACTATGCCTATTTCAAAATTGCCGAAGGCTGTGACCGTCCCTGCTCTTTTTGTGCCATACCGCTCATGCGAGGTAAACACCGCAGTACGCCCATTGAGAATCTAGTGATTGAAGCCGAAAAGTTGGCTGCGAGCGGTGTCAAGGAATTGATTCTCATCGCTCAAGATCTGACGTATTACGGTCTCGACCTCTATAAGAAACGCAGACTTGGTGATCTATTAAAAGCACTCGCTCAGGTCGACGGCATTGAGTGGATCAGGATGCACTACGCATTTCCCACAGGCTTCCCGATGGATGTTCTGGAGGTGATGACAACAGAGCCTAAGGTTTGTAACTACCTCGATATTCCTCTACAGCATATTTCTACTAAGTTATTGAAGTCCATGCGTCGCGGGACTACTTATGAGAAAACAAATGCGTTGTTGTCTCGCTTTCGCGAAAGCGTACCAGAAATGGCCATACGTACCACATTAATTGTAGGGTATCCTGGAGAAACTGAAGAAGATTTTCAGTTGCTTAAAGAGTGGATAAAAGAACAGCGTTTTGAACGACTGGGTTGTTTTACCTACAGTCATGAGGAGAACACACACGCTTATAATTTAGAAGATGATGTTCCAGAAGAGGTGAAGCAAGATCGTGCCAATGAAATCATGGAAATCCAATCCCAAATCTCATGGGAGCTCAATCAGCAAAAGATAGGCAATGTCTATAAAGTCATGATAGACCGAAAACGTGGGAATCACTTTATAGGCCGTACGGAATTTGACAGTCCAGATGTGGACAACGAGGTTCTAATAGACGCCGCAAAACATTACCTATCAGTAGGTGATTTTGTAAATGTAGAAATCACAGATGCTGAGGACTTTGATCTTTATGGCAAACCTGTGAGTTCTTAATCAAACACATAGTTAACATACAACATTGCTCTGGCTCTTGCCTCTACGTCACCTCCAAAGAGCTCTTGGGAGAGTGGTATGGAAACATTTGCTCCTAAAATGTATCTGTCAAAGGCAAACTCAGCTCCAGCCGAAGCTTGGAAAATATACCCATCTGTATCAGGTAGAGTTTCGTCAAACTGGACGATACTGTTGTATGTATCCAAATTAAATCCCAGAAATGGTGATAGAGCTGATTTTTCAAATCCGATTTTGTGAAAAACGTTAGCTACCACACTAAGCTGATTTCCAAAACGATAATCATTATTACGATTAGTAGATTTTAGATAATAAGTCGTCAGCAAATTGATTCCCGTGTCATTTTTACCATAAGAGAATGCTGCAGAGGCTATACCGTCCCAGCTGCCCGTACCAACTTGAAAACCCGGGTTGATACGATTAGTTTGACTTTCTTCAAACCTACCTGTGGGTAGTTTTATCCCCAGTCCTAAATCCAGTTGAAAACCGCTGGGCGACTTATTCTCAAATACCACATCTGATCCCTCGGGCTTCTTATAAAATATATGACGATACCATCCCATAATGACAGCATCGCCCAGACCAGAAAGTCGCTCGTTTTCTGAACGTCTTTCTCTGGAAAGATCCTGATACGGGAGAATAGCGTTGATATAGAATTTTTCAGAGATGGGAATTCTAGACCATAATTGATAGGTTTGAATAGTTTCTATACTTTTGGGCGAATCTGAAAAAATTCCATCACGAGATTCAAAGGATTGATTTAAGTACCTCACACCCACAAAACTTACATTGTTTAAAGTGCCAAAACCAGAGCTGCCGCTGGAGGTTGCACATCCACAAAGGTCGCACATCCAGCGGTCCATACCTTCTGGGCAGGTGTTTTCTGCTTTCGCGAAAGCGGAAAACACAAAAATGATGTACAGAGCAATAGATCTAGAACTCTGCAAAACGCGGGTCATTTAAAAAGTTAGCATCGGTCAGGGTTTTGAGGAAAGCAATTAGACTTTCCTTTTCATTGTCGCTAAGGTCGATCCCGAGACTTCCATCAGGTTTGACGAATACTGGATCAATAGTCCCAGTATCTACCATTCCATTATCGTAAAAGTCTAGAACAGCCTCCAGGGAGCCTAATCTCCCATCGTGCATGTAAGGTCCTGTAACTTCTACGTTGCGTAGACTAGGAACCTTGAACTTGTACCTGTCATCTTCCAGCTCAAGTACTCTAAATCTTCCCTGGTCATTCAATCGAGGATTGACCGGTAAACCGTTGTTACGATAGGATTGATCTGTAAACAGCGCGCCTGCATGACAGCTGGAACATTTATTATTAAAGGTTTGGAATCCGTCATTCTCGATACTGGTAAAACTCTCAACTTGGTCTCTGGTTACTTTATCGTATTTGGAATCTGCCGAGACCATGGTCAACATGAATTGAGAAAGTGCTAAGAGCACATTTTCAGAATCAATCTGACCATTTTCAAAGGCTTTGCCAAACATGCGCCGGTATTCAGCATCTGCATTGAGTTTTGCTATGATGTTTTCAAAAGTCTCGCCCATTTCAACATCGCTGGTAATGGGGATGATAGGTTGTAGATCAAGGTGTGCTGAAGCGCCATCCCACATAAATTCTCTTTGAAACGCTAGATTCTGGATAGGCTGGCTGTTTCTGAAACCTATCCCATCATTGACTCCATGACTTAAAGTATGCCCGTGGTGGGTGAAACCAAACTCCTGCTCATGACAAAATGCGCAGGCAATGGCATCATTGGCAGAGAGCCGGCCTTCATAAAAAAGCTTTTTACCTAGAGCGATCCCCTCTTCAGTTAACGGATTGTTATCTAGATTATATTCTAGATCAGGAAAATTTGAAGGCGCTTCAAATGCTACCGGAATTGGACTATAACCCTGTTCTATTTCAGATTCCTGACAGCTCAATAAAATAAAGCAACCCAGAAATCCACTCATCAAAATATTTCTCATGTACAAATAATTAAACCGAGGAGTTGTTGAGACTACTGGCTAGCAGTCTCAACAAACCTCATGATTCAGTATTAATCATTGTGAACATGATCTACAGAAAAGCTTTGCATAAAATTATCTGCAATGATGGGAGTTTCTCTGGCATCTGTATGCACCTGGTCATACCCATCTGCAAAACTTACTGCAGTAGAACCTTCAAGAATCTTCATAATATCCACTTTCACGTGGATTTCAGGATTAGACCCTTCACGTACTCTTGCTATATTGGTTAAGTCTAGAGTTACCTCACGATAATTATCAAGTGAGCTTCCCACGCTCCCCATATGAATGTTGAGCGCTTCATCTACACGCACACCACTTGTAAAAGTCCCGTCCAGCCTCATGAATTTATACCCAGACGCCCAGGTCCAGAACATACCGGCATCTTGGGCTTGTTGCAAGAAGTCACCTTGACCGGCTGCTCCCTGGGCAAAACGATCTTGATCCACACCCAGACCAAAGGTGACTCGAGTATAATCAGCTGCTTGGATCCCATTGAATGATACAAATATTTCGCCGGCGTTGTTGCCGTTTGCCTCATCTACGATAAAGATATTTTCACTTGAGGGAGGCGTAGAAGTTTTTCCATCATTGTCAGTAAAACGTACATTACTAACGATGTATTTGAGCGTTTGCAGCTTGAAACTTTCTCCATCACTTTTATTATAATTTGAATTGAAGATAAAATCCTGATCGCCTACACCGTTATCAAATTTTATGGTGATAGGTCCAGACTGACCTTCTAAATTTTCTGTTGTACTGTCATCGCTTGAACATGAGGCGATTATAGAGCAAATAGCGATTGCTCCAATTATATTTTTGAATTTCATTGTTTAGATTTTTTGAATTGTCTATTTCCCCACTCAGGTAGGGTTTTAAAAGCAGATATGTTTATCTAAACAATGGGAGGTCTATAAACTGTAGAATAATATCTCTGAGTCCTCATTTCCAAATGCAGGGAGGACATTCTTTCAAGGATGACTTGCGTGACCTCAGTTAGATTGTTAGACTCGGATATATGAAAAACCGGGAAGAATGCATTGACTAAGAAGCCGCCATCCTCGACTGATGAGCCGATATCTCCACCTTTGAGCTGTTTGGCGAGATAACATTTCCCGTCACAATTGAGTTGAGGACGCTCTTTATTAATACAATAGGTTTCTATGATGTAGTCAATGTTTGCCGCATAGTAGCTGAACTGACCGACGTAATAGGCCGGTCTAACGGCAAATGCTAAGAGCATTAATATGGAAAAAAACCTAGCTTTCATCTCAGGCATGCAAAGCTAACTACGAGGATTGAGTTTCAAGAATGTAAATAAGAAATTTTACGCTTTCGCGAAAGCGAAATGAGCCATGAGCATTTCAGTAAAATTCAATAAATTAGTTATAAATAATACTATTTCCATTAATTTTAGTAAAAATTATAGCGCATTGATTGTATATTGAGGTTATGAAAACGTTATCTGCATTCATGTTTATAGTATTCAGCTCTCTCATGTGGGCACAAAAGGAGGCTACGATCATCAAAAATAACGCGGTGGTTACCTACCAGAAGGAATGCGAGGGAACAAGGTGTCAACTAACTAAAATTAAGGTGTTAGAACAAGGACAGATAGAGCATTCATTTATACCGAATAAAAATCAGGTTAGCATTTCAGTCCCGGATGATCAGTTGATTTTTATAGAGGATTACAATTTTGATGGGTACAATGATGTTAGAGTCTATAGACAATTAGCCACAGATGGTGTGAATACCTTATTTGACTACTGGATTCTCAACCCAGATACCCAGCAATATGAATATGAGGAAGAGTTTACCACCATAAGTCATCCACAGATTGACAAGGAGAACAAGCAAATTTTTTCGAGCTGGCGTGAAGGTTGTTGCAAATCAGGGACTGATTTGTACAGAATTGAGTATGGTTCTCCCGTGATGATCCGTCGTGTCATCAAAACATATGAATATGGTGTTCCTAACATTAAAATCTACAACAGGGTTGGGGCAGGATTAGTTCTTGAGAATTAAAGCTTAGAGTTCTTTCAAATTAATACACTTAGTATCGTAAAGAGAGTAACTAGAGTTTACAGCCAATTAATCAATCAAAAATTGGCATCTACAAATCTTAAGCAAAATTTCTTCAGTTGTTGGATTGATTCGAGTATATTACATTTTATCATCAATATCTAAACTCTTAACATTACCTATACAGACTTGTTTTTCGTTATTTTATAAAATTGATAATCAGTAAGTTGCATTTTAACATTTTTGATGCGTTAGAAAGCTAACGATTTTGCTGTTGATTTTGTCTTAACATATATTTTTGTTTAGCTAAATAATTAATTTACAATCACTACATCGTTGTAGGTTTTGAATTTACTAATCAAAAGCTGATTCTATGAACAAAATCACATTTCTACTGTTCTATATAATTGCCTTTGTTGGATTTGCCCAGCAGGGAGAATTATCAGGTAAGGTAATAGAGCAATCTACGCAGGAGCCGCTATTTGGAGCTACCATTCTTAATGTAACTTCAAATGAAGCCACTACTACTGATTTTGATGGTCTTTTTTCTTTAAATGCCACGGTAGGGGACATAATTCGCGTCACATATGTGGGTTTTGTTTCACAAGAAATTACCTTACAAAACCTTGATTTTGTCAACATAATTTTACAAGAAGATGTAGCTGCTTTAGAACAAGTAATTGTGGTAGGTTATGGTACTCAAGCGGTTAAGGAGGTTACTGGCGCGGTTTCAGTCGTTAAGAGCGAGACTATTGAGGATTTGAAGCCAACTAGAATAGAAGATGCACTACAAGGTACAATCCCTGGATTGACAATTACATCCAGTTCAGGTTCTCCTGGTGCCGCTCCTAATATTAGAATTAGGGGTATTGGGACTAATGGGGACAACCGTCCATTAATTTTAGTTGATGGGAATGTCATAGAAGATTTAAGTGTCCTTAACCCTGGAGATATTGAAAGTATATCGGTAATAAAAGATGCTACGGCAGGGATTTATGGTGTGCGGGCTGCAAATGGTGTCATCATCATTACTACAAAAGGCGGAAGAAAAAACATGCCGCTCAAGGTGCAGTTTAATTCATGGGGCGGCTGGCAAGAAACAACCAGAAAACTGCCTACGCTGGATGCTCAGGAGTACGCTCTTATCAAAAATGAGGCCTATGCAAATAATGGAGAACCATTGCCTTTTCCAAATCTTGCAAACCTTTCCAATACCAATTATCAAGATGAGGTATTTAGAAATGCCTTTATTCTTAATAATGACCTATCCGTTTCCGGCGGTACTGAGAAATCAAAGTACGCATTCGGAACTTCAGTTCTTGTCAGAGATGGTATAGTTGGTGGTGAGAAGTCTGATTTTGATCGTTTTACCATGCGTGGAAACTTTGACCATGACTGGACGGATAAGCTTAAAATGACCACAGGTTTTATCTACAGTTATGTGAGCAATAGGGGAATCAATGATGGTGGTCTAGGCTCCGTTTTGTTCAATGCCGTGAACATTTCGCCCACGATTCCCGTACGTGATGAAAATGGAGATTTTTCTCTAGCCGATCTCAATGGTTTGGGAAATGAGATTATTAATCCCATACACCAGCTCAACAATACGTTCAATTCTAACAAAACGGGTAGAATTTCAGGAAACTTTGGTCTTTCTTATGAGTTTCTAGAGAATTTTACTGCGACTACCAGAATTCAAGCAAATTATGCTGAAGCTTATGGAAATAATTTTCTACCAGAAGCAGATTATGGTGCTGGAAAGGTTTTTAATATTGAGGAGGGAAACAATGTTTATACTGAATATGAAAATTTCTTCAGCGACTACACTTACGATGCGTTGCTAGATTATAAGAATGTGTTTGACGATAAGCATGATTTGAATGTTTTGTTAGGTTTAAGTGCTTTCAGAACTAGGGGTGATTTTAACGACGTCACCGCATTTGGTAATGAGTCAAACGAGTATCGTGAGGTTAGTATCGATGGTGGTGACATGATACAGGTAGGGGATGAGCTTGCACAGAGTGGTCGCAGATTTGATGATAGGCTGTGGTCTCAATTTGCCAGGCTGCAGTATTCTTATGATAAAAAATACCTTATTTCTGCTGTGATTAGAAGGGATGGAAGTTCAAAATTCGGTCCGGAAAATAGATTTGGATATTTTCCGAGTGCCAGCCTAGGTTGGGTAGTTTCTGAAGAGGGCTTCATGGAAGATAGCAAAGCCATAGATCTTCTCAAATTTAGGGCCTCAGCCGGTATCATTGGAAATGATAGAATACCGAGTTTTGCTTATGTTTCACTTTTGAGGGGCGAGGGAGAATACGTATTCAATAATCAGCTAGCACTAGGTGCTGCGGTAGGTCAATTAAGTAATCCAGAGATCAAATGGGAAGAACAAGCTACTTTAAATGCTGGAGTGGACGCCGGTTTTTTAAATGGTAAAGTTAATGTTGTTCTGGATGCATACCTTAGGGAAACTCGTGATCTTCTATTTCAGCCAGAGGTCTCAGGTATATTAGGAGTAGGTGCTCCTGGTTCCTCGCCTCCAGTTGTTAATGCGGGTACGGTACAGAATAGGGGTCTTGAATTTGCTATTTCTTACGCAGACTCATTTTCAGATGATTTTAATTTCAATATGAGCTATAATATCAGCACGATTGATAATGAGGTGACTGAGGTCAACAACGGGACAGGTTTCTTTGAAGCGGGAGGCTTCGGAGTGGGTAGCCCGCCTATAGCAAGGTTTGAAGAAGGTTTCCCTGCTGGTTATTTTTTAGGTTACCAGACTGACGGTATTTTTCAAACAGCAGATGATGTTGCTGCAGCTCCTTCCCAGGTGGCTCTAGGTGCAGAGGCTCAGCCAGGAGATATTAGGTACCGCGACCTAAATGGAGATGGCGTGATAGACCTTGATGATAGAACATACCTTGGAGATCCCATCCCTGATTTTACTATGGGATTCAATCTCAATTTGAATTACAAAAACTGGGATTTTAGAACTTTTCTCTACGCCTCTATAGGAAACGATATGGTACGCAATTATGAAAGAGATCAGCCTCTAGCAAATACATCGGTCAATATTCTCAACCGATGGACGGGTCCTGGGTCGACTAACTCATTTCCTCGTGTTACTACTGGAGCAACGACAAATAGGGCTTTCTCTGACTTTTTTGTAGAGGACGCCTCATTTCTAAGGATTAACAATATTCAGCTAGGATACACGATAGATGGGGAAGTTCTTGATAATCTGGATCTGGACAAATTAAGGATTTACTCTACGGTTATTAATGCCTTTACGTTCACGAAGTATAGAGGATTTGACCCAAGCGCAAACTCTGGAGATCCCGTGACAGGTGGAATTGATGGCGGTTTCTACCCGGTAGCACGACAAATAATATTTGGTTTATCAGCAACCTTCTAAATAAATAGCGATGAAATTATTTAAGACCTACTTGTTACTGTTCATTTTCCTGATCGCTTTCAATGCCTGTAGTGAAGATTATATAGACGTGGAGAGTGAAGACCAAAATTCAGAGGACTTTTTCAATACGCCCGAGGAGTATGATCGTGCCTTGACTGCCGCCTATGATCTATTGCAGGCCAGCTACCTGAATGTAATGCTGGGTGAGATTGCTTCAGATAATACCCTTTCAGGAGGAGAGAGTGCGACTGATGTCATCGGCATCCAGCAAATAGATGATATGATCCACACTCCAGTAAATGCACAACTGAGAGATGTCTGGCGCTGGATGTTTGCTGGGGTGAACAGAGCCAATTTTTTACTGGAATTTCAGGATAAGATTGATTTTGAAGATAAAAGCAGGATCATAGGCGAGGCTCGATTCCTAAGGGCCTACTATTATTTTGAGCTCGTGAAATTCTTTGGTGACGTACCACTTGCTGTAGATCAAAGGTTATTGTTTGGCGATCAGTTTGAGGTGGATAGAACCCCCAAAGCGGATGTTTATGCACAAATAGAGCAAGATCTTCTATTTGCAATCGACAATCTTGAATACACGACTCCAGATGTAGGTCGAGCTACGAGAGGTTCGGCCCAGGGGCTGCTGGGTAGAGTCTATTTATTTCAAGAGAAATATACTGAGGCAGCAGATGTATTGGATGATTTGATCAATTCTGGTCAGTATAGTCTGCTGACAGATTATTCGACCATGTTCGAAAACAACAATGAGAACAATCCAGAATCTGTCTTTGAGGTGCAATATTTTGACGGTCAAGGAGCTGGATTTACCTGTTTGCAATGCAGTGAAGGTAATGTAGCTGTAGGTTTCAATGGAGTCAGAAGCTACAACGGTCCTTTATTTGATCCTGGTTTTAGTTTTAACGTACCCACTCAAGAGGTGTACGACCTATTTGATGATGCTGACTTTAGAAGAGATGTTGCTATTTTAAATATAGATGAATTTGCAGCTGCGACCGGCGCTACATTCACTACTGGATTCAAGCACACCGGTTTTTTCAATAGAAAATACCTGCCTCGTCAGGGCGATAGTAACATAGGTGATGCAAACCTCACAAACCCTAACAACTACAGGGCGATACGTCTGGCCGATGTTTATCTTATGGCTGCAGAGGCCTATAATAGCGGAGGTTTAGGGGATGGTCAGGCGCGTGATTACCTCAATATCGTGCGCAACCGCGCTGGTCTTCCTGATGTATCGACTACTGGAACAGCACTGGCTGATGATATTTTCAAAGAGCGCAGGCTGGAATTAGTAGGGGAAGGACACCATTTCTTTGACCTCGTGCGCACAGGACGTGCAGCAGGTGAGATTGATGGTTTTACGGCTGGTAAAAACGAACTGTTTCCCATTCCGATCGAGGAACTACAACTGACTGGGAATAGGTGGGATCAAAATCCAGGCTACTAGAAATAAGAATTTACGGTTGAACGCTTTCGCGAAAGCGTAACTATCAAAACATAAATGAGTATAATGATGAAAAACTCTAAAATTTTAATGCTGCTTATTGCGTTTGCAGCGATTTTTCAAAGTTGTGAGAATGATGATGAAGCTAGTAACCTGGCTCAAGATATCGCTGCTCCTAGTGAAATTGACCTGGTGTATAACATCACTCAAGATAATTCTGGACTGGTGACCATTTCACCGTCTGGTTCAAACGTGAGTGAGTTTGAAGTCTTTTTTGAAGACGGGACAGGTGAGTCAGAAGTTCTAGCACTAGGTGAAAATGCAGAACGCATCTATGGAGAAGGAGTCTATCCCGTGCGAGTGGTTGCAAAAAGCCTAAGTGGTGAGACTACAGAATTCTCTCGCGACTTGATCGTCTCCTTTAGAGCCCCTGAGAATCTGGTTGTGACTATTGAGGAAAGCCCTAACAGTATTTTTGGGATCAATGTAACCGCTTCAGCAGATTTTGCGACTGGTTTTGAGGTCACATTTGGTGAAGATCCAGCAGCGGCGCCAGTCACTTTTATGCCTGGTGAGACCGTAACCTATGATTATGCCGCAGTAGGAACTTATGATGTCACCGTTACCGCTTTGAGTGGTGGAGCGGCGACAACTCAAGTTACAGAGGTTGTGATCATTGAAGACCCGATTGTTTTACCACTTGATTATGAAAGCTCAACAATTGATTATGGATTGATCAATTTTGAATCGGCTGTTGCGATAATTGATAATCCAGATGTCTCTGTGGGCAATCCTAGCTCTAAGGTTGTGAGTATCGAGAAAACAGGTTCAGCTGTTTTTGGAGGAGTTGTTTCACCACTCAGCGGTCCAATAGATTTCTCTGGAGCAACTAGCTTTAGAATGAAAACGTGGTCACCTATGCCAGTAGGTACTCGAGTGACTATGAAACTAGAAAATTTTGACGGTTCTATTGCCTCAGCAGACTTTGATGCATTCACAACGGTTCAAAACCAGTGGGAGACGCTTTTCTTCGACACAACAGGTCTTGATACCACGCAACCTTTCAGCAGGTTTGTGGTATTCTTTGACCTAGGAAATGCGCCTACCGGTGATGTGAACTATTTTGATAATATTGAATTAGCCAGTGGTCCATTGGTAGCATTGCCTATCAGCTTTGAAGACAACAGATTGCAATTCAATACAGGGACAAACAACGGTGCGTTTAATATCGTTGCCAATCCCGTAAGTGGTGGAATTAATACCTCTGCTACGGTAGGAGAATTTATCAAGTTTGCTGCTGGGCCTAACAATTTTGCACTAGTGGCGATTGTTGTAGATCAACCGCTAGACTTCTCAAGCTCGTCTCCAGAGTTTAAGGTAAAAGTGTATTCTCCACGAGCAGGTCTGCCGGTCTGGTTCAAAGCAGAGCGTGTAGGAAATAATGGATTGTTCCAAGAAGATACCAGCGTGGTGACCACGGTTGCAGGTGGCTGGGAGGAGCTAACCTTTGACAATTTTAGTGGTAATGAAACGCAAGACCTGAGGAACATCGTCATCTTCTTTGATCCTCTTGCCGCAACCACTATTAATGAGACTATTTATATAGACGACATCGTTCAAACTAATTAAAAAGTTGACTAATGAAAAAGTATCTAAAATATGTATCCGTACTATTTGTAGCCATTTTGCTATCTAATTGTCAAGAAGATGATGTGGAATTTGGTGAAGTAGTCACTCCGTCAAGTCTTGACGTAACTTTTGAGCGAGAAGGTGAAGATGCAACAAATCCTAATGGTGACGGTACAGGAATCGTAAGGTTTACTGCCAGCGCTGAAAATGCATTGAACTATGTGTTTGACTTTGGTGACGGGTTTACAAGATCTTCTTTTGATGGAACGGTAGAACATCGATTTGTAACCTTGGGAGTGAATACCTATAACGTAACCATTACGGCAACAGGGACGGGTGGTGCAGCCACCACAGAGACTATTTTGATAGATGTGTTGAGTTTGTTTGATGATCCAGAGGCTAAAGAATTTTTGACTGGAGGTACTCAAGATGGTTCCTCCCAGACCTGGTACTGGGCAGTAGCAGAAAATGCGCACTGGGGAGTAGGACCTACCTCATTGATCGGTGGTCAGGCGCCAGCAGCCTACTATACGCCGGCTTTCTTTGGTGTAACACCGTTTGGGAGATATTGCAACGATCTAACAGAGTGTTTCTATGAAGATACGATGACTTTCACCCGACAGGGTAATGATATAATCTTTGAATTGGATAACGCTGGAGCCACTTATTTCCACAACACGTATTTATCCCAATTTGGAGGTCCGTCTGCAAATAACCCCAACAATGCCGATGAGTGTTTGCCCTTCCAAGCACCAACTCCTGGAGAAGTTACTTTCATTCCCACGACTAATAGCCCTGAAGTCCCAGAAGAAAATTCAAGAAAGACGAGTATTATACTTGGAAATGACAATTTTTTGAGTTGGTACGTTGGCAGTAGTGAATATGAAATTTTAGAAATCTCAGCAAATAGAGTCGTGTTCAGAACCGTTCAAGGTAATGATCCTGCCCTCGCGTGGTATCACGTTTTAACTACTGAGCCAGCAGTCAATCCTAATCCCAATTGTATATAAAGTTTGTTTAGTTTTGATAGTGAAGCCATTCCTCAGGGAGTGGCTTTTTTTGTTAGCGCTTCCGCGAAAGCGAGAACTCTCAAATCTCGTTAATCTTAATTATCTTCATAGTTTCAAAACAAATTTGACATGAACGTAAAGTCTCAGATAGTCTCCTTGCTCTTAATAGCATTGATCTCATGTAGTCTCTTAAATGCTCAGAAGCCCTTCAGGGAATTCAAGATACTTGATTCTAAATTTTTGACAAAGGATCAGGTGTTTGGTTCACTAATCAAAGAGATTGAAGAATTTGAGCATTATGAAAAGTTAGCACCTTACATTATGGAAAAGTCCATACCTGAAATACAGCAAGAGGTGTTTAATGGGACATTTACCTACGAGGAACTAACTCGATTCTATTTGTACCGCATTTATAGGTACGATCGTGAAAATGAAAAGTCGCTTAATTCTGTGATTGCGATAAACCCAAAAGCTATCGAGCTTGCACGCAAAGCTGATGAGTTCATGGCTCAAAAAATCAAAGAAAAACAACAGAAGCAATACTTATACTCAGTTTATGGCATGCCCATCCTGATTAAAGACAATATTGATGTCGCTGGCATCGCGACTACCGCGGGAGCTAAATTGCTTGAAGATAATATTCCAGAATTTGATGCTGAAGTGATCATGAATCTGAAGGAGAATGGAGCCATCATTCTAGGGAAAACAAATCTGAGTGAGTGGGCGTACTATTTCTGTGGTGATTGTCCCAGCGGTTATAGTGCTATAGGAGGTCAGACTTTGAATCCCTACGGTCGCAAAACTATCGATACAGGTGGATCCAGTAGTGGTAGTGGAGTTGCGGTTGCTGCAAACTTTGCGGTTGCTGCACTAGGGAGTGAGACTGCGGGCAGTATTATCTCACCAGCTTCTCAAAATTCAGTAGTGGGCTACAAACCTGGAACTTCTTTAGTAAGTGGTGGCGTGGTTCCTATTTCAGAATATCTGGATCGGGTAGGACCCATGACAAAAAATGTTGAAGACAATTTAATCTTGACAGAAGCTGCATTTAACATATCAATCAATTATGGATCTAAGCACAAACCGTTGAAAGACCTTTCTTTAAAAGGTCGTAGAATAGGTGTCTTTAAATCTTACCTAAAAAACGACTTGTACGGCAACGCCATTGAAGCCTTGAAAAAAGCGGGAGCGGAAATAGTTGAGCTCGAAAAAAAAGAAATCGATTTAAGCGGTTTTTTGAACTTACTCGACGCCGATATGAAAAAGGATCTACCCGATTATTTCAAATACTTTGCAAATCCCAGCTACAAAGGCTATAATATCTCAAGTATCATTGCTAAAAATAAGAAGGATTCAACGTCATACATGCCATACGGTCAGCGACTGTTTGATAAAATTGAAAAGGACAACACAACTGCGGCAGAACTGGAAAAAATCAAATCCAAACTTTTAAAAAACGCCCAAGAGTTCTATAGCGACTTGAACGATCAAGATCTTGATGCCATTGCAAGTATCAATAACTATGACGCAGCTAGTGCCGCTGTAGGTTTTATGGATTTAATTACGGTGCCTATGGGATATGACAAAGATGGTAAGCCTTACGGAATTACTTTTATCTTATCTGGTATTGAGAACACACATAATGTTATGGAAATTGCGGCGGGTTTTGAAAACATCCTTAAAGCGAGAAAGCTTCCTAAAGATTACGAATAATATGGCACTCAGAAAGAATTCTGCCATGCATGATCAGTCCGTGGGTTGGATGGTATATTCTAATGTAAAGACCTCACTCACCCTAAAGTAACCAAAAGGGAAATCATCTGGGTCAGTCTCATTAATGATGTTTCCTCTAACGGTAGCCGGTGGGGTAGAAAAGGGACCACCTCCACTCCCTTCACCAGATTGATCCAGTAGTTTCCTGTAAAAATTGAAACATTCTTGATCGATTCCTTTTGACCTAAAAGTTGCTAGGTCTCCCGCTTCAAAGTCGTCAAAGAAAAAAATGGTGGGTGAAGTATTTCCATCTAGAAATTCGTCATCACCTACGTCGACTTGTTCATTTAAAGGATCTTCGTATTCAAAGAGGTAATAATTACCCAGTCCCGGAGGATCATTATAAAATGCGGTTAGTTTTAGAACATCATCACCAAAACCAGTAACTATTTCTTGCTCTACTTCAATAAGAGGACTTGTTCTTACTAGTTGTGCTGTAGCCGTATAAAGATTATTTCCTTCCTCAATTCTTAGTGTATAGAAAACGCCATCTTCAGCAGTTCTAATCTCTGCGCTGTATAGCCCAAAGCCGACATTTGTGAGAACGTAATTGTTTCCCTGGTCGTCATCTATCGTGATCAACGCACCTTCAACCACCGGATTATCCTCCGTATAGAAATCTGCTGTCCGAGTGAGCAAAACGCTTGCAATTGTGGTTCCATCCTCCTCAAGTTCAATGCTCGCATCTATGACCAGTCTAGGATCTGCATTATTGAGATCCAGTTGGACTACATCTTCACAAGACCATAAAATAAATAATGATAAGCCTAGAGTTAAAATCTTTTTCATGCCGCTAGAATTTAAAATTGTAGGTCACAGCTGGAACGATACCAAAAATAGCTAGCCGTGTAGCTTCATTTCTATTGGTTTCCTCATTCTCGGCAAAACTTATACTAACCGCGTTCCTTCTATTGTAAGCATTATATAAGCTGAAAACCCAGCTCCCTTGCCAGCCTTTGGTTTTTTCAGGTTTAGGAGTGTAAGTAGCAGAAAGGTCGAGTCTATGAATTGCCGGTAATCTACTCGAGTTGCGCGACTCAAAAGTGGGAATAAAAAGGTTGTCAAACTGGTACTGACCATTTGGGAAAGTCACCGGTAAGCCAGTTTGTAAGGTGAAATTAGCTCCCAGCGTCCATTTGTTATTCCACTCATAGCTAGAGGTGATGGTTAGGTCATGGGTTTTGTCCCAAGGCGAGCTGTACCACTCTCCATTGTTGATACCGGGATCATCAGGTCCCAGTCCATCGGTTCTTTGTTCACTTCGGGAAAGTGTGTAGGCGATCCATCCTTGGAGTTTTCCCGAATTTTTTCTAAAAAGTACCTCAAGCCCATAAGCCTGAGCCTCTCCCGCTAGTAATATTTGTTCTACGGCATCATTGGCGATGAGGTCTGCGCCGTCTATGTAATCCAATCTATTATTTACTTTTTTATAGAACACTTCTGTTTCAAGAGAAAAGTCGCCTATGTTTTTGAAAAATCCAGCAGCGACCTGATCTCCGCGCTGTGGTTCTATGAAATCACCGCTGGGCGCATACAGGTCAAAGGGTGTAGGTGCATTTGTATTACTGATTAAATGAATATACTGGTTGATGCGTTGGTAACTTGCCTTGATACTGGTGTCATCGTCTAGAGAGTAAGAAATCCCAAATCTGGGTTCCAGATTCACAAACGATTCTAAAGTTTCACTTCTACTGGAAGAAAAGGTGTCTATAGGATCATTTTTTTCATAAATCTCTAGTTCTTGATTATAGGAAAGCGGTCCATCTGGCCCATAGATGTTCTGGGAGTCTTGACCCAATCGATTAAACGTGCTCAATCTAAGCCCAGCATTGATGTTGACTTTTTCAGAAAGGTCAAACTCACCATCTACATAAATTCCATTTTCCCATGCGTATTTTTTAGTTAACTGACGTTCATTGATTCCGCTCGTTTCAGTAGTAGGCACGATTTTACCCGGGTCAAATTCGTAATAGATCGTATTGAGCCCGTAACGCATCTTCACTTTGTTGTTTACAAAATGAGTGAGATCGTATTTGGCGTTTAAGTTGGTTATCCCGCTGTCGAATTGAAACTCGACAAAATCCAGCTCCAGCCCATAATTATAATCGCTAAAGATCAAAGAAGTATTTGCAAAGAGCTTATCATTGAACAAGTGGTTCCATCTTAGGTTGACAAAACTGTTTCCAAAGGTATTTCCAAACAAATTATCGACTTCAAAGACGTCTCTACCAAAATAGCTGCTCATGTAAAGTCGGTCATTCTCTCCTACATTCCAACTCAGCTTTGCGTTCAGATCGTAGAAATAAGCCGTATTATCGATATCAAAAAGCGGCAGAAACAAATGTGCATAACTACTGCGCCCACCTATTAAAAAAGAAGCTTTGTCTTTTACAATAGGTCCTTCAAGAAGCAGTCTGCTGGCCACGAGTCCTATACCTCCAGTTCCGGACAATCGCTGTTTATTTCCATCACGCTGATAGATATCCAGTACACTTGAAACCCGGCCACCGTATCGTGCTGGAATCCCACCTTTGTAAAGTTTAAGATCTTTGATTGCATCTGGATTGAAGACCGAGAAAAAACCAAAAAGGTGATCGCTACCGTACAGCGTTGCTTCATCCAGCAGTACGAGGTTTTGATCTGCCGCGCCACCGCGCACGTTAAAACCAGCAGAACCCTCACCAGCGTTAGAAACACCAGGTAATAGGGTGAGAGCTTTTACCAGATCTGTCTCGCCCAGTACCACGGGAATTTTTTTGATGGTCTCCATACTCAGCGAGTTTACGCTCATTTGTGGCGACTTGGTTTCCAGCTTTTCAACATCGTTTTTGATCACGATCGCGTCCAGTTCTTCCCCTTGTTGAATCATCGCAAGATCCAGCTTGGTGTTTTCGGTAAGATTTATCGTTTGTTCAATGGTAGCATATCCTAAGCTGACAAATTGAACTTTATAAGTGCCGGCAGGTACGGTTATAGAGTAGAATCCGTATTCGTTTGTAATGGTTCCTGTAGGAATTTCGGGAAAGACTACGTTAACGTTGAGTAGAGTCTCGCCGCTGCTTTTCTCTGAGATCGTTCCAGAGAGGGTCGCTTTTTGAGAGTACGCTTTCGCGAAAGCGAGAACACAAAAAAGCATTCCTAAATAAAAGTTTTTCAAACCTGGTTTTTTGATTGACATTTTATGAACGGCACAGCCGCTAAGATGTTGCAAATTAAGCCTAGAAACAATCAAATTAAATAATTGTTAACGCGACTTTATATAGTCGGTGCATAGCTTTAATGGCGATGAGCGATTTATCTTAGGGTACTGTTTCTTATTTTTATCCCAAACGTAAATTATGTCTGTTAAAGATCTTTCTCAAAACCTTAGTCTGCCAGTAATTTCGGCTCCCATGTTCTTGATTTCAGGACCGGAACTGGTCATAGAATGTTGTAAAAATGGCATTATAGGTACTTTCCCTGCTTTGAACCAGCGTTCCAGCGAGGGTTTTGAGGAATGGCTCGTCACGATAAAAGAACAGTTGTCTGCCTGGGAGGAAGAAACGGGTAAGAAGGCCGCGCCGTTTGGTGTCAATCTTATCGTTCATGGCAGCAACCCACGACTTGAAGCCGATTTAAAATTGTGCATGAAACATCGCGTGCCGCTGGTGATTACTTCGCTGGGCGCAGTAAGTGACGTGGTGAATGCCGTACACAGTTACGGTGGACTGGTCTTCCACGATGTAATTAAAAAACGTCATGCAGAAAAGGCGATGGAAGCCGGTGTGGATGGATTGATCCTGGTCTGTGCCGGAGCTGGTGGACATGCTGGTACGCTCAATCCCATGCCTTTCATTAGGGAAGTAAAAAGCTTTTTTGACGGAGCAATCATCCTTTCAGGTGCGATGAGTTCAGGCCAAGACGTAGCAAGCGCCTGTCAGATGGGAGCAGATTTTGCCTATCTGGGAACACGATTCATCAATACCCATGAGTCCAAAGCCACCGATGAATACCGCCAGATGATCATAGATGCCGGCTCAAGCGATGTGGTGTATACTGCTGCAATATCTGGTGTGAGTGCAAACTTTCTTGCTGCGAGCCTTGAAGCCGCCGGAATTACAGAGGAGCAGCTTACGGCAAAAGGGAAAATTGATTTTGGCAAAGAAATGGATACAGAGGCCAAAGCCTGGAAGACCATCTGGAGTGCCGGTCAAGGAGTTGCGACTGTAAAGGATTCCATCCCTGCGTCTGAATTGATTCAGCGTATGAAAAATGAGTTTACGGAAGCGATTGAACAACAAGTGGAAGTTCTCAAAAAATACAGTTGATCACCAAATTCTAAGTGGTAAGTGTCATATGCAAAATGACAAATTCTAAAATTGAATTCATGTTGCTTTAATATACTGAGCTTATTTATTAGCTTCTGGTCCCTAATCCCTAATCACAAATCCCACATCCTCTTAACAGTAAATGAATTTCTCCTCTAAAATCTTAGAAGACGCCGTAAACGAGATGTCGCAATTACCTGGAGTAGGCAAGCGTACCGCTTTGCGTCTTGTGCTGCATCTTATGCGCCAGCCAGAACAGCAGACTGATGAGCTCACGGCTGCGCTGTCTCGCATGCGACATGATTTGAAATTCTGTAAGAAGTGCCATAATGTGAGTGATGGAGATCTTTGTGAGATATGCAATAGTCCCAAACGCGATGAAACCATCGTGTGCGTGGTGGAGGATATCAGAGATGTGATGGCGATTGAAAATACGAGCCAGTATCGTGGTCTATACCATGTTTTGGGTGGTAAGATTAGTCCTATGGACGGCATCGGGCCACAAGACCTCAAAGTGCGATCGCTGGTAGAACGCATAAAAACAGATGATGTTCAAGAAATAATTTTTGCACTAAGCCCTACTATTGAGGGAGACACGACCAATTTCTATATTTTCAAACAGCTGGAAGGTATCGAGATACGCACTTCCACGATAGCAAGGGGAATCGCCGTGGGCGACGAGCTCGAGTTTGCTGACGAGGTCACGCTAGGCCGTAGTATTGCTCAGCGTGTCCCCTATGAATCTTCTATCAAGAATTAGATTTTGGAACTCTCGGTCATCATTCTTAATTATAATGCTAAGTATTTCTTGAACCTGTGTCTCAAGAGCGTTCTTGCAGCAACTCAAAATCTCGATGCAGAAATTATCGTGGCCGATAATCATTCCCAAGATGGCAGCACCGATTTGGTGAAGCAACATTTCCCTCAAGTAAGGTTATTGGCCTTTGATCAGAACCATGGATTTTCTAAAGGGAATAACCTTGCGGTAGAGCAGGCGAGCGGCAAGTATCTATGTATTTTAAATCCTGACACGGTAGTTCCAGAGCAGGTTTTTGTTGAGTGTCTCGCTTTCGCGAAAGCGTGGCAACCACAATCACACAACCACAAAAAATTAGGTTTTATAGGTGTAAGACTTATGGATGGTAGCGGCACGTTCCTTCCAGAAAGCAAGAGGCATATCCCCACACCAGAAGTCTCTCGACAGAAGGTTTTAGGCAATGATTCTGATTATTATTATAATGAGGTGAGTGAAAAACAGGATGGTGCCGTCGATATACTTGTAGGGGCATTTATGTTTTGTGAGTCCGTTGTTTACCAGCAATGTGGCGGTTTTGACAACCGTTATTTTATGTACGGAGAAGACATTGATTTGAGTTATACCGCCTTGAGAAAAGGATTTCAAAATTATTATCTGGGCTCGCAAACGGTTTTGCATTTTAAGGGGGAAAGCACCATAAAAGATAAAGCGTATCTCAAGCGGTTTTATGGTGCTATGGAATTGTTTTACGATAAATATTTCAAAAGAAATTTTCTGGAGAAATGGATGGTAAAGGTTCTCGTGAAGCTGTTTGTGCTGGCAAAATCTACAAAACGTGAAAAAGTTCAGCAGGCTCAAAACTTGAAACAATTTTTTATTTCAGAAACGGAGTGGCAGGGCACCGAGAACTTAGTAGCACGTTCTTTAGAATCGGTTAAAGAGGAAAGCGCCTCAGAACTCATTTTAAATACTTCGAGCTATTCTTATAATGAGTTGCTTACCTTTATCAAAGAACATCAGCGCAAGTTTAGATACCGTTTTTTTATAGGGAACACGGCTACGATTTTAGGTAGTGATGCAGCAAATGCTCGTGGATCTGTGAAAATAATGAAGTGAATGAGCGATTTGATTGCAGATTTGATAACGAATTCTTAAAAACCGCGGTTAACGATGAAAAATCCGCAATAACAGAATTGAGAAGTATTATTTTTGCAGACTTAAAGAAATAAGAATTAGATAGCAGTTATGGCAAGATTTGAGTTGAAGTTGCCCAAAATGGGTGAATCTGTTGCAGAGGCAACTATTACTTCATGGCTTAAAGAAGTAGGGGACACCATCGAGATGGATGAACCCGTTCTTGAAATTGCCACAGATAAAGTTGATAGTGAGGTTCCCAGCGAGGTTGATGGTAAACTGGTTGAAAAACTTTTTGAGGTAGATGATGTGGTTCAAATCGGGCAAACCATCGCCATCATTGAGACAGAAGGTGAAGGTGCAACTGAAGATGCAGAGTCAACCGATACTCCAGAGGTAAGTGAGCCCAAAGCGGTTAAAGAAGCAGCCGCTGCGATTGAAGAAGAAATTACGTTAAGCGCTAATTCTGATAACAATTACTCAGACTCAGATTCATTTTACTCACCGTTAGTAAAAAACATAGCTAAGCAAGAAAATATCTCTTTGGACGAGTTGGAGTCCATTTCTGGAACCGGTAAGGGTGGTCGAGTGACTAAAAATGATATACTCGCTTACGTTGAAGATAAAAAAGCTGGTAAAGTAACAGCTACATCTACTAGACCATCCACTCCTGCTGCACCAGCCTCACACAGCGCAGCTCCGCGACAAGCTCCAGTAGCAGCACCCGTTTCGGTAAATGGAGGTGATGAAATTATCGAGATGAGCCGCATGGGCAAACTGATTTCACACCACATGGTGGCGTCGGTACAGACCAGCGCACACGTTCAGAGTTTTATAGAATGTGATGTAACTAACATCTGGAACTGGAGAAAGAAAAATAAAGATGCTTTCAAACAACGTGAAGGAGAAAACTTGACATTCACTCCTATCTTCATGGAGGCGGTTGCGCAAGCGATTAAAGAATTCCCTATGATCAACATTTCCGTAGACGGAGACAAGATCATAAAGCGTAAGAATATCAATCTAGGTATGGCCGCGGCTTTGCCAGATGGTAACCTAATCGTTCCCGTAATAAAAAATGCAGATCAGTTGAATCTTGTAGGAATGGCAAAATCAGTCAACGATCTTGCAAATAGAGCCAGGACTGGAAAACTGAAACCAGACGATACTCAAGGAGGGACCTATACGGTAACCAACGTTGGTACCTTTGGATCGATCATGGGTACGCCTATTATCAATCAGCCGCAGGTGGCTATTTTGGCACTTGGAGCGATAAGGAAAGTACCAGCAGTCGTAGAAACCCCTGATGGAGATTTCATCGGTATACGCATGAAAATGTTCTTGTCACACAGCTATGATCACAGAGTGGTGAATGGAGCTCTGGGCGGACAGTTTGTTCAGCGAGTGGCGCAGTTATTGGAAGGGTTTGATCCGAATCGAACAATCTAAATCACAAATCTTTTACTATTTTGAAAGCCTGCTTTTTTGAGCAGGCTTTATCAATTGTCAGAATCTTGACTTGAGTTTTTAAAAGTCTAGATTTCCCAAAAACGATTTTGGTTTAAATGACGCATATAAGTGTCTTACGCATAATTTCCAGTCGGATTTGAATAGATTTTTCCAACGGTGATCTAAAGGGAAAATAACCTTATCGACTTTCCCATAATGATCATCATAAGAAAATTTTTTCCAAGTTTCTAGGATTGGCTCTAGAGCAAAATGCGATTCTAAATCGCTAAGTCCTTCCGTTTTTAGTACATGATCATTGAGAACATAAATGTTCTTAGAGCAGTCAACTATAAGAATGAAAAGACATTCGTTATCTAATACTAGTCTGGGGCTTAGAGCGATAAATTTTATATCATCAAGTAGACAGTCAAAAGATTTACAAAACTTACCTAGTCCAGTAATTTTGGAAGTGAAGGCGGTAAAAACTAATTTTGTTTCTGTTATCTCAATCCCAGGTTTCAAAATTTACATCTTAAACATAGGATACCCACTCATCTTCTCAACAACCTGAGATTTTAGTGCAGATAGTTTGTCTTCATCTTCCATGTTCATCAAACACTCGTCGATCACTTGAACGATCCACTTCATGTCGTCTTCATTAAGACCTCTCGTGGTAACTGCTGGTGTTCCTATGCGTATACCGCTGGTGACAAATGGCGATTCCGTATCAAAAGGAACCATGTTTTTATTCACGGTTACATCTATTTTGCCTAGTGCTTCTTCGGCTTGCTTACCGGTTATTCCCTTATTGCGTAAGTCGATGAGCATGCTGTGGTTGTCCGTTCCGCCAGAGATGATTTGGTAACCTTTTTCTACAAAAGCGGCTGCCATGGCTTTGGCATTCTGGCGCGTTTGAACGGTGTAGTGAAGAAATTTGTCTGTTAACGCTTCCGCGAAAGCGACCGCCTTTCCAGCAATAACGTGCATTAAAGGGCCTCCTTGATTTCCAGGGAAAACGGCACTATTAAGTAATGTGGACATTTTTTTCAAGTTCCCAGACTTGAGTTTTTGACCAAATGGGTTTTCAAAATCTTTACCCATAATGATCAAACCACCACGTGGTCCTCTCAAGGTTTTATGAGTCGTGGTTGTACAAATATGTGCGTGAGGTACGGCGTCTTGTAAGATACCTTTTGCGATAAGTCCTGCTGGGTGGGCGATGTCTGCAAGAAGCAAAGCACCTACTTTGTCCGCTATTTCGCGAAAGCGTTTATAGTCAATCTCACGACTGTATGCAGAAGCTCCGGCAATAATCATTTGAGGTTGTTCTTCCTGAGCAATTTTTTCAATCTTATCGTAATCGAGTAAGCCTGTTTCTTTTTCTACTCCGTAAAAAGAAGTTTTATACAACTTTCCAGAAAAGTTGACCGGTGAACCGTGTGTCAAGTGACCTCCATGCGATAGGTCAAATCCGAGAATTTTATCACCCGGATTCATACAAGCATGAAAAACTGCTGTATTTGCTTGACTCCCTGAATGAGGCTGAACATTCACGTATTCTGCGTTGAAAAGTTCTTTGGCTCGCTCAATGGCAATGTTTTCAATTTCATCAACCACTTCACAACCTCCATAATAACGTTTTCCGGGATAACCCTCAGCGTATTTATTTGTGAGAATAGAGCCTACAGCGGTAAGCACGTCTTCACTTATGTAGTTTTCACTTGCAATGAGTTCGATACCATTAGTCTGGCGTTCCTTTTCCTGATTGATCAGGTCAAAAATTTCTTGATCCATGGGCGGTGTTGTGAAATATTTAGGACACAAAAGTAAGTCGTTCATCGCATTGTCCACCTTACTATTGATATATTTGAATGAGACTTTTTAACAGAAAATCAAATTATGTCAATTACTGCTAACGACCCGAAACGCAAATCATGGATAGGTTATAGTGCAGACTCCCACTTTCCTGTTCAGAATATTCCATTTGGGGTGTTTTTAACCAGAGATAATGTTATCACTATAGGTACGAGAATAGGAGATTACGCTATAGACTTAGGCGCCCTACAAGAGTTGGGCTATTTTGATAGCGTGCCGCTTACTGATGATATGTTCATGCAAGATACTTTGAACGATTTCATCTCAGACGGTAAGAAGACGTGGAGACTCGTGCGCAATCGTATAGGTGATATTTTTGATAAAGAAAATCCGGAACTTAGAGATAATAAGGAGCACCGCGATCGCATCATCTTTGCGATGGATGAGGTAGAGATGCAGCTCCCAGTCTTAATAGGCGATTATACAGATTTCTACAGCAGTAAGGAACACGCGACTAATGTAGGAACCATGTTCCGCGATCCAGATAATGCTTTATTGCCCAACTGGCTTCACATGCCGGTGGCTTATCACGGCCGTAGCAGTTCCATAATTCCCAGCGGTATTCCCATACACCGTCCACAAGGTCAAACGATGCCAGCCGATGCCGATGCACCGGTTTACGGACCCAGCAAGCTCCTAGACTTTGAGCTGGAAATGGCATTCATCACAACGGATGCTAATAATCTAGGTCAGCCTATTCCCGTGGACAAAGCTGAAGATTATATTTTCGGAATGGTGTTGTTTAACGACTGGAGTGCCCGCGATATCCAGAAATGGGAATATGTACCGCTAGGACCGTTTTTAGGTAAAAACTTTGCGAGTTCCATCTCACCATGGATCGTGACATTAGATGCACTAGAACCTTTCAGAACCGAAGCTCCCAAAAAAGAGAAACCTATTCTAGATTACCTAAAATCAAAAGGTAAATCTACTTTTGATATTCATCTAGAAGTCGATATCACACCAGACGGAGGACGTCCTACGACTGTATGTAAGTCTAACTTCAAACACATGTACTGGGATATTTCCCAGCAACTCGCTCACCATACAATTAATGGTTGCCCTGTAAATAGTGGTGATATGATGGGAAGTGGAACGATCTCTGGCCCTACGCCAGATAGTTACGGTTCCATGCTGGAATTAAGCTGGAAGGGAACGAAACCTGTGAAGCTTAACGACGGTACAGAGCGTAAATTTATCCAGGATCACGATACAGTCACAATGCGTGGCTATTGCGGCAGGAATGAGGTAAGAATCGGTTTTGGAGAAGTGGAAACTAAGGTGTTGCCAGTTTACAAACCTAAATCTAAATAGAGCTTTTTATATCTCGCTTTCGCGAAAGCGGGAATCTTAAAAACTCCTTGCTATAAAGTAAATCGTAGTTGATTCATGACAGATTCGGAATGTGATTGTAAAACAGAGGTTTATGGATAATCTCAAAATTCCATATCAGGACCTCAGATTCTATTCCAGTATTATCAAGGACTATCTCGACAGAAATGAGGAGGTGAGACCTCTTTACAATAGGTTCCCCACCCTACATAATTTTGAGGCTCAGATTCAGGAAAAATATGCAGAATGGAAAGAGGCTTCTACAAAAAGAGAATCCCTCGTTGAAGTTTTACGAGATCAGTATCAAATTTTACCAGAACATGAGCAACTTACCAGTAATATTGATTTGCTCAGTCGCGATAATACCTTTACTGTAACTACGGGTCATCAACTCAATTTGTTTACTGGGCCCCTGTATTTTTTGTACAAGATTGCTTCAACTATCAATCTATGCAGGAAATTAAACGAGACTTATTCTGACAAAAATTTTGTTCCCGTCTTTTGGATGGCGACCGAGGATCACGATTTTGAGGAGGTGCAATACTTCAATTTTGGCGACCGTAAAATTGTCTACGATCGTGAAGCTGGCGGTGCCGTAGGACGTCTCGAAAATTCTGGACTGGATAAAGTGTATGATAGCTTTGCGACTTTGCTGGGCAACCATGAACACGCAAAACATCTTAAAGATCTTTTTAAAAACGCCTATCTCGATCATAAAAACTTAGCCGAAGCTACTCGATACATAGCTCACGAGCTATTTGGCCGTGAGGGGCTGGTGGTTCTCGATGCAGATGATGCCCGGTTGAAACAGCACGCGATAGGTCATTTTCAACAGGACCTGCTAGATAATTTGGCTTTTGAGAAAGTAAATGAGACGATTGAAGCTTTTCCGCCAGAGTATAAAGTGCAAGTGAATCCGCGGGAGATCAATTTGTTTTATCTGACAGATGAGCATCGCGGTCGTATCATTTTAGAAGATGATAAGTACTTTGTGGATGGTGGTGATCTCGCTTTCGCGAAAGCGGAACTTCTCAAAGAACTTCATGAGCATCCTGAACGATTCTCACCCAATGTAATCTTGAGACCGCTTTATCAAGAAATCGTATTGCCGAATTTATGCTACATAGGCGGCGGCGGTGAACTGGCTTACTGGCTAGAATTGAAGTCGTTCTTTGACGCCAGTAACATCACATTTCCCGTATTGCTTTTACGTAATTCTGTGCAAATCGCCACGAGAAAAGAGTTGGACAAGCTATCCCGATTGAAACTACGTCCCGCAGATTTGTTTCATGAAGAGTATAAACTTGAAGAACAAATCACGCGACAGATCAGTCATATCAATATAGATTTTGAACCTCAAAAGCAACATCTCAAAAAACAATTTGCAGATCTCTACGATCTAGCCGAAAAAACTGAAAAATCTTTCAAAACTGCCGTAGCTGCGCAAGAAAAGAAACAAATCAACGGTTTGGAACACCTTGAAAAGCGTTTGCTCAAAGCTCAAAAACGCAAACTTGCAGATGAAACTGAACGCTCGTTGAAGCTTCAGAATGAATGGTTGCCCGGCGGTGGCTTGCAGGAGCGTGTAACAAAC
This sequence comes from uncultured Flavobacteriaceae bacterium, assembly GCA_964631155.1. Taxonomy (GTDB): domain Bacteria; phylum Bacteroidota; class Bacteroidia; order Flavobacteriales; family Flavobacteriaceae; genus Nonlabens. The sequence goes on from CAZVYO010000003.1 coordinate 202,538, forward strand.
TTCTCCTTCTTCTACCAGAATTACGGGAGCGATCTTATCGCTAAGATTTTAGAAGGTCTCGATCCATTGGATTTGAGATTTACAGTCATCAAAATTGATTGAGATCTCATGAAATTTGGCAGTAGAAAGGACGCGCTTCTTTACGCATTATTCATTGTAATAGGTGTTTTGGCAATTTTGATTTTTATCAATGTTTTAAACGCTCCCAGTCTGAACAGGGAGATGCTGGTGCCCGTATTTGCTCTGTTAATAGTGTTGGTTCTGCTGTTATGGATTGCTATGGGCACGTCTTACGAGATTACTGAAAACAAATTGCTATACCGATCAGGACCCGTACAAGGGTCAATTGCCATTTCAGACATTCATGAAGTGGTTGTGGGAAAGACTATGTGGGTAGGCTTAAAGCCCGCTACGGCTAGAAATGGTTTGATCGTAAGATACGAAAAGTATAGTGAGATCTACATAAGTCCAGATAATAACCAGCTATTTGTGCAGGAGCTACTCAAACGAAATGATGCTATCGTAGTCTCGACGCATAAGTAGAAAAGTGTCAATCATGAGATTTTAATTGAATAGTCTGTTGAAATTGTATTCATAAAGCAATTGATTTCTATCGCATCTTCATTGCTAAAAAAGTAAATTTGCGCATGCAACACGACAAGGTTTTAATACTCGACTTTGGTTCTCAATACACACAACTTATCGCTAGACGTGTAAGAGAACTCAATATTTATTCAGAAATCAAACCCTATCATACTTCGTTAGACGATCTGAAAGACTACAAGGCGGTTATCCTATCGGGTAGCCCCATGTCTGTAAGGTCTGACAAGGCTTTTCATATAGACTTGAAATCCATAAGAGGTAATAAGCCTATCTTGGGAATATGCTATGGTGCCCAGTACCTGGCTCATTTTAACGGAGGAGAAGTCGCTCCTTCCAATATTAGGGAATATGGTCGCGCACACCTTACCGTGATCAAGGCTGGGGAAGCGCTTTTTGAAAAGATCAATGAAAATACTCAAGTCTGGATGTCGCACAGCGATACCATAAAAGAACTTCCAGAAGGAGCTGAGCGTATCGCGAGTACCGCAGACGTCCTCAATGCTGCCTTTAAAATAAAGGACGAAGAAACCTTTGCCATACAGTTCCACCCAGAAGTTTACCATTCAACTGATGGCAAGCAGTTGCTCGAGAATTTTCTGATCCGTATTGCAGGTGTAAAACCGGACTGGACACCAGCCAGCTTTATAGAAGAAACGGTTGAGGCTCTTCAAGAAAAGATAGGGGATGGAAAAGTAATATTAGGTCTGAGTGGTGGCGTGGATAGTAGCGTTGCAGCCATGTTATTGCATCAGGCGATCGGTAAAAATCTGTACTGCATATTTGTAAACAACGGTTTGTTACGTAAAAATGAATTTACGCAAGTGCTTGAGCAATACGAGGGAATGGGTCTCAATGTCAAAGGAGTTGATGCCACGGCACGATTTATGGAAGCGCTGAAGGACGAGTCAGACCCTGAGAAAAAACGTAAAGCTATAGGCCGCACATTCATCGAGGTTTTTGATGATGAGGCAACCGCTGTAGACGGAGCAGAATTTTTGGCTCAGGGTACTATTTATCCTGACGTAATTGAAAGTGTTTCTGCGACTGGAGGGCCCAGCGCGACGATAAAGTCGCATCACAATGTGGGTGGCTTGCCAGACTTTATGAAGCTTAAAGTTGTAGAACCGCTCAAGGCTTTGTTCAAGGATGAGGTGAGAAGAGTGGGAAGATCCATGAATATGCCAGAAGATATTTTGGGAAGGCATCCTTTCCCGGGTCCTGGACTTGCCATACGAATCTTAGGAGATGTCACGTTAGAGAAAGTGAAAATGTTGCAGGAAGTAGATGCCATTTTTATCAATAACTTGAAAAAGTGGGAACTTTATGATCGCGTATGGCAGGCAGGAGCAATGCTTTTGCCGGTGAATAGCGTGGGCGTCATGGGCGACGAGCGCACTTACGAGAAATGTGTTGCCTTGCGGGCGGTAGAAAGTACAGATGGAATGACGGCTGACTGGGTGAACTTACCCTATGAATTTTTGCAGGCCACCAGCAACGAGATCATTAATAAGGTAAAAGGCGTGAATCGCGTAGTTTATGACATTAGCTCTAAACCACCGGCAACTATAGAATGGGAATAATATGAAGAATTTAATCTGGGTGATTTTTGTGGTTCTCGCTTTCGCGAAAGCGGAAACCCTTACAGCCCAAAATTATAAACAACACACGGTGACTAGTGGTGAAACGCTAGACACCATTGCCGAAAAGTACAGCATCTCCAAAAAGGAATTACTGGCACTCAATCCAGATGCAAAGTCTGGTGTGAGGGCTGGAGCCTCGTTGCTCATACCAGCTGATGCTAAGGTTTTGACTCAAAAAAGAGTCAAGGAATATAAAAAGCATAAAGTACGCAGAAAGGAAACGCTTTACAGTATTTCTAAAGAATATGGCATCACCGTGCTGGATATTAAAGAAGCTAACAAGCGACTCTACGCTGAATCTTTAAAGAAGGGAGACCGTATTCAGATCCCAGTATTTTATGATGAACCAGTAAGTAAACCAAGTTTAGGTTTGCCAGATGATCTCAACCAAACGGAGGAACAACTGGCTGCGATAGGAAAGTATAGGGTCAAGGCGAGTGAAGGGTACTACAGAGTTGCAAAAAAAAACGGTATCACCGTAGAGCAACTCAAGGAAATGAATCCAGATGTGGAGCAATTGAAGCCTGATATGTTGATTAATGTGCCTAAAAAGGAACTGGATTCTGAAGGTTTTGGTTTAAAGACAGAGCAGGCTATCGATGTACTGGCTGACAATATTGACATTTTGGATGAGATACAGCCAGAGCTGGTCGAGTTTGAAGTTCCACACAAAATGGGAATGTATTCTCTGAAGAGAATGTCAGGCGTTTCAGAAGATTCTCTCATAAGCCTCAATCCGGAACTGAAGAATGGTCTTAAAGCTGGGATGGTTCTCAAGATTCCAAACAACAAAATGATTGACACGCTACAGATTTATGAAGCCAATTATAAAGTTGCCCATCTAGTAGACAGTATCACCAGTTACGAGCCGCAAAGGTATGCTGTGATGTTGCCTTTGTCTCTGGATAAATTGAATGAGGAGGTTGATGTTGAAGAGCATTTAAAGCAAGACGGTACCTCCAGAGTAGCAACCGACTTCTTAATAGGCTTGATGATGGCGCGCGATAGTGCTTTGAGTATAGGCCTTCGGGTGAATTATGACGTGTATGACACTTCAAAAAGTCCATCGGCGGTGCGAGATATCATACAGCAGAACGATTTTCAAGAGTATACCGGAGTAATAGGTCCTTTGTTGTCGAAGAACGTTTTGGAAGCTGCTAAAGAATTAAGGTCAGATCGTGTGCCAGTCATTTCTCCACTCACCACAACAGATGATCGATCTTATCGTAATTTGATTCAAACGCGACCTGATGACGCATTGCTGAAGTTGAAGATGAAGCAATTTTTGAGAATCTATGCTAAAGGTAAAAACGTTATTATCGTTACAGATAACAAAGAACCGATGATACGCTCAGAGTTTACAGCACTTTTTCCTGATGCTCGAGTTTTAGTTCCTGACGAGAAGAAAAACTACATTTATAAAGCTAATTATCTTAAAGAACTAGATCCGGTAAGAGAAAATATTATAGTGCTGGCTGTCAATCAGGTAGGTTTCATTACTGATGCGGTGACTACGTATTCAGCCAAAACTGATACCCATAACATCACCATGTTTGGAATGGACGCTTATGATGATATGGATTTACCTAATGGAAGGTTAGCTCTTTTAAATTACACCTTTCCACAATTTTATAAAGATGCCTCAGATGATAATATCTTCATCCGTAGTTATCAAGAAAAGCATGGAATGTTACCTAACAAGTATGTGGCTAGGGGATTTGATGTAGGTTTTGACATGATATTGAGACAAGCCAGCACAGGTGACTTGTTTGAGTCTTTAAAGAAATATGGTCTTACTAAAATGGTTGAAAGCAAGTTTGATTATAGCAAGCAACTCTTTAAAGGATACTATAATGAAGCTGTTTTTATGCTTCAATACCAGAAAGATTTAAGCATAAAGGAGATAGAGATCACTCCACTTAAAACCCGATAAATGACATCTACTGTAGTTTATAAAGGTGATTTGCGCTGCGAGTGCATTCATAGTAAAAGCTCTGAAAGCGTGATTACTGACGCGCCAATTGACAACCATGGCAAAGGAGAATCGTTCTCGCCTACAGATCATGTGGCTACAGCTCTAGCGAGCTGTATGCTTACCGTTATGGGAATAAAGGCCAAGGAGTTAAAAGTTGAGATGGAGGATTCTGTAGCTGCGGTGACAAAGGTCATGGCTTCAGATCCCAGACGCATTTCAGAAATAAAGGTAACCTTCAACATGAATGGAAATGCAGATCAAAGAGCAAGGCTCATTCTTGAACGCGTTGCTCATACTTGTCCTGTACGCAACAGCCTGCATCCAGACATCAAACTTGATGTGAATTTCAATTGGTAAAATGAGATTTGTTCTAGGCTTTCTGATCTTATTTTTATGTGAATCGGTGGAGCCAAGGTTATCATGGACCTATGAAGAACACCCTGTTCTATCTTGGGAAGATTTCAGAGGTGAACCGGCGGGCTCCCTGGATAGAGCAGCAGCTGTTAATTCAGGGATGTCTTATGCGATTCAAACGAAGACCTCTGAAGGAAAAGTTGTTGATTTTAATGTTGAGGTTGAAAGTGCTTTTTATCCAGAATTGAGCTGGAAGCGTGACCTGAAGGAGAATGGATCATATCTTTTGAAACATGAGCAGCTGCATTGGGACATAACGCATCTATATGTACTCAAGTTGAGAGCAGCTTACAAGAAATACCGACCCGTGAAAAATATCAACAAAGAGGTAGATTATATTTTCAGAAAATTTGAAAAGGATCGGGTTGCCATGCAATCGCGATACGATCAAGAAACAGATCACGGCTTGAGTTCAGTAGACCAGCAGCGTTGGGAAATCTACATCGCGGGTGAATTGTTGAAAGTAGAAATGTAGCTCTGACCGCTTAGCTCTATTGCTCAATTTAATTATCAGTTTTCAACCCATAATCCGTACTTTTGCAGCTGTTTTTAAAATCTTAAAAAGCAGTTCATGGCACACGCAAAATACATTTTTGTAACTGGTGGTGTAACCTCTTCTTTAGGAAAGGGTATTATTGCAGCTTCTCTTGCTAAACTGCTACAGGCTAGAGGTTTAAGCGTAACAATTCAAAAGCTTGATCCCTATATCAATGTAGATCCCGGAACCCTTAATCCCTACGAGCACGGCGAGTGTTATGTAACTGAAGATGGTGCTGAAACTGACCTGGATCTAGGACACTACGAGCGTTTCTTGAATGTAAATACCTCACAAGCCAATAACGTAACTACAGGTCGCATCTATCAAAGCGTGATCGATAAAGAACGTCGTGGTGAGTTTCTAGGAAAGACTGTTCAGGTAATTCCCCATATAACAGATGAAATCAAGCGCCGCATTCAGATGCTAGGTAAATCTGGCGATTACGATGTCGTGATTACAGAGATAGGTGGAACCGTGGGTGATATCGAGTCTCTACCATATATTGAGAGTGTGCGCCAGTTGCAATGGGAGCTAGGAGAGGATAATTCGCTGGTGATCCATTTAACATTAATTCCTTTTTTAAGTGCGGCGGGCGAATTAAAGACCAAGCCCACCCAACACAGCGTAAAAACGCTTATGGAAAGTGGAGTACAGGCAGATATTCTCGTGTGCCGAACAGAGCATGAAATAACAGATGAAATACGTACCAAGCTTGCCCGATTCTGTAATGTGAAGCAAGAGGCCGTCATTCAATCCATAGATGTGGATACCATCTATGATGTGCCCAATAAAATGCTGCTGGAAGGACTGGATCGCGTGGTGATCAAACGTCTTAAGATGGACGTGGAGCAACAGCCTAACCTAAAAAGTTGGAACGAGTTTGTGCAACGCCACAAGAATCCAAAAAGTCAAGTCACCATAGGTTTGATAGGAAAGTATGTAGAGTTACAGGACTCCTACAAATCCATACTTGAGGCATTTATTCACGCTGGTGCCGCAAACGAGATCAAGGTAAAGATTGAATCTATTCACAGCGAGTATCTAGAGCTTGAGAATGTGGAGAAAAAACTTTCTCATCTAGATGGTTTGCTTGTTGCACCAGGTTTTGGCGAGCGTGGGATTGAAGGAAAGATAGATGCCGTGCGTTATGCTCGAGAGAATAAACTGCCATTTTTTGGAATTTGCTTAGGTATGCAAATGGCCGTGATTGAATATTCTCGTAACGTTTTGGGAATTAAGGAGTCCAATTCTGTTGAAATGAATGCAGAAACTTCAGACCCGGTCATATCGCTTATGGAAGACCAGAAGCACATTCTGGACATGGGCGGAACCATGCGCCTAGGCGCTTGGGATTGTGAGTTACAAGGTGGTAAAGTAAGGGAAATCTACGGGAAGGACCTGATTTCTGAGCGTCACCGCCATAGATATGAGTATAACAACGAGTACCGCAAGCAACTTGAAAAAGGTGGTCTCAAGACTACAGGAGTCAATCCTAAATCTGGACTGGTGGAAATCGTCGAGATCGAGGATCACCCTTGGTTTATAGGTGTGCAATACCATCCAGAGTATAAAAGTACGGTGGCAAATCCACACCCGCTTTTTACCTCATTTGTAGCTGCTGCAGCGGCTTATAAAGCTCAGAAAACAAATAATTAGATAGGAGCTTGTGAGGTTTACGCTTTCGCGAAAGCGAGATCAAATCAAAGCCATTTAATCAATTACAAATCCCGGACGGGTAAATTATGGAAGAAAAGAAAACGGACTGGAAAACGATGCTGGGCATGACCCTGATTTTTGGGATTCTCATGTATATGTTCCTTAATAATCAAACCGATGTAGTTCCCGAGGAAGAAGATGTTGTTTCCACAGAAGATGTCTCTGGTACTGATCCTATTGAGATAGGATCTGATAGTACAGCCGTGGTTTCAGATTCACTAAAAGTAGCCAGCAACACCCCAGCAGAGGAAGTTCTCGAGTTCAATAACAAACTGGTAGATTTTAAAATCAGCACTAAAGGTGCTTTGATTACTGAGGCGTTGCTTAAGAATTACAAGACTTATGATAGTCTGCCAGTATATCTTGTGCGCGGTAAGGATCACATGCTCAACTTGAAGTTCCAGACTAAAGATGGTCGCATCTTGAATACCAAGAATCTGATTTTTACACCTTCTACCTCTGAAAACGGTGAGAACAAGGTACTGACCATGCGATACGAGCAAGGCGCAAATCAATATCTGGAATTCCGTTATGAACTGCAGCCCGAAGATTACATGATGGATTTCAACATCAGGTCTGTGGGAATGGCACAGGTTTTTGATACTTCTGAAACCGCAGAGCTACAATGGGATCTTGTGGCTTACCGTAGGTCTAAGAGTATGTCAAACGAAAATCGATATACCGAGATCAAGTTCGAATATGACGGTGGCAGCGATGATTATACCGGGCAAGGTGAAACTGCTGAAGAAGATGCGGAAGATGTTACCTACATCGCTTACAAAGAACATTTCTTTTCAAGCATTCTACTTACCGATACGCCATTCTCTAGTGCGGCAATGAAATCTCGCAATATCGAGTCCATTGATGAGGAACAAAATGAATTTACCAAGGAATTTAGTTCGGTCGCTCAGCTGGAATACAGCGGTGGGGAGCTAGCCTATAATATGGACTGGTATTTTGGCCCAACAGATTATGATATTTTAGATGGATACAATCGTAACCTAGATGAAGTTGTAGATTTGGGTTGGGGAATTTTTGGAGTGATCAATGAATATGCAATACGCCCTGCCTTCACATTCATTACCGGCGATGCGTATTTAGGAATTTCCTATGGTATAGGAATTATTCTTTTGACAATTTGTGTACGTCTCGTATTGTCTCCGGTACTTTACAAAAGTTATTTGACTCAGGCCAAAATGAAAATCTTGCGCCCTGAGCTGAACAAAATTGCTGAAAAGTATAAGGACAACGCTATGAAAAAGCAGCAGGAAACCATGCGCGTTCAGAGCGAAGCTGGAGCAAGTCCTTTATCGGGTTGTTTGCCAGCCTTGTTACAGATGCCGGTTTTCTTTGCGCTGTTCAAGTTTTTTCCTACGGCCTTTGAACTGCGGCAAAAAAGCTTCTTATGGGCAGACGATCTTTCCAGCTACGATGAGGTTTTTAGTTTACCATTCTCAATTCCCTTTTATGGAGATCACGTTAGTTTGTTCCCGATTTTGGCGTCTATTTCCATATTCTTTTACATGCAAATGACTACGGGACAGAGTATGCAGGCTACGCAACAACCGGGTATGCCTAACATGAAGTTCATCATGTACTTGTCACCGCTCTTCATGCTAGTTTTCTTTAATAACTACGCGAGTGGACTATCGTTGTATTACTTTGTGTCCAACTTGATCACCATCGGTCTCATGCTTGTAATAAAGTATGTAATTATTGATAAGGATAAGGTTCTTGCTAAAATTGAAAAGGCAAAAGCTAAGCCTAAAAAGAAAAAAGGGCGCTTTGCTAGCAAGATGCAACAGATCATGGAGCAGGCACAAGCCGCTCAAGAAGAGCAGCAAAAGAAAAAGAAGTAAGCTATATATCAAGTAAGGGCAGAATTAATTCTGCCCTTACTTGTAGAGGAGAGATACAAGCCGATAGTATCCTATAAAATGTTCCCACAAAAAAAACAGGCTCAAAGCCTTTTTTTTAGTCAACGTAAAAAAGCTTGATCATTTATCAATCGAGCCCATGACCTTTTGAGCAAAGGCGTTTGCCGCTTCTACGCTGCTCATGCCTTCTTTCATATTTGAGTGTACTTCAAGAGCGCCACAAATATTGGTGATCAGCTCGCCTACTACGTCCATTTCTTCATCAGTTACAGATCTGTGCTCTGTAAAATGTTCCAAAACCTCAAGCGTAGCTTCAAGCTGCTCTTCTGTAGCTCCTTTTTGCAGGTGTCTAATTACTGGTAACTTCATCAACTAATTGTATAAGGTTTTCAAATTTGTTAGTCTGCGCTTGATTGACAAAACTTCCGTTTTTGAAAGTGGCAAACGTAGGTAGATTATCTACCGTGGCGAGTTTTCTGGACTCTGGATACTTTTCTGCATCAGCAAGAACAAAAACAGCGTTTTCATTCTCACCGGCTAGCTTTTTGAATTTTGGCTTCATTACGCGGCAATTTCCGCACCATGTAGCCATATATTGTACTACTACAACCTCGTTTTCTGCAACGATTTCTTGTAGGTTATCTTGATCTAATGTTCTCATAGCTTCGGTTTTATTTGAATCAAAAAGCAGCGCAGCTATCTTCAAATAGACGTGCGCTGCTTGTGAATAGGAGTATTAATTACTCTTAGTTTTTAGATAGGTACTCAGCAGTTGCCTTACGGTCTGCTTTCATCGCATCTTTTCCTTCTTCCCAGTTTGCTGGACATACCTCACCATTTTTCTGTACGTGAGTATAAGCGTCGATCATGCGTAAAAACTCGTTTACGTTTCTACCTACTGGCATGTGGTTGATTCCTTCATGAAACACAGTTCCTTCCTCATCGATCAAATATGTCGCACGGAAAGTTACATTATCACCAGTAAGAATGTGGTCTTCAAGCTCATCGTTGTATTCCACCTCAACATCTAGAATGTCTAGAGTTCCAGCCAGATTGCGGTTAGTATCTGCAAGGATAGGGTAGGTCACACCTTCAATTCCACCATCATCTTTAGGTGTATTCAACCATGCAAAATGAACTTCTGGAGTGTCACATGATGCACCGATCACCATTACATTTCTTTTTTCAAATTCTTCTAAAGCTTCTTGAAATGCGTGCAATTCAGTTGGGCAAACAAATGTGAAATCTTTTGGGTACCAAAAAAGAAGCACTTTTTTGTTCTTGTTTTTTGCCTCTTCAAGAACATTCAATTTGAATGTATCTCCCATTTCATTCATTGCATCTACATCTAGATTTGGAAATTGTCTTCCTACTATAGCCATGTTATATTGTATTTAATTATGGCACAAAAATAGGTCTCGCTTTCGCGAAAGCGGAATGATCTTAATGATCTATTTAGATGTAACTATAAGTTTTGATTATTGAGTAGTTTAAAAACTATCAATTTGAGTGATTGGTGTGATGAATCCTGGAAATGCTGATTTAAATATCGGCTGCAAGCCCCTAAAATCACTAAGCAACAGCTTCAGAATTTCCTGTATACTTATCCTTCAATTGTCTGATCTTGATATTAAAGGCAGCAAAGATTAATGTCATAAAAGGGGAGAGCCAGTTGAAGATCGCAAACATGGCGTAATCTGCTACGGACACCCCTAGCGTCGTACTCTGATAGGCTCCACAAGTGTTCCAAGGTATCAAAACGGAAGTAACGGTACCAGAATCTTCCAGCGTACGGGAAAGGTTTTCTGGAGCAAGACCCTTTTTGCGGTAGGCATCTGCATACATTTTTCCTGGAACTACAAGAGCTAAATACTGATCACTTGCTGTTACATTGATAGCCAGACAGCTGATCACGGTACTGGTAAATAATCCAAAAACCGAATGAAAGATATTCAACAGCGCTCGACTGATCGCTGCCAATGCACCGATCGCATCCATCACGCCACCAAAAACCATAGCACATATAATCAACCAGATCGTGCCTAACATGCCTTGCATACCACCAGATTCAAAAAGTCCACCAAGCTTTTCTGCAATCGCGGTATTTTCTGTGATCGGGTCGATGGCTACGTCCACCGTAATGGCATTCATGATTCCTTTGTAAGCTGATACTCCGTTCCACTCTTCAAGTCCGCTTACGGCAAGAACCAGATCGGGTTGAAAAATCAAGGCCGCAATTCCAGCAAGTAAAGTACCCAAAAGTAGGGCGATAAGAGGCGAAACCTTCTTAATGATCATAGCTATTACAAGAACGGGAACCACAAAGAGTAAAGGACTGGTATTAAAAGTCCCATCAATCGCTTCTTGATATTGAGTCACGTCTGCGACGCCTTCACCTCCAGAAGCAAAACCTATGATAATAAACACGATAAGTGTTACCACGATGGTTGGGACTGTGGTATAACTCATGTACTTGATATGGGTGAACAAATCTGTACCTGCCATCGCTGGTGCTAGGTTTGTGGTATCACTCATAGGGCTGAGCTTGTCGCCAAAATATGCACCACTCAATACCGCACCAGCCGTCATTCCAGCGTCAATCCCCAATGCTCCTGCAATTCCTATTAAAGCAATACCTACTGTCGCGCTAGTCGTCCAGCTACTACCTGTAGCGACTGATATCACCGCACAAATGATTACACAAGCAGCCAGGAAAATCGTGGGATTGAGAATGTCTAATCCATAATAAATCATGGTAGGTATGATTCCGCTCACCAGCCATGTTCCAGCAAGCGCCCCCACCATTAAAAGAATCAAAATCGCGCCTGTCGTGGATTTTATGTTTTGAGCCACTTCTTCAACCATGGTTTTGTAGCTTACTTTATTAAAGTAGCCTACAATTCCAGCAACAGCTGCTCCTAGGAGCAGAACAAATTGATTGGAACCACTTAATGCATCATCACCATATACGCCTAATACGTTGAAAGCCAGCATGCCTACAAGTGCGATTACCGGGATTAACGCTTCACCTATGCTTAGTTTATTGTTCTCAATAATTTTCTCGTCTTCGTTGTTGATGTTTTGGCTTTCCATGGATTTTTAAAAGTTGACCGTAATGTTACGATATTGTTAAGGTAGATGCAAGCGATAGAGGGAGCAGTTGCAGTTTGAAGGAGCGATAGGAGGTTTCTAATTACAGTCAGTTGTCTCGATTTGAAGTTTTGGTTTCGCTTTGATTTGAAGGTGGATTTAGATTTGTAAATCCCAATCCAGATAGTTATCGAGACCAAGTTCCAAGATTCAATTTTTGGAGCTATCTGGCATATACTAGCAGCGTGAGATATATTATTTGACGCTGATGCGATAGCTGAGCGGAGTCTAAGCGAAAGCGTAAAAACCTTCACTCCTTTACATATCGCTTTTCCAATTTTTTATCTATACCGAGCCATTTTGCTATGACTTCTGCCAGATTAATCAAAGGGCTCAGGATCTTGAATGCAAAACTATCTACCTGAGTGTCTCCCCATTTTAAAAGAAGTGCCGCATAAAGCGGATTAAACGGGATTTGATTTGAAGAAAAGGTCTTGCCATCGCGCACGAGACCGAATAGTACAGCCATAAACCTTTCAAACCCTGGCTGGCCAGGTTCTAACCGGGCTTGGAAAATAATAGTATGATCGGTTGGGTTATAGAAACGATGTCGATCCAGAATCGGGACTTTGAAATCCTCTCCTGGCTTCAACATGATTTCCTGACCTTTATAATGAACTCCTAGAGGCCCTTGTTTTGGAAAAAAATGCTCGGTGAAGCGTTTGTGATAATGTATGGGGTTACCACCATCGGGCTGAAGTTCAACTTCGATTAAAGTATAAGCACCATTAGTTTCTTGAGATGTTTTCAAGATGGTCGCTTTCTCCTTTGTAATCGGATTAAGATAAATACGTTGCACTTTTCAAAAGTATCATGCGCTTATGTGATTGTTTAATAAGTAAATAATAAATTGTGATCTTAAATTCAGCAAGCTTATTCAAGTGCTGATTAACTTTACGATCGAGTTTACGCTTTCGCGAAAGCGAGATAATGACACAAAAGAAATAAAGAAAAAACATAGTAATATGTCTGAACAGATAGAAAGAATCAAGTGTTTAATCATAGGTAGTGGTCCAGCGGGTTATACCGCGGCAATCTACGCTGCCCGCGCAGATATGAAGCCCGTGGTTTATACCGGTATGGAGCCTGGAGGCCAGTTAACTACGACTACCGAGGTCGATAACTTCCCAGGTTATCCAGAGGGAATTGATGGTCCCAGAATGATGCAAGATTTGCAGAAACAAGCGGAACGTTTCGGTACTGATGTACGCATAGGAATGATCACAGAAGTTGAGTTTGCCAAAGAAAAAGGTGGTATTCACAAAGCCACGGTCGATGGAAAAACCAAGATTGAGGCTAATACCGTGATCATCTCTACAGGTGCCTCAGCAAAATATCTGGGTCTCCCTAGTGAGCAGCGCTTGAGAGGCGGTGGAGTGAGCGCCTGTGCCGTTTGCGATGGATTCTTTTATAAGAATCAAGATGTTGCTATAGTAGGTGCGGGAGATACCGCTGCAGAAGAAGCTTCTTATCTCGCAAAAATCTGTAAGAGCGTTACCATGCTCGTACGTAAAGATTATATGAGAGCTTCCAAAGCCATGCAGCACAGAGTAAACAGTCTTGATAACATCAAAGTGATGTACAATAGTGAAGTTGACGAGGTGCTGGGAGAACAGGTGGTTGAAGGCTTACGTATCGTAAATAATGAGACTGGCGAGAAATCTGAAATCGAAATTACCGGATTATTCATTGCAATAGGTCACAAGCCCAATACAGATATATTCAAAGGACAGATCGACATGGGAAGTGATGGCTATATCCACACGGAATCTGGTTCTACAAAGACCAACATTCCTGGAGTTTTTGCAAGTGGCGACGTGCAGGATAAAATCTATAGACAAGCTATTACCGCGGCCGGAACAGGCTGTATGGCAGCTCTGGATGCAGAACGTTACCTAGCTGATATAGGAGTGGTTGAGGAGATGACTGCTGGTGATTATTACGTAGAATAGCGAAGACTATTGTTAATAAAAAAATCCCGCTGGACTCAAAGCTCAGCGGGATTTTTATTTAAAACTACTTCTAGCTTATTTCTTTCTCAGAACAGCTTCTCCATCAAATTTGGTTAAGATAATATCTGGCTTGTTGAAAATGGTTATATCGGCATCTTTATCTGCTTCTATAGTCAGCGTCTTCTTTGCGTTGACTTCAGACTTCGAGTTGTTTCCAGCTACCACGGTAAGTTCTTCAAACACTAGATTCTTAGCTTCTATAAATGCTTTATCAGTTATTGTGATCTTACCTAGATCTATATCGCCCTCGATGCGAGCATCTACACGATCCCTTAAAAACAGATTTGCCTGCTGGTAGGTGATTAATGCTTTGACATCTGCATTGTCGGTAATTTGAATGTCTGCTTTATCACCAGTTAGGTTCAATTCTGATTTTGAATCGCCTGTGGTATGCAGCTTCAATTGTTGCACCGTCGCGGTAATGTAAGCGCTGGCCTTATCTTGAACCTGTATATCGAGAATAGGGAAGTTGCCTTTAGTCACCGTAGAAACTTCTGCATCATCTTTTACGATGATCGTATGCAGTTCAGGACTGTAGGTGATTCTAAACTCCATTTTACGCTTGGAACGGATTCTAGCGGTGGAGTTGATGGTTAATTTAGTTCCTATGGTATTGAACTCGATGTGCTCGTGAAGATTGGAATCAGTAATCAACTCTACTTGAGTCTGTGATCCAGGAACGAGTTTTACTATAAAATTATCATCTACTTCCAGCGTATTGAATGGTTTTACTATAGTAATTTCTGTAGTAGGTTCTCTATTACCTTTTACCTTCATGTCTTGAGCGGTTGAGCCGCAAGAGGAGAGAAGTAATATTAGAAGGGTATGGAATAAAATTTTTTTCATGTTCAATATTTTCGGGAAATTAAAGAATATCGTGTTTCCCAGCACATAAAGAAAACATATAATTCGTTGAGTGGTTTATTAAGTGGTTTTGAATGATACGACAATTTTATTCTCGCTTTCGCGAAAGCGTAAACTCCTCAAGCTGTCCAGTCAGAAAAAAAGCCGTTCCCCTCAACAGAAACGGCTTCTAGATTAAAACAACTCAAATTTTAATCCTACTCAATTTTCTTCTTCATATCTCCATTGATTCTCTTTGAAATCGTCATTGATGGTATCAGCAGATTTTTGCAAGGCTTCATTCACGGGATCTTCAGACTCTGGAGTTTCTTCAATGACCTCACAATCCATGCAGGCGGCTCCGTCCTTTTTCATTTGATAAATGTGATCCCAACTATGAGAGAGTCTCACCGCATCATCATTGAGCCACCTGCTATACCTGTCGTAAAATTCACGGTTGAGTTTGAAGGTAGTCCCTTCTGGTAGATAGATTACCACCTTAGTCTCTTGCTGGAAGAAACCATAACCTTTAGGTATAATCACATATTCTGGAGCGGTAAA
Organism: uncultured Flavobacteriaceae bacterium; assembly: GCA_964631155.1. GTDB lineage: Bacteria > Bacteroidota > Bacteroidia > Flavobacteriales > Flavobacteriaceae > Nonlabens. The sequence continues at coordinate 217,867 of CAZVYO010000003.1, forward strand.
TGTATTTTGCTCTACATTATATTCATAGACTAAATGTGAGGCATTTTCTTTTGCCTTCTCATAGGAGCTGCCTTTTGCACTCTGAACAAGAACGACACGGGCCACGCTATCCTTAGTACTGGCGAGGGCTACCCTTAAGTTTCTATTTCTCAAGGCAACCGTTCCATTGTATTCCACCATGTCAAAATTGTGCGAATTCACGTAGACGGTATTGTCTAAGTCTTCTAGAGACTCTAGATTGAGTTCAAACACCTTTTCTTTTTCGATTTCAAAACGTTCCACATTTTGGATATTGGCTTCAAACGCTTGATTAGCCGCTATGCGACCTACAGCAATGCTCAGAAATATGATACTGGCTATCCATAGAATAACAAGTATGATTTTTGCGGGAGTTCCAATAGACTTCATGTTTCTGACGAGCATTTTCAGTCCCAAAATCGCGAGAACTAAAAGGGGTATGCAAGTTGCCAAAATGATAGCGAGAAATAATAGCCAAGTCACATTTTCCCAAGGGATTACTATGTCAAAGAAATGGATCATGTTCTGACCCTCGACATCTACAAACGCTACTGTGAACAGGCTCACGATTATAGATATGAGACCTATGGTGCTCGCCAAAAAAACTACAAGACCGATGATCTTGAACAGTATTTTAAAGATGTTTTTAAAAAACCTACCCAGTAACCCAAAGAACTTAACGGAGCCTCTTTTTCCCTTCTGACCTACAATGTGGTGACTGGCGCTGGTCTGCTCGTCAGCCACCTGGTCAAAATTTCCCTCTGAGGTATTTCCCAAATTAGAGATGTTTACTTCCTTACCCATCATTTTGAGGCGTTCTATTTTAGTTACCGCGTCAGGAACTAAAATCCATAATAGGATATAGATAGGGATCAACCAGCCTACACTAGAGATAAAGAGAAATACCCAAATGAGTCTCACCCAAATAACATCTAAATTGATATAGTGGCCTAGACCGGCACAAACACCTCCTACATAACCATTTGCAGTATCACGGAAGAGTTGTTTGCCTTGGAATTGACCTCTATTACGGCGTGCCCTAGGCTGCTCCTCAAAGATGTCTTCATCCACTTCATAATCTTCAGGTTGACCCATGATTTCAATCACTTCTTCTACGTGCTGAATACTGATTACCTGCTGTTCATTCTTTCTTTTTTCTAGGAAGAGCTCTGCGACACGAGATTCAATATCTCTCATGATTTCATCTGCACCCTGAGTTCCTGAAAAGGATTTTTTAACTGAGGCTAGATATCTCTGTAGTCTATTGTAGGCATCTTCGTCTATGTGGAAGAACAGCCCTGCTAAATTGATATTAATGGTTTTGTTCATGACTGTGTGTTTTTTGGAGTGGTAACAATATTTACTGCGTTTTTGAGGTCTGCCCAAGTCTGGGTGAGTTCTTTCAAAAAAATCCTGCCGGTTTCTGTCAACCCATAATATTTTCTGGGAGGCCCACTTGTACTTTCTTCCCAGCGATAATTGAGTAAACCAGCATTTTTGAGTCTCGTGAGTAAAGGGTAAATGGTTCCTTCAACTACGAGCATCTTGGCATCTTTGAGGGTATCTAGAATTTCTGCTACATACGCATCATTATTATCGAGAATAGAAAGAATACAATATTCTAGAACGCCCTTTCTCATTTGGGCTTTGGTGTTTTCAATTTTCATATGCTTTCATTTTTAGTTGATTCTTTGTTATAGCTAGAATCTAATTCATCACTTGCAGGATCAATGGTTTCGTGACGTATGAATCTAATTGTGATGGGATAGTAATAATCTTTGCCTTCGTTTGCACGAACAGCCGCCTTGATGGTACAAACCACATCGAGGATTGTCAGGACTAGTATGGCGGTTCCGCAAATTAATCCGCTGGCCATAATGGTAGACAATATCCCAGCATCCTCGTTGAATAGAAAAGTGCCATCATCTAGGCTTTCCCAAAATAAAGGGCCACCAGAAATCATGGTTCCCATAATCACACCACCTCCTATTAGGGCTAAGATTACCGTATAGAGCGTAATACTCAATTGAAAATTGATAACCTCCTTACCATTAAAGTCAATGAACTCTGACTTTTTAGAGTTGACTGTCCATAAAATGATGGGTAGTACAAAATTGCCCAATGGAAAAACCCATTTTCCAAATGACAACAAATGCACAAACGTGGCGATATGCCGATGATTTTTTTGATCCTTATTTTTCATAATAGTAATTTCTATTGCAAATATATATCTAAAAGATAGTATTATGCAATACAAAGTACTATATTTTGTATTTAATCGATTTTACTATAATGATCTTCTAAGTTTTAACTTGACATTTGCAATTGGCTTGTATATTGCGTAGATGTTACCCCAGTATTGATTTTGAGTAAACTTACACCTAGAAAAGTTAATGTTTTTACCTTTTTAAATCTGCCGAGTGCCTGGTGGAGTGGTGTGCGGTGTACGAAAATCTATGAAGAAAAGTGTGAAGTAAAAGTCACCCATAACTGGTTCAACAAAAACCCCTTTAAGAGTCTTTATTTTGCTGTTCAGTCCATGGCTGCAGAGTTGACCACAGGCGCTTTAATCATGTTTTATGTACAGCGATACGGTATCAAACTATCTATGCTGGTGGTTGAAAACACTTCTGAGTTTAATAAAAAAGCAACTGGAACAATTAAATTCTCTTGCTGTCAGGGCTTGGCAATCAAGGCGGCAATTAAAGAGGCGATGAGAACCGATGAGCCTCAAACCATTTGGATCGAAGCTATAGGTCGTAACCAGGTAGGAGAACAGGTTAGTAAGTTCAGCTTCAAATGGTCTCTAAAATGTAAGTCTGTCAACAAGGAAAAACCTTTACTGAGAGCTTCTGCTGCTCTCTAAGAACTATTGCATACTATATTTGCCTTTCAATTTATTTGAATGCTTTTCAATTCCATTGAGTTCGCGGTTTTCTTACCGATTGTGTTTGCTGGCTTTTGGTTGCTGTCCAAATCGCACATAGGCTATCAAAATTTTCTATTACTTATAGCGAGTTATGTTTTCTATGGCTGGTGGGACTGGCGATTTCTTTCTTTAATAATCTTTAGTTCAGTAGTCGATTATTCCCTAGGTCTGTTAATTCATAGAGAAGAAAACAGATCCAAAAGAAAATTGCTACTCTTTACAAGTCTTATTGTCAACCTAGGTTTTCTAGGTTTTTTCAAATATTACAATTTCTTTATAGATAGCTTTGTTGAAACATTTACGTTTTTCGGTTCAGAGATTAATCCTGATCGGCTAGCCATAATCCTTCCCGTTGGTATCAGTTTTTACGCTTTTCAAACTTTGAGTTATACCATTGATATCTATCGTAGACAATTAGAGCCGACAAAAAATATACTTGCCTTTTTTACATTCGTTAGCTTTTTCCCTCAATTAGTTGCTGGGCCTATTGAAAGAGCTTCGCATTTGTTGCCACAATTTCTTACCAAAAGACAGTTTGATTACCAAAGGGCAGTTTCAGGAATTCAGCTAATTGTTTGGGGATTTTTCAAAAAAATGGTCATCGCTGATAATGCCGCAGTATTGGTCAACGGAATTTTTTCTGATTATGAGAGTCAAACGTCTGCGAGTTTGATTGTGGGAATGCTATTATTTGCTTTTCAGATCTACGGTGATTTTAGTGGTTATTCTGACATTGCTATAGGTACGGGTAGACTATTCGGATACGACTTAATGACAAATTTTAGGTTCCCCTACTTATCTAAAGGTATCAGCGAATTCTGGAAACGATGGCATATTTCACTATCGACTTGGTTCAGAGATTATCTGTACATCCCATTAGGGGGCAGTAGAGGTTCACAAATAAAAGCCTTACGGAATATTTTCATCGTTTTTGTAGTGAGTGGTTTCTGGCATGGTGCTAACTGGACATTTATTGCGTGGGGATTCATTCACGGATTGCTTTATATTCCCATGTTTGTCGCCCGAAAACCAAAAGACAAAAACCTGCGAACCAATAAAACTTTGAAACACTTATCTGGGTTCGGGAGCTGGATAGCCATTTTTACCTTCGTTTGTTTTGCCTGGATCTTTTTTAGGAGTCCATCAATAACTGATGCCTGTTCTTATATCACGATGATATTTGATCCAGCCGGCTCCTCAAGCTATTTCGCCTCTACCGGTAAGCTAATGCTACTTACTTTAATTTCTTTTGCTGCAATCCTGTGCATGATGGCAGTAGAATTTTATTTTAATAAGAAAAACCAACGAGAGGTACTTATCAAGCCCAGGTATTTGCTCATAGTTGCTATAGCCATCTGTTTTCTAGGCGCATTTAAAGATCATGCTACCTTTATATATTTCCAGTTCTGATGAAGAAATTTTTAATAAAGAGCGGTATTTATTTGGTTGCCTTAATTTTAATAAGCAATCTAATTTGCGTAGGATTGATGTTTTCTTTGCGCAACTCTTCTTTTTACAAGCCCTATTTTCTAACCTCAAATTTTCAAGAAAGGCAGGTTTTTGATTACGTGATTCTAGGATCGAGTAGGGGATTAACTACTCTTGATTCCAGACAAATTGACGAAGAGTTGAATACCTCTGGTCTGAATATTTCAATGGACGATACTGATCTTAAGAGTCATCTATTGATGCTCAAACATTTTGTTGCCTCAAGCTATAAGAGCAGAAAAGTCATCCTCACCTTAGATCAATCTAATTTTATTAAAACCGATTCTACTCTAGGAAATAACGATTACCGTTTTGCAGCCTATGGCTATAAAGACTACGTGCGTGCTCATTATAAAAGTTATGAGGAAGGAACGGTAAAACCTCTTTCCAGATCGGGATACCTGCCCATTTTAAGCTATTCTTATTATAATTTAGAGCTTATTGCACCGTCGTTGATGGCGATCGGGCAACCTGAGAAGCGTAACAAATTTGATGATTATGGCAATTACTCTTATCCTACAAATAGAAGTATCAAAAAGCCCAAAAAAATAGAAACGGTTGAAGCCAAATTTTCAAATCCCATTCTTGATAATATTCAAAAAATCTGTCAGGAGCAGAATATGGAATTAATCATTTATATCGCACCCTATGCTGATCGGCAGATTCTAATCGATAATAATGAATCAAATTATAAAGTGATGAACCATTCTGGTATATTGCTGAACCAAGAGGAGCTTTTTTATGATATCATTCATGTAAATAAAATCGGCCGCCAGAAAGCGACCGAACATTTTATTCAAGAATTAAGCTTAAATTATTTACTGATGTAGTGGTATAGAAATTTCACTTTTCTTCAGCCGCAAGTTCAGCGATCTTAATGATAACCTCTGTCGCCTTCATCATGCTTTCCACAGGCACATACTCGTAAGGACCGTGAAAATTGTGGCCACCCGCAAAAATGTTAGGGCAGGGTAGACCCATATAACTCAACTGTGAGCCGTCTGTCCCTCCTCTTATGGGTTTAATGATAGGAGTGATGCCCACCTCATGCATTGCTTTTTCAGCTAGGTCAACAATGTGCATTACCGGCTCCACTTTTTCTTTCATATTGAAATATTGATCTTCAATTTCTATAGTTACAGCCTGTCGATCATATTGTTGGTTTAGATCGGCAACCATGCGCTGTAGAGCTTCTTTACGCGCTTCAAAATGTTCTTTGTCATGATCGCGTATGATATATTTCAAAACGCTTTTCTCCACACTTCCTTGCATTTCGTATAAATGGAAGAAGCCTTGGTAGCCCTCAGTATGTTCTGGGGTTTCCAGTCTGGGGAGTGAGTCTATAAACTCTTGCGCTACATACATGCTATTGATCATCTTTCCTTTGGCGTATCCAGGGTGCACGATTTTACCGTAAAAGGTAACCGTGGCTCCAGCCGCATTGAAGTTTTCATATTCCAGCTCACCTACCTGGCTGCCATCCATGGTATAGGCCCAGTCTGCGCCAAATTTCTCCACATCAAATTTGTGTGCGCCACGACCTATCTCCTCATCGGGTGTGAATCCCACTTTGATCGTTCCATGCTTGATCTCGGGATGCTCGATCAGATATTTCATAGCGGTCATGATCTCAGTTATCCCTGCTTTATCATCGGCCGCGAGAAGAGTTGTACCGTCAGTTGTGATCAGGGTCTGTCCCACATAATTCTTGAGGTCTTCAAAGTAATCTGGTGAGAGCACAAGCCTCGAACCCTTAAGAGCAATATCTCTGCCATCATAATCTTCTATGATCTGTGGCTTGATGTTTTTACCCGTGTAGTCAGGAGTCGTGTCAAAATGTGAGATAAAACCTATTGCAGGCACTTGATGATCTACATTTGATGGTAACGTGGCCATGATATAGGCATTGTCATCTATGGTAACATCGCTCATTCCCATTTCCTTGAGTTCCTGAAAAAGTTTATTGGCCAGATCCCACTGTTTTTCCGTACTGGGAGTGGTTGAGCTCGCTGGATCACTTTCGGTATCTATTGAAATATAACTGATAAATCGATCGATGATCTCTTTTTTGTTCATGCGCATATTTTAGGCATAAAGATAGGAGTTGATCACGCTTTCGCGAAAGCGTAATACCCAATTATTTTCCCTCAACACTTGAAGATTTGAAAGCTACAAACGCTTTGAAGACCGGGTTTGCTGAACTAAAAATTAATACCTCCCGTGGGACAGATGAAATCTTGATATCCAGAACTTAAGACGGTATTCTTGTTTGCTTCGTAGAATGCAGGGTTTGAGAATCTGAACTGCTGTTCAAAATTGTCGTAAGGTCCCAGTTGAAAAGTAGGAGCATCAAAAATATCTTGTATGGAAGGTCTGAATTCAAATGCGTAATAGTTGGGATTGTAACGCATGAGGTTTTGATCAAGGAGCTCTGGCTGGATAGCTTTATCTACCTCAAAATCTGTCGCGCAATTTGTTAGAAATTGTCGTGTAAAGTGCTCAATATCAAGTATGGAAACGGTGGGCTCAAAATTAATCTTACAAGACAAAAATTCTTCGGCAGAGGTATTTTTAACAACCTGAGCATAAGCCCCTATCGAAGCAAGTAGAACCAAGGTAATACAAAATGACTTTTTCATAACCGAATATTTCTACTAAAGATAAATTATAAATCGGTTTTAAATGTTAAATAAAAGTACATTTCAAATATTTGGAAATCAATCTTCAGAGACTGCTTCAAGTCCTAGATCCTTACCTTTCTTGAGCATGAGTTTTCTTGCAGCTTCTTGTTCATTTGGGATCTCGCCGTCCAGAATAGCTTCTTTGATGACAGATTTTATGATACCTATTTCCCGGCAGGGCTTCAAATCAAACATTTCCATGATTTCCTCACCGGTGACCGGCGGCTGGAAGTTACGTACATGGTCCCGTTCTTCAACTTCTTCAATCTTTTTACGGACTTTCTTAAAGTTGTTGAGGTATTTCTTGAAACGTTTAGGGTTCTTTGTAGTGATATCTGCTTCACACAAGGTCATCAAATCGTCTAGGTGTTCACCTGCGTCATGAATAAGCCTCCTGACCGCACTATCTGTAGCTGACTCATCGATCACAGCGATGGGTCGAGAAGACATTCTTACCAGTAACTGTACAAATTTCATCTTATCGTTGAGAGGCATCTTCAATCGCTTGAAAAGGTGAAATACCATTTTTGACCCTTTGAATTCATGGCCGTGGAACGTCCAGCCCGTTCCTTTTTGGAATTTTTTGGTAGGTGCTTTTCCTATATCGTGCAGCAAAGCCGCCCAGCGCAACCACAGATCGTCAGTATTTCTGGAAATGTTATCTACTACCTCTAGGGTATGATAGAAGTTGTCTTTATGCGTTTCTCCTTCAATCTCGTCGATTCCTTTCAGAGCCGTCAGTTCAGGTAAAAACCTTTTCAAAAGACCAGTTTTTTCCAATAAAATAAAACCTTTACTGGGTTTGTCACTCAACATGATTTTGTGAAGCTCCGTCACGATACGCTCACGCGATAAGATATCAACTCGTGATGCATTATTCTTGATACCGTTGTAGGTTTTCTGATCGATCTGAAAATCCAGCTGTGTGGCAAATCTTACAGCACGTAACATTCTTAGAGGGTCGTCACTAAAAGTAACGTCTGGATTGAGCGGTGTGCGTATGATTTTTTCTTTTAGATCTTGTATACCGCCAAAAGGATCCAAGAGCTCACCAAATCGAGACTCGTTCAAGCAAAGTGCGAGTGCATTGATGGTAAAGTCCCTACGCTCTTGATCATCTTTCAAGGTGCCTTCCTCGACGTGAGGGTTGCGGCTTTCTTCGAAATAGCTCTCTTTGCGTGCGCCAACAAATTCAAGTTCTGTATCGCCGTGTTTTATCATGGCAGTACCATAGTTTTTGAAGATGGTCACTTTAGAATTAGTGTTTAGCAGGCGGCTTACTTTTTTTGCAAGTTCAATACCACTACCCACGGCAACCACGTCTATATCTTCTACCCTGCCACGCTGGAGGAAAAAATCACGCACAAATCCTCCTATGACATATGAATCCACTTTCAGGTTGTCAGCAGCTTCTGATATGATCTGGAATATAGGTAGGGCTAGGGCTTGAGAAAACTTAGGATTTTGATCCATTACTTCCGTATAATCTTGAAAACACCATTGTTTGAAATCTTCATAATCGTGCTGGCTTTGATGGTTTTGTGAACTAAAGGCAGATTGAGCACGTGGTCCACTCGATCAAGAAGTTCTTGAGATATATCAGAAAACTCAACAGGTGAGGGGTCACCGCTCAAGTTTGCACTTGTAGAAACCAGAGGTCTTCTTAATTTTCTAATCATGCTTCTGCAGAGAGGATCGTTAGTAACTCGTACTGCTAGAGAGCCATCGCCTGCCACTACGTTTTCGGCAACGTTTTTTGGTTTATCGTAAATAATAGTAAGTGGTTTCTTATTCACTTTTAAAACTTCCCATGCCATATCTGGAATATCATCTATTATAGACTCCAGCATATTAAAACTGTCCACTAAGACAATCAGCGATTTTGATTTATCTCTTTCCTTTATAGCATATATTTTTTCTACCGCCTCATAGTTGTAGGCATCACAACCCAGTCCATAAATTGTATCCGTAGGATAGATTAGCGTTCCCCCTTTTTTAAGAGCGCTTACAGCGATATTGATATCTTCCAGAGGAAGTTCAATTTTAGGCTCTAGATTTTTAGGTTTCCTACCTCTTACTTGATCACGACGGTTTCTATGTCTATCGCTGTTTTTCATGGCGGTAAAATTTGAGCGTGCAAAAATAAATATCCTACTCCATTAAGTTATTAAGCCTGTTGAGCTTCTTGTTCACTTCTAGAAGTCAAAAAGTTTTCAATAGCCATAGCATATCTTTCAGATACGGTCGTAGTGGGCTCTGTAAAGACATTACTTGAATTTGTTTGGACTTGCAGTTCCTTTTTGGACTGGAAGTCTTTTTCGGTGCGGTCCAGCGCAAGTTTTAATTCATCAATAGACTTTACGATTTGTCCTAATTTCCAAAACTCAAACTCTTCAAGTGGATGTTTCAATCCTTCAGCATCAAAAAATATGCAAGGTCTGGGCTTGAGTATAAATTCTAGAACCTGACTCGAGGCGTCACCCAGATATATATCAGCCTCATTTATGTATGCCATTTCAACACTTTTTCTACTGCCCAGGTCTATGTGAATATTCTCAAACTTTGTGTATTTGGTAGCAAACCCAGTTTCAGTTTCTGAACCAACTTTATTGAAGAGGTTGACATGGGGAGCAAAAATGAGATTATACTCGCTTTGACTCGCAAAAAAATCCAGTATTTTTAATCCATATTGGTGCCAGCTGCTATGCGGTGGTGAAAAGTGTGGTGTATAAATCACAGTTTTCTTTCCATTTTTGAAAATACTTTTATGGCTTAACTTTTTGACTACATCTAATTTTGCTAGACCTGCAACGGCATGATTCACTTCATAACCTTCACTTTTTAATCTCGCATTCATATTTTCTCCGGTGAATACATGAAAATCAAAATCTAATAGATCTTTTTTTACGGCATAATTTCGACCCAGGATACCATGAGAGATTTTTAAGAGATAAGGTTTGTTTCCCTTCCTCAACTTTTTGAGAACATGATGGTGATAATCAGAAAACACTAGAGCGTCATAGTTATTCAGCAATTTTGATGCATTTTTTTTATACCAGAATCCTTTTCTGGGCAACTTCCTAGATTTAATCAGGTCTGTGAATCGTCTGAAAGACTTAGTTTTCCAGTAATTGATTTTTACAGCATGATCGGGATAGAGTTCCAAGAGCGTCTCAGTCAGACCATTTTCATACTCATGGGTAATAATATGGCTATCATGATTCTTAGACAGAGCTACTGCAACGCTCAGAAAGTGATAAAGATGATGGGTTTCTTCGAGATAAATAAATCCGATCTGAAATTTTCTCGTCATAAGATCCCCTTTTCTCCAAATTTAATGAGCAAGGTACTACTTTTATGCTTTAAACCATTCTGAATGACATCTGCACTCGTAGTAACTACTTATAACTGGCCTGAAGCTCTAAATATCCAGCTCAAAAGTATAGAAAGACTTTCTAGGCTACCAGATGAAGTGATTATTGCAGATGATGGGTCTGGAGCAGAAACTAAAGAAGTGATAGACCAGTTTAAGTCTCAATCTAGTTTGAAGATTACTCATGTATGGCACGAAGATCGAGGTTTCAGAAGATCTGCGATTTTGAATAAAGCCATCGCCCAATGCAATGCAGACTACATCATACAAAGTGATGGGGACTGTATCTTGCACCATAGTTTTATTGAAGACCACTTAAAACATAATACTGAGAATACTTATCTGCATGGAAGTCGTGTGAATATTCAGAAAGAACGGGCTGCTGAGATTCTAAAATCACAAAAATACAAACTCAATTTGTTCAGTTCTGGAATCAAAAAAAGAATGAGAGCGTTGCATCTTCCTGATCTGTCATCATTTAATAAAACTGAAGATTTCCTATCCAAGAAAATTAGAGGCTGTAATTTGAGTTACTGGAGAAAAGATTTCATCAAGGTAAATGGTTATAACGAGGACATTGAAGGCTGGGGTAAAGAAGATTCAGAATTGATTTTGAGAATGCTGAATAGTGGGGTTATGGGGAAGCGATTAAAATTTGCAGCCATTGTTTTTCACTTGTGGCATAAAGAACAGGATAAGAGCGGTGTTGAAGCAAACATAAGGTTAGAAGAAAAAACCCGCTCTGAGAAGATAACCTGGATAGAAAATGGGGTGGCAAAATTTTTATAGCTAGAGAAATACATACATCTTACAAAAGACAATTTCTAAAATTTCTAACGCTTACTAAGATCATCGATCTTTATAGAGTCTGTTTTTATCTCGCTTTCGCGAAAGCGAGAACCCTATTAATATTAGATTAATTCAGGATTTAGCTGTGGTGGGCGGTTCAGATTTATTGAGCCAGAACATTAAGTTCTTGTATTTTTGAAACTCTAGTAATAATAAGAATGCCGAAAGACCGCCTCTTTGTTTTAAGTCCTGACTGGCAAGACAAAAAAGAAATCATTGAAAAATCCATTCACTCCTTTGAAGAGGAGGGTTCTGTAATTCATGCACAACGCAATACGGTCAAAAATTTTCAGGTGCAAGGTGATTTCATCAACATTAAACGCTTCAGAACTCCCCATTTTCTAAATGCGATCGTATACAGGACTATAAGAAAATCAAAGGCAAAAAGGTCCTTTGAAAATGCAAGTTACCTCAAGGAGCACGGTATAGGTACCCCAGAACCCATAGCTTTTATCGAGAATTATAATAATGGATTGCTGGGGCAAAGTTTTTACATAAGCCGGCATCAAGATCATGATTTCACATTTAGAGAAATCATTCACGATGAGGAAATGGAGGACAGGGTGGAAATTTTAAAGAAGTTTACCCGTTTCATGTATGGCATGCATGAAGCAGGAATTTATTTTGAAGATCACTCACCGGGAAATACGCTCATCAAAAAAGTAGGAGATACGCATCAGTTTTATTTAGTAGATCTGAACCGAATGAAATTCTTTGACTTGACTAAAGAAGACCGTATCAAAAACTTTTACCGATTAACTCCTTACCGATCCATGCACGAGATCATGGGAAGGGAATATGCTCGTATTATGGGCTGGGATCCAGAAGAAACCGTAGAGCAAATCATGAATCATGTAAATCAATTCCAAAAATCTTTTTATCGAAAAAGAAGATGGAAAAATCGATTCAAGATCTTAGTAGGAAAGGAACCGAAAACTTAAACTAAGTTAACTAATCAATCGAGACCTCTAGAGTTGAGCCATTTATACACACCGGTTATAAAAAAGGCATTTCCAGCGAGATATGCATCTACTAATCCGCTCGACCCTTTAAATATTTTCATCTTAATGAAATATTCTTTAAAGAAGACAGCAGAACTGGAAAGTTTGAGAGTAAAGCCTCCGCTAGGTGGAGATACCTTCTGATTTTCAGCACGTATACGACAATTATGATGATACGAATTAAGGAATTTGTTGAACTCCTCTAAATTCCCATAGATATCAGAGGGCGATTTTTTCTGTAAAATACGAGACTTGATCAATCGTTGAAAAACTCCGTAACCATTTATTTGACCTACTGCAAAGGCTGGAAAACCATCTTTGAAACCTTTTTTGAAGATCACGCTTTTGAAAAACCTAAAATTAGGTTTGACCAAACACAAAAACAGATTGTTGGATTTTTTTTTGCGCATGACTTGTTGAGCCTGAAAATCGCCGTAGAGCATTTTCTTTCTAAGGTAGGAATCAAAACCTTTATACGTATAATGGTTCACATAACCTTCCAGTAGTGGTGTTATGCCTTCAATAACAAAATGCTCATGAACCTCTCCTTCAAACCTATAACCGGTATTTTTTATAAGTCTTATGGTTTTATCAGTATGGTGATATAGAAATCGATCCATGTAATGGTGAACAAACTCTACTTTGTAACCATCATAATCGTCAGATTCTATAGCTTCAAGAATTGACTTCTTCAGCTTAGGAGTTATTCGTTCATCAGCATCCAGAAAAAATACCCAGTCTGCATGAGTTTGATCTAGGGCTGCATTTTTTTGATCAGAAAAATTATCAAATTTTCTCTGAATTATTTTAGTGACAAAAGGTTTTGCGATTTCTAACGTACGGTCTGAACTAAATGAATCGATCACAATGATCTCATCAGCAAAATCAACTGACTCCAGAGCTTCGAGAATAAAATTCTCTTCGTTTAAAGTCGGTATAATCACAGCAAGTTTAGACATAGGCTTGATCTTAATTTAGAATCGATTTCAGATACGGACCAAGCTTTGCCCAGATCATGTTTGCTTGAAGTTCACGATAGTAATGAATAGGCTCGCTTTCAATCTTTTTCATGGTTTTTCTATCTGCGATTTTATAGAGATCAGGCCGTTCATCCCTGAGGTGGATCGAGGTGTGAATGGGTAAGTTTTCAAAGCTGTTCCAGGTGGCTTTATCAATAAAGGGTGAGAAAATAGTAAAGGTGGGTACGTCTAGAGCCTTGGCCATGTGAACAGCACCACCTTCATTGGAAACGAGCACATCTGCTCTCTTGAGAAGGTGTAGGAATTTGTCCAGATTGGGCTCGTAGGCCTTCTCATTAACCGCTGTTTTGTTCTTGATCAGATCATAGATTTCAGCTGCCTCTTGCTTCTGTTGAGGCGCATAATTGAAAATGATTTGATGATTTGGGAAGCTTTGAATGGTTCGATTAATGACTTCTGCCATCGTTTCTTTAGGTAGAGACTTGCTAGGCGTACTACCTAAGACCCCCATTATAATTACAGGTTTTGTTCCAATCTTACCTGGAGTAAGTTTTGATTCTTCAAGATAGATCTTTGGATGATAAATCTTAGTCTTCAATGGTATCGCGGCGTCACAAAGGCTGACACGATCATCCAAGGTTTTCCCGCAGTCCATTTCTGAGCTGGATTTATAGGGAACTTTGATCGTATAAGGTTGAAACGAGCTTTTCTTTACTTTTCTTATGAAACCAGCTGTTTTTGATGCGTCAGATAAGAAACACATTAATTTGCTTTGGAACTTGGCATAAGGATCTAGAACCACGTCATAGTTTTCCGTCCTTGTTTTTCCGCAATATTTGAGCAGAACGGGAATCTTTTTTAGAGAATCTGCATTAACAGCGATTATCTGATCAATAAAAATGTTGTGCCTTATAACCGGGACTGTATAATCGTAGCAGAAGAAATGGACGATGCTATCAGGATAGTTTTTTTTTATGTTTTCAGCTAGTACAGAGGTGAGCAGTACGTCACCTATCCTCTTATTCTGTATGATAAGTACCTTCAAATTAAACGATTTATACGATTTGTCCTAAACGCTTTGCCAGCATAGATTTATACTAGTCTCAATCTAAATTACGACGGTATAACCAAAGCTTGACATATCTCATAAAAATACCATAACTACGTAAATAGGCTATGGCAAAGCCCACAAAACCATCCAGAAAACCTTTTTGAAGCACATAGTGTTTGAAAAATCCCCAAAAAGGTTTCAATACCACGTGAAAGGCTGTAATCTTACCCACCTTCTTATCAAAGTCGCGTGCTTGTAGGTCTGCATAGCGCTGCAGTTTTATCACATGGTGGTCGATGCTTACATATTTATAATGTAATAATTTATTCTCAAGCCACCCCACGGTGCCATCTGCTTGAATTTCAGAATGTACATGTTTGTCAACATAGCGACACTTGCTCTTCATGAAAAGTCTGATCACTTTATCATTTTTCCAGCCACTATAGCGCACCTGTTTGCCCATGAAAAAATTGCGCCTGCCCATCCAGTATCCCACATGTTCTTTTTGATCCAGTAATGGGAAAAGTTCAAAAATCTCTTCCTTTAAAGCAGGGGTCACACGCTCATCTGCATCTACAAGTAATATCCACTCATGCTTAGCTTGAGGTATGGCCCAGTTCTTTTGTGAGGCACTATGTTCATATTCTCTGGTCAGTAACTTTGTAATATGTGGCTGCGCAAGCTCTACCGTATTATCTGTACTGTTGCTGTCTACCAGTATAACCTCGTCGCAAAAGTCTACTGATTTCAAAACTTCAACGATGTTGTGAGACTCATTATAAGCCGGAATAATGGCAGATAAGGCTAGTTTAGACATTGAATATGCTTAAATTCATGGGGCGCAAAAATATAACCGCTTTGAATAATACAAATAGTTATACTTAAATTTGTAATAAATCTAGATTTTATTATTTCTTCGATGACAGAAAATCCCACGATTTCAGTAATTATAAGTACTTACAACTCTGTTGACTGGCTGGAAAAAACCCTTTGGAGCTATGAGCAACAGATATTTAGGGATTTTGAGATTCTCATCGCTGATGACGGCTCAAACGAGGATACTAAGCAATTTATCAAAGACTTTCAAAAAACTAGTACCCGACCCATCATACATGTATGGCATGAGGATGAAGGTTTTCAAAAAAGTCGCATTCTAAACAAGGCGATACTTGCCTGCAATGCTGATTATGTAGTTATGAGTGACGGCGATTGCATCGCTCGTGAGGACTTTTTACAAATTCATTACGAGCGTAGAGAACCAGGCTTTTTTCTGTCTGGTGGATACTACAAGTTGCCGCTCAACATATCACAAGCCATCACAAAGGATGATATTTTGACCCAGCGTTGTTTTGATCTGGAATGGCTCAAATCCCTAGGGCTACCCGCGTCTTACAAAAATCAGAAGCTTACTTCAGGATTTGTTACCGCAAAGGTCATGGAGAACCTCACACCTACAAACGCCAGCTGGAATGGACACAATAGCAGCGGTTGGCTAGAGGATCTCAAGGCCGTCAACGGTTTTGATGAACGCATGCAATATGGCGGTCAGGATAGAGAACTGGGAGAGCGTTTATTTAACAAAGGATTGAAATCCAAACAAATACGGTATAGCGCGATTTGTCTTCACCTAGACCATGAACGTGGATATAAGAATGAGGAATCTATCAACAAGAATAAGGCTATAAGAAAATCTACACGCAAGGAGAACTCTTCTTTTACGGCATATGGGATAGTAAAGGAGTAGATTTTATGAACTGTTTGAGCCAAATGTTATCCTTGTTAGAATTTAGTTATCAGCCTTATTAAAGATTAAATATAATCTGAATTTTTAGCCTGGGATTCAAGTAGGTCATAAACACGCTTTCGCGAAAGCGAGATAAGAAAACTCCAAGTCAGTAATTTGATCGTATTAATAATTAAACTAGAACCAGAAATATGGGGAGATAGTGAATGCAAAAATGTAGAATCAAATCCAGGCAATCCACTATGAATACAGAAAAAAATATAAAATGCTGGACGATGAAGGTATGATTTCTATACGTCCAGCATTTACATTTACCGATTAATTTTATTTACACAGCGACATCATATTCCCTCAACGCATCGTTGAGCGAGGTCTTTTTATTGGTACTTTCTTTACGTGTGCCTATGATGAGCGCACATGGGACATTATAAGTGCCTGCTGCAAATTTCTTAGACATAGACCCTGGAATTACGACGCTTCTCGCTGGTATGCGACCTTTATACTCTTTAGGCTCATCACCAGTTACATCTATAATCTTAGTGCTAGAAGTAAGTACGACGTTTGCCCCTAGAACTGCTTCTTTTTCTACGCGCACGCCTTCCACCACGATGCATCGAGAACCTACAAAGGCATTATCTTCAATAATTACTGGCGCTGCCTGTAGCGGTTCTAAGACACCTCCTATTCCTACACCACCACTAAGATGCACATTTTTGCCTATTTGGGCACAGCTCCCTACGGTAGCCCAAGTGTCTACCATGGTTCCCTCTTCTACATAAGCTCCTATATTTACGTAACTGGGCATCATAATTACACCGCTGGAAATATAAGCACCGTGACGGGCTACTGCATGCGGAACCACACGGATCCCTTTGCTGGCATAACCTTTCTTGAGCGGAATCTTATCGTGAAATTCTAGGGGACCACACTCAATGGTTTCCATTTTCTGAATAGGGAAGTAGAGGACAACAGCTTTCTTTACCCATTCATTTACTTTCCATCCAGTTTCAGTAGGTTCTGCTACACGTATGGTACCGCGATCGAGCATGTCAACCACTTCTCTGATGGCAGTTTGAGTGACTTTATTCTGTAACTGAGAACGATCGTCCCAAGCATCTTCTATGACGTTTATTAACTGGTCCATGTGACTTTTTGCACAAAGATAGTGGCAATTTTGTTAGCTATGGTTTTAAGAATAATGCAAAAGTTGATCAGTCTTCAAGCATGTCTGGTCTACGTTCTTTAGTACGCTCATAAGCTTGTTCTTCTCTCCATTCTTCTATTTTGCCTGCATGACCACTTAGCAAGACTTCAGGGACTTTTAGTCCTTTATATTCTGCTGGTCTCGTGTAAACAGGCGGAGCCAGTAATCCATCTTGATGACTGTCTGTCAATGCACTTGTCTCATCAGAAATAACACCGGGAATCAATCTAATTATCGCATCACATAGAACGGCAGCACCTAATTCTCCACCAGATAAAACATAATCTCCTATAGAAATTTCTCTAGTCACAAAAAGATCGCGCACCCGCTGATCCACACCTTTGTAGTGACCACACAAAATGATAATATTTTGCTTAAGCGATAGTTGATTAGCAATCCCTTGATTTAAAGTCTCTCCGTCTGGAGTCATGTAAATCACCTCGTCATAATCTCTCTCTGCTTTCAGATCTTGAATCAATCGGTCTATGGGTTCAATCATCATGACCATTCCAGCCCCACCACCATACTGATAATCGTCCACTTGATTGTATTTATTGAGACCATAATGTCTCAAATCATGCATGTGAACTTCTACAAGCTCTTTTTCAATAGCTCTTTTCAATATGGATGCCTCAAACGGGCTTTTGATCAGTTCTGGTAATAAGGTAATGATGTCTATACGCATGAGGCAAAGTTAGCAGTTTTCAGTTGGCAGTTGATAGTTGTCAGTTTGAGCATTGAACATGTCCGAAGTATGGATGCCTTTATTTCAAATAATGATACAAATCAAGAAACCATTCCCTAAAGGGCTTGGGAAAGGGTTTCGCCGTCGCATTTCACGAACCAAGACCTGTGGCTCTTGAGGGGGTATAATAATATGCCATATTCTCCCAACCGTAAAGGGAGCAGCTTTCTAGCATCAATTTTAACTGATTCAAAAATCAAGAAATCCTACCCTTAAGGGCTAGTGAAGGGGTTTTGATTTCAACTTCAGCTTCAACTTCATCTTCAACTTCATCTTCCTACTCCCAATCCGATGCCTCAATCTCAAAAATATCCATAACATCAGCCTTGAATAGGGACGCCATTTTCAGAGCGAGCAGGGTAGAGGGAATGTACTTTCCTTTTTCAATCGAATTAATAGTTTGTCGACTCACTTGAATTTGATCTGCCAGATCTTGCTGAGTCATGTTGTTCATCGCGCGATAAACCTTGATTTTATTCTTCATCGCTGGATTTTTTGAGTTGGTATTTTTTCCAGTTGAAGAGAATAATGAAAAAGATCAAGATGGTGAATACATTGAGCATCAAAACATTTAGAAACGGCATACCATAGATCAAAATCGTTGCAATAATGTAAAAACCATAATTGATGTAAACAGAGATGATCAGGGATTGCTTTCTCAACTCAGAAATCATTTCGTCTTCTACCTTTTCTCTGGAAAATGCCCAAATCAGACCGCTTACGATGGCGGTAACTGTAAAAATTTCATCAAGAATATTGTTGCGCATCCAGTAATCACCGGTAATATCACTAAACAAGTTTGCGCTATCAAAGAAATCAGGTACCAGGATTTCAAAGAAATCAGGACTAATATTTGTGACCTGTATGTAAATGAGGAATCCAAAGCTAACTAGGAACGCAGTCGCAGACCACAACCTATGTTTATTTGAGAAGAGATATTTAGAAGACATCATTTAATATTTTGTACAAATGTAAAATAAACTTTACAAATAGTAAAGTAAAAAAGACTTTTAAGCAAGTTTAGCATTCGTTAACGTAAAAAATAGTTCAATAACTATAAAAATAGTTTGCAAACTAGATTTATAGTTATATGTTTGAGCTATCAAAACAAAGGAGATGGAAAAACTCACCCAGAAAGAAGAAGAAGTCATGCAAGTGCTCTGGCGATTAGAAAAGGCTTTTGTAAAAGAAATCGTACCTGAGCTGGAAGGCAGCAATCATTATAATACCATCTCTACAATTGTACGCAAGCTGGAAGACAAGGGCTATGTGGGTTATGAGGCTTTTGGCAAGACCCACCGTTATTACCCGATCGTAAAAAAGGAAAACTACCGTAGCGCATTTGTCAACAATGCGCTCACCGGCTATTTCAACAATAGTTACAAGAATATGGTCTCCTTTTTTGCCAAAGAAGAAAAAATCAGCGCCCAGGAGCTGCGGGATATATTGGAAATGATAGAATCAAAAGAAGAATAGCCATGGAAGAATTAGCCACCTACCTGCTCAAAAGTGCAGCAGTACTTGCCGTTTTTGTCCTGATCTATCATTTTCTCCTGCGGCGGCTGACCTTTTTTCAAGCCAATCGCTTTTTCCTGCTTTTTGGATTATTTGCCAGCATCGCTTTTCCCCTTGTTGAGATCACGCAAACTGTTTATGTCGAGCAAACAGAAGCGGTTTTTATCCCTTCAAATTTCGCGACGCCCACGGCAGCAGCGTTAGAAATGCCTTCTCAAGAAATCCACGAGCCTTTGATCGAGACGGAATCCCTGCTCTACCTGCTTTATTCGGTTATTGGATTATTTTTTCTAGGGAAAATTATCATAGAGCTGGCCTCGCTAGCACGTTTGATCAGATCGGGAGAAAAGATCAGGTTGGAGCAGTTTTTTTTGGTCTCGCTTTCGCGAAAGCTAACTCCATTCAGTTTCTTTCATTACATCTGTCATTCTCGTGGGGAGGAGAAAACACCTGAGTTTGATCTCATCATCAATCACGAAAAAGTCCACGCCAGGCAATGGCACTCGCTGGATGTAATTTTATCTAATATCTATTGCGCTGTTTTCTGGTTCAATCCGCTGGCGTGGTGGATCAAGCGACAGATCACCGAGAACCTGGAATTTATAGCCGATGCCGAGGCAAAAGCAGCAAATACCAGCAGCATCAGCTATGAGCGCACGCTGTTGAGCGTTCTCGCCAGCCAGCCACAACCGGCTCTAGCCAATAATTTTTTCACCCCATCCATTAAAAAACGCATTGTTATGTTACAAAAAGAAACTTCTGCGCGCTGGCATGCCTATAAATATGCCCTGATATTGCCCGTTATCGTCATTTTTCTCTACAGCTTTAACGTGGTGGAGAAAATTGAGTATATCGACAATAAAGAAGACGTCAATAAAGTGGTTGAGAATGATTCTTTTGAGGATAAAAATTACATCATCACAAAAGAAATTACAGATCGTGAACTGGAACAGATCCAGTCTGAAATCAATGCAAATGATCAGTATGTCGTTTCTCGTTTTGATCTTACCCGAAACGAGCAGGGCGATCTGTTACAATTAAAAGTCACGATGCATTATCATAAGGATCCTGATGATGTTCACACTTTTTCTCTGGGTAATGATAAGATCTCTCAGGGACCATTTGAGGTTATCGCGACTGTTGAAAAATTAAAGGTCGGTATTCTTGATACCGAATTCTACATCACCGCTACACCTGCGGGTATTAAGATGATGGAGGATCTATTCCCTAATCAGGATTACAACAATGAAAAAATGGGCGACGATCCGCTCTACGTCTTTGAGGATAAAAAGCTTCGAGTAAGTCAAATGCCTAAGGGAATTAGTTTTAATGCTGATATGGTCGAGATGCTTTACCCTACGGAAGCTGTCAAAAAATATGGTAATGAAGCAAAAGATGGTGCCTACATATATTATGGAGCTTATTTCTCTGAAATTAGTAAGAAACCTGCAAATCCAGATTCGGAAGTTCTTATCATTAAAATCACTAAAACAACCACCCGCGAGCAACTTGACGAGAAAGTCAAGCGTTTAAAAGATCTTGGCGTTAAGATGGAAATTAAAAAAGCGAAATATAAAAATGACGTCCTCGTTCATTTGAAATTCTCCATCAACGATCAAAAGGGTTTCAGTGCTGAACACAACCATGATACTACCGATGGTGTGAGTCCAGTATGTATGGTTCGTACTAAAAACGGTGATGATATTGACTGGTCGGTAGGGAAATGTGATTCTGGTCAGGCCTATTTCATTTCAGACGACCTGGTAAAAGATGCTTACGTCACGATTACTGATGCAAAAGCTTTGGAGGAAATTGCAGAAGCACAATCTAAAATCGCCAAGGCGCAGGCAAAAATCGCGATGGCACAGCAAGATCTGGCAAAAATTAATATGGATTCAGCGGTAAAGGCAATGGCTATAAGCAACATGAAGATGGACTCACTTATCATGGATCTGGAAATTGATTTTCCCAAGGTCAACATGGATTCTTTAAAAAGGACCTGGAAAGACAAAACAGCCAGAAGCCATTATTCAGTCGGTAATATCCGTTATGTTGATACGCTTGCGATGAATGATTTTACACTTTACTCTTATAATTATGTAACGCCAAAAGCAATGGATTTGGGTGACCCAGCACGGTCGGACAATTTTCCACAGACAAATGCTTACGGTAAGTATAAAGTTCTTTCATCTAGTTTAGAATCAAAACCATTAGTGATTATCAATGGCAAGTCTTACACGGTCGATCAGATGAGACGTTTACCAGCAAATAGAATTAAATCGGTCAATATTCTCAAAGGTGAAGAGGCCACCGCAAATTATGGAGAGAAAGGAAAAAACGGAGTCATTATAGTTGAATACAATGGTGAAGTAGAGGTAATGGATGAGCAAGAAAGTACAACCACGGTTTACGGATCAAGTTATACAGGAAGGGAGATGAAGAAGGGAGATCCGGTTTATATCGTTAATGGTAAGATGTATCAGGAGGATATTTCTAATAGGATTCCTGACGATAAGATTAAATCAATAACCGTACTTTCAGCAGAAAATGCTGTCGAGCGATATGGAGCGATCGGTGGTAAAGGTGTCATTGCCATTGACCTAGATGGTGAACTCCTAAAGGAAGTGCAGTTAAATGGTCGTAAGGCTTATCCCATGTCGATCATTTATGACGAACCAAAAGATGCCTATAAAACCGACCCAGCCCTAGATCATTCTGATTTTTTTCTAGATTTTGACCGCAAAATGCTAGAAAATTATGCAGATCAGATTGCAGAGCAGGGCTACGAGCTAAAGATTAGAACCTTCCGTGAGCGCGATGGTAAAGTGAAGAAGCTCAAAATCAATTTTGAAGGCAGTACTTACACCATTCAGGCAGAGAATAAAATAGAATCGCTGACTTTCAAATATTACAAGGATGGCCGTAAGCCAGTAATGACTTCCCGATCGATTTAGTCTGAGCTAAGTGCAATGCGCATAATGATTTGAATAAGAATTAACTAATCTTCAAAAGGCAATTCTTACCTTTGAGAGGTGAAGAAAAAACTTTTCAAAACACTAGCAAAGATCAACAAGGCCGTTTTACCGAGCTATTCAAAAAAAGAGCTTGATCTTACAAAAGCCAGTAAATTGCAAATGGCAATTTTTGGCTATCGCTTGTGGGTCACAAAAAACGCACTCGATTAATGTTCTGTAAAATAACTGATCAGCTGGGCCGCATCGTGGAACTGGCTGCATTGCCTCAACGTATTATATCTCTAGTACCGTCTCAAACGGAATTACTCGTGGACCTAGGTCTTAAAGATCGGCTGGTGGGAGTTACGAGATTTTGCATCCATCCCGCTGGTCTTACTGACGAGATAACTGTTGTGGGAGGCACAAAAAAAATAGTGAAGGATCGGCTCTATGAACTTCAGCCTGATCTCATCATTTGCAATAAAGAAGAGAACACGCCAGAGATTGTTGAGGTGTGTGATCAGATTGCACCCGTTTACGTTTCTGATGTGAGCAATTTAGATCAGGCGACTGAGATGATTAACGACTTAGGAGTATTGACTGGCACGAGTTTTAAGGCAAAATCGCTTTCGCGAAAGCTAAAAATGTCTTTCAATAATTTTTTAAAATTGGAACAGAAGAGGGTTTTGTACTTGATCTGGCAAGATCCTTTTATGGTCGTGGGGGAAAGTACTTTCATAAATGATATCATCTCTCGATCTGGATTAGTTAATGTAGCAGCCGAAAAAGGTCGGTATCCTGAACTGACCATGGAGGAAATTATAAAGCTACAACCCGATCTCATCTTCCTGTCCTCTGAACCCTATCCATTCAAAGAAAAGCACAGACAACGGTTTGAAGAAGCATTTAGACTTGCACCGCCCATGCATCCCGTGAAACCTAATGTGGAACCTAAGATCCTAGTGGTGGATGGTGAAATGTTTTCTTGGTATGGCTCAAGATTACTCAAAACCACGGATTATCTTGAAGACTTACGATCACAAATCAACTAACCTGAACTATAATGGCAGACCAGATATACCTCGAAGATTTTGATTATTTCAATGGAGCAAAAGTGCTGCATTATTATGAGTTTGCCACTCCGCAGGAGGTGAAGGATGAATTTCTAACCACTCTGGAAATTCATGCATTGGCGATTTGTGACTATGCGGGAGAGGAAACCATGTTGTTCTTCTTCAATGAAGATCTCGACATCGTTTTGGAAAAGGAATTTATGATTCCCAGCCAGGCAAAAGATGAAGCGGCAAAAGATTTTACAGGGATCGATATACAATGGAAGAATAAGTAATTTGAAGTTCTCCAGACATCAAAAACATGCTCGATGAGGTCTAGTCCTCGTTTTTTGATCCCTTTTTACGATTATATACATGAGGATTCTTGACCACTCCTTTTCTAAAGACCTTGCGTAAACTGGATCTCAATAGAGAATCTGCCTGCAATATTTTGTCAGTCCATTTATTCTCAGGCCTTCCCCTGAAGGTAGTTACATGAAAGCGATCATCTTCCCGTAATGGGTGTTTTGAAAAATAGTAATTTGAAATACACTGCCTACGGTCATTTTTTTGGACTGGACTTACCGAGTGCCATGAGTCCTGATGTGTCGCCATAACAGCTAGTCGATTAAAGCTGCTGTGAATGGTGGTTTGTTCTTCTTCAAGTCCATTAGGCCATATTTCAAGGTGCCCACCATCTTGCTCAGTCCATTGAGGAGTGATATAGTATAATAAATTTAAAACGCGCCACCTATTGCGATCCTTATCGTGGCTGTTATCGAGATGCGGATTCAAAAACTGCCCTTGAGACATGGAGGAAAGACCTCCTGCGTAAAGATTGTCATCTGGTTCTAATTCAGAAATACCTGTTATTTCATGAATAATTTCAACAACATTGGGCTGCTGAAATGCATAGATCGCTTCTTCTAACAAGGGATCGTACAAATCCATCTGTGCCGCGACATTTTTGTGTTCTCTCAAACTTTTCTTGAGAACCATCTTCTCTTGTGAAGGGAATTTTGAGTGCAGTTCCTTCGCTAATTCCTCGGGCAAAAGATCATCGATGTAAAAATGACCAATTTGGTCAGTAGACGATTCAAATTTAGCCTTCAGACTTGTTTTCTCTTCGCTCAACCGATTTGCAATTAGTTCTGAAATCTCAAATCTATTCATATCAGAAAGTTAGTTTTTTTTCAGATAAATGGTTTCGTATTGCCTGGCAACTTTGATGCTGTCGTGATAATCCAGAACATGTGCGCGTGCTTTTTTCCCAATGTTCAAAATAGCTTCAGGTTGATTGATGAGTTTTGAAAGTTCTTCTACCAGGTAATCCACATCGGGTTGAGCATCGATGACTGGAATTTCTTGAATCCCGTGGGCTTCTTTATAGACATCGCTTGCGCCAGCAAAAACGACCTTACCCTGTGCCATAGCTTCCAGGGCATTGTAACCCTGGTCATAACAAAGAACTTGATCTAATAAAATATGACAGTTCTGGTATGAATTGATGTACTCCTGATACGGTAAGTTCTCAGCAATGGTAACATTCACTTTTGAACCGTATTTAGCCTCAATAACCTCCAGCGCTTCCTCAAAATAATTGATCCCTTTTTTCCAGTAGTTATGCCTATTGATCCCCATAAAGATTTGAATCTGATCTAGGTTTTCATTTTGCTGGAGTTGCAATTTTTCCACCTGTACGGGAGCTGGGATGATGCGAGTCGCCTTGGCATCATTCACGTATGGCATGTAATAATCTGTGTTGCTGGGAATGATCGCAAGGCACTCTTTTTTTATTCTTTTGTAGTTCTCAGCATAATCTTCTTCAAGGTATTTCAAGGTGTATGCCACCGCAGATTTTGGAACTTGATTCTTTTTAAATGGCTCAAGAATACTGTAGCCAGTGTGTCGCTGTACGAGATAATCGGCATATTCTGTATCATCGCCGCAGGCAACCAGCGTGCAATTTTCATTATTACTTATAAGATAATCAATCATTTTCCGCTCGGTGGGCGCGCTAGTTTTGAGCGCGTTAGAATTGATGAACTGGATGATATCATAATCTTTTGAGAGGTTCTCGCTTTCGCGAAAGCGAGATAAAACAACTACATCCCTTAAATCTTTGCCAGTCACACGATAGATAAGGTTGCGAATCTTTTGCTTGAACCAGCTCCTCACAAAATCTTGATCATAAAGTTTGATATCAACCGGATAATTTTTAAAGCCATCACCATCGCCCAAGATCTTGACCTCGTGACCCAGCGATTCAAGACCGTTTTTGAGCGCATTGTGGAAACCGCTATATTCTCCTACCAGTAAAATGCGCATAGATGGGTATCTTTGAAGTAAAGATACTGCCTTGCCCACTTATACTAAAGATGATCTGGAAATACTCGTTGCGACAATGGAACGTGATGATCTGTCGTTTTTAGAGCCTATTTTTCAAAAATCTTTAAATGAAATTGAGGAGCATCTCTTAATTGTCAATCAGTCAAGAACAAAGAAAGTAGAAAGTAAGCTAGAAAACATAAGAGTAATCAATGATGTGAATTACGGGCTGAGCCGTAGTAGGAATCTTGCGATTCAGAATTCAATAAAACCTATTGTATGGTTGCTGGATGATGATTGTGAGGTGTTAGAGTCAGCATTCAGCACCATCATTAATATAGTAAACAAACGTCCGTTTTTTGCCGCATGGACATTTCGGATCAAGACATTTTATAATGAACCTAAGCGATTTTATAAAAGTAAATCTTTTACATATCAAATTAAAGATTTACAACACGGTCCTGCGTCTATTGAAATTGTTTTAAATCGGGAATTAGTAATTCAGAAAAATCTTTATTTTGATGAGCGTTTCGGTCTTGGAGCTCAGTTTCCTATGGGAGAGGAGTTCGTATTTTTCGATGATTTGTTAAATTCAGGATTGGAGGCACTTTATATACCGGAATATATAGTTAAACATGAGTCCAAAAGTAGTGGATCTGATCCGACGTCTGATCCATTTATTTATACTAAAGGTGCTCTAGCTGCAAGGCGCGGTGTGTTGAGGGCTAGCTATTTAAATTTTAAATACACATTTTTCCTGTGGCGCAAAGGTTTGGTAAAAAACTTAAGGATGCTGTTTCATAAGCATAAAACTTTTGAACGTGGAGCTAATGATTACTGGTCGGGTTTTGAAGGACACCGTATTCAGCAAAAGAATTGATCTTATATTTGATTTTATGCAGATTCAACTTATAGATGTTCCCAAAATTGCAGATCCCAGAGGTAATCTGGGCGTGATTGAGAAAGATACCATCCCGTTTAAGATCAATCGTGTGTATTATTTATATGATGTTCCTAGCGATTCCTATCGCGGTGGTCACGCTCATAAAGAATGTCTGGAATTATTAATTGCCGTTTCTGGTAGCTTTACCGTTGCTCTAGATGATGGAAAACAGATTAAAAAGGTCACCTTAAATAAACCTGGGAAAGGCCTCTTGATTCCTCGCATGATCTGGAGGGAGCTTACTGACTTCTCAAGTGGTGCCGTATGCTTGGTTCTTGCTTCTCACGAATTTGAGGAGGAGGATTATATTAGAAATAAAAAAGAGTTCAATACTATGACTGCCTAATAACTTACCACTTGATAAAAATTACCTTTGTGACAAAAGTTTTAGCTAAAATGAAAAGAGCTTGAATAAGATTTAATTCCAAACGAGAATTTCTGATAAACTTTTTTACAAAATCACGTCTAAATTCAAGATCTTTTTTACCACTACTTAATCCTCCCTGCTCATAATAAGCTATAATTTTATCCAGATGTTTGTGCTTTATTTCAGGATGAAAAAACCAACGCCAATTATGTTCCCAGTCAGCTTGTATTTTATATTTTAAATTATAAGAGCCCACCTTGTCAAAAACATTCTTTTTGTAAAAAATTGACTGATGACATAGGTTTTGGCTTGCGATTTTATATTCGTTGAACTCACCGTCGTAATGATTCCAAAGATCTTTGCGATTTACGTTTCCATATAGCACATCAATATTTGTATTGGCAAGATTGCTTTGTACCTCGAGAAGTACTTTTCCGTCAAATAAGTAATCATCGGCTCCCAAGAAGTATAGATATTTACCTTTCGATTTCAAAACCCCTTTATTCATTGCATCGTAAACGCCAAAATCTGCCTCTGAAACGAGTTCGAATCTGGAATCGTTTGATATCAAATCCTGTGTGATTAATAATGTGTCGTCACTAGACTCTCCGTCAATTATAAGACACTCAAAATTTTTGAATTCTTGTTTTAATATGCTCTGTATGGATCGAGTTATATATTTTTCAGCATTATAAGTAGGAAGGACGATGCTAAAAAAAGGTTGATCTGATCCAGTCATAAAAAATGTTAAACCGCCCTCTGAACCACCTCAAAAATTTCACCATCGTCACATTTCAGCGTTTTAGATGGATACTTGAGAATGAGTGCATAATCGTGGGTAGCCATTAAAATAGTATTACCATTTTTATTGATGGTTTGCAAAACTTCCATGACCTCCACGCTGGTTTGTGGATCGAGATTACCTGTGGGCTCGTCTGCAATGATGAGCTCTGGTTCATTAAGTAGCGCACGTGCTATGGCAACACGTTGCTGCTCTCCACCCGAGAGTTCGTGAGGGTATTTAAAGCCTTTGGTTTTCATACCTACTTTGTCCAGCACCTCATCCATGCGAGCCTGCATCTGCTTTTTGTCTTTCCATCCCGTTGCTTTCAGAACAAATTTGAGATTGTCCTGAACGGTGCGGTCGGGCAGAAGTTTAAAATCTTGAAAGACGATTCCCAGTTTACGACGCAGGTGAGGGATCTCTCTTTCGCGCAAGCGAGCCAGATCAAAATCTACTATGGAACCTTTACCTTTTTTGAGTGGAATATCTCCATATAGTGTTTTCATAAGGCTACTCTTGCCGCTTCCGGTTTTACCGATAAGGTAGACAAACTCTCCCTTCTCAATTTGTAAATCTACATTTTTGAGAATGAGATTGTCCCGCTGAAAAATATCAACACTATTTAGGTCAAGTACGGTCTCAGGCATAGTATTAGTGAATTTTTATGAAGCTTTTTATTCCCATGCGGTCAAATAGATTCGTTTACTATTTAACCACAACTGCCACTTCTTCATCAAAATTAGCATATTAGATGGCATTTTAAGCAATAATCGTTGCTTGAAGTTGAGATATTCTTGATTAATATCGGGTAAGATTTGTTGGAAGATTTCGTAGTTCCGGCTCAATTTTGCATGAATCGCTATCGCAAACCTATTCAGATTCATAAACTTCTCTAATGACTGGTTTTCTTTCTCTTGTTCACGATATTTTAAAAGCATTCGCGACTTTTCAGCAATTAATTTGTTGCTAGACAAATTATTTTCAGCAAAATTTCGATAGGTCATTGATAAATTAGAGTGAAAGGCTAAATCGTGTTTGAGAGACAATTTTATCCATAAATCAGTATCGTGACCACTTTTCATGTTCTCATCAAATCCTTCCACACTTTCAAAGCTTTTTCTAGTAAAGGCAACTGACGAAGTGTGTATGAGTGAACTGATCATACTTCCCGCAAAATAATCTTCGATTACAGTAGTTCTCTTGTTTATTTCTACTGAATAATTAGCTTCAACTTTATAATATGGCGTGTACATCACCTCATAATGTGTGGCAAAAAGCTGGGCCTTTGGAAAAACTTGTATCAATTCTTTGATATCTGACAGGTGATGAGGCATCCATAGATCATCTGCATCGATGAGAGCGATGTACCTTCCAGAACATTTTGCTATGGCGTGGTTGCGAGCTGCGGACGCTCCTTTATTTTCTTGAGTGTAAATTTTAACGCGATCATTTCTCAGGTTTTTGATTATATCAATGCTGCGATCTGTGCTTCCATCATCTACAACTACAATCTCAAAATCATCAAAATCTTGCGCGAGCACACTTTCTACCGTTTCCAAAATATATCTTTCTTTATTGTAGACAGCAATGGCGACAGAGAAAAATGGCGTGTGGGGCATAATCGATTTTGAACTTTCAAAGTTAGATATTGCTTAAAGGAAAAAAGCTCTATTAAACTCATTTCTTTAAAGGTGGCTTAGCATTTCGACTTCCCTAAATGATCACGGAGCCGAAATGAGATTAAGGTGACTGAGCATTTCGACTTCCCTAAATGATCACGGAGTCGAAGCTACCTTCAATATAGGTAAAATAAGTTAGCCATAACTGTGAAAAAGATTATGAATAATTAAACAGCCATAACGGCGTTATCCCTATGTAAGATTCTAATTTTACCCAAGCTAAGACATTAACTTCCATGAGAAAACTATTCATCGCCATAGCCTTGTCCCTCAGTGGGACCACGCTTGTAAATGGTCAACAGTCTAAGGTCTACACAGACCAGCTGGCCGCTTACAATCAGGCTCTCGACCTTTATCAAGAAGATCAATATACCGCCGCTCAACGTCTCTTTGAAGAAGTGCGCACAGAAACTGATGATGAGATTATAAAAGGTAACGCCTCCTATTACATCGCAAATTGCGCCGTGAGACTCAATCAACGCAATGCAGATGCTCTAATTGAGAAATTTGTTGAGCAATATCCCGCATCCACAAAACGCAACTCAGCCATAATTGATGTGGCAGACTACTACTTTGATAACGGTAAGTATCGACAGGCTTCAAAATGGTATACGAGGGTTGATAAGAGCACGCTTTCGCGAAAGCAAATGAACCGCTATAACTTCAATACAGGTTACACTCTGGTTCAGGCAAAAAAGTATGATGAAGCAAAGCCTTTTCTGAATCGGGTGAGTGATACTGAAGAGTATGGTGCCAAAGCCAAATATTATCTAGGATACATCGCCTATGAAGGAGACGAGTTACAGGAAGCGAGCGACCTATTTGATCAAGTGGAAGAGTCGCCAGAAAAAGATGAAAAGCTCTCTTACTATCAGGCAGATCTGAATTATAAATTGGGAAATTTTGATAAAGCAATCAGTCTAGCTCAAGAACAGTTGCCTAAATCCAGTCGCAATGAGAAATCACAGCTTAACCGCATCATCGGGCAGTCGCTTTTCAATCAAGAGAAATATGCTGAGTCCTTACCATACCTAGAACAATATGAAGGAACTCGCGGCAAGTGGAATAACAACGATTATTACCAGCTGGGATATGCTTACTATAAGATTAATAATTTTGACAAAGCGATCGAGACATTCAACAAAATCATAGATGGAGAAAACGCGACGGCTCAAAATGCCTATTATCATTTAGGACAGAGTTACATCAAATTAGACCGTAATGAAGATGCGCTCAACGCATTCAAACTGGCTAGTGAACTTGATTTTGATGCTGAGATTCAAGAAGACGCTTACTACAACTACGCTAAGCTCAGCTATGAGACTGGAAACCCCTATGAAAGTACGCCTCAGGTAATCTTGAACTATCTGGAAAAATATCCTGAGAATGAGAACAAGGAAGAAATGAGAACTTTCTTGATCGATTCTTATTTCTCGTCAAAGAATTATGAAGAAGCCATGGCTTTGCTAGAAGACGGTCGCATCAAGGGAAATGAAAATGTGTATGCAAAGGTTGCGCTTTATCAAGGTTTAACGGATTATACTAACGGTGACTATAAAAAAGCGATTGCAAATCTCGATAAAACGCTGAACTACGGTACAGATGGTGAGTTGAAGAAGAAAGCGCAATTCTGGAAGGCAGAAAGCTATTATCAGATAAATGATTTTTCTGCCGCATTGGCTAGTTTCAAAAATGCAGGTGCCAGCAACGTGGCCATTGAAGAAGATGATATGTATTTCTATGATTTGGGCTACACGTATTTTAAGTTAAAGGAGTACGATAATTCAATAAACGCGTTCACGACTTTTGTTGAGAGCGATGCCGCAGAGTCAAATAGAACAAGACTGAACGATGCACTGCTAAGAATAGGGGACGCTAATTATGTGACTAAGAAATACTATCCGGCGATGGAGGCTTACAACAAGTCGATAAAAGCGGGAGGTTATAATGCCGATTATGCCGCTTTTCAAAAAGCCATTTCATACGGATTTGTAGACAAGGTCGATTCTAAAATCAAGGACTTAAGAGATTTCATTCAGAATTATGACCGTTCAAAATATCGCGATGACGTGATGTATGAACTTGGTAATACGCTCATCAATGAAGGTCGGGTAAATGAAGGGATTGCTGCGTACGATCAGCTTATTCAAGAATTCCCAAACAGCTCTTACACCTCAAAAGCGATGATGCGTAAAGGATTGCAGTTGTACAATGACAATCAACTCGCAGAATCATTAAAAGTTTTTAAAGCTGTAGTAGCGCGTTATCCAGGTACACCGCAGGCAACTCAAGCAATAAGTAGCGCGAGACAGGTGTACATCGATCAAGGTAATACAAACGATTATGCAGTTTGGGTCAGATCACTTGATGGAGTTGAGGTAACCGATAATGAACTGGACGACACAGCCTACGAGAGTGCAGAGCGTCCATACTTAAGAGGAGATATGAAAGCCACAATAAATGGTATGCAGTCCTACCTTGATCAATTCCCAAACGGTAAATATGCACTTAAAGCCCACTTTTATCTGGCTCAAGCCTTATTTTCTGAAGATCGTAAGCAAGAAAGCATTTCTCACTTTCAGTACGTAGCCAGTAAAGAGCGCAATGAATTTACAGAACCGGCATTAGCTCGCTTGAGTGAAATCCACTTGAATGCAAAAGATTACCAGAAGGCAATTCCCGTTCTATTAAAACTGGAGCAATATGCAGATTTTCCTCAGAACGTCATTTATGCACAATCCAATTTAATGAAGGGGTACTACGAGCAGGAGGATTACAATAAGTCTGCTGCTTATGCTCAAAAGGTTCTAGAATCTACGGGAGCTGATGCGCAGGTCAAGGCAGATGCCCAAGTCATTATCGCACGATCTAATTGGAAGCAAGGCAAGGAGTCTGCGGCACGTTCGGCTTATGAAAACCTTAGAGCTGATGCCACCGGTAGCCTTGCGGCAGAAGCTGCCTACTACGATGCCTATTTCAAAAACAAAGACGGCAATCATGATGCTGCCATCGAAGCTGGGAACTCATTAACTAAGAACTACGGTAGTTATAAGCTCTGGAGTTCAAAGGCTCTTGTGGTGATGGCAAAAAGTTATCAGGCAAAAGGAGAGACCCTCAACGCAACAACGATCTTGGAAGCTGTTATCAAAAACTTTACAAAATACCCAGAAGTAGTAGCTGAAGCTCGTCAAACATTGACTGAAATACGAGCTGAAGAAGCAAAAACCAATAGTTCTATTTCTCCAAAAAACTAAACAAAGCATTTTATGAAAATCGATAATAAATTTTGGTTAGCGGTCCTTGTATCAGGCTTTGTTTCCCTAGGACACGCTCAAAAGACAGAAGAGCAGGAAGAAGAAGATCGCTTGAACGGTGGGACTATTACCGTGGTAAAAGCCTACGATCCTACGATCAGCGATGCATTTAAAGTAAATAGCGTACCACAGATCAACGATACGACAAAGGTCAAGAAAAAACCAGTTACTTATAGAATCTTTTCAGTTCCCGTGGCGAGTACTTTTACCCCTACAAAAGGGCGATTGACAAATCTCAGACCGCGCCGACGGACCAAATATTATGACAACTACGCTCGACTGGGTCTCGGTAATTACGTCAACGTTCTTGGTGAATTTGCAGGTAATTTTGAGATCGATAGGGATCAGGATTTTGGTGTGTTCTTCAATCATGACTCTTCCCAAGGTGGCATCGATGAAGTTGAGGCAGACAACGGGTTTTCTGACACGTCACTTGATTTGAGCTATGGCTCCAGATCTCGAAATATGAACTGGGGTGTGACCGGTGGTGGCCGCTACCGCACGGCAAACTGGTATGGAGATTTTGATGGAACACCTAATCCGCTTACTGAGGATAGTGATGTAGGTTTGAGCTATATTAATTATGGTTTAGGTGGTCGTGCTGAATTTTTCGACCAGGTTTTTGAGAAGATTGAAGTTCAGGCAAGTGGCATCAGTTCCGGTGAGGATGCATCAGAATTTCTAGTGGAAGCAAGACCACAATTGATGTTTGAGATCATGGAGACTGAGGTGAAGTTCAATGGTGAACTGGAATACCTTTCTGGATCTTTTGGCACGCAAGGCATCATTCTTGCTCCAGAAGATTACAGCTACCTCAATACGGGCCTTAATCCAAGCATCAATTTGTATGGTGATATGTACAAAGCAGAGCTCGGTGCTCGATTGAACTACATTCAAGATATCGAGAATTCTGAAGGAGAGTTCAAGGTCTACCCAGATATCAATGCGAGCTATATTCTGGTTGAAAATTATATCAATGCTTATACGATAATAGGTGGTGGGCTGGATCTAAACAGTTTAGCATCCTTTACAGATGAAAACTTATTCCTGGCACCGGCTGTGGTCGTCGCGCCTACAGATCGACAGCTTGATGCACAGCTGGGTCTCAAGGGAATGTTGACTAATCAATTTGGCTATCGATTGTATGGAGGTTATAAAATTGAAAAAAACCGTCATTTCTATGTGACGGATACGGGCTTCAATTCCTTTTCCCAAGATCCACAACCGTGGGAATCAGGAAATGTTTTCTACACAAACTATGCTGATCTCAATACGTTGAGTGTAGGCGGAGCATTGACCTACGATAGTGGAAGCGGTTTTGACATCACGCTACAGGGAACCTATCTGAATTACGATGTCGAGAATGGCGATTTGTTCCAGAATGTGGCCTCAAACCTACCAGAATTTACTGGAGACCTAATCGCAAACTACACCATTAACGAGAAATGGAATATAGGTTCAACACTCTACTTTGTGGGCGAGCGTCAAGCCTTTAGAATAGGTGATGGTAAGGAAACACTAGACCCCTTTGTAGATCTCAATCTTGATGTAAACTACAAGATCAACCCTAAGCTTTCGGCATTTTTGAGAGGGAATAACCTTACCGGAGGAAACTATCAATTGTATCAGGGCTATCCAGTTCAAAATTTGCAAGTGATGGGAGGAGCTGTTTATAAGTTTGATTTCTAGGATTGATGTCTCGCTTTCGCGCGGTCGCTGAGCAGAGTCGAAGTGATAGCGAAATATTCAAAATATACAATGAGCTATATAGAACACT
This sequence comes from uncultured Flavobacteriaceae bacterium, assembly GCA_964631155.1. Lineage (GTDB taxonomy): Bacteria > Bacteroidota > Bacteroidia > Flavobacteriales > Flavobacteriaceae > Nonlabens. The sequence continues at coordinate 252,643 of CAZVYO010000003.1, forward strand.
TGGATCAGATGCATTGCTTCGCAATTAAAATACCATAGAACCTTGTAAGCTTTGTTATATTTGTTTTCCCCTAATGAGAAGTTGACCTAAATGGAATACCTAGATTTTGAACTCCCTATAAAGGAATTAGAAGAAAAATACCTGCAAACGATTGAGTTAGGTGTTGAAAGTGAGGTGAATGTAAATTCTACCATTAAACAGATTGAAAAGAAACTCAAGGCAAAGCGCAAGGAGATCTATTCTAATCTCACGCCTTGGCAGCGTGTTCAAATGTCTCGTCACCCTAGCCGTCCTTACACTCTGGATTATATCAAAGCGATATGCGGTGATACCTGGTTAGAATTACATGGAGACCGCAATGTGAAGGATGATAAAGCTATGATAGGTGGTCTGGGTAAGATAGGTGATCAGAGTTACATGTTCATTGGCCAGCAAAAGGGTTTCAACACAAAAACACGCCAGTACCGCAACTTTGGGATGGCAAATCCAGAAGGTTATCGCAAGGCACTACGCTTGATGAAGAGCGCTGAGAAATTTGGAATACCAGTTGTAGCACTCATCGATACTCCAGGCGCCTATCCAGGTCTTGAGGCAGAAGAGCGAGGACAGGGAGAGGCAATTGCCCGCAATATTTTGGAAATGACCCGTCTTAAGGTCCCCATTATAGTGATGATCATAGGTGAAGGAGCGAGTGGTGGTGCGCTAGGAATAGGTGTAGGTGATAAGGTGGTGATGCTAGAGAACACATGGTATTCTGTCATCTCGCCTGAATCTTGTTCCTCCATTCTTTGGAGAAGCTGGGAACATAAGGAGGAAGCTGCAGCCGCGCTTAAGTTGACCTCTACAGATATGAAGAAGCTTAAACTGGTTGATGAGATCATCAAAGAACCAGAAGGTGGAGCACACAAAGATCGTGAGGCCGTCTACAAATCAGTTGCAGAATCGATCACCAAGCATTTTGAATCCTTAAAAGATTTGTCAGCGCAAGAACTCGTAGAACAGCGCATGGATAAATACTCTAAAATGGGTGTTTATAAAGCGTAATATAAAAGGATCAAAATTGGAACAACCGCTTATTATCAATAGGCGGTTTTTTTGTGTCGCAAAAACTTATCAACCTTCTTAAAGTTTTCTAAAAACCAGTTTTCCCATGAGTTCAAGTGATCTAACATGTAGTAAAAAAATCAGGGAAACTTTTCAACATTTTGTGAACCGATTTTATAGGTAAATCAATTGAATTGTTCCGCTTTCGCGAAAGCGTCATCTTTCATAACCACTACATTTGCACACTATGGAAAATGTAAAGGAACTTACTCAATCTTACTCAAAAAACTCCTCAGTAGTTACCTTAGAAAAAGGTAAAGTGCCGCCTCAGGCGCTGGATCTTGAGAAGGTAGTGCTGGGCGCATTGATGATCGATGGTAAAGGGGTTGATGAGGTGATCGACCTGCTCTCTCCAGACGCATTTTACCACAAAGCGCATCAGTCCATTTTTGAATCCATAGATACATTATTTAAGTCGGGTAGTCCAGTCGATTTACTTACGGTAAGTGCACAGTTGCGCAAGGATAAAAAGCTCGATGCTGTAGGAGGGGACCATTATCTTGTCCAGCTTTCTCAACTTGTAAGTTCTACAGCACACATCGAGTTTCATGCGCGTATCATTCTACAGAAGTTCATCCAGCGAAGTTTGATCAAAATCTCGACTGAGATCATTAATGACTCCTACGATGAAGCAACGGATGTTTTTGATCTTTTAGATAAGGCTGAATCCAAACTTTACGAGGTTACTCAGGGAAATATTAGAAAGAGTACGGAGACCGCTATGGATCTTGTGCGTCAGGCAAAAGAGCGCATAGAGGAGATAGCTAATCGGGATGGACTAAGTGGTATACCAACTGGTTTTACAGATCTAGATCGTTTGACGAGTGGATGGCAACCTAGTGATTTGATCATTATTGCAGCACGTCCTGGTATGGGTAAAACAGCCTTTACTTTGAGTATGGCTAGAAATATTGCCGTGGGTAGCAACACTCCGGTAGCATTCTTCTCTTTAGAGATGAGCTCGGTACAGTTGATTACTCGTTTGATCTCCTCAGAAACAGGTTTAAGTTCAGAAAAGCTTAGAACTGGTAAACTAGAGCCTTTTGAATGGGAACAACTCAACGTGAAGGTGAAAGACTTGGAGCAAGCTCCTATTTTTATTGATGATACGCCGTCGCTTTCCATTTTTGATTTACGTGCAAAATGTCGAAGACTTGCTTCACAATATGGTATCAAATTGATCATGATTGATTATTTACAGTTGATGACCGCAAATACAGGAAATAAAAATGGGAATCGTGAACAAGAGATCTCCACCATTTCCCGTAATTTAAAGGCACTCGCTAAAGAACTTGATGTACCAGTCATTGCTTTATCGCAGTTATCACGTGCGGTAGAATCTCGCGGTGGTTCAAAACGCCCTTTACTTTCTGACTTGAGGGAATCTGGAGCTATAGAGCAAGATGCAGATATTGTATCCTTCATCTATAGGCCAGAATATTATAACATGGAGGAGTGGGATGATGATGATCGCTCACCCACTAAGGATCAAGCCGAATTTATCGTTGCAAAACACCGTAATGGAGCTACAGACGCCATCAGGTTGAAGTTCTTGGGTCAGTTCGGTAAGTTTGATAATCTCGACGACTATTTTCAGCCAGATGAGTTTGGTTCAAAAATGAATGCTGCAAATGACGATACCAACAAGCCAGATCCATTTGTAGCAGGAAAGACAGCATCTCCAGGCGATGCATTCGGCATTCCAGATGATGATATGCCGTTTTAATCAGCGAGATCAACTATTGAGCTGATTGCTAAGTAAGTAGACTAGTTAGTACTGAGATGCTAAAAATCGCTCAAAAAAATATCAAATCTGTCGTCCATATAATTTGCGCAAACCGATTATAGATGTATCTTTGCAACCGCTTTTAGAAATAGGGGCAAGTTCTTTAAAAAATATTAGGAGAGGTGCCGGAGTGGTAACGGAGCAGATTGCTAATCTGTCAGCGTGCAAACGCTGCCCGGGTTCGAGTCCCGGTCTCTCCGCAGATAAGATTTTTACAGTTGAAGCTGTCATAGCTGCAACTCGGGGTGTAGCGTAGCCCGGTCATCGCGCCTGCTTTGGGAGCAGGAGGTCGCAGGTTCGAATCCTGCCACCCCGACTTGAACTGGTAACAGTTCGTATCAAAACCTTGTAAATCCTATGATTTACAAGGTTTTGTCGTTTTTACCTCATCATATCAAATCATTCGATTTGATATGAATCGGTTAACAAATCGGTCGACAATTAGAACCTTAATAAAATGTCGACCGATTTAGCCGCAAATAGCTGAATTTGAAATAGTTGATTTGACATTCGTCTAGTAAAATGTTCAATTTAAACGACGACAACTATGAAAACTCGGTCTACATTTAGTCTACTGTTCTGGATCAACACCTCTAGAACTAAAAACGGTCAGGCGCCTATTCTTGCTAGGATTACCGTAAATGGTAAACGCACGAACTTCAGCGTACAACGCAAAATAGAGCTCTCAAAATGGAATAAATCTCGTTCTAGAGCTAACGGATCATCAATAGAAGTAAAGAAACTCAACAAGTACCTAGACCAGGTTCAAGTTGATATTCAGGACGCATATGATCAGCTAGTCAAAGAAGATGAGCATATTTCACCACAATCAATAAAGGCCAGATATTTTGGCGAGGATCGGCAAGAACACACGCTGCTACACTTAATTGATTACCATAACAACAAAATGGAGAAGGTGCTATCATATGGTACCTTGAAGAATTATTTCACTACGCAGCGGTATATAAAAGTCTTTTTGAAGAAAGTTCTGAAATCAGAAGACATTTACTTATCAAAGCTCTCATATCGTTTTCTGGTAGATTTTGAGGACTTTCTGCGAAAGCACACCCCTACAGATCATCAAAAGAGGATGGAAAACAATACAATAATGAAACACATCCAGAGGCTGCGTAAGATGGTTACAATGGCCTATAAAATGGAATGGATTATAAAGGATCCCTTTATAAGGTTTAAAGCAAATTACATTAAGAAAGAACGTGAATTCTTGACAGCTTCTGAGTTAGATGTGGTTATGGATAAAAGCTTTAAGACAGAACGTCTTGAACTTGTCAAAGACTTATTTGTATTTAGCTGCTACACCGGTCTTTCATATATCGATGTAATGAATTTGAATGATGATAACATTGCACTTGGTATTGATGGTAACCGGTGGATTTATACCAGTCGACAAAAAACGCATAACTCGGTAAAAATTCCTTTACTAGAAATACCTGAACTTCTTATTGAGAAATACAAGGGGCATCATAAAAAACAAGAGGGGAGAGTATTTCCCAAAATGTCAAACCAAAAACTAAACGCCTATTTGAAAGAGATCGCTGACGTTTGCGAAATCAGCAAAAATCTCACCTTTCATGTTGCAAGACACACTTTCGCAACAACTGTTACGCTCTCAAATGGGGTTCCTATTTCTACAGTTTCCAAGTTACTAGGGCACTCAAAAATCGCAACCACCCAGATTTATGCTCGAGTACTAGAACACAAAGTAAGTTCAGATATGGATAATCTTAAGTTGAAGCTCAAGTCAAAAGAAAACAGCGAGAAAAAAGAAATTATATAACATAGAACGCTATTTACTTATAATACCGCAGTAAGGTCGATTTAATCATAAAACACCAAAGGATTATAAATTTTATTACTTTTGTAGGTAATGAAAACTTTAGTGCATAAAACTTTATCCGTGTTGATGGCATTTGTAGTACTATTCACTACAATGTCATTTACAATAGATATGCACTATTGTGGAGAAACTCTGGTCGATTTTTCATTCAATGCTTCCGCAAAAACTTGCGGAATGGAAAAAGTTCAGGCTGTAAAGACTTGTGACAATCCCATGATGAAAGAAAAGTCTTGTTGCTCTGACAAACAGATTGTGAAAGAAAGCAATGAAGACCTTAAAATATCCTTAGACAAGGTGTCATTCGAGCAACAAATTTTTGTCGCTGTATTCACCTATTCTTATTTAAACCTTTTCGAGAGTGCAGAATCAGAGGTTCATGCTTTTGAGGACTATCCGCCACCGTTCATTGAACGGAACGTACAGGTACTACACCAGACCTTTTTAATTTGATGTATTAGATTTTTGATACAAGCCTAATTCCGAATTCTTGGAATGCTGGGCTAAAATGCGTGTGTTTGAATTCAAACTACGTTTTCGTTCAATTATCTAATTATCAAAACTATGCTAAACAAAAGCATAAAATTTCTTATTGAGAATAAACTCGTTGCTGTAATACTTCTAGTGCTGTTCGTAGGCTGGGGTACGGTGAATGCACCTTTCAGTTGGGACACGGGCCTACTTCCGAGTGATCCTGTAGCAGTTGATGCTATTCCAGATATAGGTGAAAATCAGCAGATCGTATTTACTCGGTGGCAGGGACGTTCACCGCAAGATATCGAGGACCAAATCACATATCCCTTAACCACTTCCCTATTGGGAATCCCAGGTGTAAAAACCATTCGTAGTTCTTCGATGTTTGGATTTTCAAGCATCTACATCATTTTTGAAGAGGACATAGAGTTCTACTGGTCACGCAGCCGCATCTTGGAAAAACTAAATTCCCTTCCGAGCGGACTCTTACCCGAAGGCGTCAATCCAGCTTTGGGCCCAGATGCAACAGGATTAGGTCAGATATTTTGGTACACTTTAGAAGGTCGGGATAAGGATGGAAATGTCACGGGTGGTTGGGACTTGCAGGAATTGCGCAGTATTCAAGACTACTATGTAAAATATGGTTTATCATCTGCTGGCGGTGTTTCTGAGGTGGCATCCATAGGTGGTTATGTCCAGGAATATCAGGTGGATGTTGAACCAGAATTAATGCGTCAATACAGCCTTCATTTAGGCGATATAGTCAAAGCTGTTAAACAATCCAATCAAGATATTGGCGCGCAGACCCTAGAAATTAATCAAGCCGAATACCTGGTACGCGGCTTAGGCTATGTCGAATCCATTGCAGACATAGAAAATGCAGTAGTGGACTCAGAAAACTTTACATCAATCCGCATTAAGGATGTTGCTAAGGTACACCTGGGTCCAGCACCACGTAGAGGCATCCTAGATAAAGAAGGGGCTGAAGTAGTTGGCGGTGTCGTAGTCGCACGTTATGGTGCAAACCCTATGGAAGTCATTAATAACGTAAAAAACCAAATAGCCGAAATATCATCGGGACTTCCAACTAAAGTACTGTCAGACGGTCGCACGTCTCAAGTAACCATAGTTCCCTTCTATGACCGTACAGAACTCATTCAAGAAACGATAGGCACCTTAAATGAGGCCATCACACTTCAAATTTTGATCACCATACTGGTAATCCTAGTTATGGTTTTCAATCTCAGGGCATCTATATTAATCACAGGGCTATTACCGGTAGCCGTATTGATGGTCTTCATCACGATGAAACTTTTCAATGTCGACGCAAATATCGTTGCGCTATCAGGTATCGCAATTGCCATCGGTACTATGGTGGATGTGGGTGTCATTCTAGCCGAGAATATGATACGGCACTTGGAAGATGAAAAATTACGCTTTCGCGAAAGCGGTGAACCCTTCACAACAAATGAGGTTATCTACAATGCAACGGCTGAAGTGTCAGGTGCTATCCTCACAGCGGTTCTCACTACCATCATCAGTTTCTTGCCTGTATTCACGATGATAGGCGCAGAAGGTAAATTGTTTAGACCGCTGGCATTTACCAAAACCATGGCTCTTGTAGCCGCTCTTATCATCGCTCTTTTTCTGATACCGCCATTTGCCGCAGCTATTTTCAAAAAAAGAGAAATACGCCTGCGCCTCAAGTATTTCCTCAATGGTGCGCTCATTGTCGCTGGTCTCACAGCTGTATTATATGGGTATTGGCTAGGATTGGTTTTAATCGCTTATGGTGCATTAGCTATTATTTCAAAAAGTATTTCGCTTTCGCGAAAGCGAAACAACCTTCTAAATACTGTAATAGCAGTATTTGCCGTTATTTTTTTATTGGCAGAATACTGGCGACCGCTAGGTTTTGATCGCAGTTTATTGATCAATTTAGTTGTGGTCGCTATACTCTGTTTTGGGTTTCTGGGCGTTTTTACTTTGCTCAGAAAATACTACGATCGCATACTGAGGTGGGCTTTACAAAATAGATTAGTATTCCTTACTATTCCTACTGCACTATTAGTAGCGGGTTTCTTTATCATGAGGAATACGGGCAAAGAGTTTATGCCTGCGCTCAATGAAGGCTCATTCCTGTTGATGCCTACTTCTTTACCACACGCAGGCGTCGAGGAAAATAAGCGTGTATTGCAACAGCTTGATATGGCGGTGGCCAGTATTCCTGAAGTTAAAACTGTGGTAGGAAAAGCTGGTCGTACCGAATCTGCCCTGGATCCTGCGCCCTTATCGATGTATGAAAATGTAATTCAGTATAAATCTGAATACATGCGTGACACCTCAGGTGAAAGGCAACGCTATCGGGTAAACGATGATGGACTTTTTATGTTGAAAAATGAAAGGTTACACATCAATCCAAACAATGAAATAGAAAATGATGCCAATTATACCGCGAACCAACTACAATCCACAATTGACAGAAATGACTTGATTGAAGATGACGATGGTGAGTACTACCGGAATTGGCGACCCGAGATTGAAAACCCAGATGATATTTGGAACGAAATTATAAGGGTTACAAAACTGCCTGGCGTTACCTCTGCACCTAAGCTTCAACCTATCGAGACCCGACTCGTAATGCTACAAACAGGTATGCGCGCACCTATGGGTATAAAGGTCAAAGGACAAGATCTTAGAGAAATAGAATCTTTTGGTTTCAAATTAGAAGAAATTCTGAAACAAGCTGAAGGTGTAAAGGAACTAGCGGTATTTGCAGACCGCATTGTAGGTAAACCCTATTTACTTATCGATATAAAGCGCGACCAGTTGGCACGTTACGGCGCATCAATAATGGATGTGCAGGAAATTATTCAAGTAGCTGTGGGCGGCATGCCATTAACTCAAACGGTAGAAGGACGTGAGCGTTATGCTATCAGAGTGCGCTATCCGAGAGAATTGCGAGCTAATACCGATGATCTGAAGGGTATCTATGTCCCAATTAATAACGGCAATCCAGTTCCGCTTAGCGAATTGGTGGAAATACGCTATGAGCAAGGACCACAAGCTATTAAAAGTGAGGATACCTTTCTAGTAGGCTATGTGCTATTCGATAAATTGGACGGCTTTGCCGAGGTGGATGTGGTAGAAAATGCCCAAGCCTTAATTCAGGAAAAAATAGATAGCGGTGAGTTGGTCGTGCCCCAAGGCATCAGCTACAAATTCACGGGTACCTATGAAAACCAGTTACGTGCCGAGAAGACCCTTTCTATCGTAGTACCGCTCTGCCTCATCATTATTTTTCTGATTTTATACTTCCAGTTCAAATCGGTAACTACATCGCTAATGGTATTTACAGCTATTGCAGTTGCTTTTGCAGGTGGCTTTGTGATGATTTGGCTCTTTGGTCAGGACTGGTTTCTCAATTTCAATCTGTTCGGTGAGAATCTACGAGAGCTTTTTAACATCAAGACGGTGAATCTTAGTGTCGCGGTCTGGGTTGGGTTTATTGCTCTCTTTGGTATTGCAACAGATGATGGCGTGGTGATGGCAACCTATCTCAACCAAACATTTGCAAAAAAGAAACCGAAAGAGATTAGTGGTATCCGTAAGGCCACGCGTAGAGCTGCCGGCAAGCGTATACGCCCTTGTTTGATGACAACGGTTACAACCGTTCTGGCGCTACTGCCGGTGCTGACCTCTACCGGAAAAGGAAGCGATATAATGATACCTATGGCAATCCCAATTATGGGCGGCATGCTGATCGATGTGACGTCTTATTTCTTGCTGCCTGTTCTATATAGCTGGCGTGAAGAATATCAACTTAAAAGAGCAAACAAATGAAAAACATACTAATAATACTATCCTTGGTGATGTCGTTTGCTTTCGCGAAAGCGCAACAACTACAAGCTTACATTGATGAGTCAATAGAAAACAACCCAGAAATACAAGCCTTTGAACTACGCTACAATATTGCCGAAGAAAAGGTTTCTGAGGCCAATTGGATACCAAATACCGAAATAAGTGCCGGGTATTTTATCAGCGAACCAGAAACCAGAACAGGCGCACAAGTAGCTCAATTCTCGGTACGGCAAATGCTTCCTTGGTTTGGAACAATTACAGCTCGTGAAAACTATGCTAATGCTCTAGCTGAAGCAGAATACGTTGAGATCACTATTGCTAAGCGCAAGCTTGCGCTCTCAGTAGCACAATCCTACTATCAATTATACGCTATAAAAGCAAAGCAAGATGTTCTTGACAGAAATATCGAGTTACTGCAGACTTATGAAAAACTGGCTTTGACGTCGGTCGAAGTAGGTAATGCGAGCGCAGTAGATGTTCTAAGATTACAAATACGGCAAAATGAACTACTGCAACAAAAAGAATTGCAACAAGAAGAATTTCTTGCCGAGCAATTCAATTTCAACAACCTGCTTAATCGGGAATCAGCAAAGCAGGTTCAGGTGGTAGACTCGTTGATTATTCCAGAAATCGATCCTTTGCTGGATGAAAGTGCCTTGACACTTAATCCTGAATTGATCAAGTACGACAAGCTGTATGAATCTATTGAACAATCTGAATTACTCAACCAGCGAGAAAGCTTGCCCATGCTCGGTTTTGGTGTCAACTATCTGCCCGTACAGGAAAGACCAGACATGAATTTTAGTGACAATGGCAAGGATATCTTAATGCCTATGGTATCACTTAGCATTCCGCTATTTGACAATCGTTACATTTCCCGTTCTCGGCAGAACGAACTGAGACAGCAGGAAATTGAGTCACAAAAGCAACAACGGTTGAATGTTTTGGAATCCGCTTTCGCGAAAGCGAAATCCCTAAGAAATCAAGCGCGCATATCATTTGACACGCAAAATAAAAATTTAGCCCAAGCAAAGGATGCTGAAGAAATACTATTAAAAAATTACGAGACTGGAACCATAGACTTCAATGATGTCCTGGACATCCAGGAATTACAGTTGAAATTTCAAACTCAACAAATCCAGGCCATACAGCTGTATTATGTACAGTCTGCATATTTAAACTATTTAATAAACTAAAAATAATTTATCATGAAAAAACTAAAAACCACAATCGCAGCACTTTCAATTCTAGTCGCATTTAGCTGTAAAGATGCTCATCAAGATGCTCAAGTAGAAAGCAATGAAGTAGAACATATCAATGAGCAGAAAACACAAACTACTGAAGTCTCATTCAGCAATGACATGACTGGCAAACTATGGAATAATTATTTGCAAGTAAAAACTGCATTAGTTGAGAGTGATGCAGAAAAAGTCCAAACCGCAGCGCAAAGTCTCTTACAGAATTTTTCTGAACAACAGGAAGAATTGAAGTCTTTAGCCCAACAAATGGTCAGTACAGATGACCTTGAAAAGCAACGCGAATTATTCTCTAAAATTAATGAGCAAGCCGAGAGCTTGTTCAAAAACGAACTAAACAACGGTACGATTTACAAGCAGTATTGCCCCATGGCTTTTAATAATACGGGTGGTTCTTGGTTCAGCGATGTAGATCAAATACGCAATCCTTACTTCGGCGATCGTATGTTAAAATGCGGGAACGTAGCAGAAACTATAAAAAAATAGATATGGATAACTTCCTCAAACAATGGGGCGAAGCAGCCTACACCTCTACAGGTTTTTTTTGGATGGCACTTTGGGCATTTATCCTGGGTTACATCATTAGTAGTATGATACAGATTTTTGTGACCGAAAAGCGTATGCAGGAAACCATGGGTGAGAATGAGGGTAAAAGTGTTCTACTGGGTACATTTTTTGGCTTCATCAGTAGTTCATGCAGTTTTGCTGCTTTGGCAAGTGCAAAATCTATTTTCAAAAAGGGTGCAAGTTTCGTCTCTTCTATCGCATTCCTTCTGGCATCCACCAACTTGGTCATAGAACTCGGAATCATCATTTCCATCTTTTTGGGATGGCAGTTCGTGGTTGGAGAATATGCGGGCGGTCTGTTACTGATACTAATTTGCTGGATTCTAATTAGAATCATCAATCCCAAAAAACTCATTGAAAAAGCTCGAAAGAACCTGGAAGGACAGGATGATGACGAGATGGATGATTCCAAGGATTGGAAAAAACAGATCAGAAATGAGGAGAGCTGGGCAAGGGTCGCCAAGAAATATAAGATGGAATGGCAAATGGTCTGGAAAGATGTGACCGTAGGCTTCACCATTGCTGGAATTGTCGCTGCCTTTGTACCAGACTCATTCTTTCAGACTTTATTTATCAATAGCGGTCAGGAAAAAACCGACTTTACATTTTTGGAAATTCTAGAACATATCGTGGTCGGTCCCGTAGCGGCATTTCTCACTTTCATAGGCTCAATGGGTAACATCCCTTTGGCAGCATTACTATTTGGAAAAGGTGTAAGTTTTGCTGGAGTGATGGCTTTTATTTTCAGCGACCTAGTCGTATTTCCTGTACTGCGCATCAATGCCAAATACTATGGATGGAAAATGTCATTTTTTATTCTGTTCCTGTTATTTACAGCTTTAATCGGCACCTCGCTAGCCCTGCATTACAGTTTTGATTTAATTGGAATGTTACCCGACCCGTCGCAGGTCAAGATTCAAGACAAGGAGCATTTTAAAATTGATTACACTTTCTTTTTGAACCTGGCCTTTCTGGCTATTTCAGGTTATCTAATTTACCTAGGATTCTACAAGAAAAAGGATGTGGAGCACTCTATGAGCGAGATGGCACCCAAAAGTGCTGTACTTGAAAAGGTATTGAAATATGCTGCATTTGTTTGTTACATCTGGCTTACGGGTGGGCTAATAATTAAATTTTTAAATTAAGAAATGAAACACACATATCACATAAAAGGAATGACCTGCAATGGCTGTCGCACGAGTGTCGAGCAAAAATTAAATGCAGTACCTGGTGTAAAAACCGCAAGGGTAGATCTGGAAAAGCAAGAAGCCGTAATAGAAATGGATCACCATATTGATACAGCTACTTTCACCGAGGCGCTTCCAGACAAATATGCTATTACTGAAAAGCCTGTATCAAAAAATGTTTTTTCCAGTACTACAAGCAATAACGCTTTCCTGCCTGCCGGCAGGCACGGCGCGAATGCGGAAACAGAAAAGAAAAAACTGCAGCAACTCAAGCCTCTACTCATAATCTTGGGATATATAACTGTTGCCACCATTTTATTGAACTATCAGCGAGAAAGTTGGAACGAAGCCATGTTGGATTTCATGGGGCTATTCTTTATCGTCTTTAGCTTTTTTAAAATTCTCGACCTGAAAGGATTTCCCGATAGTTTCAGAATGTACGACCCACTTGCCAAAGTACTTCCCGCCTATGGCTGGATTTACCCTTTTATCGAGACTGCTCTAGGTTTAATGTTTTTGATGCGGTTGGAAATACCCATCGCGCTAATTGTTACCCTTATCATTTTAGGAATTACAACCGTAGGTGTAACTAAAACGCTCTTGGACAAAAAGTCTATTAAATGCGCCTGTTTGGGAACCGCCCTTCAGTTGCCCATGACAGAGGCCACTTTTATTGAAAATGCTATCATGATCGTCATGGCGGCAATAATGCTTATTAACTTAATCTAAATTTTTATGGAAAATTCAAAACACTCAAGTAAAGGAAACTACGCTAAATTTTTTCTCATGTTGGGATGCTCATTCGTGGCCATGTACGTCACCATGTACCTCAACACCTATGAGTTTGACCATGTTTGGTTCAGCCTAACGCGTTTTTACATGGTGTGCCTGGGAATAGCTACTATGGCAGTAATTATGTGGTTCTTCATGCGTAACATGTACACAGATAAAAAGAAGAACATCGCTATACTTCTAGGCAGTCTGATCTTATTTCTAGGCGCTTTGTTTCTGGTTCGTGACCAGAAATCTACGGTGGGCGATGTATTGTGGATGAAGGCCATGATCCCGCACCACTCGATTGCCATACTCACAAGTGAGCGAGCTGACATTCAGGATCCTGAAGTGAAAAAGCTAGCTGAAGAAATCATCGAAGCTCAAAGAAAAGAAATAGCCGAAATGGAAAAAATGATCGAGAGGCTAGAAAATCAAGATGAATAAACATGAATAAGAATATCCTTTACCTCGCCATCGCAGTCCTTGTAGGACTGCTCGGCGGTTGGTTAATCTTCGGTCGTTCCGCAGATGAATCGATGTCTAATAAAGACAATTTAGATATGTCTGACGGCCACGACCATTCATCTGAAGAAAGCCAGATGTGGACCTGCTCAATGCATCCACAAATTATGCAACCCGAACCTGGCGACTGCCCTATATGTGGAATGGACTTGATACGTGCTGAATCTGGTGCCGATGGTCTTGCAATGAATGAGATTAACATGACAGAGAACGCAATGGCGCTGGCCAACATTCAAACTACTATTGTGGGTAATGGCACTATGTCAGAAGATGATGGAATGATTTCGCTTTCGGGTAAAATCGCCACCAACGAAGAAAACAATGCCGTACAAGCAAGTTATTTTGATGGGCGTATTGAGCGTTTGAATGTCAATTTTGAAGGCCAAAAAGTAAATCGAGGTCAATTACTGGCCACTATTTATGCGCCAAATTTGGTCGCTGCACAGCAAGAATTGCTCACAACCGCTTCATTAAAAGAATCGCAACCCGAACTGTATAAAGCTGTTCGAAATAAATTGAAAAATTGGAAGCTTTCCGATAACCAGATTGATGCGATAGAATCCTCTGGAAACGTGCGCGACAATTTCCCAATCTATGCTACCGTTTCTGGTACTGTTTCAGAAGTGATGGCACGTGAAGGCGACTATGTAAATCAAGGTCAGCCTATTTTGAAAGTAAGCAATTTGAATTCGGTTTGGGCAGAATTTGATGCCTATGAAAATCAAATTTCAAATTTAAAAGTGGGCCAGAAAATAAAGGTAGTAACCAATGCCTATGCCAATAAAGAATTTGACGCCACGGTTTCATTTATTGACCCAATATTGAACAATGCAACAAGAACGGTTACCGTAAGAGCAACACTAAAAAATACAGATGACCTCTTTAAACCAGGAATGTTTGTAACGGGTAAGCTCAATGGGGAAATGATGATGACTAACGAAGTGATAACAGTTCCTGCAAGTGCCGTAATGTGGACAGGCGAACGCTCATTGGTCTATATAAAAACCAATCCCAACGAACCCGTTTTTGAAATGCGGGAAGTAACCATCGGAAACCGAAATGGCGAAAATTATGCTGTATCAGAGGGTTTACAAAATGGCGATGAGATTGTGACCAACGGCACCTTTACAGTAGACGCAGCAGCACAGCTACAAGGCAAAAACTCTATGATGAATCAGGGAAAGAAAGAGGATGCTATGATGCCAATGTCTGAAATGAAAATGGTATTTTCAGAGAATTTTCAAAAGCAATTTAAAAAGGCGCTCAAGCCTTATTTACAGATGAAAGATGCTTTGGTAGCGGGCGATGCAAATCAGGTTTCCGCTTTTGCGAAAGCGACATTAACATCTTTAAAATCCGTAGATATGAAAAGTCTCGGTAGTATGGAACAATCACATATAAAGAAAAGTATTGAAATGCTCGATGCCATTGCAGCGAATGACAACCTGGAAAATCAACGCGACCATTTCGTGATATTAAATGAAAATATGGTGCCCATTGCGATGAGTGTAAATGGAACTGATGCGATGTTATATGTTCAGAAGTGCCCAATGGCCAATAATAATAAAGGCGCAGTTTGGCTAAGTGCTGAAAAGGACATACGCAACCCCTATTATGGCGATGCAATGCTTACTTGTGGAAGTGTGATTGAGGAGATAAAGTAATGGGTAAAGAAGTGGAAGCTGAGAATAGAGATGACGATTGGAGAAAAATCGTAGAAGGTGGCTATATGGGAATAATCAAAGGCTCTTTAAATAGAATTGCTGTCTTTGGACACGATACAATTTTAAACAATGTCATTAGATTGCTCGTTAATGTAAATACAGGTAGTGAAGAGGAAAATCAAAATGCAGATGAAGTTTTAGTAGCTTCAGACAAGTTTTTCATATTTAAGAATATTTGGAAACCAACTCTTGAGATTCTTTATGAAAAGTACTTGCCAGGAATTGATTATAAGTTCAATTGGATTATAGAAGCAACACCATATACATTAACAATCTGTAAACTTACAGAAGAGCATTTTGAGGACGTTGAATTAAAGCACCTTATGGATCTTGCTAAACTTGATAATAATGACATAGAACATAATTTTTCTATGGTTGTTGAAGATTTAGGCTTAAAAAATATGAATCTCGATGGCCACTTAGAAAAAAGATTGAGTCAATCTATGATACCGTCAACTAACAAAGAAAAATTAGAGCTACTTTTTAGATTAATGAATTTTCCACCATTACAGGAATTAACTCTTTTTTATAGACGTTATGTTGAAAAAATAAATAGAGAGCATAAAGAATTAGGCGTAGGGTTTACAACCATTGCAGAAGTGGAAATGCCCAAAATTGGTATGAGTGAAGCTCTTCACTACTCGTATTTCCAAATAGATCACGAAGTATTTAAAAAATACGGTCTGAAAGGGTTTTCTGCGCATCCTGAACTTAAACAATTTACAGAAGAGTTTAAGAATATCAGAGTAAAAGCGCATTCCAGAAAAGATGAGCTTAAAGATGATATGATTTGTCCTTGTTGTGGTGAAAAACAAACTATTATTTTGCCAGAAGAATTACTTCAATATAAGCTGTTACTAGAAAATACTGCCATAGCTGAAAGAATAGGCTTTATTTACTTTAAAGAGTTTCTTGAAGATTTTAAAAAATCAATGGCAGATAGATTTGGAAACTTTTTACCAAACCTCAATATTGTTAATAATCCAAAAGTTATCATTTTAGTTGAAGGGGAAAGCGAAGAAGTTGCTATTCCAATTTTAGCTTTCAGAAAACGGTTTGTATTATCACATAATGAGATACAAGTCTATAATTCAAAGTCAAAGCAAAAATTGAAAGAAGACTTTTTCAATTTCCGAAGCAAATACCCTAAACGAAAAATGGTGTGCTTTTTAGATTCCGATGCGACTAAAGAAAGAGATGATATTAATCGCGTCATACAGAATGAACAGAATAAATATAGAATGATCTTTATTGAAAATGGAACATTTGAAGACTTATTTGATATTAGGTATTCTGTGGAAATTTTAAACTATTTATATCCAGAAGAACCTAAGGTTTTGGTTACAGATTTTGACCCTAGTAAAGACTTCCTGTCAAATATCAATAGAATTTTATATCAAAAGAAAAAAGCGTCTTTTGATAAAGTACTCTTTGCACGAACCATTGCCCTACGTATAAATATTGATAGTGTCCCAGAACCTATAAATCAGATTCTGGATATTGTAAAAGATTTCTCAGAGCCATCTAAATTTATTCGTAAATAATTTGAATAAAAACCTTTGCACATCAGTTGCATTATAATTCTGTTATCTTTGAATTGTGAAAATTTTTACGCTCATATTCTCATTTTATCTGCTTGCGCTTAATTTTGCGCCTTGCAGTGATGCAAATGTTGACTCTTCTGAGGATAGCACGCAAATAGAATTTTCACAAAGTGATGCAGGCGATCACGACCACAATCTACTTGATATGTGTTCTCCTTTTTGTCATTGTCACTGCTGTCACGTCCACATGTTGGATTTTGGTTTAAATGTTTTAAACCTTTGCCATCCAGCAGACTATAAACTTTCTACGGTTTATTTTGACAGGATAGGCAAGGATATTTCCATTTCCCTATTACAACCACCACGGGCATAATTCAATTTTCATAGGATAGCTATATCCTGTTGTGATGTTTCCCTTTGGGGAGATATTATTTGTTTTCGCTTTCGCGAAAGCGAACACCCATTTATCAACTGAATTAATACCACAATTAAATGGTTAATAAAATCATTGATTTTTCAATCAATAACAAATTTATTGTTGGCTTGTTTACCTTGACTCTTGTAGGTGTCGGTATCTGGTCAATGGCAACAGTAAACCTTGGATCTGTGCCGGATATTACCAATAACCAGGTACAGGTCATCACACAGTCACCTAATCTGGGAACGGAAGATATCGAGCAGTTTGTAACCTATCCGGTAGAATTATCTATGGGTAATTTGCCAGGCGTTACCGAAATAAGATCTATCTCACGTTTTGGACTCTCTGTAGTAACCATCGTTTTTGAAGACGATATGGGGACTTATCTTCCTCGACAGCTGGTAGGGGAAAAACTCAACGAACTTGGAGAATCTATACCAGAAAAATTTGGAAGTCCGTCGATGGGTCCCATTTCCACTGGGTTAGGTCAAATTTATGAATACACAATAAAACCAGAAGAAGGTTTTGAAACCAAGTATTCGCCTATGGAACTGCGCACTGTGCAGGACTGGGTTATCAAACGACAACTTACTTTGCTGGAAGGTGTGGTAGAAGTTAACTCTTATGGCGGTAGTATTAAACAGTACGAGGTTGCTGTAGATCCAGAGAAGTTAAACAGTATGGGCATCAGCATTTCACAAGTATATGAGTCTCTTGCTATGAACAATGTCAATACTGGTGGCGCCTATATAGAAAAAAATAAAATGTCAAATTTCATAAGAGGCGAAGGTCTTATTCGCTCTTTGGAAGACATCAAAAATATCTCGATTACTAACGAAGGCAACATTCCCATAACTATTGGAGATGTAGCAACACGTGTCCATTTTGGGAATCAAGTGCGTTATGGTGCATTTACCCAAGACGGTAAGGAAGCCGTAGGCGGTATGATTATGATGCTCAAGGGCTCTAATCCTAATGCAGTTATTCAAAATGTAAAGGATCGTATGGCAGAAATTGAAAAATCCCTGCCAGAAGGTTTAACTATCGCCCCTATAATTGATCGTAGTGAACTAATTGCCAGAACCACCGATACGGTTAAAACTAATTTACTGGAAGGTGCCTTAATCGTGATTTTTGCCCTTGTTTTATTGTTGGGTAGTTTAAGAGGCGGAATCATTACAGCCACGACCATACCACTGTCCTTACTTTTTGCCTTTATCCTGATGAAGCAGTTTAATGTTTGGGCAAACTTAATGAGTTTGGGAGCTATTGATTTTGGAATCATCATAGATGGTGCCGTGATTATTATAGAAGGAACGGTGTATGAAATCCAAAAACGAATAAGGTCTGGCAAGTTAAAATTCAATCAAGACGTGATGGATAAAGTAGCTTATAATGCAGGAAGCACGATGATGGGTTCTGCCTTTTTCGGACAAATCATTATTCTCATAGTTTTTACACCCATACTTTTTCTAACTGGTGTAGAAGGTAAAATGTTTAAACCTATGGCATACACCTTTGGGTTTGCAATGATAGGTGCCATCATTTTGTGTCTCACGTATGTGCCTATGATGGCAGCGCTTTTTATGAAACCAGTACAAAATACCAAAAACTGGTTCGGCAGGTTTGAGCGCTGGCTCGAAAAAATAAGTGATAAAATTATAGGTGCTGTTCATAGTGCATATATGCCTTTGTTAAAGGGAGCACTTAAGCTGAAACTAATCGTTTTATCAGCTGCTGCCGTATTACTTGTTATCGCAGGTTTTATCTTTTCTAATATGGGAGGAGAATTTGTGCCGCAGCTCGATGAAGGAGATCTAGCAATGCAGGCGCTCATAAGACCGGGAAGTTCGCTTTCAGAATCCATTGAAGTTTCCAAAAAAATAGAAACCATTCTATTAGATAATTTCCCTGAAATTAAAACAGTCACAGCACGTATAGGTGTAGCAGATATTCCTACAGATCCTATGCCTATGGATATTGCAGATATGTACATCATCCTTAATAAGGATATGGATGACTGGACAACCGCTTCTACTAAAGAAGCTTTGATAGATGCCATAAGAGATAAACTGAATGAAGAACTCGTAGGTGTAAATTTAGTTTTTACCCAACCGGTTGAGTTGCGGTTTAACGAGCTTTTAGAAGGTGTAAGAGAAGACATTGCGGTAAAGCTTTATGGCGAAGATTTAGAGGTTTTATCAGAAAAAGTTCAGGAAATGGCAGCTATTATACAGACTGTTCCTGGTGCTGGAGATGTGAGTGCAGAACGTACAGCCGGATTACCACAGATGACTGTGAAATACAGGCGAGATAAAATGGCGCAATATGGACTGGATATTCAAAAAGTAAATGATTACATAAGTA
>CAZVYO010000004.1:0-128825 GCA_964631155.1 uncultured Flavobacteriaceae bacterium
TTTCGCGAAAGCGGTAAGCATCTACCCAAATCCCGTAACAGGTGATGTATTGAATATCTCGGGTCTGCAAACCGGAGATGTGGAAATCACCATCACAAACATGCTGGGACAACGTGTGACTCAATTGAAAAAATCGACAACAAATGGATCTATTGAGGTACTCGGGAATGATGAATTGAATGCGGGAGTTTATCTGATCACCATCAATCAAAATGGACAAAGAGCGACTAAACGTTTCGTAATCAAATAATACATTTTAAAAACTATATTTAAACCGTGGTTTGTTTCAAGCCACGGTTTTTTTATGCATAAAGCGTTAGAATACATAGAGGAGCTTCCAGAACCGTTTGTTCAAATCGCACGAGAACTTCACCTGATGGTTATGGACTGTTCACGCGAGATAAAGCTGGAGTATAAGTGGAAACTGCCTTTCTATAAATTAGAAGGAAAGATGTTCTGCTTTCTCAATTTCAGAAAAGAATATCTTGATCTGGGATTGATAAATGGTATTCATTTAGATAACAGTCTAGGCAAGCTCGTGGATGGTGAAAACAGAAAGCATTTACGCTCTCTACGATTCACAAGCCTTGAAGATATCGAGAACAATCATACGAACTTTTATCTTGAACAAGCGCTAGAATTTCAAGTATAAAAAAACCGCTGGTGAATTGCCAACGGTCTGTTTGTGTTTTTCTCTTTGATTAACTAGTCACTACAACGCCATCGACTGTTTCTTTGGTGTTTTTAGCTGCTTTGCAAGTCACTTTACTGTTCTTTGAACGCATAATGTTGAGGTTTTCAACTTTCAATTCACCTAAATCTACTGAACTGTTGTCCGAAGTTTGTACTACTAGATCATTTTGAAATTTAAAGCGACTTAAAGAAACATCTGTATCTCCCTTCACGGCAAGAGCAGAAACTCTATTCGTATAAATACGGATTCTCAAGTCATTTATTTTTTCATCATTCAACTTTTTGATGATCAGGGCACCATTCTTCACTTCGACTTTGAGATCTGAAATTTGGTCTTCTGAGAGGTTCATCATCACTTGACTTTTGGGCGAATAAATCACTTCAACCTGTGCATCAGTATCAATCATGATACGGTGAAAATCCTCTACTTCTTGAACGGATTGCGCTTTCGCGAAAGCGACGATTAAAAGGGCGAATACTAAAACTACATTTTTCATAACTGTTTGTTTTTTAGAAGGGTTATATATCTAAAAGACGGTATAGAAATGAAAATGTTACTCGAGTTAACTTTGTTTAACCTTCAGATAATATTGTGGTAATCAATATTAGTCAAACTGACTGAAAAAAACTAGTGATATCAATGCTTTGAGACACTTTGTTAATGTTTACTTAAATTCAGTAACCGTTTTCTTTATGGCGGTCAATCGACCAAGTAATCCTTCGAGAAGAGACAAATCCAACATGTTTGCACCATCACTTTTGGCGTTTTTTGGATCAAAATGAGTTTCTATAAACAGACCGTCCACGTTATTCACAATACCGGCACGGGCGATGGTTTCGATCATTTCTGGTCTGCCGCCAGTTACGCCACTACTTTGATTAGGTTGCTGAAGGCTGTGGGTGACATCCAGCACGGTAGGAGCATATTTTCTCATGGTAGGAATACCTCTGAAATCAACAATCATATCTTGATACCCAAACATAGTTCCACGATCTGTGATCATGGCCATATCGTTTCCAGCGTCAGTCACTTTTGTTACGGCATGTTTCATAGATTCAGGCGACATGAATTGCCCCTTTTTCAAATTAACCGTTTTGCCCGTTTCAGCCGCGGCAACGACCAGATCTGTTTGACGTACAAG
Organism: uncultured Flavobacteriaceae bacterium; assembly: GCA_964631155.1. Lineage (GTDB taxonomy): Bacteria > Bacteroidota > Bacteroidia > Flavobacteriales > Flavobacteriaceae > Nonlabens. The sequence goes on from CAZVYO010000004.1 coordinate 1,836, forward strand.
GAAAGCTGGAATCTGTAGAATATCCACATATTCTGCAGCCATGGTGGCATCACTCACCTCGTGAATATCTGTTACGGTAGGAATATCAAAGGTCTCAGAAACCTTCCTCAAAATTTTAAGTGCCTTCTCATCGCCTATTCCAGTAAAACTATCGAGTCTGCTTCTATTAGCCTTTTTAAAACTTCCCTTGAATACGTAGGGAATCTTGAGGGCATCAGTTATTGAAACTACCTTTTCAGCGATGCGCAGAGCCATTTCTTCACCTTCAATCGCGCAGGGCCCTGAGAGAAGAAAGAAGTTATTGGAATCGGTATGTTTGAGTTTGTTGATCTTTTTGAGATCCATGATTTTATTATTTGATGAAAAGCAGGTACTTGATTCTGTCATGGATAAATTCTATGCCTTATAGGTTATCTCTCCGTCCCACTGACTGAATCCTGTCTCAAGGTTGAAGGTGTTTTTGAAGCCCATTTGATCCATGATTTGACATGCTTGAGAGCTTCTGCTTCCTGCGCGACAATAAACATAGTAACTTCCTTCTTTATCGAGCTTATTGACACCGTCCATGAATTCTTGCGGTTTATGGATGTCCAGGTGCAAGGCATTACCTATCATCCCTTCAGCTACTTCTTCATCTGTGCGCACATCGATGATTTGGGCATTCTCGTCTGTGGCAAGTGCTTGTTGAAACTCGTGGTTATTTAGATCTTTCATGATTGTTTTTTTATAATGTTAAGCTGGGAGAGTTCAGCTTTTTTGATTGCTCCAAAACCTCCCAAAACATTTTGTAAATTTTTGACACCGTTTGCTTTCAAGATACTGGCATAAATTACAGATCTATAGCCTCCAGCACAATGGAGGGAAAACGTCTTATCTGTATCATACTTCACCAGATCCTTATGAATATTGCTGAGCGGAAAGTGATGGACATTTTCTAAGTGTGCGTTTTCAAACTCACCAGGTTTTCTTACGTCTGCTGCATAAATTATCGATCCATTTTCAAGACCATCAACAAATTCTTGAGCTGTAATGTCTTTAATCGATTCCAGCTCGTAACCTGCATCTTTCCACGCGTCAATCCCTCCTTTTAAAAATCCTTGAGCGTTGTCATAGCCCACTCTAGCCAGTCTAGTGACCGCCTCTTCTTCGCGGCCTTCGGGAGCTACAAGTATAATTTTTTGATCTATATTTTCTATCAAGGCTCCGACCCATGGGGCAAACTGGCCGTCTAAACCTATAAACCAAGAGCCAGGAATACTGCCGGCTGTATATTCTTGAGGTGACCGCACATCTAAAACCAAAAAGTCAGAATCATTTGCAAGCGTCTTGAATGATTTTACGTTAATAGGGGTGGTACCTCGCGTGATGATCTCATCGATACTGGAATTCACGCCTTTATTCATCCAAACGTTTTTTGGAAAATAGGCGGGTGGGGGAGCGATACCGGTCGTGACTTCTTTTATAAAATCTACTTTAGACAGATCAGTCGCTAGTGCGTAATTAGTCTTCTTTTGATTTCCTAAGGTGTCGCTAGTCTCACTACTCATATTCTTACCGCAAGCACTTCCCGCACCGTGCGCAGGGTAAATTGTAATATCGTCTGGTAGCGGCATGATTATGTTACGCAGGGAATCATATAGGTGTCCTGCTAGATCTTCTTTGCTCAAATCAGATTTTACCGCGAGGTCAGGCCGGCCCACATCGCCTATAAATAAGGTGTCGCCGGTAAATAAAGCCTCTGCCTTGCCGTCCTCGTTTTTTAATAGATAGCAGGAGGATTCCATGGTGTGGCCCGGAGTATGCAACAACTGTAAGGTGATGTTTCCTAGTCTAAAAATTTGTAAGTGTTCCGCTTTCGCGAAAGCGTAACTAGTCACAGCCTCTGGCCCTATCACAATAGTCGCTCCGATTTTATCAGCTAGGTCAACATGGCCCGAAACAAAATCTGCATGAAAGTGTGTTAGGAAAATATACTTTATCTCCACGCCATCTTTCTCGGCCCGGTCGATGTAGGGCTGCACTTCCCTTAACGGATCAATAATAGCCGCCTCACCTTCAGAAGCGATATAATAAGTTCCCTGTGCAAGACATTTAGTGTAATACTGCTCTAGGATCATGCTTGGATTTTTAACAAAAATAAGCAATCAATGAGTCTTGATTGCTTATTAGCATTAATGTGTTCTGATGAGGAAAATCTATTTCTTGATACTGCAACCTATGGCTACGGTCGTTTTGGTTTGAATCTCTTCCTCAGCCAGCAAAGCATCAACGGCATCTTCCACAAAATGATTTTTTACCTTATCTGCATTCTTGTGATTGTCGTCAATTGCTCCTATATATTTAACGATATGATCAGCACCCTCTTTTTCCAGAAGAAAAACGTGAGGTGTTTTAGTAGCTCCATATTGAGGATACACTTTCTGACCATTGTCAAATAGGTATGGGAAAGTAAATTTTTTCTCTTTGGCTCTCACTTTCATATTTTCAAAACTATCTTCTGGATAAGCCTGAGGGTTATTCGGGTTAATAGCTATTACGGGATAACCTTGGCTCGCATATTTCTTATTTAAATCATTGATGCGATCCTCATACGCAACGCTATAGGGACAATGATTAGTCGTAAAGATTACAATAAAACCTTTGGCATCCGGATAATCTGAAAGCGACACGTATTCATTATCAATGTTCTGGAGTCTGAAATTTGCTGCTTTATCACCGATGGAGTATCCGGAATCTGCAATTGTATTTGAGCTGATGGGTTCTACCTCTCGCTCATCACTAGGAGGTGCATGCTCTTGATTTTGCGATTCAGAGTATACTTGTTCCTGTTTAGGATCAGCTGCGTAAAAATTTTCTCGATCTTCACCAAAATTGATGGATCCCGTGGCAAACACTACTATCAATGCAATGATCACCACTCCTGTAAGTATTTTAAGGGTCTTCATAAGAAGGATTGTATTTCTTTTTCTAATTCACTTACAGAAAAAGTGCGGTTGTAAAACCTCCTTTTACTGTTACTTTTTATCAACGTTACGGGAATGGCACCGTCCCAATGTGGGTCTACTATAGGAATCCATTCAGATGAATAGGGGTCGTCCAATAGTAAAACCGTGGCGGTAATTTCATTCTCCTTTAAAAATGGATTTACCTTTTTCTCAATCAATTCAGCATCGTCCAATGAAATAAGGGTCATGTCAATCTCATCACTATACTCCCTACCCATTTCTTCAAAAGCGGGCAATTCCTCTACACAAGGTGCACACCATGTAGCCCAAAAGTTAATAACTTGAACTTTTTCACTTTCCTGATCAAGAATTTCCTTGAATCTATCTCTATCGATTTTTTGTACTTGTGAGACTGGCGCTTGTTGCTCACAAGAAATCAAGATAGTCAAGAAGATTAGCAAAGACATTCTTTTCATAGCGTTAAAAATACACCGTGTTTGAAGAATAGTTATTTGTTTTAACTATGATTAGCTATAATGACGATTCTATAACAAAAAAATTGTAAGAATTATTAAAAGAATTATGTAAGATTGAGAGAATTTTACTTCATTCTCTCTTTAATGCGCTCGACTATTTCAAGAGCTGCTGGACAGATGTAGGTGTTTTTAACAGTTAAATTTCCTATCTGATACAATTTACGCCTGTCAGTATGTGGATATTCACGGCAAGCTTTAGGCCGCACTTCATATATCGAGCAATAGTTATCTGTTCCTAAAAAATGGCAGGGAGTGGATTGTAAAATGTAATCACCTTCTTCATCTATCTTGAGGTATCGATCTACAAAATCTGCTGGTCGCATCTTGAAATGCTTCGCAATACGATTGATATCAAAATCAGTAAATAAAGGCCCGGTAGTTTTGCAGCAATTGGCGCACTCTAAGCAATCCACTTCATTGAAAACAGAATCATGCTCTTCTCGTGCTATGACATCAAGATCTTTGGGCTTCTTTTTTTTGAGGCGCTTAAAAAAGGCTCGGTTTTCAGATTCTTTCTGCCGAGCCTTATTTTCAAGATTTTCTAATAGAGACACTATAATCTATTCTGATTCCCTATGACGTTCTCTTGCCAGTAGCGTATTTTTAAGCAACATGGCAATAGTCATGGGACCTACGCCGCCTGGAACAGGTGTGATGAAACTGGCTTTTTCCTTGACAGCCTCAAAATCTACGTCACCAGTGATATAATAACCTCGTTCTCTGGTCTCGTCTGGAACACGCGTTATACCTACATCTATGATGACAGCATCGTCCTTGACCATTTCAGCTTTCAAGAAGCCAGGAACTCCTAAAGCAGTAATAATGATATCTGCCTGAGAGGTGATTTGAGTAATATTTTTAGTATGGCTATGGGTTAGTGTAACTGTTGAATTCCCAGGGAAACCTTTACGTCCCATCAAGATACTCATGGGTCGCCCTACAATATGAGACCTACCGATTACTACTGTATGTTTCCCTTTAGTTTCTACATTATAGCGCTCCAGCAATTCCAAGATTCCAAAAGGCGTCGCTGGAATGAAAGTGCTCATGTCCAGCGCCATTCTACCAAAGTTAGTAGGGTGGAAGCCGTCCACGTCTTTATCTGGATTGACCGCCATCAATACTTTCTGGGTATCGATTTGTTTAGGTAGTGGTAGTTGAACGATAAAGCCATCAATATCAGGATTCTCGTTCAGCTTTTTGATTTCTCGCAGTAATTCGGTCTCGCTGGTTGTATTGGGCATGCGCACCATAGTACTTTCAAAACCCACTCGTTCACACGCACGTACCTTAGAACCTACATAAGTAAGACTAGCACCGTCATTTCCCACGATAACTGCGGCCAAATGTGGTACTTTCTCACCTTTGTTTTTCATTTCCTGAACGATCTCTGTGATCTCGTTCTTGATATCATTACTGGTTTTTTTACCGTCGAGTATGGTCATCGAATTGTATATTGATTATTGAAAATTGTAGATTGTTTATTTTGGATCGTATTTAGCACCTTTTCTTTCACTATTTCTCAGGTAATTCATAAATCCACCTATTTGTGCTTTGCAAATGTCCATTTCACTACTCAACTTTTCAAAATTCTCTTTATTGAGATAATTTCTATCATTACACCTGTAAAGTTGAGATTTAACCTCATCACAACTTGCTTTTGCTATGCTTAGAAACTGAATAAATTCCTTATTTCCTCCTCTGCCAAATCCCTCGGCAATATTATCCATTACTGAACCTGATGATCCATTAAGTTGATTCCAAAGGGCAAAATCTTTTTTTAGTCCTGATTGAATATGGATTTTATAAGTCTCAGCACATATTTCACGTGCGCGTTGCCAAATCTCCAGATCTTCAAAGCGCCTATAAGATGCCATTTATCAAATAATATTCAATCATCAATTTTAATTATACAATTTCTCGCTTAGCGAGAATCACCTCATCTTGCTCATCGCCTGCATCATGGCCTTTCCTTTACCTCCTTGCATCATCTTCATCATCTTGCTCATTTGGTCAAATTGCTTTAGGAGTTGATTCACTTCAGTTACGGTGGTCCCGCTACCTTTTGCGATACGTTTTTTACGAGAGCCGTTAATAACTTCTGGGTTGGTACGCTCTTTTGGGGTCATGGAATGGATAATGGACTCGATACCTTTGAAAGCATCGTCATCGATATCTACATTTTTAAGCATTTTTCCTGCACCCGGGATCATACCCATCAAGTCCTTCATGCTACCCATTTTCTTGATCTGCTGGATTTGGGAAAGGAAGTCGTCAAAACCAAACTGATTCTTTGCAATCTTCTTGCTTAATTTACGAGCCTCTTCCTCATCGTATTGTTCCTGAGCACGCTCCACGAGGGAAACCACATCACCCATCCCCAGAATACGATCAGCCATACGTTCTGGATAGAAAACGTCCAGCGCGTCCATTTTCTCACCCGTACCTATAAATTTGATGGGCTTGTCTACGACAGATTTGATGGATAGTGCCGCACCACCACGAGTATCACCGTCTAGTTTTGTGAGGACGACACCGTCAAAGTCCAAGCGATCGTTAAAAGCCTTTGCAGTATTCACGGCATCCTGACCCGTCATGGAATCTACCACAAACAGCGTCTCCTGTGGTTGTACCGCGGCATGAACGTTTACAATCTCGGTCATCATTTGCTCATCTACGGCAAGACGACCGGCAGTATCGATGATTACTGCGTTGAATCCATTTTGTTTTGCGTGGGCGATCGCCGCTTGAGAAATCTTTACCGGATCTTTCTCATCGCGGTTTGAAAAAACTTCTACGCCTACACTTTCACCTACTACATGCAGCTGATCGATTGCCGCAGGTCTGTAGATATCACAGGCTACGAGAAGGGGTTGTTTACTTTTTTTGGTTTTCAAAAACTTGGCAAGCTTCCCAGAAAATGTGGTCTTACCAGAACCTTGGAGCCCAGACATCAAGATCACGGTAGGATTCCCGCTCAAGTTGAGTCCTACAGCATCGCCACCCATCAATTCGGTAAGCTCGTCCTTCACGATTTTAGTGAGCAGCTGTCCAGGTTTTAAAGAAGTAAGTACTCCCTGACCTAGTGCTTTGTCCTTTGCCTTTGCGGTGAAGGATTTAGCGATTTTATAGTTGACGTCTGCATCTACGAGAGCGCGTCTTATTTCTTTTAAGGTATCGGCTACGTTGACTTCTGTAATGCTTCCGTGTCCCTTGAGCACGTGCATCGCTTTGTCCAGCTTGTCCGTAAGATTATCAAACATTTGGGTACTTTTTTCGTAATGGGCAAAGGTAAATAAACAGCCCTTTAACCTCAAGGTTTTAAGGGAGTAGTTCTGTTGAAAAGTGTTTGTGGGGATTATGCTTTCGCGAAAGCGTATAAACTAAAAACCTTACCAATAGGTTATAGCTCCTGTTCTAAAATCGGAAACCGAAATTCACGCCAAATCGTGGCTCTACTACACCAATTCCTCCCCAGGGATCTTCAGGCTCGTCACCCAAGGCACGGAAAAGCTCTCCAGTCAAGCTTAAAGAAAATTTATCAGCAAACAGCCACTTATGACCTAAACCGAATCCTGCCAAGAATCCACCGATGTCATAGGAGTAACCTTCGTCAAAAAATTGATCATTAAAGCCGTAATATTCATCTTCTACAGTAACCTCACCAGTCCTGATTTTTAAAGCAGGGTAGAAGTAGAAGCCGTAGTGTTGTTTTCTGCTGGAAAAATAGATGTTATAGGCTGCGCGCAGGCTTACAGCATTGCTCTCATCGAGGTAGCCGGCGTCATAGTAACCATAAGTATCAAATCCAGTCACGGCAACGTGCAGGGATTGATTGTTGTTAAAAAGCCGCTCGTAGCTTACATTAAACGATCCCGCGACTACAAGGTCTAGAAGGTTTGAGGTGATCTCGTTTTTCTTCTCGATAACCGAGTCTGTAGCATCATCGTTTTGTGCAGAAGCAAGTACTCCTAAAGCTAGAAACAGAATTAAGATTTTAGATTTCATAGGTGATTGTTTTATCCAAATGTAATATAAGTTTCAGTTGATTACACAAATTATTTCTATGTGAAAACCATAAAAAAAAAGTGTGTTTTTATAACAATGATCATTTGAATATCGCATTATATCTTTACCCTCATGAAAAATGCTACTCTCTTCCTATTATTGGTTCTGACGATTGCGTGTAAGGATGCGCAAGAAGAATCTCTTAAAACTGCCGATTTGCTTATTAAAAACGCTACCATCTACACCGTAGACGAGGCGTTCTCAAAAGCGCAATCCATGATTGTTGCTGATGGTAAAATCGTGGCGATAGGTTCCAATGATGAAATCGCACAAATGGGATACGAGGTAGAAGAGGAGCTGGATTACAAAAATCAATACATCTACCCAGGTCTTATAGATGCTCATTGCCACTTTTATGGTCTGGGACAGCAATTGCAACGTGTAGACCTCATGGGAACCAAAAGCTTTGAGGAGGTTCTGGACAGGGTAGTAAGATTTCAAAAAGAAAAGAAAAAACCATACATCATAGGCCGTGGTTGGGATCAAAATGATTGGGAAGAAAAAAATTTCCCTACCAAAAAAGAACTGGACAACCTTTTTCCAGACACTCCCGTAGCACTCACTCGTATTGATGGACATGCCATGCTGGTGAATCAAGCAGCTCTAGACCTAGCTGGAATTACAGCTGAGACTAAAGTCGAGGGCGGTGAGATTATTCTTGATAATGGATTGCCTTCAGGTATTCTTGTAGATAATCCTATGGAGCTGGTAGAAAAAACCTTCCCGGCAGAAACGCGTGAGGAAACGGTTAATTCTCTTTTACAAGCTCAAAAGATCAATCTGGCCTATGGTCTCACTACGGTAGATGATGCCGGTCTGTACCGAGAAACCATTGAAATCATAGACAGTCTGCACCAAGCGGGCAAGTTGAAGATCAAGATGTATGCGATGATCAGTAACTCGCCTGAAAATCTGGAATACTATCTTAAAAACGGAATCGTCAAAACAGATCGTTTGAACGTGCGCTCCGTGAAGTTCTATGCTGATGGAGCTTTGGGAAGTCGTGGTGCGGCCATGAAAGAGCCATATAGTGATCAACACAATCACTACGGTGCACTTTTGAGTTCTATTGAAGATTTTCAAGCCACCGCTGAGCGCATCGCTGCTACTGATTTTCAGATGAATACCCATGCGATAGGTGATAGTGCCAATTATGTGGTTTTGGATAGTTATAAAAAGATTCTAAACGGCATGGAAGATCGCCGCTGGAGGGTGGAGCATGCCCAGATCGTGAGCATGGACGACTTCGATTATTTTAATAAAAACAACATTATCCCGTCTGTACAGCCTACACATGCGACGAGTGACATGTATTGGGCAGAAGATCGGGTAGGAGCAGAACGTCTTAAAGGTGCTTATGCTTATAAAACGCTTTTGAAAAAATCAGGTATTGTAGCGCTGGGAACCGATTATCCCGTGGAGCAGGTGAATCCGTTTTTGACTTTTTATGCTGCGGTCGCTAGAAAGGATACCAGCGGTTTCCCAGACAATGGCTACCTGTCAGATGAAGCATTGACGAGAGAAGAAGCTTTGCGTGGTATGACCATTTGGGCAGCTTTCTCAAACTTTGAAGAAAATGAAAAAGGAAGTCTCGAAGTAGGCAAGGCTGCAGACTTTATGGTGATGGATATTGATTTGATGGGAGTAGATATTGAAAAACTGCCTAGGGTAGAGGTCAATGAGACTTTTATTAATGGCGAGCGGGTTTATAGGAGGTAATTCGGATTCTCTCTCACGATAATTTTCAGTAGTCGAGGGTAAGGTTGAATTAGCTGGACAGCTTGGTTTACAACCTGTAACGCACAGAAAAATGCGGAAATTGAATAAAGTTGCTGAGAAATGGGCCAATTGTAAAGTCATCTTCACGCTCAAAGTTTCTAGAAGCTGAATGATAGGTTGCAAAATCTTTATATAGCAATGAGACATCAAACGAGTCACTTGCCCTAACCCTCAAGCCAACATCTATGTAAGATTTCCAATAGTTGACGGTCTGGTTGTCACTTACAACAGCACTATTTGAGGTCTGATAGATATTATAGTTTGCTCCTATCTCGACATAAGGTCTAAGACCGTAGATGTTGAATCTCTCATATTGCGCATGCCCTCCTATCTTATACAGGTTGCGATGAACAACTTCGTTATTTTGTTCTGGGATATTGAATTTTTCATATCCAAAGCCTAGATGTGGACCTACAACTAATTTTGAGTTGTTGATCGGCAAGTTGACTTTAGGGATGACTTGGAATCTAAAATAATCCTCAGGTTGAAATTCTTCTGGCAGCACTACATCTTGAGAAATGATAGCTAAGTCTTCATTATAGAAACTGAGACCTGCTACCAGCTCTAGATAATTGTCGGTGGATTGAGCGCTCACTAAGAGCGGTACTAAAAACAGAAGATACGAAGTAAATTTTTTTTGTATTTCTAATCTCATTTCAATGAATTCTTATCGCAAAACCAATGGTCCGATCACACCCATCCAAAGCCATAATCCTAAGATTCCACCGATGAGACCGCTGATTATAAAATTTAATCTATACGGTTTAGGAATGACTTTGAAAACCGTGTAAAAACAAATAATGGATCCTATCGCTCCCAAAATTATTGGAACTGTACCGTCCCAAAGTCCTAGCTCCTCTGAAATAATCTGCTCATCGCCTACAAACCAATTCCCATCAGGAACAATTAGTTCCCCTATTATCGACATTATCAAATTAAACACTTGTCGAAGCCAAAAAAGCGAGAGAAAAACCGTTAACCAATCAAATAGTTTGAGACTTTGTGATATTCTCAGTTTTCGTCTTTTCAGTAATAACAAGAATGCAAGAGATCCAACTATCATTGTTTGAGCAGGACCGCCCAACGTTATATAAAGAAGATGGTTTTGATTATCATTCCAGTAACGCTCTTGAAGTACGTCAGATAACTTTTGATGCTCATCCTTTACTGATTCAGGAAAATAGTCGTATGGAACGTTTTTATACCTTTTTAATAGTGAGTCTAAGGCTAAATAGTCGGGATCTTCCTTATAACCCTTAGGATAGTAGGTCGCAATGTCATAATGCAACTGAGTCTCGAAACCGTAAGCCTTTGCAACGAGAATATGTCCATATTCATGTGTTAGCGTTCCGACTACAGTAAAAATCACAAACGTTATCGTGAAAACTAGAAACCGTTTTATTTTCAATTTGATGGCTTATAAATATTTACTTCTTAGTATACACCTTGAATTCCCAAGGCGCTAAATTCAACTCATTTTCACCTGTCATCTCTACTTTTAGGTCAGTCAGGTGATCTATGTAAGATCCTTGAAAGAGCGTTTCTTGAAATGAAACCTCTTGATCTTTCCCAGTAAAATTGAAGACGGCAAATACCTTATTTTCTTTATTTTGTCTCACAAAAGAAAGTACTTTACCCTCAGCCGAGTTTGGCACCTTAATCATTCTAGAGCCATCGGTCCCATGCCATAAGGCAGAATTTTCTTTCATCAGGGCAAATAGACTTTTATAAAGTTCACCTATGTGCGACTCCTTCCATTCAATAGTATCTTTTTCAAAAAATTCAAGTCGTTTGGTATTCCCAGCTTCTTGACCGTTGTAAATCAAAGGCATTCCTTCTCCCACGATGGATAGCGCGATCGCTGCTTCAAGTCCATCACCGAAGGCCTCGTACATCGTTCCGTGCCAGGCGTTTTTATCATGGTTGGAAACAAAGGTCATGCGAAGCGCGTCTGCCGGATAGGCGCTCTCGTTCCAAGAATAATATTTATAAAGCTTGAAGACATCTGCCTTACCCTGACAAATTTCATGAACGGTGTCGTACCAGCACCACGCATAGGTCATATCAAAAGCTTTTGCATGCACGTCACGAGATTCCCATTCCGCCAGCATGAAAACAGGTTTAATGGTGTCAAGTTCAGATCGCACATTGTTCCAAAATTCTAGTGGCACAAAACCCGCGACATCACATCTATAACCATCTATATTGGCTTCTTCTACCCAGTATTTCATGGCTTCTGTCATGTACTCACGCACCTCAGGATTGTTGAAGTCAAGATCTATTATGTCTGACCAGTCCCACCAGGGCGTGGGCCTAAAATCACCTTTATAGTCACGCTCGTAATAGTCAGGATGCTCTGTCACGAGGGGATTGTCCCATGCCGTATGGTTTGCAACCCAATCGAGGATGACATACATGCCTTTTTCATGGGCTGCATCCACAAAACTCTTGAGGTCCTCTAGCGTTCCAAATTCTGGATTCACGCTGTAATAATCTTTTACGGAATAAGGACTTCCTAAGGAGCCTTTACGGTTTTTTAAACCTATCTCATGAATAGGCATCAACCAAATGATGTCGGCACCTAAATCTTTTATGCGATCCAATTGTTTTTGAGCAGCCGCAAAAGTTCCCTCTTCAGTAAACTGACGCGTATTGAGTTGGTAAATGGCTGCATTTTTACTCCACTCGGGATGAGAGATCTTAATGTAGGGCTCAGGCTGATAGTTGTCTTTTTTGACTTTTTCTTCTGGACTCGCTTTTTGTGGTTCAGAATTATTTTCCTGACAACTTTGAAGATGAAAGCCAGAAATAACAAGGATAAGCATGAGAATTTTTTTCATGCTTTAAATGTACAAAGTAAGATTGAGCAGAGTTTTACTCTTCCAGCAGATCGCCGTTATTCTTCAATTTCCAATCCAGATAAGCATGCAGATCGCTTTCTATCCAGCCGGTAACAATTGATATCACGGTAAAATCATCCACAAACCCCAGCCCAGGGATGAAGTCTGGGATCAAATCTATGGGACTGAAAACATATAATAAGGAAGTAGTAATAGCCGCAATGGTAAACCAGGGAATTCCCTTGTAATTGCCTTTGCGATAATCCTTGATCATCATGAACATGATTTTTCCCAGCTTAGCATATTTCTTTAAAAAAGAAGCGTTGTTGATCTTGTCGCTGATCGCCTCTTCATTTTCAATGGCCGCATCCACATCTTCAACCGTAGTTTTTTCTACTTGGTCTAGCGTGTAGTCTTCGTTAGGTAGTTGCTTTCGGTCTCTAAAAAATCTCATGTGGCAAATATTTGATTAAAATCCCTGAATGATTTGAATTCAAGTGCGTTTCCGCTGGGATCCTTGAAAAACATTGTGGCTTGCTCTCCAGGCTGGCCTTCAAAACGAGTGTAGGGCTCGATAATGAATTCAATGCCTTTGGATTGTATCGCTTTCGCGAAAGCGTGAAAATCTTCCCACTCCATCACCACACCAAAATGAGGTACTGGCACCGACTTGCCATCCACGCCGTTGTAATCAAGTTCTGGAGTGTTCTCTGCAATATGGATGACCAGCTGGTGACCAAAAAAGTCAAAATCCACCCAATGATCAGAACTGCGCCCTTCCTTTAAACCCAGAGTGTCTCGATAAAACTCGCGGGTAGTCGTGATTTCCTTTACGGGAATGGCAAGATGGAAGGGCGTCAATTTCATATCTAAATTTTATATAACACTATCTACTATCCCATAGTCAAGAGCTTCCTCAGCATCCATCCAGTAATCACGATTGAAGTCTTTCATGACTTTTTCAAACGGCTGGCCACAATTCTTTTCATACAATCTCGCAAGGATCTCACGCGTCTTGACTATCTCTTGTGCTGATATCTCAATATCAGTCGATACTCCGCGGGCACCGCCGCTAGGCTGGTGAATCATCACACGACCGTGTTTCTGAATATGTCTGTGTCCTTTCTCGCCTCCAGAGAGCAAGAGCGATCCCATGGAGGCCGCAAGACCACTACAGACTGTACTTACTGGGCTGGCGATCTCTTGCATGGTATCATAAATACTGAAACCGGCAGTTACGTAACCTCCAGGGCTGTTAATCACAAAAGTGATCTTATCGTTACTCAAGGAATCTAGGTATAGCAAACGATCCACGCAATGTCTTGCAGTTTTATCATCAACCATTCCCCATATAAAGAGCTTGCGCTGTTCTATGAAGCTTTCATCTATTTTATCTTGTAATTTATAGGTCTTGCTCATTCAATAATATTTGAGGATAAAAATAAGAAATAGCCGTCAGTTCGGTCTTGCTGTTTTCTTAAATTAGGTAAAGCGTTTGAACTAAGAATCTTGAAAATTGATGATACCAATAAGGGCCGGTCGCGCATGAATTGATCAACTGTTGCCATCTTCAATCTCAGCTTATAATTTTTCGGTATGTTCGTTTTCATGAACGCCGTATTCTGCTTTATAGATTTTGACCAGTAATAAGAACGAACTCACTAACAATGGTCCAAAAACAAGTCCTATAAAACCAAACAATGGCACTCCCACTAGAACTCCAAACAAGGTGATCAAAGGGTGGATATCTGCAAGCTTGCGTTGAACTACCAGTCTAAAGACATTATCAGTAGCGCCCACGACAGCCGTACCGTAAATCAACATTCCTATCGCGTTTCCAGTTTCTCCTTGTGACAATAAAATCAAACAAACGGGAACGATTCCCAGCGCTGTTCCCACAAAGGGGATCATACTCCCGATCGTGGTAATTACAAACCAAAACAACGGATTTTCAACTCCAAAAATATAGTAACCAGCCAGCGCAATAACACCCTGAAGAACCGCTACCAGAGGTATCCCTATGGCATTTGACTTGACCAGTTCAAGACTCTTTGTCCCTAAGGTTTCTATATTCTCTCGCTTGAGCGGCAAATATTCTAGTGCTGCTTTTTGCCACGTTTTTCTAAATACGAGCAAGTAGTATAATAAGAACAGCATTAAGCCTATCGCAATAAAAACGGTTAGACTACTACTGACTAGATCCTTCAAGGAACTGGATACCACACCACCTATTTTACTGAAATCGATTTGTGAAGAAAGGTCGTATCCCACATAATCTTCTATACTATTTACCTGACTTTTAATCTGTCCCTCGATGGCGTCACGATTTTGAACAAGGGATTTCACCCGTGAAGTGAAAAGTAATCCTATACCTATAATCGGTGCTAAAATGGTGATGGAAGAAATAAGTATAAGAACGCCCGCCGCGATAGAGGGCCGCCAGTTCATATCTTCCAGCTTTTTTTGAAAGCGCGCTAATAAGACATAAAGTGTAATCGCACCAAGAATGCCGCCTAGGTAAGGCACCATCTCTTTGGCAATTACAAAAAAGAATAATATGATGATCAACAGGGTAAATAACTGCCTGATGATACTAGAAGGGATCGTTTTCTTCATTAACGGTTTCTGAGAGCCTCAATTAGTTCCTCTTTATCCATTTTTGAACGTCCCTCGATTCCTATTTCCTTAGCCTGCTCATAAAGTTCTTCTTTAGTGCGCTCTTCATATTTTTTAGCTTTACCACCTTTCTTGCCTGAGTCATCGCTATTGGCAATGCGTGCCGCTTTCTCCTTACTGTAACCTTGATCTCTCAGAGCCTCGTACTGATCTTCATTCATGATGCTGGGTCTGCTCATAATTTTTATTTTCAAAATACTTCTTTTGAAAATTACTGAGCGTTAAGAATGTAAGAAAATTGATAGAGATAGGTTGAGGTCACGCTTTCGCGAAAGCGGAACAATCAACAACTCGGTAAAGACATATGGCTTATGGTTTTTCTAAAAACGCCATCACCCGTTCCACTACTTCAGGAGTATGTAGGCTGTGTCCTCCCGTAGGGGATACAAAAGATTCTGCATGGGGCATCTTCTCTTTGATCTGATAGAAAGCCTCAATGGGTACGATCTTATCATCTGGATTGTGGACTATTAAGGTCGGGACCTTGATCATTGCCGCAAAATCAGCCGTATTAAATTCTTCAATCTTGAAGTCGTAGGTCTTTTTAAGCAAATTATTGAGGGAACCGTACACTTTTTGATTGAATCCCGTCACTTTTTGATAACCTCTCATGATTACCTCAAGCGAATTGGGACCACCCAAAAGAACTAGTTTTTTCAGGAACTCGTGCTGCGCTTTTGATTCTTGATAAATGGTCGCCATAGCACCCACACTATGCGCCATCACTATAGCAGGCTCATAAAATTCCATGACCTGGGTGATGACCTTACTGTATTTAACCGCTGTAAAATACTTCCCATCGCTGGCTCCGTGTGCTGGAGCGTCGATCGCAATGATATTGTAATTCTTTTTTTTGAGCGGCTCGATGATATGCTTCCATCGCCACGCGTTTGACTCCCAACCGTGCAACAAAAGTATAAATGGGCCAGTACCTTCCCAATGATAAAGCTTGATCAGGCCGTCTTCAAAGGCGATGCGTTGCTGCCTAGCTTGCGACAGATAAGCTTCTTGATCCGGGTTCAAGCGTCCTTTTCTTGGATAACTGAAAACTTGAAGGGCTTTGTCTGCAGCCTTAGAGCTGGAAAATAAATGGGTTAGGTTAAAATACGTACCGTATAACCTAGGAATAAGTTTTTGCAGGAACTGCTTCATTTTAAAAGCTTACCAGGCTACAAAAACTCGCTCAGGCTGAGTATTGTCAGGAATCATGGTTTTTTCTATGGTCTCAGTCATATCATACTTGACCTCGCTAGGCAAATCTTCTTTACTGATGGCAAAATAAAAATTCTGACCGTCTACCCAGATGATGGCATCCTCAATCATATTGTCAATGCCGCTCACTTTGTAAGCTTTAGAAATCTCGGCAAAAGTGGAATTTATAGAAATGCCTTCGGCGGTAATGTAGCGATCGTCTCTTACTATGATATTTTCAATTGTAGCCGTGCTGTCGAGTGCCATGCTCGGTGTAAGGGTTAACAAGTGCTTTCCACCTTTTTCAAAGATCTCTATTTCACTCGCACCATTGCCAAATTCATCACCTTTGATAGGGTTAACGATGCTGTCATTAGCATATAGACTATCCAGTTGATAAACTTGAGTTTCCTTAGTGATATAACCTATTTGATCCTTGTTCCACTCAAACGGATTTTGTTCTTCTTTTGAACAGCTTGCGATGGTAACGACAGCGATAAATAGTATAGCTAATTTTTTCATGACTTCAATTATGGTGCAAAACTACAATTGCTAAAGTGATTGTAAACTAAAAGGAATGAAAAAGTATCTAGGATGAATGACTTGTTGACGACGGATAACTAAATAGAGATTTTTGATTTTCGCAAATCTGGTTTATACTTCCGCTCTAGATATTACTCTGTCGCCCTGAAATCTACGCAGAAGAGATTCAGGCTCTCTGCAACATACATCAGTTATCCTTATGTCTTCCCTAAATTACTTCAAAGCCTTACCTAGTATTCCCATAACCCCACGTATAAAGGACGCACTCGTCAACACTTTAATCAAAGGGTGTTGTCTTGTACTGGTTCTAGTGCTTCGCGCTCTTGACTTAGTTGCTTCTTTTTTACTTTTTTCTTTGACCTCATCCTTATGAGCCTGCTCGATTTTTTCCTGTAGCATCTCTTCGGCGCTGTGTCGATTGATATCTTCATTGTATTTATAAAGTAGCTGCGACTTGCTTAATATGGTTTTGAGCTCTGATTTTGTCAAGACATCCATTCTACTTTCAGGTGCGCGCAAAAGTGTGGCAGCAAGTGCGCTAGGCCTTCCTTTTTCATCCAGCGCGCTAATAAACGCTTCTCCTATACCGAGTGAGGTAAGTACCTCAGCCGTATTATAATATTCAGAGATAGGATAGTTTTCAGCGGTCAGCTTGATGGCTCTACGGTCTTTGGCAGTAAAAGCTCTTAGAGCGTGCTGAATCTTCAGACCCAGTTGGCTCAAAACTGCCTCTGGAATATCGGTCGGGTTTTGAGTGACAAAATAGATTCCGACGCCTTTAGAACGTATCAGTTTGACGATGCTTTGTATTTGCTCCAGTAACGCTTTGCTAGCATTGTCAAAAATCAAATGTGCCTCATCTATAAACAGAACAAGTTCTGGTTGATCGCTATCGCCTTGCTCTGGAAAAGTGCTGTAGATTTCTGCCAGCAACGAGAGCATGAACGTAGAAAACAGCTTGGGACGGTGCTGGATATCAGTCAGTCTCAAAATGTTTACATAACCATCGCCATTACTGTCTTTGCGCAACAAATCTGCCACGTCAAAACTGCGCTCACCAAAAAATTCATCAGCTCCTTGTTGCTCTAGCGCAATGAGTTTGCGCATGATGGCTCCAGTAGAAGCAGTAGAAATACGGCCATATTCGCTCTGAAATTCTTCCTTTCCTTCTTCCGTAGCGTACCTCAAGATTTTCTTTAAGTCGGCTAGATCTAAGAGTGGTAATTTATGGTCATCACAATATTTGAAGACTACAGCGATGATACCTGCTTGGGTCTCGGTCACATCTAGGATACGAGACAGTAGAACTGGACCAAATTCACTCACGGTCGCCCGCATTCTGATACCTGCATCTTTTGATATAGTCATAAGCTCTACCGGAGATGATCTTTTCTTGAACGGTATGCCTATCTGGGCATGACGTTCATTAATCTTTGCATGCCCCTCGCTCGCCGCCGCAATACCAGAAAGGTCACCTTTTATGTCCATAAGCAGGCTTGGAACACCATGTTGCGATAATTGCTCTGCGATGATCTGCAAGGTTTTGGTTTTTCCTGTTCCTGTGGCGCCGGCTATTAGACCGTGCCGGTTCATCGTTTTAAGAGGTATTTTAACTAAGGCATCTGTCACAGCGCTTCCGTCCAGCATGGCAGCTCCCATGGTGATGCTAGCGCCTTTGGGTTGATAGGCGGTGGTAATGTGATTGAAAAAGTCTTCTTTCTGGCTCATAAAATGACATTGTTGCGTAAAAATAGAGTTTTACACGGATTATAGAGAGGTAAATATGTCGTGTGTTGCGGTAAGCTTATCTTTGCACCATGCTTGAAAAAGAGATCAAAACTGCCGTAGATCGTGGGGATATGTTACCGCTCATGGAAGAATTTTACACCATCCAGGGCGAGGGGTACCACACGGGTCGAGCGGCCTATTTTATAAGAGTGGGAGGTTGTGACGTGGGCTGCCATTGGTGTGATGTAAAGGAGAGCTGGGATCCAGCTAAGCATCCACCTACGGAGACGAATAAAATAGTTGAAAATGCTGCTAAATACAGCAAAACCATCGTTGTGACTGGTGGTGAACCGCTTACCTGGGACATGAATCGGCTGACAAGCCAACTCAAAGCAAAAGATCTTCAGGTGCATATAGAAACCAGCGGCGCCTATCCGCTAACGGGTACGTGGGATTGGATCTGCCTGAGTCCCAAAAAGGTAAAAATGCCTCTTCCAGAAGCTTATGAAGCGGCACATGAGCTTAAAGTGATCGTGTATAACCGTCATGATCTCGCTTTCGCGAAAGCGGAATCAGAAAAGGTAAATCCAGACTGCAAATTATTTTTACAACCAGAATGGTCCGTGCGTGAAAAGATGATACCGCTTATCACCGATTTTGTAATGGAAAATCCTGAGTGGCAAGTGTCTCTGCAAACGCATAAGTATTTAAATATACCCTAGAAAGCTGCCATCGCAGCTGAGTTGCAGTTATTCTGCCAACGCGATGGGTACCCGTGCGATGACATCATCCCAGCCCATGAATAGCACCATCTCGTTAACCATTTCAGCAAAGCTTATGGAGAACGATTCAATTGTGGAGGGAGAGGGTAGTGTGTCGATTTCGGTCTCTAGGACATTTTTAGAAGCGTCATACTTTGTTCCCCATTGAGTGGTCTGTGAATTGAGTATAAAAGTCCAGCCATCTTCTTTGGGAACGGTATAGATGCTATAGGCGCCTGCCGGTACTTTTTGATCAGCAATGATGACGTCTTGGTAAAAGGCGATTTCGGTGGCTTCATTTGCTCCGGTGCGCCACACTTCTCCGTATGGAACCAATTCTCCAAATATTACACGCTCCTTTTTTGACGGGCGGCTATAGATCACCCTGGCGATTGCGTTATTGTCATCATCGCGTGCCATAACTACATCTAGTGGACTGGCATCTAGGTTTGCAAATAACGTCGCGTCTTGAGCGTTCAATTGAGAAAAGGCAATCAGAAAAAGGGCAATTGAGGTAATCCATTTCATATCTAGCGTTTTTGTTTTAAAATAACGAGCTGTCAGGTCAACTCCGTATTAATAATCTGTTAATAACTTAAATCGTGCCAAACCTTTGTGCATCCTATAAACAGTAGGGTTTTAGTATATTTGTTTAATACGCATTTAGAGTAAAATATCATAGGTTTTTATGAGCGAAGAAAATAAGAAAAACTACGGTGCAGATTCGATTCAGGCACTGGAGGGAATGGAGCATGTGCGCATGCGTCCTTCCATGTACATAGGAGATGTAGGAACGCGAGGTCTTCACCACTTGGTTTACGAGGTGGTAGACAACTCTATAGATGAGGCCCTTGCAGGCCACTGTGATGAAATCAAAGTGGTTATTAATGAGGATAACAGTATTACTGTTGAGGATAACGGTCGCGGTATCCCGGTTGATATCCACAAAAAAGAGGGCGTGAGCGCTCTTCAGGTGGTAATGACTAAGATAGGTGCGGGTGGAAAGTTTGATAAAGATTCCTATAAGGTTTCCGGAGGACTTCATGGTGTAGGTGTGAGTTGTGTAAATGCACTCTCTAAGCATCTCAAAGCTACTGTTTTCAGAGAGGGGAAGGTTTATGAGCAAGAGTACGAGCGTGGTAAAACATTATACCCTGTTAAGCAAGTAGGTGAGACGGACCGCAGAGGAACGGTGGTAACCTTTACTCCTGATCCTACGATCTTCCAGCAAGTTACACAATACAACTACGATACCCTTGCCAATCGCTTGAGGGAGCTGGCATTCTTGAATAAAGGAATCAAGATTGATTTGATTGACGAGCGTAGAAAGGATGAAGAAGGCAATTTTATACAAGACAACTTTCAGTCAGAAGAGGGTCTTAAGGAATTTATACGCTTCTTAGACGACACGCGCCAGCCTATCATTGAAGATGTGATTGCCATGGAAGGCGAGAAAAATGACATTCCTGTTGAGGTGGCGATGATCTACAATGATAGTTTTGGTGAAAACCTTCACTCTTATGTGAACAATATTAATACTCATGAGGGAGGTACTCACTTAGCTGGTTTCCGTCGTGGATTAACCACTACACTTAAAAAGTACGCCGACAACTCGGGCATGCTGGACAAGCTCAAGTTTGATATCGCTGGTGATGACTTCAGAGAAGGTCTTACCGCAATAGTATCTGTAAAGGTAGCAGAGCCTCAATTTGAAGGTCAGACTAAAACTAAATTGGGTAATCGAGAGGTTACGAGCGCGGTAAGTCAAGCGGTTTCCCAGATGCTGGAAGATTATCTTGAAGAACATCCTAACGATGCAAAGACCATCGTGCAAAAAGTGATCCTAGCTGCTCAAGCACGTCATGCAGCGCGCAAGGCTCGTGAGATGGTACAGCGTAAAACCGTGATGAGTGGTGGTGGCTTACCCGGTAAATTGAGCGACTGTTCTGAAACGGACCCCACCCTGTGTGAAGTCTTTCTGGTAGAGGGAGATTCTGCAGGTGGAACCGCAAAACAAGGTCGTGACCGTGAGTTTCAAGCGATTCTTCCGTTAAGGGGAAAAATCCTCAATGTTGAAAAAGCTATGCAGCACAAGGTTTTTGAAAACGAAGAGATCCGCAACATTTATACGGCTCTGGGTGTGACCATAGGAACTGAAGAAGATTCCAAAGCCTTGAACCTTGATAAATTGCGTTACCATAAGATCGTAATCATGTGTGATGCAGATATCGATGGTTCTCACATTGCAACCTTGATCCTGACCTTCTTCTTCCGTTACATGAAAGAGTTAGTAGAAAGAGGATATGTCTATATCGCGACACCACCATTATATCTTGTGAAGAAAGGTGCAAAAAAGCGTTACGCATGGTCAGATAAGGAACGTGATGAAATCGCAGAGGGCTTTGGCGGTGGAGCTAGTATACAGCGTTACAAAGGTCTCGGAGAGATGAACGCAGATCAGTTGTGGGATACTACTATGAATCCAGAATTCAGAACTTTAAGACAAGTAGGGATTGATAGCCCTACAGAGGCTGATCGTGTTTTCAGTATGTTGATGGGCGATGAGGTACCACCACGACGAGAATTTATCGAGAAGAATGCGATTTACGCAAACATAGACGCTTAATGCGATTTATTAGTATTTTTAAGCCGCAGCCTTCCGCTGCGGCTTTTTTATTTAAAACCTGTTGAATGAAAAAATTTATTCCCCTCGGCTTAATTCTGTCATTAACTTATACGTTAAAAGCACAGAATAACATATCTGAAATTTTGGCTGCTGGACTTGCGGCTGCTCAAGAGTATGCAGATTCCTATATCGTACCGGCTGAGGAATCCTTTGCTACCAATCTGTCTACAGGGTGGTATGATGATGCTAAATCATTAAAAAAATGGCAATTTGAGCTATCACTTAGAGGCCAGGCGACATTTTCTCCAGATGATCAGAGAAGCTTTGTCTTGGATCCGGAGCGATATGCGCAGATTATCCAAGATGAATATGACAATTCAGGGAATCCACCAGCACGGATTGAGGTTTCATTTGCAGATGGAACCCCAAATGGATCGACAAATCCGAGAAACATTGCTACCGCACTAGGAGTCAATAGTCCTTCAGAATTTTTGATAATAAGAGCTGTGGATGGTGTTTTTGGTACTGAATTAGACCGTACCACCATCGAACTGGGACAAGGTCTTGAAAATGAAAACGTGGATTTTATCCCTACCGTTTTCTTGCAAGCCGGTCTAGGATTAGGTGGTGGGCTTGAAATTAAGGCTCGATTTGTTCCAAAAATTCAAGTTAACGAAGCAAAAACATCGCTCTACGGTGGTGCCGTACAGTGGGAGATTACAAAGCTGTTTGAAGATGAATCAGGTAATTCTGCATTCCCTTTGCGGCTCGCAGCATTAGGAGGCGTCACTAGGGTAGATGCCGATTATGATTTTCAGGACGGAATTGTCGTAGATGGTGTAAACCAAAGCATAGAGGTGCAGTCCACGAGTTTCACATTTGCAGCAATTACCAGTACACGATGGAGCGTCTTTAACCTATTTGCCGGAGTAAATTATGTCACGGGTACGACAGATAGTGATTTGTTGGGCACCTATACCATCCGGAACAATTCGGTTATATTTCCTGGAAGCACTACATTCAACGACCCTCTTAGTGTGAGTGCCGATGTGGATATGATTATGGCTACAGTAGGAGCTAAGCTAAATTTAGGACCAGCTTCCTTAGTGACCAGTTATACATTTTCTGAATACAGTACGACAAATGCGGGACTGGCATTTAGATTCTAGGATCTAATGAATCTCTGGGCTTGTTTTGATCCCGCTTTCGCGAAAGCGTGAACATTAAAAGTTGAATCACAATCATTAAATAGATTTTTGAATCAAACTTTGCTCATTGCACCTTATTTTTTAGCAAAGGTTTACTAAGGATTAGACGTTTAAAGATTATTTTTGAGTGCAATAATTTCAAACGTAAAAAATAGGATACATGAAAGTTACAGTAGTAGGTGCTGGTGCCGTAGGTGCTAGTTGTGCAGAATACATCGCGATCAAGAATTTTGCTAGCGAGGTAGTTTTATTAGACATTAAAGAAGGATTTGCCGAAGGTAAGGCCATGGACTTGATGCAAACTGCTTCACTAAACGGTTTTGACACAAAAATCACGGGAGTTACAAACGACTATTCAAAAACTGCCGATAGCCACATCGCTGTAATCACTTCAGGTATTCCACGTAAACCAGGGATGACTCGTGAGGAACTTATCGGTATCAACGCTGGTATCGTGAAGTCGGTTTCAGAGAACCTGGTAAAAGAATCGCCTAATGTAATTTTGATCGTGGTCTCTAACCCTATGGATACGATGACTTACTTGGCTCACCAAGTTACTGGTCTTCCTAAAAATAGAATTATAGGAATGGGTGGCGCACTAGATAGCGCGCGTTTCAAATACAGACTTGCCGAAGCTCTTGAAGCTCCCATTTCAGATGTAGATGGAATGGTGATAGGTGGACATTCTGACAAAGGAATGGTGCCACTTACAAGATTGGCAACCCGTAATTCAGTCCCTGCAAGTGAATTCTTGAGTGAAGACCGTTTAGAGCAGGTGCTTCAAGATACTAAAGTAGGTGGAGCAACGCTTACTAAGTTGCTAGGTACCAGCGCATGGTACGCTCCTGGAGCAGCGGTCTCAGGACTTGTTCAAGCGATCGCCTGCGACCAGAAGAAAATATTCCCATGTAGTGCATTACTTGATGGTGAATACGGTTTGAGCGACCTGTGTATAGGTGTGCCGGTCGTTCTTGGAAAAGATGGTATCGAGAAAATCGTAGAGATCGAGCTTAACGATAACGAGAAAGCAGCGCTTCAAGAAAGTGCTGAAGGAGTTAAGAAAACTAATGAGTTGATCTAATTCTTTAGCTGAATTAAGAATATTAAAAAAGCCGTCGCGAGACGGCTTTTTTTGTTGGGTTCAACACAAAGAGTTAGTCTGCTTTTTGGATGTATTCCTCTACTTTCTCCACCATTTCTTTGTTCCCGCAAAAGAAGGGTACACGTTCGTGAAGTTCAGAAGGCTTAAGGTTCATGATACGCTCATAGCCATTACTCGCTGCACCACCAGCTTGTTCAGCTATAAATGCCATGGGATTACATTCATAGAGTAGGCGTAGTTTACCATTGTTTGCAACTGAACTCTTGGGATACATATAAATTCCGCCCTTGATGATGTTTCTATGAATGTCGCTTACCAAGCTTCCTATATAACGACTGGTGTAAGGTCGATCTTCTTCCTCCTTCTGGCAATACTTGATGTAATCCTTAACACCTTGTGGGAAGTGGTTATAATTCCCTTCATTCACACTATAAATGCGTCCCGTTTCAGGAAAAGTCATGTTAGGGTGCGAGAGGTAATACGTTCCCAGCGCTGGGTTCAATGTAAAACCATTCACTCCGTGACCGGTGGTATAAACCAGCATGGTTGAGGTTCCATAAATAATGTAGCCGGCTGCTACCTGCATATTTCCAGGCTGTAGGAAATCTTCCATCTGTACTGGAGTGCCTACGGGTGTAACTCGTCTATAGATAGAAAAAATAGTCCCTACAGATACATTGACATCTATGTTTGAACTACCGTCGAGCGGGTCGATCAGTACTACGTATTTATTCTTGTTATCGCAACGCTGTCCTTCGATAATGATGTAATCATCATTTTCTTCACTTGCGATACCGCACACAATTTCGCGATTGGTTAAGGTTTTGATGAAGGTATTGTTTGCAAAAACATCAAGTTTTTGTTGATCTTCTCCTTGTGTATTAACATTTCCAGCACTTCCCGTAATGTCTACAAGACCAGCTTTGTTGACCTCGTGATTGACCATCTTTGCAGCGAGTCTTATGGAATTGATCAGGCGAGAGAGTTCACCGCTACTGTATTGAAATTCAGCTTGATTCTCGATGATAAATTCACCGAGGGTTTGATTTTTGGTAGCCATAGTGTCTGTTGATAATGCAAATATGCTATATAATTGACGGTTTCTACAACGTTGTAGAGAGATTATTGAGTAATCAGGTTTATTTGTAGGGAATCTAGGTTTGGCATTTGATTATTCTCAAATATTACTTTTTAAATTGCAGAATTCTCAAGCAGGGTACGGATTGTGACAAAAATAGGTTTGTAGTAAATAGCAAAATTTTGCGAGTATGTCATTAATGAGATTGTTATTTTCCCGCTTTCGCGAAAGCGAGAAAACCAACACCATACTTCAAAAAGGAGATGATATGAAAAAATTTTTAATTGTCGGCTTAGGAAATATAGGTCCTAAGTATGCCGAAACTCGTCATAATATAGGCTTCAAGATTGTAGATGAGATCGCATCAATGAAAGAGGCGGCATTTGAAACTAAAAAGCTGGGAGATGTTGTGGCAATCAAGCATAAAGGGAAAAGTATATTACTTCTCAAGCCTAGTACCTACATGAATCTGAGCGGGAAAGCCATAAAATTCTATATGCAGCAAGAAGGGATTGCAATCGATCAAATCCTGGTAATAACAGATGATCTGAATTTACCTTTTGGGACGTTGCGCATGAAGGGAAAGGGGACTGACGGTGGGCATAATGGACTTAAAGACACACAAGTAACGCTCAATACTCCCAAGTATCCAAGATTGAGATTTGGGATATCAGATGATTTTAGCAAGGGTCGCCAAGTGGATTATGTTCTGGGCGAGTGGAGCGATGAAGAGCGCAAGTCTCTTCCAGAACGACTGGATACTGCCGCAAAAATGGCTCTCAGCTTTACCCACGCCGGTCTTGCAAATACCATGAATGAATATAACGGGAAGTAAGATTTACCTCAACAAGACCAGCTATTTCTTATAGATAATCATTTACTTTGCTGGTGGAAAAGATGACCTGTTGAATACCTTCAATAATATAAAAGAGTACCAGTCAGATAAAGGCGCGGTGGTGACTATTGGAACCTTTGATGGACTTCATCAAGGCCATCAGAAGATTCTGGACCGTGTATTGACACGTTCAGAAAATGATGGACTCACCAGTCTGGTCCTCACTTTTTTTCCGCATCCCAGGATGGTGCTGCAGCCTGATCATGACCTTAAACTGATCAATACCATTCAAGAACGTAAACAATTACTTTCTGATTACGGTATAGAGAACGTTGTAATCCATCCATTTTCAAAAGAATTTTCCAGAACGACAGCTCAAGAATATGTAGAGGAGATTTTAGTCAAGCAATTCAATGTCAAGGTTGTGGTTATAGGCTACGATCATAGGTTCGGGCGAAATCGTTCAGCTAGCATTAAAGAGCTCCAAAAATATGCTCAAGAATTTAATTTTGAGATTATTGAGATCACCAAGGAGGAAGTGGAAGAAGTTGCCGTGAGCAGCACCAAAATACGCAACGCTTTGAATGAAGGCGATGTAAAAACCGCCACCCGCTACTTGAACCGACCCTTTTACATAAGTGGAGTCGTAGAAAAGGGAAAACAACTGGGAAGAACCATAAATTACCCAACTGCTAATTTGCAGGTTAAAGAAAATTACAAAATCATACCTGTAAACGGAGTCTATGTGACCAGCTCCATTATACAAGGTCAAACAGTTTACGGCATGACTAACGTAGGGGTTAATCCCACAGTTAGTTCGGAAGGAGTGCGAACGATTGAAACCTACTACCTGGATTTTGATCAAGATCTTTACGGTACTCAAATGGAATTGTTCTTTCACCACCGTTTGAGAGACGAGGCTCGATTCAAGGATATAGAATTTTTGAAAAAAGCAATGCTAAAAGACGAAAATGACACACGCGACTACATTCAACAAATGGGATAGATTGCTGTTTACTCAAGTAGATAATTCTGCTCTCGTACTGTTCAGAATGATCTATGGTTTGCTGCTCGCAGCTGAGGCTTTTGGTTCTATCGCGCTAGGTGCTGTAGATCGTTTGTTTATCGAGCCACGATTTACCTTTACATTCATAGGATTTGATTTCCTAGAGCCGCTACCCGGGAACGGAATGTATTTTCTGTACAGTTTTATGGGTGTAGCTGGGCTCATGATCATGGTGGGATGGAAATATCGTGCAGCAATGATTTTTTATGCCATCACATGGGCATATGTGTATTTGCTGCAAAAGTCGAGTTATAACAACCATTGCTACCTAATCATGTTACTCAACTTCTTGATGGTTTATCTGCCAGCGCACCGATCAGCATCAATAGACGCATGGCGTGATCCTGCGATACGCAAAGAGTTCATGTCACGCTGGATCTACTTTTTTATCATTGCCTTCCTTTTTATTATTTATTCCTACGCCAGCATTGCAAAGTTCTACCCTGACTGGCTGGACGGCTCTTTCCCAAAATATTTGATGTCCACACGAGGACGTAATTTTGACATCTTGCAGAACGAGTGGGCGCATATGTCCATATTGTATTTTGGACTATTTTTTGACTTGTTAATCGTTCCATTTCTATTGTGGAAGCGCACTCGATGGGCGGCGGTGGTAGCCTCTCTATTTTTTCACCTGTTCAATAGTGTGGTTTTTCAGATCGGGATATTTCCATACCTCGCATTGTCATTTTTGCTGTTTTTCTTCACGACAAAAACCATTCATAAAAGATTGATCTGGAAGAAAACATTTTATAAAGCCCGCGAGGTCATCGTTCCTAAAAGCAAAAACCTCATTCTTTTCTGCTCTACGGGATTCTTGCTTGTGATGTTGTTATTGCCCTTACGGCATTGGGTGATTGAGGACGATGTACTATGGACTGAAGAAGGCCACCGCTTGAGCTGGCGTATGATGTTGCGCAGCCGTAGTGGCAGAACGACCTATTATGTAGTGGATAAGGCAACCCAAGAACGCTCAAAGATTAAATTGAGAGACTACCTTACAGAGAAACAAAGTAGGTCAGCTCAGAGCAAGCCTGATTTTATTTGGCAATTTGCTCAAAAGCTAGAGGAAATCTACGCTGAACAGGGTCAAGAAATTGAGGTTTACGTCAACAGTCGCGTATCGATTAATGGAAGGCGTTACAGTCCTTTTATCGATCCAGAGGTAGACCTCGCTGCCGAAGAATGGAATCATTTCAAACACCACGACTGGATTCTTCCCTCGCCACTTTATATTGAGGAAGAGTCGGTGCTTTCGTCAAATTGAAAATTGCCGTTCCAGCTTTGGTTTATCGTTGCTGATATCCCTAATTTTACCCACTTATTCTAGAACAGACTCCATGTTACAAATTGCCGAGATACGTGAGCATAAGGACGCTTTCGCGAAAGCGTTACAAAAAAGAAACATTGACGCCACATTAATGCTGGAAAGTGCCATAACCATCGATGAAAAACGTCGAGGATTGCAGGCAGAGCTGGACGAAACACTTGCCCAAAGTAACAAGATTTCCAAGCAGATAGGAGAGTTGTTTAAGTCTGGTAAACCACAAGAAGCCAACGAATTAAAGGCTCAAACAGGCGATTTGAAGGAGCGTTCAAAGATTTTGAGCGAGGAGCTCAATAAAGCGGTAGAAGAATTACAGGCTGTACTTTACAACATTCCCAATGTACCCCAAGAATCAGTCCCTGCCGGGAATAGCGATGAGGATAATGAGGTGGTATCTGAACACGGTGACGTGCCTGAGCTCCATGCTAATGCACAACCGCATTGGGAGCTGGTCAAAAAATACGATATCATCGATTTTGAACTGGGGAACAAGATTACTGGAGCCGGTTTTCCGGTCTATAAAAATAAAGGAGCGCGATTGCAGCGTGCATTGATCAATTATTTTCTGGATAAAAACATCGAGGCAGGTTATCAAGAAATGCAGGTGCCGCATCTTGTGAATGAAGCAAGTGGTTACGGTACGGGTCAGCTCCCTGACAAGGAAGGGCAAATGTATCATGTAGGGAATGAAGATCTCTATTTGATCCCAACTGCTGAGGTGCCTATAACAAATTTATACAGAGGTGACTTGCTGGAAGAGGCAGATCTGCCTATCGCGATGACGGGTTACACACCTTGTTTTAGACGAGAGGCTGGAAGCTACGGAAGCGACGTTAGAGGCCTGAACCGTTTGCACCAGTTTGATAAGGTGGAAATTTTGCGCATCGAGCATCCTGATAAAAGCGATGGGGCTCTAGACGCTATGGTGGTACACGTAAAAGGAATTTTAGAGGAATTAAATCTACCTTATCGCATCTTGAGATTATGTGGGGGCGATCTAGGATTTACATCAACATTGACTTACGATTTTGAAATCTACAGTAAAGCCCAGCAAAAATGGCTAGAAGTAAGTAGTGTCTCCAATTTTAAGACTTATCAAGCGAATAGGCTCAAACTTAGGTTCAGAAACGGTAAGAAGGGAACAGAACTCGCGCACACGCTTAATGGTAGTGCCTTAGCCTTACCACGTATCCTTGCTGGAATATTAGAGAACTATCAGCGTGAGGACGGTATTGAAATTCCAGAAGTTTTGAGGCCGTACTGCGGTTTTGACAAGATTTCTTGATTTTAAAAAATCTTGGCTCCGCATCAAGGAGGCCTTAAATGGAGCTAGGTAACGATTGGGAACTGTTCAATTTAATGGCTCCCCTCTCTTGTGGAGAGGGGCTGGGGGAGAGGCCTGTGCGTCAGTAAATATGAAAACAAATTCCTCTCTTAATTAAACTATCTTACCATTTTGTAGTCCTAGTTAATGTATGTCATCCATCGCAGAGCAAGATCTTCTCGATAAGTTGCGTGATCCTGATCAGTTTGAGTCGGGATTTTCCTTGCTGGTTAGAAAATATAGCGAGCAGATGTACTGGCAGGTAAGGAAACTTGTAATCACACATGAAGATGCTGATGATGTACTGCAACAGGTCTTTATCAAAGTTTTTAAAGGATTCAAAAACTTCAAGGGTGAAAGTAAATTAAGTACTTGGCTTTATCGTATCTGCTATAATGAAAGCATTACGCACCTCAAACAAAAGTCGCGACAGTTACAGATTTCTGATGGAGAAATGTTGCAGCGTCTCACGGAGAATTTAGAGGCGGATGTCTATTTTACAGGAGATAAAATCCAGTTGGAACTACAGAAAGCACTCGCTCAACTCCCAGACAGGCAGCGCGAAGTCTTTAACATGAGGTATTTTGACGATCTGAAATTTCAAGAAATTGCAGAGATTTTAGAACTCACCGAGGGTGCGGTGAAAAGTAGCTATCATCATGCATCTAACAAAGTCAAAGAATTTATAACCAGCGATTAAACTTTTTGAATTATCCACAGTCATAATACTATGTCTAACAGAGATAAACATCTTGATACAGGTTTTGAAACACCAGAGGGTTATTTTGACCATCTTGCTGACCGTTTGATCAAAAAATCAATCGAGTCAACAGATCAGAAAGCCTCCGCAGGATTTCAAGTACCTGATGGTTATTTTAAGAAACTCAATGATCGAGTGGCGCATAGCGTTCAGTCAAGCAGTTTGAAGCATGGAGATGAACAACTGAATAATGATCCTATAGTTATTCAACTAGATACTGAAGATCGTCGTAACTCTTCAGAAGGATCTTCTCAGAGTCAAAAGAAGTCGGTAAGAAAATTACTTTCTCTATATGCTTTACCTATTGTCGGTGCTGCGGCAGCTGTAGTCGCTTTATTCATGATAAATGGAATAGGCGATTCCTCACCAGATACTGATCTTAGCGCAGAAGCGCTTTCGACTTACGTTTATAACCTAGATGATTATCTTGATCCGGAAACGGTCGATATTTTATATGATGAGGCGATCGTTTTGGATGATATCGATACAAGTATGGATATTGACGACGCGGCTTTGATGGATTATCTGGTTAATGAAATGGATATGAATCAAATACTTTCAGAATGAAAACATATATAAAATATGCGCTGCTCGGCGTTTTGTTGGTGTTCAACAGCCTAATAGTAGTAGCTCAAGAATCAAACGAAAAATCTCGAGAAGCTGAGCAAAAAGAGTTTCATGAGAAGATAAAAACCTTACATGTAGCTCATATAACCGCAGAGCTGGGACTCACAGAGAGTGAGGCTCAGGAATTTTGGCCGGTTTATAACAAGATGCGAGAAGAGGATCGTCAGATTGACCATGAGAAACGCGACTTAATGAGAGAAATAGATCGTAATTATGACGCCATGACTGATGCGCAGGCTAAGTCATATCTAGATAAGTATAAAGTACTAGAAAGACGAGAAGCTGCCGCTGAATTTTCAGAATTTCATGAGCGCCTTATAAGCATCGTTGGTATAAAGCGCTTCTTTAAGCTTAAGAAGGCAGATTATGATTTTAGGCGTAAGATGTTAAAGAAATTCAAGAGCAAACGCGATAAAAGAACCGGCTTTATCCATCACCGATCCAGAGGCCAAGACGCCAAAGCTCAAAGCCGCCGTGATCTTCTACTTGAAAAACAAGATAGTCTAAAAGCGGTAAGGGAAGGCTGAGAAATTGTTGATTATTGTATAGCAATCGCAAATTACTTTTAGCGCTCAGGCCATTAAATTTTCCATCTTCTTTTTAATTTTGACTTCAAAATAAATAAGGTTATGCGCATATTTTTGATTTCATTGGTTTGTTTGAGTCTCTTTTCTTGCAACCAGCCAGAGGCTCAGGAAAAAGAAGATGTGATTTTAGATAAGGTAGCGTCAAGTGATACTTATGAGAAGTATGTCGCTGCTTATAACGATTATAAATCTTGTAAGGAGGAGCGCCCGCAGCTCACACAAGATTATATGGATAAGAAGATCACGGCAGACGAGTTCCGTGATCGATTAAAGGTAAACGGAAAAGCTTGCAACATCAAGCGTGATATCTACAACCGTTATTATCGATTACTCCAGGCCGAGTTTGATAAAGAGGCAGAGGCTTATAAAATCAACGAAGAGGAATAGGTCAATCTAGAAACGATTTCAACTCCTTGGTGCTGTTGATGTTTTCGCCTTCATAGATCAGTCTCCAGCCCATCGATTTTGATAAAATATAAATATTGCTCAGTTCAGACAGCAGTCTGTTCTGGGCATTATTCATTTCTGGATCAGCGAGAACTTCTTTTCTGATCTTCTGTGTAATACCAGTTTTGATTTTATTGTAATCCTGAGCGCTGAATTTATTGAGCGGGTAATCCTTCACGTCATAAAACTTGATGTCGGGATTGATCGAGACTTCTGGTTCTGGCAACTGTGTCAAGTAGATAGTCTTATTCTCGGGATCCAGTTCATATTTGAGCTTTCTCAAATCGTATGATATCTGAGCTTTTGCCTCAGAAATGATTAGGGCCTTTTTAGGCACACCAAAAACATCCCAATAATCCCACCCAAATTGTCTGGTATTTTCATAAGAGTAAACTTTAGCATACTGTATCTCTGTGACCACCAGTTTACTCGTGTGCTCAATCTGTTTTTGCAACAAACCGGTTTGTTCCAGTAACCTGCTTTCATCCTCCCGACTTTTCAGCCAGCTGGAGACGCCATAGAATGCTACTGCCACTAGTACCACAAATAGCAAGAACTTTAGTTTTCTATTCATAATAGGGACAAGTTTGGATATTTCTCCAGTAGGTCTGCTTTGGCGACTGCTATATTTTCTTGATGCAACTCTTGGTTTTTAGGACGGTGGGCCGCAAGTCTCTGGAATTTTTCTACGGCGTTCATCGTGTCGTAAGTGTTTTTATTGATTCCGCTTTCGCGAAAGCATAACCATACATAATCCGTGCCCGTTTCATTCAAATGGATCATATCAGGCTTGTAAAACCGGTAGTCCCTGAGCTCGTCCATAACAATCTCATAGGCAGGGAAATATTGTAATCCTTGATCAACCTGATGCTGAATGGCGTCGTGCAGGCGTGATTTGCTGCGCGTGTTCTCTACGTGTCCATCTTTAAGGTGTCGTACGGGTGAAAGTGTGAAACAAATCGTGCAGTCTGGATTGAGTTTCTCGACCTGTTCTACAATAGATTCAAGATACAAATTGATCTGATTTGCCGTGAGCAATTGTTTGCTGAATGCCGACTGTGGCTGTTTGTGGCAATTGGCCACGATCATATCGCGATCAAGATGTCTATAAATCCAAGCAGTACCCAGTGTGATGAAAATATGACTTGCGTGACCTATCCTTTCACGCATCAACTGTAGTCCATGATTTAAATTATCGACGGCTTCTCGAGCATTTTCACCGTTGAGGTCACTATGCGCAAAATAACTGAAAAGTCCTTCAACATCTCTTTCTGAAAATTTCTCTCCATTTACGCTTCGCTCTACCAAAGTTGCCAGACTCGCTGGATTGAAGATGATCCCAAATGGATTGATCACCGTGTCAAAACCGTAGTGCTGCAATTTCTTGCCAATGTTTTCAGCAAAACAACTACCCAAACACAAACTGGTAGACTCATAGTCTATTTGTGGAACAAGTGGCTGAATGGGTACAATGGTAGAAAGTTTCATAATGCAGCAATCATTCAAATATAGAAAACAAGGGATTTGAGCAACGTTGCAAATAGATTAAATTACTAGAATGAATTAAACGCTGAAAAAATTAATCAATACGTAAAAGAAAATCATGGTTAGCAAAATAGTCAGAATCCACGTCAGAAGCGTTCGCCTTTTTTCAGCAGAGACTTTTTTGCGGAACGATTCACGAAATGCTTCAATTTCTTCGTGACTGTGCTTTTTACGGTTTTTTGAAATACCAAATTTGTTTTTAAACAAGAGTCCATGGCGCTTATCCGCAAAGATATTTTTCTTGCGTTCTGCCATGTCAACGAGTCGCTGCCTAACAAATTGGTCCCTATTCATACACTATGTGTACAAAGAATTACTAATTTGTTACAAGTTGTTGATTTATAGACTTACCACTTTGTTGGTCAAAAAGCCTCTCCCTTCGTTGAAGGGAGACCGGTCGCTTATAAGGCCGACGAAGTCGGCTTGGCGACCAGAGGGTTTTACGGTTGCTTTTCCAGCATCACGAGGGGTCAAACCCTTTTTGCTTGACGGCAAGCCGCCAAACATTTTTTTGCATATTCCTCTCGCTCCGCTCGTCGTATGTGAAGTCTAAAAGGAAAAACTCGGGCCATGTGTAGGTAAGTGCTCAAGAGCAAAAGGCTTCTCCTCTCATGGAAAGGAGACCGGTCGGTGTCGAGGCAAACAGATGTTTGCTAAGCGCCTGTGCTGGGCGGAACCGAAGTAACCAGAGGGTTTAGCGGTTTGTTTAAAGTAAAAGGAAAGGCTTCTTATTTATAAATCTCCTACTCAGCTTTCACCACAACCGTTTTAGCAATGCGATCGTGAAGACTGCGGTGCATGGGATCCAGGTTCATAAAAAGGACTTCAGCCAGTATAACGAAAAAGAGACCATTTGAGATATAGCTTACTCCAACGTAGGCCTCAAGAAATTCTGTTTGATAATCAGCGTATCCTTTCGTTTGTAATAACACGGGATCGTGAAATGCAGCGTAATAGAAGAAAACCCCAAGTAAAAATTGAGAGATTCTGAAGACATGACGCAGCCATGCTTGAGCCGCATTGATAGGATTGCCTTCATAATCCACCACCTTTAAATTAATCAACATCTTACCAAGCGTAGCTCCATAAAAGGTCTCCATCAATGGTTTGTAGGATAGCGCGATAATATTTGAGATGAGGTAAACAGAGAAGTCGCGATGAAATGATAGATTGATAAATGAAACCGCTGTCAAGAAAATACCAACTATGATATTATCAATCAAAAACGATTTCCATCTACTGCTAAACCCTTGATACTGCAGCTCCTTGAATTCCATAAAATCTTAAGCGATATAACCTCGCGCTGCATCAAGAGCCGCAGGAATTCCCGCTGGATTTTTACCTCCAGCAGTAGCAAAGTGTGGAGCGCCACCGCCACCACCTTGAATGAACTTGCCTAATTCTCTGACCATTTGACCGGCATTAAGATCCTTTCCTTTGACAAGGTTCTTGCTCAGTATTACGCTTAGAGTCGCCTTTCCATCATTTTCAGCACCCAAAATCATGAACAGATTTTCCATGTCGCGATCTATTTCAAAGGCTAGATCCTTGATGCTTTTAGGATCAAGATCAATTTTTTGAGCGATGAAATTAATACCATTGATATTCTGAGCTGAGTTGACCAATTCAGATTTGAAGTTTTTTGCTTTATCTCTTTTCAGAGCTTCAATTTCTTTTTTGAGCGCACTATTTTCATCCATCATTTGCTGGATGGATTCTTCTGGTGATTTGTTGGGAGCGTTGAGCAACCTCTTAATATCTTCAAGACTTTTTGATTGTTCTGTAAAAAAATCTTTTACCGCCTCGCTTGTGATCGCCTCTATTCTGCGTATTCCAGAAGCTACTGCTGTTTCATTAGTAATTTTAAAATGCCAGATGTCGCTGGTGTTTGCTACATGTGTACCACCACATAATTCATGGCTACTACCAAATTTAATCGTGCGAACCACATCCCCATATTTTTCACCAAAAAGGGCAATGGCACCGTCATTTACGGCATTTTCATAAGTATTGCTTCTGTTTTCTTCAAGAGGTATTTGTTCCTGAATACGAGCATTGACAAAGTTCTCTACTTCCTTAAGTTCAGAATCTGACACTTTTGAAAAATGAGAGAAATCAAATCTTAAATAACCGCTGCGCACCATGGAACCTTTTTGTTCAACATGCGTTCCTAAAACGGCTCGCAAGCCTTGGTGGAGTAAGTGAGTGGCAGTATGGTTTGCAGAGGTTTTGGCGCGATAGCCTTTGTCCACGATCAGTTTATGGAAACCTTCAACTTGTTTCGGTAGGTTTTTGGTAATGTGAAGGTTCTCACCATTTTCCTTTTTCGTGTCAACGATATAAACCGTATCACCATCAGGACTTTCTAGATAGCCTTTATCGCCAGTCTGACCACCACTTTCTCCATAAAACGGAGTCATATTGAAAACCAACTGATATTGATCACCGTCTTTCTGGTTTTGAACTTTACGATACTTGGTGATTTTCACCTCAGCCTCAAGCTGATCATAGCCTATGAATTCTTGTGTTTCATCTTCTTGAACAATGGTCCAGTCGCTAGTTTCCTGAGAGCTGGCCTTGCGAGAAGTATCCTGTTGTTTTTTAAGAGCTTTATTAAAACCCTCTTCATCCATTATGAAACCTTGCTCACTCAAGATGAGTCGAGTCAATTCTTTAGGGAACCCATAAGTATCATTGAGTTCAAAGGCTTTTGCACCATCGAGAATATCCTTCTTCTCCGTTTTAAGCTGGTCGATCATTCTGTCTAGAAGCGTCAATCCATTTTCCAGCGTTTTGAGAAAAGAACTTTCCTCTTCCTTGATCACGTTGGTAATCAAGTTTTTCTGACTCTTTAATTCAGGAAATGCTGTTCCCATTTGAGAGGCGAGTGTCTCTACAAGCTGATAGATAAATGGTTCTTTCTTGTCGAGATACGTGAATCCATAACGTACAGCTCTCCTTAAAATCATACGGATTACATAGCCTGCACCGTTGTTTGAAGGTAACTGACCATCTGCAATACTGAAAGACACCGCTCGCACGTGATCTGCGATTACGCGTATCGCCACATCAGTTTCTGTGGTCTTTCCGTATTTGGTCTGAGTGATGGTTTCAATTTCTCTAATGAGGGGTTTAAAAACATCAGTATCATAATTTGAGGTCACGCCTTGTAAAACCATGGCAAGACGCTCAAATCCCATTCCGGTATCCACATGTTGTTGTGGGAGGTTTTTCAAGCTGCCGTCTGCCATACGGTTGAACTGCATGAATACCAAATTCCAGATCTCAACCACCTGTGGATGGTCTTGATTTACGAGACTGGCTCCGGGAGTCTGTGCTTTTTTTTCAGCACTTCTTATGTCTACGTGAATTTCAGAACATGGTCCACAAGGGCCTTGGGCACCCATTTCCCAGAAGTTATCTTTTTTTGAACCGTTGAGAATGCGATCTTCTGAAATATGTTGCTTCCAGAAATCATAGGCCTCTGTATCCCTATCCAGTCCCTCACTCTCATCTCCCTCAAAGATGGTGACGTATATAATATCCTTATCGATTTTATACACTTCCGTGAGTAATTCCCATGCCCAAGCGATCGCTTCCTTTTTGAAATAATCGCCAAAACTCCAGTTTCCCAGCATCTCAAAAAGAGTGTGGTGATAGGTATCCACGCCTACTTCCTCAAGATCGTTGTGCTTCCCGCTTACGCGTAGGCATTTCTGACTATCTGCAATTCTCGCATTTTTTGGAGTGCTATTGCCTAGAAAATACTCCTTAAACGGATTCATCCCAGCATTGACAAACATGAGGGTAGGGTCGTTTTTCAGAACAAGTGGTGCGCTGGGTACGATCTCATGTTTTTTGCTTTCAAAAAAATCAAGAAATTGCTGGCGTATCTGCTGGGACTTCATAAAAAGAGGGTTTTTCCTATTTTCTTACTTTTGCTTTTTGTCTGGGGTTTGTGTGGTGGTTCCGCTTTCGCGAAAGCGAGATAATAAATACCGCCTATACACCGTTAACAACTCCCGTAAAACGGGCAAAAATAGTACTTTATAACATATGTCTAAGGTTAAGTATTACTACGATTCTGAAACGCTTTCCTACCGAAGGGTAGAGCGGCGCAAGCGGTATTATTTCTTTAAGACGCTGTTATTCATGGTCTCCTCTGCCGCGGTGGGAATAGCTTGTTACTTTTTTGCCGACCAATTTTATGATTCCCCTCAGTATAAACGTGCTGTGAACCAGAATGCTTATCTGGAGAATCAGCTGGAAAATGCTCAAAAAGAAATCGATCAACTCGCTGATGTCATTGCAGACGTGGAGCAGCGCGACAACACCATCTATCGTATTTATTTTGACGCTAACCCCATAAGTGATGAGCAGCGCAATGCCGGTTTTGGAGGTGTGAATAGGTACCGAGAGTTTGAGGGATATGACAGCTCAAAGAAGGTTATTACTTTACGTCAATCTCTTGACAAACTCAAAAAGCGGGTAGCTATCCAGTCAAAATCGCTGGATGAGATCGCAAAACTGGCAGAAACTAAGGAAGATCTACTGGCCAGCATTCCTGCGATTCAACCGGTGAGAAATCAAGATCTCACCAGAATGGCGAGTGGTTATGGTTACCGTACAGACCCTTTTAATAAAACAAGAAAGTTCCATTACGGTATGGACTTTACCGCACCGCGCGGGACCCCTATTTTTGCTACTGGTGATGGAATCGTGACCCGTGCCGATGCTAATAGTTCTGGCTATGGAAATCACATACGGATAGATCATGGCTTTGGCTACGTTTCTCTTTATGCACATTTACGACGTAGAAAGCCCTATAATGTTAGGAAAGGTCAGCGAGTAAAACGTGGTGATATAATTGGGTACGTGGGGAGTACTGGAAGATCGCAAGCTCCTCATTTACACTATGAAGTATTTAAAGATGGTGAGCGTATTAATCCTATAAATTTCTACTACGGTAATCTATCGCCTGAAGAATTTAATGAGTTACTCAAAAAATCCCAACAAGAAAATATTTCCCTAGACTAATGCACGTAGACCTACCAGAAAAACTGTATTATTCCATGGGTGAAGTCACTAAGGCATTCAACGTAAATGCCTCGTTGATTCGCTTTTGGGAAAAGGAATTTGATATCCTACAGCCCAAAAAAAATACTAGGGGGAATAGAAAGTTCAGGAAAGAGGACATCAAGAACATTCAAACTATCTATCATCTTACCAAGGAAAAGGGTTTCACTCTGGAAGGAGCTAAAGAGTACATGAAATCGCACAAGAATGAGCTAGATACCTTTGAGATCATTGAAAAGCTAGAATTTGTAAAGGCAGAATTACTCAAGATCAAGAAAAATCTATAAGTAAGGATTTGATCTGAATGTTAATTCCTACATTTTGTGCTCAAGTCTACAGTTAGAGTATATTTGCGATTCAATTGAACACACTTGGCCACCTCTATACATTTTGAGATCTCAGAACGTAAGATATTCTTGCGCATTATAGATGTGTTTGTCGTGCTTGCAGGTCTTCATTGCACGGGTCTTCTTTTTCATTTTGATTATTTTTTGATCAACGAGCAACATTGGTTCTGGTCATTAATCCTTGCTTTTTATCTTTTTTTATTTGCTACCATCTTTGAGCTGTATAACCTGAATAGAGCCAGTAGGATTAATGCGACCTTACGGTCTATTTTTTCCACAACGGCCATGACGTCGCTGGTGTATCTGCTAACACCGTTTTTCACACCCCAGTTACCACAAAATAGGCTCCAGATTCTTTATTTTACAATCACGATCGCCATTGCGCTGATTATCTGGAGGGCGCTTTACATTAAGCTATTTGCAAGTTCTAGATTTAATAAGAACATTCTATTAGTCGGAACTAGGGAAGAAACAGAGAGTATGGCCGCGAGCTTGAGAGAGGTTGATCCACACTTCAATGTTATAGGGTTCATCAATTCCGAGGGGGCTGAAATAAGCACCGCTTCAAATGCTTTGAGGGAGCTCCACCCTAAAATGGCTGAGCGCATTCTCAACCGGAACAGTATCAAGGAAATCATAGTAGGAGCTGATACAGATGATTTCAACAAGGATCTTTACGACTGGCTGCTCAGTTGCATGGAAAAGGGTTACCACGTTCGTGACTACATCATGGTTTATGAAGATATGACTGATAGTGTACCCTTAGAGGTCATTGGTCGCGATTTCTACCGTCACTTTCCCTTCTCACGTAGTAACCAGAATCAATTATACAAACTTTATCATCGTGTCTTTGATATTGTGGCCTCCCTCATAGGCCTTACCATCGGCCTTGTTTTTTTACCGATTATTTTGATCGGTAATCTAATTGGTAATAGAGGGCCGTTATTTTATTTTCAGGAGCGTCTCGGCAAGAACAGAAAGC
The DNA here is from genome assembly GCA_964631155.1 of uncultured Flavobacteriaceae bacterium. Lineage (GTDB taxonomy): Bacteria > Bacteroidota > Bacteroidia > Flavobacteriales > Flavobacteriaceae > Nonlabens. The sequence goes on from CAZVYO010000004.1 coordinate 41,840, forward strand.
CATTTAATATTATTAAATATCGCAGCATGGTAACTAATGCTGAGGCACAAGGCGCGCAGTTTGCCCAAAAAAATGACGCTCGGATAACAACTTTCGGTAAATTTTTAAGGAAATCACGGCTCGATGAATTTCCTCAGTTCATCAACATTCTGAAAGGAGAAATGAGTATTATAGGACCTCGACCAGAACGTCCTATGTTCACAAAGCAACTTGCTGAAAAAATACCGTATTACGAGACTAGAACCATGGTTAAACCAGGTTTGACCGGCTGGGCTCAAGTAAGAGGCAAATATGGCGAGACGGACGACGATCACCGTGAAAAACTCCGCTATGACCTCTATTACATTAAAAAGCGAAGTGTTTCTCTAGACCTCAGAATCATCGTAAAAACGTTGAGTACCATTGTGTTTTTTAAAGGACAATAGAAGAGAGTTAGATTTCAAATCTCAAGCTCCAAGTTCCAAATTCCAAATTTCAAGAACCAAGAACCAAAAACTTAGTGTCTAGAGTCAAGAGTGAAATTTCAATATTCTCAAAATTTGTTATTTCAACCAGCATTTGCCATTAGAATTTATTTCCAATTCAATGTTCCAGTTACCATATCCTGAACTAATCATCATTTACATCTGTAGTAGTATTCGATCAAAGTTCTCTAGTATAAACAGCTCACAGCTCACAGCTCACAGCTCTTAGCGCCCAGCGCCTACATCACTTCCGCTTCATCGTTCCACGTTTGAACACACTGAATAAAAAGGTGAAAATCGCTATAAATGCTGCGATACGGACTATGTAATCGCCGTGGGTAGTGTAAAAGGTAGTCTCATCATTCAAAAATACAGATCCGTTGAGCGTTCCTTTTTTCTCGTAGCCTAGCTGTTGCTTGATCACGCCACGGTGGTCTATAATAGCACTAATTCCGGTATTGGCACTTCTAGCAACATAGCGTCTATTTTCAATAGCACGTAACCGTGCCAGACTCAAATGCTGTTTGTGCCCTTGAGTGTTTCCCCACCAGCCGTCATTTGTGATTATGGCGAGCATATTAGCGCCGTTGTTAACATAATCTGTTACATATTCGCCATAAACGCTTTCATAGCAAATGATCGGCGCGGCAAGGATGCTGTCAGTTACTTTAAAAACTGAGCGCTCACCTTGAGTAGTTTTTGTGGCGACGGTACCGCCCATGTCCAGCATCACGTCTCCTAGAATAGGCTCCAGAATTGATTTGTAGGGGAAATTCTCTACGCCTACAACAAGCTTCGATTTGTGATAGAGTTCTACAGGTTCATCTTGATTGATCAACATAGCGCTATTATACACATCGTAAAATGTGATTCCGTCCGCTGCGGTATTGGTTTGACTGGTTTTCTTGCTAGCGTCATAAAAAATGTCAAAGAGCGAAACTCCACCTATAAATCCAGCTTTACCATGATCGTTGACTAGCGTTTTCAATTTGATTACCGCATTGTCACGCTCGACCTGGGAAATGCGCAAGTCTTCAGCGAGAACCGTTTCAGGAGCAATGATGGCATCAGTTTCTGGTTGCAGTCCAGATTTGATGAGCGTGATAAGGGAATCGGTTATGGCGGCGTTTTCAGTATCAAACTTTTCTTCGTAGGGATCTACATTGGGTTGTACAATCAGCACATTGGCAGTTGGTCTTGAGGAAAGACTGTCTTCTACTGGTTCAATAAGATACGAGGCGATAATGGGTAAGATGATAATCGTTGACCCAAAAATCAGATGAACATGTTTTCTGGTTATTTTTTGATTCTCGCTTTCACTTCGACTCCACTCAGTGACCGCGCGAAAGCGTAACCACCATAGAAAAACCGCAATATTTACCAGCCATACCCACAACGAGCCACCAAATGTTCCGGTAAATTCATACCATTGAATCCAGTCTGTATATTCGCTAAATCCATTGCCCAGATTGAGCCACGGCCACGAAAAGTCCCAATGCAGGTGCAGGTATTCAAATAAGATCCAAAGACTCGCAAGAAAGGAGAGCGCCGCACCTTGGGTTGTACGCTTTGCAACGAAATGATAGCTCAAAAAGACCAGAGACATTAAAAGAGAATTCACCAAAACGGCAAAAAACATCCCAAATGGCGTTGAGAAATACAACCACGACGTGGTGGCAAAATTCCAAATCACGAAGCTGAGGTAGGCAAGCAGCCACGCCTTTCTACTCGATTTTTCAGAATTATTTAGTCTAATGTTTCTTTCAGCGAGTAGAACAGGTACAAAAGCGATGAACAGCAAACCTGCAAAGCCATAAGTAGGCCACGCCAGCCATAAGAGCAAACCGCTCGCAATTGAAAGTAGAAGATTTTTCAAACAAATTCTTTGAGTGGCTAAATTAAGGGTATCAGCCCAGACGCCCTAACTGCGATTTCTGATTTATCTGGAAAAAACGGAAAGATCTACGTTAAGCGAAAACACATTGGAATACAACGCCTCGCTGCTATCACCTATATCGGTTAGTGCATAATCGACCGCGATGCCCTTGTATTTGAAACCGACGCCTATGTTAGGCTGCATGGTGAGGCTCTCGCTACCGTCCAGCTGATCGATATTTTGGAAATTCCCCACACCAGCTCTTACAAATACCAGATCTAGAAAACCATACTGTAATCCTATCGCTGGCGTCGCACTAAAAGAACTGCCGGAGATCACATCATTAGTCTGAATAAATCGCATGTTAAGATCTACTTCTGCCGTAAGTACATGGTCGTAGCGTATGGTAAAAGTGCGCGCGATCCCAGCTTGAAGTTTGGGAAGCGTTATCTCAGTAGTTTCAGGCAAATCTTGATTCTGTCCTTCTACCGCGCCACTTATGGTTGCAAACTCATCCTCATCAATCGTCCATGAATTGTAGGTCGTGGTAATATCGCGCGCCATAAACCCGATCTGATAATCACCCCTGCGGAACTGCAGCCCGGCATCAAAACCGAATCCCCATGAAGAGGCAAATTCTCCAATTATTCTACGGATCACCTTTACATTTCCTCCATAGGAGAAACCGTCCAATTTTGCACGACGGGCATATGAAAAAGCAAAGGCCCAGTCTGCATTAGAGAATGTGGAGATGCGATCGTAATTGATGTTCCCTTGTTCATCAATAAGTTGCGTCGTGTTGAGAATATCATCTACTGAAAACCGTATTACCGAAATCCCAAACGCGCTATCGTCATCGATGGGTTTTGCATAGCTGCCGTAGTTGTATTGTGCGATATTGGCAAAATAACTGGCGTGCATGAGCGAGACTTCCTGTTGTTCCAGTTGCATGAGTCCAGCTGGATTCCAGTAGGTGCTGTTTGCATTGCCGCTGCTGGCAACCACGGCATTGCTCATGCCCAGCGCGGCCGCATCGACTCCTATGTTTAGAAATTCGTTTGAGTAAGCTCTTGAGGTTTGCGCTTTTCCACCTAGGCTAATTCCTAAAAGTAGAATTAGATATAGGCACGCTTTCGCGAAAGCGGAACGAGAAAGGCTATTGTGTAAGCTCTGGCGGACAGGCGCAATGGCGAGACCCACAACAATAAAAAGAAACGATAAATGCTTTTTCAATACGCTACGCAATGCAGATGCAAAGATCATGGTTTACGAGATAATAACAACGTAAACGGCGACATATTGTGCGGTGGAGCGGGCGAGCGTAGTAATTTTCTGCATATTTGTAGGATGAAGAAATGGATCCCTAACCTAATCACGCTGCTCAATCTTTTAATGGGTTGCATTGCAGCGCTCTACGCTTTTAACCAAGATTTGCTTACCGCGGGATTTTTTGTAGGACTTGGGATATTCTTTGACTTCTTTGATGGCCTTGCCGCCAGACTATTAAAGGTGTCGAGTGACTTGGGAACGCAACTTGATTCCTTAGCAGATATGGTGACCAGCGGCCTGGTGCCAGGGATTGCAATGTACGTTATGATCTACAACTCGGTGGGATTAGATGCTTATGACGACCAATTTCGCACAATTACTGAGGTTGATAAACAATGGCTGTGGCAACACATTTTGCCGTTTTTTGGTTTTTTAATCACGCTAGGGAGCTGCTACCGACTGGCAAAGTTCAACATCGACACCCGCCAGACCGATTCATTTATAGGATTGCCCACACCGGCAAACGCTATATTGATCATCTCCATAGGTGTATTGCTGCAGCAAGAAATGCTAGGTGACTTTGAGTCTATAGTCGGTAATGTTTACTTTTTAATTGGTTTGTGTATTCTCAGCTGTTATTTATTGAATGCAGAGTTGCCCCTTTTTGCGCTGAAGTTCAAGAATTTTGGTTGGAAAGGCAACGAGGTGCGCTGGATCTTTTTGCTGTCGAGCCTATTGATGCTGATTTTCTTGAAATTGATTGCGGTTCCGTTGATTATAGTATTGTATGTTTTGATGAGTGTGGGGGTGAATGTGGTGAGGAAAGATTGATGTTGTAGGTAGATGAGAGACTTTGAGCCAGCGAAGGAGTGAATCTCTGCGAAAGGTATGAACACCAAAAACCCAATCAAGTCAGAGTGTTATATTCTCTAAAATATGATTAGAATAATTTTGCTGTTCATTTTCATTTTCATTTTAGAAGCGTGCTCGTCTGAAAAAAAACAGGTCAATTTTACATTCGACAATGGCGATATTTTAACGACGAATAATTTTTCATTTGTCACAAAAAAGGGTTCAGTATTTATCAGTCTTAGAGATGAATCTGAAAAAGAAATGGTTTTCTCTGAAAAAATAAGTGAAGTCTCGCTAAATATTGGAGATACTATTTATGTAGGAAATGGAGTACTCAGAGATTATTCTAGAGAAATAAACCAAAACCCATTTGTTTATTTATTAGAAAATAAAAATGGTGGCGTTGCTAGTATGAAGATTAACGGCGAGGAATTAATTTTTATAGGTTTTGATAAGGATATTTCTAACTCACTCAAGGGAATTGAGTTCGAAGAATTAAAGTAACTACAATCAAGAACAAACCCACCCACGCTGGAGCCAAGTTGCACTCGGTGTCCACGCAGGTTTGTAGGTAAGTTTTGAAGGTCAAAGATCTGCGAGAGACCTCACCCCATCCCTCTCCAGCGGAGAGGGAGTTCGTATGTTCATTTCTGTTTAAGTAAAGAGTTAGATTATACTTTGTTTCAGAAACTTTGTCACTCTAAAACTGAGGAACGAGGAATTCAGAGTTTTATATACTCTTGCTTGATGGAAATAGCATGCAGCGACCAGATTGCAGATGAGAACCGTAATTAATACATTTGATGTCAAACAACCACTACTATGAAGCTTCTTTCATTCTTAGTTTTCGCATTTCCTACAACTATTTTAGGAGTCTGGCATGTAATCGATAATCCATCGCTAGAGAACCATAATGAACATTTAGCAAAAGAGAATCTAATTGTTGAATCTGTATTATTACATGTGGATGAAGTCAAAAATTCGGAGGGTGAAATTTGTAAACATTACACAATAGACCATGTGATATATAGAGTAGATGAAAGTGATCAGAGGTGGTTTCATTCTAAAGGTCACGTGATCATTTCTAGTTGTTCTGACGATGAAATTTACGGCGAGAATGATCCTAATTGTCATTCTGTACAAATTGATAATCGATTTATTTCAAATGATGAATCGTTTGCTGAGCACGGCGTGTGTTTTGTCAATTTTGTAACAGAAAATGAAGTCCATAATCAAATAGTGATTAAGTCTGAAAGGGAGATACTGGAAAGGCTTTAGTTTTATTGAAATTTCAGTTTCCCATGCTCGCACCGAGTCTCACTCGGTGACCCAATAAGAGTAAACAGTCGTTAACTCAATTCAAATCTCACTCAAAAATTTTCTTTTTCCTCAACTCAAAGTTTTGACCTAAGTAGACTCTTCGTACCACTTCATCTTCGGCGAGTTCCTCGGGTTGTCCCTGTCTTAAGATGTTTCCTTCAAACATGAGGTAGGTACGATCAGTAATGGCTAGGGTTTCTTGAACGTTGTGGTCAGTAATCAGGATTCCGATATTCTTTTTAGTGAGTTGTGCCACAATGCGCTGAATATCTTCTACCGCGACGGGATCTACTCCCGCGAAAGGCTCGTCGAGAAGGATGAATGTGGGATCGGTAGCTAGGGCGCGGGCGATCTCTGTACGGCGGCGTTCTCCACCACTTAAGAGGTCTCCATTTCTATTGCGGCGATCTGTTAAACTAAATTCTTCTAGCAATTGCTCACAGCGCTCTTTTTGTTCTTTTTTTGGAAGATCGGTAAGTTGCAGAACGCCTAGAATATTTTCCTCAACGGTAAGTTTTCTAAAAATGGAAGCTTCTTGTGCAAGATACCCTATACCGTTTTGCGCTCGTTTGTACATGGGGTACTTGGTGATTTTTTTTCCTTCCAGCCACACATCACCACCTGTAGGCTTGATGAGACCTACCATCATGTAAAACGTGGTGGTTTTTCCAGCGCCGTTAGGTCCGAGCAATCCCACGATCTCACCTTGATGCACTTCAAGGGATACTCCTTTTACCACCGGTCTTCCTTTATAGGACTTTTTGAGCTCTTCGGCCCTTAGCTTCTTTTTCTGCATGAGACAAAGTTAGGTTTTAGCAATAACAAATTCACAATATCCTACTTTTGAAGATTGTAAAGAATTGACAAATCATGAGCAATACTGCCATTGAAAGCCTGCGGGAAGCGTTAAAGGTTTCTCCAGATAACATACCCCTGAGATTACACCTTGCCAAAACCCTGCAACAACACCAATTGCTGGAAGAGGCGCAGGAAGAATATGAAATTGTCCTCCAGTACAATCAGAGCGTAGAAGCGCGACAGGGTCTTGCCATCATTGCGTATAAACTCACCAATTACTCAAAAGCCATCGTGATTCTTGAAAATCTGCTTGATGAAGGAAATAACGATCTAGACACCCATTTATTCTATACCCGATCCCTCTTGAAAAGTGGTGACGATGCACAGGCGATGGAAGCTTATAAAATATTACTAGAACACCATCCGGATTTTAGTGAGAAAGAGCTGGATGAGAAATTTAGAATGGCCGCGCCAGATGGTAATGCTGACTATCTCTTTGACGATGATGATGAGGAGTATTTTGATGACTATGAAGAAACCGATGTCTTTATTGAGAAACCCGAGATGGATTTTTCACACGTAGGTGGAATGGATGAGGTCAAGAAAGAGATTGATCTCAAGATTGTCCAGCCGTTACTGCATCCAGAAATCTATAAGGCCTACGGTAAAAAGATAGGTGGTGGCATTTTACTTTACGGCCCGCCGGGATGTGGTAAAACGTACATCGCTCGTGCAACTGCTGGCCAGATCAATGCAAAATTTATCTCAGTCTCTCTAAATGACATACTCGATATGTGGATCGGGAGTTCTGAGAAAAACCTGCATCATATTTTTGAGACGGCTCGGGACAACACGCCTTGTGTGCTTTTTATCGATGAGATCGATGCTCTAGGAGCGAGCCGCAGCGATATGAAACAAAGTGCTGGTAAGAATATCATCAATCAGTTTCTGCAGGAACTCGATGGTATCAATCAGAATAATGAAGGATTATTGATTCTGGGTGCGACTAATATGCCGTGGCATCTGGATACCGCCTTTAGAAGACCAGGAAGGTTTGACCGCATCTTATTTGTCCCACCGCCTGATGCAGCCGCTAGAGAGGCTATTTTTGAACTGAAACTTAAAGAAAAACCTACTGATGCTATCGACAGTAAGCAACTGGCCAAAAAATCCCTTGAATACTCAGGGGCAGATATTGAGGCAGCTATCGACATAGCCGTGGAATCTAAACTTGAAGAAGCAATCAACTCAGGCGTGCCGCAACCGCTTAAAACAAAAGATATTCTCAAAGCGATTAAGAAGCACAAACCCAGCACCAAGGAGTGGTTTGTCACCGCAAAGAACTTCGCGCTTTATGCTAATGAATCTGGACTTTACGACAACATTTTGGAGTATTTGAAAATTAAAAAATCATAAATTCCCAAGATGTCTTCAATTGATGTGTTTTACGATCGGGCGTTGTTGCTCTACCAGCAAAATAGGTACGAGCAATCCTTAGAGCATTTGGGTCAAGCCTTGAGTCAAGACCCCAATAATATTGCTTGCCTGCACCTCATGGCTGAAGTCCAGCTCGCCATGGATCGACCCAAGGACGCCAATCAGTCCATCGACAGCGCGATAGGGCTTGCTCCTGATATCGATGTTTTATACAGCACCAAGGCAAAAATCATGATTGATGTAAATCGTTATGACGAGGCAGAATCTTTGTTGAAACAAGCGATTGAACTCAATCCTTCCAATCCGTATAATTTCTCGTTGCTGGCTCAGATCTCGCTTTCGCGAAAGCGGTATAAAAAAGCAGAGGATCTCTCTGATCGAGCACTTGCCCTAGATCCAGAAAACCTGCTCGCGCTTAACACCAAAAGTACGGCGCAGCTCAAACAGAATAAGAGACAGGAGGCGGAGGAAACCATGCGTGGAGCGCTGGGGGAGAACCCTGAGAATTCATACACCCACGCAACTTACGGCTGGAACAGACTGGAAAGTGGTGATCACAAAACGGCTTTGACGCATTTTAGAGAGGCCTTGCGCTACAATCCCAACAATGAGTATGCGCAAGCGGGAATGATGCAGGCTTTACAGGCAAGGTATTTTGTCTACCGATGGTTTTTGAGGTACCAGTTCTGGATCGGGAATATGGCGGCAAAATACCAATGGGGATTCATCATAGGTTTTTACTTGCTGACCCGAGTGATCGACTGGGTGTCGCAACAAGTCCCTTTTTTAGAACCCATATTGACTCCGCTGGTCATTTTAATGGGACTTGTGGCTTTAAGTACTTGGCTCATAGGTCCTGTTTCTCAATTGCTCTTCAGTTTCAATCCCTATGCTGAACATTTGCTGTCGCCCGAGGAAAAACGCTCTGTATGGTTTACGGGTGTCTTGTTGCTGTTGATGGTAATGAGTTTTGTAACCTTTTTTGTGACGGCCTCCTACTTATTTATAGCCATTGCTGGTTATTGCTTGATATTGATCATACCATGGAGTCATTTTCACCTCCCGACCAAACCAAAATATATGATGCCGCTGGCCAGTTTTCTGATGACGGCTGTGGCGATTTTGGCCATTTATGAAACGATTCAGAGTAGAGAATTACTCAATGCCTTCTCCACATCATTTTTGATTGCCTTTGTAGGTTTTCAATTTTTGGTCAATGCGGTAATGATCAGACGGGATAATATCTAGGTTTAGTACTATGAGAATATTTGTTGCTCTAAGTTTTTTTCTAGCTTCTGGTTTATGTACAGGTCAATTGCGATCTGTGGTTATTAATTCAGCAACTAATGAAGGTGTGCCATTTGTGAATATCTGGATCGAGAACGAGAACGTTGGAACTACTTCAAATCAAAATGGAGAATTTGAATTAGACGTCGATGGCGAGAAAATGATTGTTTTTTCTGCGATAGGTTTTGAAACTAGAAAAGTCCCATCGCAATCTATTACAGATACTGTTATTTTGACCCAAAAGATCAATCTGCTGGATGAAGTGATCGTGCAATCAAATAAGGGTAATGAAAAGTTGGTTCTGGGTAAATTTAAAAAGTCTCGTATAAATCATTATTTCTCTTGCGGTACAAAGCCCTGGATTACCGCTAGACGCTATGAATTTGAAGAGGAATATTTGAAAACTCCCTTTCTTAATAAACTTAAGATTTTAACTCGGAGTGACATCAAGGATGCCCAGTTCAACATTAGATTATATGGGATAGGAAAAGAGGGTGAGCCTAGTGGGTTTATTTATGACGAGAATATCATAGGCCTTGCAAAAAAGAGTAAAAAAGTCACAGAGGTAGACCTATCTGATTTGAACATAAGATTTCCTGAAGACGGTTTTTTTATTGCGGTAGAATGGTTGATCATTGATTCTAATATACATGAGTATACATACACTATAGAAGACACTCAAGAAGAACGCAAAGGCATTTCTTACGAGCCGTCTATCGGAACTATTCCCGTTGATACAAATGAAGAAAGCTGGATGTACACTCAGGGCAAATGGAAAAAAATCTTTCCGTTTTATAACCCGGTCAATAATGATAACGATGGCAAGTATAGTTTACTGGCAATTGAATTAACATTGACTAATTAACCACATTCGCTAGATTTTTTGTCTTGTCCGTCAGGTGTTTAAGAGCAAAGCGACTATCAGGAGAAATTCAAAGCATGTTCGGATTATTCAAAAAGAAAAGCCAACTAGATAAATTACAAGCTCAATATGCAAAAGCGATGGCTGACTATCACAGACTCTCAACAACTGATCGTACGGCAAGTGATGCAGCTTATGCAAAAGCAGAGAAACTAGGCAACGAGATTGATGCCCTAAAATCAAATCAGTAGTTTATTGATCGTCTTTACGTTCTTGCTTTTTGCGCTCTACTGCATCTCTAAAATTGCGTCTGGATCTGTTCTTGAGGCTCGTATTTCTGCTTTTGTTCCAAAACACGAAAAATACAAATGCGGCAATGACACCTCCTATGTAAAGCCAGTCCCAAGTAACTGATTCCATAGCTAGTAAGTTGCTGCCATTTCAGGTTTATTGCGCGTGTCACTTTCAATAATTCCATCTCGCAGTCTTATCACACGGTGGGCATGTTCTGCGATGTCTTCTTCGTGCGTTACCAGAATCACGGTATTTCCAGCTGCGTGAATCTTATCAAATAGCGCCATGATTTCCACACCGGTTTTTGAATCCAGGTTACCCGTAGGTTCATCGGCGAGGATGATGGATGGTTCATTTACTAGCGCCCGACCTACCGCTACACGCTGCCGCTGACCACCTGACAGCTGATTGGGCTGGTGATCCATACGATCTTCCAGTCCCACGCTCTTCAAAACTTCAGAAGCTCTGGCTACTCGATCTTTTCTGGATTTTCCAGCATAAACCATGGGTAAAGCCACATTGTCCAAAGCTGTAGTTCTAGGCAATAGGTTGAACGTTTGAAACACAAAACCTATCTCTTTATTACGTATTTCTGCCAGTTCATCATCGCTTAGACTAGAAACATCGATACCGTTTAATTTGTAGCTGCCAGAGGTAGGCGTATCCAGACATCCCAATAAATTCATGAAGGTAGACTTACCGCTCCCTGATGGTCCCATGAATGCTACGTAGTCCCCTTTTTTGATGTCTAAATCGATGCCCTTGAGCACCTTAACTGTTTCCTGGCCTAGTTTAAAATTGCGCACGATATTGCGCACCTCGATGACATTCTCCTGATTCATGGCACTAATTTAAGGATAAGTTGACTGTAGGACGAGTGATGCTCTTATAAGTTACACCAGTACATGAAATAACTGCTGGTGTTGCTCTTTTCTGAAAAATAAAAACCCAAGATTGTAAATATCAATTGCCGCTGTGACGCGATCATGTTTGGTCAACTTACGCCAAGCAACATACATATCTCGAGACCAATAAATATCATCTAGAATAACAATTGTGTCGAGATGGGTGTAGGGTAGGAGTTGTACAAAATACTTGAGGGTAGCCTCACCGTCATGATGACCATCCATATAAATCAAATCAAACGTGCCGTGAGGTTTGCTATTAAGTTTACCATCTAAAAAATTACTGAAAGTACCTTGAATAATATCAACGTTGTCAACACTATGCGATGACAAATTGCCCTTAGTGAAATTAGCAACCTCTTTTGAAGCCTCTATACTACTGACCTGAACCTGTTCATTTGCAATTGAAAAAGCATGTGTGGCTATGCCCAAACTTGTGCCTAATTCCAAAACGCGCTTGACTTCAAAATAACGCGCCACCCGGTATAAGAGTTTTGACATTTTTGCGCTGGAACTGTTGTGCTTCAATATTTTTCGTACCTCTCTATCGTCAGTTTTAAATACCCTACTTCCCGCGCCGTGATCTTCAATGTGGAGTAGGGTGTTGTTGCTTTTTACGCTTTCGCGAAAGCGAGACATCAACTCATACCCTTCATAATACGTGCTGTCTCTCAAGCATTTTTTCTCAAATTGGAATACAAAAGGAGAGTGGATTCCATGCAAATGGAATGATTTAAAAAGGTGCTGAATGTATTTTGACGCCTGAAAAATCACGACATTTAAACGCCTATGGCTTCACTAAGTTCCAACCATTCCATTTCAACCTCTTCAAGTGATTCCTTTACCTTTTCCAGCTTAATAGAGTTCTCGGTCATCTGCTCTGTGCTGATCTCTGGATCAAGAAAACTCTTTTGAAGATCTTCTTTTTCCTCTCCCAGTTTTTTCATCTTGTTTTCTAGTCGGGATAGTTGCTTCTGCTGGTCTCTAGTGGGACCGGTAGCGGTTTTTTGTGGAGTAGGTTTTACCAGGTCAGATTCCTTTTTTGTAGGAACTGATTTCTCATCTTTCTCAAGAGAAATCTCGGTAGAGCCTACATACGCTCTAAAATCGCTGTAGTTGCCCGGGAAATCTGTGATCGTGCCCGAAGTATTGAACACAAAAAGGTGATCTACAATTTTATCCATGAAATAGCGGTCGTGGCTCACAACGATGATGCAACCCGGGAAATCCATCAAGAAATTTTCCAGCACATTGAGCGTGGGGATATCTAGATCATTAGTAGGCTCATCGAGTATCAGGAAATTGGGGTTCTGGATGAGTATGGTGCACAGGTAAAGTCGTTTGCGCTCGCCACCACTTAGTTTTTCTACATAATCGTGCTTCTTTTTATTATCGAAGAGAAAACGTTCCAAAAGCTGGCTGGCGCTTATAATCTTTCCTTTGTTTAATGGAATATATTCACCATAGGCCTTGATTACATCGATCACCTTCTGACCCGGCTGTATATCAATTCCCTGCTGTGTGTAATACCCTATGCTTACGGTTTCACCTACGACTACTTTACCGTTGTCAGGCGGCAGTTTGCCAGTCAGTAGATTCAGGAATGTGGATTTTCCGGTTCCATTTTTCCCGATAATTCCAACACGTTCACCGCGCAAAAAATTGTAGGAGAAGTTCTCAAAGAGCTTTTTATCACCAAAGGATTTACTGATTTTGTGCAGTTCAACGACTTTTGTACCTAGACGCTCCATGTTGATTTCCAGCTCGACTTTGTGATCCTTGCGGCGGTTCATGGCGGCCTCTTTGATCTGGTAAAAATCATCGATGCGGGATTTGGATTTAGTGGTTCGAGCTTTGGGTTGCCTGCGCATCCATGAAAGCTCTTTTTTATAAAGTTGTTGAGCTTTTTCTTGAGTCGTCTGTTCAAGGAGCAGGCGTTCCTCTTTTTTCTCTACGTAGTAAGAATAATTCCCTTTATAACTGTAAAGATTCCCATTGTCTAACTCGATGATTTCATTACAGACTCGATCCAGGAAGTAGCGGTCGTGTGTAACCATAAGAATGGTGTAATCTTCTTGCTTGAAATAGCTTTCCAGCCACTCGATCATTTCAAGATCCAGGTGGTTAGTGGGCTCATCCATAATAAGCAACTGAGGGTCAGATAACAGGGCTATTGCCATCGCGACTCTTTTCTTTTGACCACCGCTCAGCTTTTTGATTTTTACGCTGAGGTCATCTATTCTGAGCTTGGAAAGTATTTGTTTGTATTTGGTTTCAAAGTCCCATGCGTTTGCCGCATCCATTTTATCCAGGGCCGCTTGCAGCGCTTCTGAATCATCTGGGTTTTCGATCGCTTTCTCATATTGATTGATAAGAAGAAGCGTGGGAATATCGCTATCTAAAATCACTTGTTCAACGCTGAGTTCAGGATCAAGATCTGGTTCTTGACTTAGATAAGCCATGCGCAAGTCATTGCGGTAGCTCACCTTACCATCGTCGGGTTGTTCTTTGCCCGTGATAATATGAAGCAATGAAGTCTTGCCAGATCCATTTTTTGCTACAAAGCCTATTTTCTGGCCTTGATTGATTCCTAGAGATATGTTCTGAAAAAGGTACTTTTCTCCGAAACTGCGCGAGACGTTTTCGACGGTGAGGTAGTTCATGTTAGATTTTATAGGTTGCAAAAATAGAACAAGGAACAAGCTTTACATGTTAATGAGCTTGTCAAAACTTAATCACCTTAATTTCTTACAAGTCAGTTGAGAATGGTTAGTTTTGCCCAAAATTTTAGAATATGATCTCTGATTTCAAGCCTTTGGTATTAGAAACAGCCATTAAAGCTGGAGCAGAAATAATGGCCATTTACAATAAAAATGAGCCTATTGTAGATAAAAAGGCAGATGACTCACCACTCACTCAAGCCGATTTGAATTCTAATTCGGTGATTATAGAGGCTTTAGAGCAAACGGGTATTCCAGTAATTAGTGAAGAGATCAAGAACTCTGATTATAAAGCCAGAAAGGACTGGTCGCGATGCTGGATCGTAGATCCCATGGATGGCACTAAGGAGTTTGTTAATAGAAATGGAGAGTTCACCGTGAATATTGCCCTGCTAGAAAACGGTGTGTTGACCATGGGAGTGATTTATGCCCCAGTACTAAATGTCCTTTATTTTACAGGTGAAGGAATGAGTCAGGCATACAAATGTAAAGTGGATTATAAAGATTCTTTTGACTTTAAAGATATTAGAGATCGTTCCGAGATATTGGTGCCTAAAAAAGATGAAAATCGTTTAAAGGTTGTAGCCAGTAAATCACATCTTAATCAAGAAACCAAAGATTTTATTGAAGTACTTTCTCAAAGTGACCAGCGCGAGCTGGAAACAGTATCTGTAGGGAGTTCACTCAAGTTCTGTCTCGTAGCAGAAGGTACCGCAGAAGTCTATCCGAGATTTGGCCCCACCATGGAATGGGATACGGCGGCAGGGCAAGCGATCTGTGAAGCCGCTGGCTTAAAGGTAGTTTCCCATGAAAAAAATCTACCTTTGCGTTATAATAAGGAGGACTTATACAATCCGTTTTTTATCGTTCAAAAATCATGGGGGTAGCAAGAAAGAGGCATATTGCCAAAACCATTACCTGGCGTATCATCGCTAGTGTTACTACATTTTTACTGGCTTATTTCTTTTTCAATGAAGACCCTGACGCCATTTCAAAAGCCTCTGGTGTTGCTATAGCAGAATCCCTGATAAAAATGTTGCTGTATTATTATCATGAGCGGTTCTGGTACAAATCAAATTTTGGTTTAGATAAAGAAGATAGAGATTCAATAAATGATTAATAAAGAAAATCTTCACGCAACAGATTATTCTGAGCAAGAACAGCGCAGGGCCACTTTAAAAAATCAAAAACCTATGGTATTTTGGTTTACCGGGCTCTCTGGATCTGGAAAGTCGACTATTGCTAAAGCTGCAGAAAGTAAGCTGCAATCACAAGGTTATCATACGTTTGTTTTGGATGGAGATAACGTTAGGATGGGTCTCAATAAGGGATTGGGTTTTGATCAGGAAGGGCGCAGGGAAAATTTAAGAAGAGTTGCTGAGGTTGCTAAACTGATGACTGAAGCGGGCCTTGTTGTACTAGCTACATTTGTATCTCCCATGATTGAACAGAGAAATATGGTGAAGGAAATTGTGGGAGCGTCTCGCTTTCGCGAAATATTCATCAATACACCACTAGAGGAATGTGAAAGTAGGGATGTCAAAGGTTTATATAAAAAAGCAAGAGCAGGAGAAATACCTAATTTTACAGGTATCGACTCTGAATACCAAGCGCCTTCAAATCCTGAAATTGAAATAAAAACAAAAAATCAGACTGTGGAAGAATCAGTCGACGAATTAATCGAGAAATTAATACCATTGATAAGTAATGGATAAGTACTATTTAGATTATTTAAGCGAGCTTGAAGCCGAGGCTATTTACGTGATACGTGAAGTCTGGGCCCAATTCAATAAACCTGTCATTCTTTTTAGTGGTGGTAAAGACAGTATTCTGGTCACACACCTTGCTAAAAAAGCGTTTCACCCGGCTAAAATACCTTTTGCATTAATGCATGTGGATACCGGTCATAATTTCCCTGAGACCATAGCGTTTAGAGACGATATTGCTAAAAAGCTTGAGGTAGATCTTATCGTTGCAAAAGTTCAAGACAGTATAGATAAAGGACGTGTCGCCGAGGAAAAAGGAAAAAACGCCACTCGTAACGCATTGCAGATCACAACCTTGCTGGACGCTATCGAAGAACATAAGATTGACTGTGCTCTAGGAGGAGCAAGGCGAGATGAGGAGAAAGCAAGAGCTAAAGAACGATTCTTCTCTCACAGGGATGACTTTGGACAATGGGATCCAAAAAATCAAAGACCTGAGCTTTGGAATTTGTTGAATGGTAATCATTTTGAGGGTGAGCACTTCAGAGCATTCCCGATAAGTAACTGGACAGAGCTAGATGTCTGGAATTATATATGTCGTGAAAACATAGAGATTCCTAGCCTATACCTCGCTCATGAACGCAAGATGCTATGGCGTAATGGGACGTGGCTTCCTTATTCAGAATTCCTACAAGATGTGAACGAAGAGGATGTTGTGACTAAAAGAGTTCGTTTCCGTACGTTAGGAGATATTACAATTACAGGAGCGATTGAGTCTGATTGTGATACTACAGAAAAAATTGCCATGGAAGTTGCGTCGATGAAAATGACGGAGCGCGGCAATAGAAGTGATGATAAGCGCTCAGAAAGCGCAATGGAAGACAGAAAAAAACAAGGTTACTTTTAAGAGATACAAATGAATTTAGATAAAAACCAATTACTTAGATTCACCACAGCTGGAAGTGTTGATGATGGAAAGAGTACCTTGATAGGTAGATTGCTTTACGATTCAAAATCTATTTTTGAGGATCAGATCGATTCAATCAAAAATACAAGTTCGCAAAAGGGACTTGATAATATTGACCTTGCGCTATTTACAGATGGTTTAAGGGATGAGCGAGAGCAAGGTATTACTATAGATGTAGCCTACAGATACTTTACTACACCTAAGCGTAAATTTATAATCGCAGATACTCCTGGCCATATTCAATATACCAGGAACATGGTTACCGGAGCGTCTACTGCAAATGCGGCCTTGATATTGATTGATGCTCGTCATGGTGTGATTGAGCAGACTAAGAGGCACGCTTTTATTGCCAGTTTGTTGAATATACCGCATATTATCGTGTGTATCAATAAAATGGATTTGGTAAGCTTTCGCGAAAGCGTATATGATCAAATCGTTGCAGACTTCAATGATTTTGCATCAAAAATGCTAACTCGCGATGTGACGTTTATTCCCATGAGCGCTTTAATGGGAGATAATGTAGTGAATCGCTCTGAACACATGCCGTGGTATCAAGCTGCACCATTATTATATACATTAGAGCATTTACATATTAGTAGTGATGTGAACAAGATTGATGTACGTTTCCCTGTGCAAACAGTTATAAGGCCTCAATGTGAAGGTTATGTTGATTATAGGGGTTATGCCGGTCGCCTTGCAAGTGGCATTTTGAGAGTAGGCGATGAGGTTACAGCATTACCTTCTGGATTTAACAGTAAGGTGAAGTCCATCAATGCGGGTGATAACGAAGTTAGAGAAGCTTACGCGCCCATGTCGATAGCCGTAACGCTGGAAGATGATATTGATATCAGTAGAGGCGATATGATCGTGCGTAGTAACAACAAGCCAGAAGTCTCTCAACAGTTTGATGTGATGGTCTGCTGGTTGAACGAAAAGAAGTCGCAAATAAGGAAAAAGTACAAAGTGCTTCACGCTAATAATGAGCAGCAGGCAATGATTTCAAACTGTGTTTACAAAATCGATATTGAGACCTTAAAGCGCGATAGTGAGGCAGCTGACTTTACGATGAATGAGATAGGTCGAGTCACTATTAAAACAAGTAAATCCATGCTTATTGATAGTTACAGGGATAACCGAATTACAGGTAGTTTGATTCTGATAGACCCAGACACCAATGAGACGGTCGCAGCTGGGATGATCGTTTAACATTAGAGTTTAGTTTTTAGTTTATCTTTGCAAGCTTATTTTGATTATGCAAAAATTAGTTGTTCTCTGTCTTATTATTTTGCTTGCCACATCGTGTATTCCTACAAGTCGCATAACATACCTGCAAAGTGATGACAAGACTGAAGATGATTCGTTAATAGTAATTGAGAAGGTTGAAAGCCCCTATCGATTGCAAATAGGCGATGTGCTTTCTATACAGATACAAGCACCTTATGATCAAGACGTTATTTCAAATTTTACTAAACAAGCAGGTGGTGGTGGAGCTGTTAATCCACAACAAGCTGCAAGAGGTGGACTCTATTTTTCTGGATATATTATAGACAGGAGGGGCTTTATTGAAATGCCCAAGCTTGGTGAGATATTGGCAGTAGGCGAGACTGAAGAATTACTACGAGACCGTATAAAAACGCTGCTCCTAGAAAAAGGAGGATTCAAGAAATCCTCAGATTTATTTGTAAGTGTCAAACTTGAAGGTTTAAGATATACCATGGTGGGGGAGGTCAATTCGCCGGGTCAAAATATAATATTAAGAGATCGAGTGAGTATCGTAGAAGCTGTGGCAAATGCTGGGGGAGTGCCTATAACTGGTGATTTGAAAGATGTTAGAATCATTAGGCAATACGAAGGAGGCGTAAAGGTTCATACGATTGATCTCACGACGATTAATGCTATGAATTCACCTTATTATTTTCTTAAGCCTAATGATGTGCTAGTTTTCAATCCGCTGCCTCAAAAAGCTCTTGGTACTGGGACAAGCGGTTTGCAGTCTTTTACAACAATCATCTCCGTTTTGACTACGCTGGTTACTACCTATCTTCTATTTGATAATTTGTCTGGTAATTAATTATGGGTCAGGAAGAAGAAATCAATTCTCTATCTGGAATTTTTGATGTAAGACAATTTCTATCAAAAATTTTAAAGTATTGGTGGTTATATCTGATAACACTCACAATGTGCTTTCTCTATGCATATTATAAAAATCAATTTATACAAACGTTTTACGAGGTTGATGCTTTAATAAGCATTAAAGATAATTCAAACCCTTATTCAGCCAGTAATACAAGTTTGACCTTTAATTGGGGAGGGGTAACGGATAAGGTGACTACTGCCATCACCCAGTTTAAATCAAGAACTCATACTGAACGGGTAGTAGATGATTTGCAATTCTATGTGAATTACGTTAAAGAAGGTGAGTTTTATGATGTAGACGCCTATAAGAAAACTCCTTTTACTATAGAAGTAGACACTTCGAAAGTGCAGATTATTGGCAAAATTTTTACGATCACTATTCTTGATGAGAATCGGTTCAGAATAAGCTCAGAATTCGGGAAGGGTAGTTTTCAAGCTTTCGATTTTAATTCGAAAAAACAATCTCGAGTGACTACTCCAACTGGTGGTTGGTCACGCGAGCTATCCTTTGGGGAGCCCCTGAACAGTTCTTTTTTGAATATTACAGTTTCTAAGGTAGAAAGTGGTTTTAGAAAAGGAGTATGGAAGTTTGATCTAGAAAATTATTGGAAGGTTGTAAATAGATATAAGAGTATTCAAATCGAGCAAACCCCTGAAGGGTCATCGATTTTAACATTATCTCTGACTGGTACAAACAAAGATAGAATGATTGATTATATCAATACCAGTTCAATTGTTTTAGAAAAGGCTGAGTTAGAGCGGAAAAACACCTACGCTACAAGCACGATAGAATACATTGATAGCGTGCTAAATGTTCGGGTTGCTCCACTTGCTCTGCTCAAGCAAGAGCGTGAAAATTTCGTTAACCAAACAGGAGCCATAGAAATCCCTACGCAAATTGCTACTTTAAATTCTAAATTAACTCAAAGGGAGCTTCAGGTCCAGCAATTAGAAAAGCAACTTACCTACTACAATAATTTACAAGCTTACTTATTGACTAATAGTGATTATACACAAATTCAAGCTCCAACGGTAGTTGGAATTACGGAGTCCAGCATAGTCAATCTAGTGAGTAGGCTAATTCAATTAGCAGAAAATCGAAAAAGGAGAAGTGTATTTCTTGAACAGGACAATCCAATATTCAATGAATTAAAGCGCGATATTGATGCTGTCAAAGACTTAATATTAAGCAATATAGAGAGTTCTAAGCTTTTGCTCAGAGATGATATAGACTACATCAAACAAGAAGTTAGAGAAGCAGAGCGAGAGTTAGATCGTCTTCCCCAAGAGCAACAAGATTTACTGCAGATCAATAGAGAGTATAATCTTGCTGATGCTGAGGTTCGAGAATTAAAAGCAAAAAAAGCCGCTGCTGAAATTGTTAAAGCTGCAAATGTCTCTGATATCTACATAATTGATAGGGCAAAAGACACTAATCAATCAGGACGATCAAAGGATAGCAATATCAATTATCTACTAGCTCTTCTTGTTGGGCTAGCTATACCTTCGATAGTTGCTTTTGTTTCTACCATATTTGATAACTACATATACACCCCAAAACAAATTGAAAAACTCTCTCAAATACCCTTGATCGGTGTTGTAGGTAAGAAGAAACATGGGTCAAACCTAATCGTATATGACAAGCCCAAATCTGCTGTTGCCGAAGCTTTTAGAGGGATAAGGTCCAGTTTGTATTTTATTTTCAATCCTGAGGTAGATTATGATTGCCGCACAATCATGGTTACAAGTAGTGTGAGTGGTGAGGGTAAAACCTTTACAAGTATAAACATGGCCTCAGTTTTTGCCATGAGTGGAAAAAAAACCTGTTTGATAGGTCTTGATCTGAGGAAGCCAAAAATATTTGATGATTTCAATATCAACAATGAAATAGGTGTCTCAAATTATCTGGTGAAAAATGCGACTCTCGATTCAATAATTACAACTACCAAGATCGATAACTTGGATGTCATCCTTTCGGGACCTGTACCACCCAATCCGAGTGAGCTACTCCTTTCCAACAGGACGAAGGACATGTTAGAAGAACTTAAAAAACGTTATGATTATATCATTTTAGATACTCCACCCCTCGGACTGGTTGCCGATTCATTAGAAATAGCAAAATACGCTGATGCTACTTTATATCTCGTTCGACAGAAGTATACTAAGAAAGCAATGCTGGATGTAATAAATGAACGTTATACTAGGAAAGAGATTGAACATGTAAGTTTAGTCTTCAACTATTTCAAAGAGAAAGCAGGCTATGGCTATGGCTATGGTTACGGTTATGGGTATGGTTACGGTTACGGAGTATATAATAATGGTTATCATGAGGGTGACAAGGTGAAATCATTTAAATACACAATTAAAAAAATCATTAAACGATTTGTCAAAAGATAATACTTAAACCTGTATTTGAGATTTTGATTTTATACGAATTTGATGTGGTTTTCTATAGTTAAAAGATATTGATGCAAACACGAGTCTATCAAAAGGAGGTAAACCGTAATATTTTACTGCTGACCAAAGAGAGTATCAAAGACTTGAACGCCTCTAGGTTTTTGGCATTTCAATTAGCAAAAAGGGATATTACAGCGCAATATAGACAAAGTTATTTGGGGATAATATGGGCTTTTCTTACTCCTATAGCTACAGCTGCGGTTTGGATTTTACTGAATAATACTGGGACCGTAAATGTTAAAGACACCGGAATACCTTATGCTCCATTTGCGTTTATAGGAACTTTACTTTGGTCTATTTTAACAGAATCGATTAATGCTCCTTTACAAAATACGACTAGTGCTAAAAGTATCTTAACTAAGATCAATTTTCCGAAAGAAGCAATTGTGCTTTCTGGGATTTTGAAATTATGGTTTAATACTATAGTAAAGATGATTATTATGGTCGCTTTCATTTTAATCTATAATATAGATTTAGGTTTAGGATTGCTGTTTTTTCCAATTGCCATTCTTGCAGGAACCATCATAGGAACGACACTTGGCTTATTTTTAACTCCCATAGGAATGCTCTATAAAGATATCGGACGGACCATTGCATTTGGTTTAAGATTCTTAATGTTTGTTACGCCGGTTGTTTATTCTGTACCTAAAGACGGTATAATGAGAATTTTAATGGAATGGAATCCCTTGACTCCAATTATTTCTATAGGTAGAAATTTAGCAGTAGGACTACCTCTAGAATATTTAACCTATTTCATAATTGTATTGATCATCAGCTTACCGTTATTTATAGTTGGTTTGATCACTTATCGAGTTTCAATACCAATTTTTGTCGAACGCTTGAGTGCCTAAATATGATTGAGGAAACTGACAATAAGATGAAAAGTGGTAGTGATAGCATTCAAAACGAAGAACTACTTGTAGAAGTTTCAGGACTTTCAAAAAAATTCTGTAAAGATCTAAAGACAAGTTTGTGGTATGGGGTTAAAGATCTCGTAGCAGGTTATTCAGGAAATAAAAATGATCGAGAATTAAGACCAAAAGAGTTCTGGGCGGTCAAAGATATTAGTTTTACGCTCAAGAGAGGTGAATGTCTGGGACTTATAGGACACAATGGTGCTGGAAAATCTACACTTCTCAAAGTTCTAAACGGCTTAATCAACCCAGACTCTGGAAAAGCGACGATTAAGGGGCGAGTTGGTGCTCTGATTGAGTTAGGAGCAGGTTTTAACCCTATTTTGAGCGGGAGGGAGAATATCTATAATAACGGTGCCGTTTTAGGTTTTAGTCGATCAGAGATCGATGAAAAGCTCGAGCATATCATTGAATTTTCTGAATTGAGAGAATTTATAGACATGCCTGTTCAGAATTATTCGAGCGGTATGAAAGTAAGACTTGGATTTGCCGTAGCAGCCCAGATGGAACCTGATGTACTGATCATAGACGAAGTTCTTGCGGTGGGAGATTTAGGGTTTGTCCTCAAGTGTTTCAAGACAATTGACCAGATTTTGCCTAATACTGCGATTATTTTCGTTAGTCATTCTATGCCTATGGTATCTAGAATATGCACCGATATTATTCTTATGGATAAAGGTCGCGCTCAATATCAAGGTAAAAATGTTAGTCAAGCAATTGACTTATACTACACTAGGTTTGCTAACAATCAGGCTAACGTAGTTTTTTCTGATAACACGTTAGAGCTGGAGAGCGCAGGATTAATTCAAGCTTCTGAACTAAAAGGAGTTGATATTGTAGGCTGGGGGGAAGATCTCAATATTGAAGTAAAGTTTAAATGCCTTGTTAAGTCTTTTCCACATCTGACCTTGCATATCAACATTATGGACAAGGAGCAAAGGCCTGTAGCGTTAATCAAATTTAGTGATTTAGATTTTGCGTCATTTATGCAAGATGATGTTGTAACAATTAGATTGTGCCATCCCAAAGTACAATTGTCTAAGGGAGTTTACTCTGCTAACATCGCAATTTCAAGTCAGGAGGGAGCGAAATATAGAGTGAACTCAATATTTGATTTCCAAGTAAAGCATGATTTTGAAGTGTGGCCGCCCTTTCTTTTAGACTCTCACATCACCAATTTGCCTTAATGTTAATAAAAGTCAATGATGCTTCAGAATTTGAAAGGTTTGCTAGGCTTTAATCATGTGAAGCCTAGTTTTATTATTATTGGAGCACAAAAAGCTGGTACTACTGCGCTGTACAACTACCTTGAACAGCATGAAGACCTTATTGGTTCGGACCCAAAAGAAGTCCATTTTTTTGATTCTGAAGAGAATTTGAATTACAAGAAATATCGAAGACATTTTCCGAAAAAAGGGGTACGCTCTAAACAGTATTTTGAGGCCTCCCCAAGGTACCTTTATTTTCCAGGAACTGCTGAAAGACTCCAGAAATATAATCCAGAATTTAAGCTAATCGTATCGCTGCGTGACCCAGTAAGTCGTGCATATTCTGCTTGGAACATGTATCAGCAGATGAAAGTTAATTCAGCTACAATGAAAAGGTTTGAAGCAAGAAGGCTGAAACAACCTGACAATAAATTGTACGACTTTCTTTCTGATCCTGATGTCGAAACATTTAGGGACTGGGTGAACAAAGAAATTTTTGATGTTCAATTGGAATATTTTGCTGAGCCATCCATATTGAGAAGAGGTCATTATCAGGAACAGATATTAGAATATTTGAAATTTTTTCCGAAGGCCCAGATGTTGTTTGTGAATTCTAATTCTTTGAGAAGTGATACAAAAAATGAGCTCACTAGAGTTTGTGAGTTTTTACAAGTGAAGAACTTTGATTTTGATCACGTTACTGTCAAGGAGCATCACTCAAGAACTTATGAAGAACCCATTCTAATTGAAGATAGAGAATTTTTAGAGCAATATTACAGCGATAAAAATTCTGACTTGGAACAGATTACAGGAGTTCATTTTGACTGGCTGTAATCGCGACATTATCAATCATTTGACTTTATAGGGTCAGCTTTTCTCATTCTTATCTAATTCAATATTTCTCGACTATGACATTGTCTAGCATAATATTTTGTGGTATTTCGCTTTCGCGAAAGTGTATACCTGATTTCACATGGGTCAGTTAGTTTCTCAGGAGTTTATCTAGTAACAATAGAGGTGCTGGGAACGTCTAGCTATGATTTCGATTTTACCTATCACAGGTTTGATTTTTAGATTATCTGACTTGATAAACATCAGTAAACAAAACGCCTTTAAGCATAGTAAACGCTATATTTGACATTAGATAAAGCTAATTACATTGGACGGAATTTAACTATAGAGAGGATTTCTGAGTTTTCTGATTTCTTTCAATTCTGTCCTCAGAGAGCTGTATTTGAGAAGTCAAAAAGTCACTTACGTATTTCGAATGCGGAATCGCCTTTTTGATTAAAATGTAGGTTTACAGAGTTTTTATGTGTATGTGTGATAATATCACCATGCACTCAAGCAAATAAAATAGATCTAGCAGGATTTATCTGCTTTTTAAGATGAATAAATGATTAATGTCACACAAACTTTCTTGCCTGACCAAAGTGAGTATCAAGAAATTCTGAAATCTGCATGGGATAACAAATGGTTGACAAACAGAGGTCAGTTAGTCAAAGAGCTTGAAGTTAAGTTGACCAATTTCTTAAATGTTAAGAACCTAACTTTAACGACTAATGGAACATTACCTCTTCAAATTGCAATAAAGGCCTTAGGGCTTAAAGGGGAAGTCATCACCACACCATTTTCATATGTCGCCACTACATCTAGTATAGTTTGGGAAAATTGCACTCCCGTATTTGTCGATATAGATGAAGAATATTTGACGATTGATGAGGATAAGATCGAGGCTGCAATTTCATCCAAAACGTCAGCAATTTTAGCAACACATGTTTTTGGAAACCCCTGCAAAACAGAAGTGATTAAGGATATCGCTGATAAGTATAACCTAAAAGTTATTTATGACGCTGCTCATTGTTTTGGTGTTAAGTATAAAGGTCAGTCAGTATTTAATTACGGAGACATCAGTACCTGTAGCTTTCATGCAACCAAAATTTTTCATACAGGAGAGGGTGGGTGCTGGATTACTAGTGATGATGACCTGCATAAAAAAATGTTCTTTAATCATAATTTTGGACATGATGGACCCACAGATTTTAATGGTGTTGGAATCAATGCAAAAATGAGCGAGCTTCAAGCAGCAATGGGACTCTCTGTATTTAATCATCTAGAGGAAATTTTTGAAGCTAGAAAAAATGTTGTTGACTTTTATAGGTCTCTTCTGAAAGACAAGCCTTTGCAAATGATAAAGCTCCGTGATAATACTGAATGGAATTTTCATTATTTCCCTGTTGTGTTTGAATCAGAAGCTCAATTGCTACGGGTTCTAAAAATCTTAAATGAAAAGAATATTTTCCCTCGCAGATATTTTTACCCTAGTTTGAATACGTTAACATATTTGAAATACGAGTATATGCCTATTTCAGAAAAAATAGCCTCAACGATACTGTGTTTGCCTAATTTTGTAGGTCTTACAGAGAAAGAAATAATTAAAATAACAGATCTGATCAAAAAGGTACTATGATTTTTTCAAATAGAAAGCCAAAAGTTTTCTGTATTGGTTTCAACAAGACTGGAACTACAACGATAGAATACACGTTACAACAGCATAATTACAAATTGAATGATCAGAGTAAGGCTTCGGTATTTATCAAAGATTGGAAAAACAGAGATTTCAAGGGGTTGGTTAAGTACTGTAAAAAATATGAAGCGTTCCAAGATTTCCCATTCTCTTTTCCGTACACTTACATTGCATTAGATCAAGCTTTTCCTGAAAGCAAGTTTATTTTAACAGTAAGAGACTCTCCTGAGGTCTGGCATAAATCAATAACTTCCTTTCATGGTAAATTATGGGGCAATGGTAAGACACCTACTAAATCAGATTTAGAGAATGCGGTTCGATATTATAAAGGACGTCCCTGGGAGGTGAATCGATCCATATTTAAGACCCCAGAAGATGACCCATATAATGAGGAAATTTTAAAGCGTCAATATCTCGAACATATAGAGTCTGTCAGGGAATATTTTAGATTTAGGCCTAATGATTTGCTTGTGGTTAATGTATCTAATGATGAGGATTATTTCAAGATGTGTAATTTTTTGAATATTAAACCAGTATTTGAAAAATTTCCTTGGAAAAATAAAACTTAGACCTTCATGAAGATCAAAAAACAAATTAGTTTAGGTAAAGAAAAGAAATTGTCATTTGGCTTTCATGCTTATAGGTATATTCAAAAACCTAAGGTTAAAAAAGCTAAGAAGCCATTTGTGCCTAGGCAAGATAATTCTGGTATACTCAACAAGTTCATCCATATAGGCTATCCCAAAAGTGGTTCAACCGTCCTGCAAAATGGTTTTTTTGGTAAACATCCTGAAATTTTGAATTTAGGGTGTGGAAATAGGAGCGATCAAAGTTACTGGGATGATTTGGGCTACATTTCAAAGGAGATCAATATTGCCATGGAGATAGATCTGAGATACCGAAACTCCATTAGTTATGATTCTGATAGAATCAAGAAATCTTTTGAAAAGTATTTTGACATAGCTGAACAGTCAAATGTGATACGCACTGTGGGAGTTTCTAATGAAAATCTTAGCTTTCAGTGGAATTATGGAATTGATGTTGAAGAAAAAGCAAAAAGGCTAAAAAGTATTTTTGGTGAAGGTGCAAAAATTTTGGTGGTGACAAGGGAGCAAATAGACCTTATTGCCTCGTTGTATAAAGAGCAGATAAGATTCGGTTATTCGGGTTCGATAAATGATTTTTTTAATTATCTATGGGATTATCAAGATAGAAGTGCGCTTCACGAATTTTGTTTTGATAAAGTTATTAGTGTTTATTCAAAATATTTTGGTAAAGAAAATATCCATATCGTGCCTTTCGAATCCTTCAAGGAAGACAGCGGTGTTTTTTTAAATGACTTAGCGGCAATTCTTGATGTTGAGCAAAATTTGATTACTGAAATAAAAACTATTTACAACCGTCAACTTAGTGATGAAGCACTAAACGTCAAGAAGTTGATGAACGAAAAATATAAGCACACTTTTGGCAATGGTTTCTATGAAGTATTTGATAATCATCGATACACTCCTTATTATACAGATGAACTAAACAAAGAAGTACCGCTAGATGTATATATGGATTATCAAACTAGGCACCACTTAGTCGAAGCAGCTGAGAAGATTGCGTCTCTCAAGAATGTTGGAAAAATTGATTTAAAAATTAGCGATGAGAACATCAAACGATTCTCGAAAATTTTTTCTATTTCGAATCGGACTCTTCAAAAAGATTATAATCTGAGCCTTAAACAATATAAATATCTTACCTAATGGGGCGGACTATTGCGATCATGCAACCCTACATCTTTCCTTATATTGGATACTTCCAACTTGTCAATTGCGTTGATAAATTTATCTTTTATAATGATGTAACCTTTATCAAGCAGGGTTGGATTAATCGGAACAAGTTTACCATGAATGGGGAAGAAGTTTATTTTACTGTTCCGATTACTAAACAAAGCTCTTCTACCTATATTTATGATGCCAAAATAAACCGGAGATTATTCGAAAAGTTTAAGCAAAAGTTTTACAAAGGCGTTCACCAGTCATATGGAAAAGCACCGTTTTTTGAACCTATTTTTAAGATTATTCAAGGCGTTTTTGAATTAGAGACTGATAGCATGGACTTGATGGCTCAGCAAAGTGTCAAACTTATTTCAAAATATTTAGGGCTAAATACTGAATTTGACTCGAGTCGGGATTTATATGAAAATGACAATCTAAATGGTCAAAATCGTGTCATTGATATTTTGAGGCAAGAAAAAGCTGATCATTATATGAATCCTATCGGTGGTAAAGTTTTGTATAGTTCGGATATATTTCTAGGAAATAATCTAGATTTATCCTTTGTAAAAGTTAGTGATAACCTAAAGAAATTGCTCATAATTGATATATTGATGTATCATGATATAGAGCATGTGAAGAATATTTTAAATCAATATGATATTATAAAATGAAGAAAGTTATAGTCTTAGGTGCGACAGGATCCTTGGGGACATATTTTGTCGATTATTTATTGGAACAAGGTATCGAAGTGATTGCTTCAGGTAGAAAGACGGAAGTTGAAACCTATTATCAAAGCCGTCAAGTAAAATACATACCAGTAGATATAACCAAAAAAGAAGATTTTGATAAACTTCCTCAGGAGGGCGTCTCTGCTGTAGTATTGATTTCTGGCGCAATGCCTTCAAGAATGGAAGGCTATAAACCCCAAACATACATTGATGTTAACGTTACGGGAACCTTGAATACTCTGGAATTTGCACGCAAAACGGGAGTAGAAAAATTTCTTTTCACTCAATCTCATTCGGATGTTGCTGGTCATTGGAACACTGGTAAAAGAATCAAACCGGATGCCCCTAGAAGCCTCAACTTAAAAGGAGATCATGCCGTATATATTATTTCAAAAAATACCGCGGTAGATCTAATTGAGCATTACAGACAAGATTATGGGTTGAAAACTTTCATATTTAGATTGCCGACGATCTATTTATACAGACCCATCTTAGAAATGTTCGTAAATGGAAAGAATGTACCTATAGGGTATAGATATTTCATTGATAAAGCTATGAAGTCAGAGCCTATCGAGATATGGGGTGACCCTTCTGTTTCTAAGGATATCGTATACGTTCAAGATTTTAATCAAATGCTTACCAAAGCCTTGCATTCAAATTTAGAACATGGTTTTTACAATGTTGCTAGAGGTGAGTCAGTTACGTTAGAAGATCAGATAAGGGGAATTATAAAAGTATTTTCCCCTACAGGGAACCCTTCTGAAGTGATTTATAAACCGGAGAAGGCTAATCAGAACTCATATCATTATGATATCCAAAATGCCAGAGAAGAATTGGGTTATGAACCTCAATTTGATTATATCAGTATGTTGAAGGATATGGCTAAAGAGATGAAAGGGGATCGATTTGAACATCTAAAGAATTCTAATGTGTCGATTTGATGAATGATGAATCTTTTGATCAACCATTAGTCAGTATTTCGTGCATCACTTATAATCACGCTGGGTTTATAGAAAAAGCATTAGAGGGCTTTTTGATGCAAGAAACTAATTTTGCATTTGAAGTGTTGATTCACGATGATGCCTCTACTGACGGTACAGAAGATATTATACGTAGATTCCAAAAGGCCCACCCAAATATTATTAAACCTCTCTATGAAGAAACTAACCAATGGTTAAAAGGAAGAAAGGGATCTGCGACATTCAATTTTCCTCGGGCTCGTGGAAAATATATAGCCTTGTGTGAAGGGGATGACTACTGGACTGATCCTTTCAAATTGCAAAAGCAGGTTGATTTTCTAGAAGAGAATAAAAGCTTTGTGGGTACGTTTCATGAGGTGCAACTGAAGAGAGAAAACAAGGGGGAGTTTGATGGTACCTACTCTAATTTATCAAATGATGTCTTTTCGACAGAAGATTTTTTTGGTAGACATATAGTTGCAACGTGTAGTTTGGTTTTTAGGAGATTTGACGATCTCGACCTCACAATTCCAGAAGGTGTTGCGAGTGGTGATAAATGGATGTTATTCCTTCTAAGCCTAAGAGGTGATTTTAAGTTTTTCCCTGATGTCATGGGGATTTATAGACTGCATGATGGAGGAGTCTCTGCCATGCATAGTGGTATCAATAAGGTGTATGATATGGGTATATTGTTGCATAAGTTTGATAAAATTTCTGGCTATCAATTCACTCAATCTTGTAAAAACGCTTTGCGTCACGAGATTGAAGTACATCTCAAGGTAACTAAATCAAAAGGCAAAAGAATCCATCAATACACTTTTGGGGAATTATTAAAAGAAGTTTGGAGACGTATGCTATCCAAGATCAAAATCTAATATGAAGTCAAAAATTCTTTTTGTATCTCACGATGCATCTTTAACAGGAGCTCCATTGATTCTATTGTATTTTATGGAATGGCTCAAAAAAAATTATTCTGGGGATTTTGAAATAGGCATTTTTCACCTGAATGATGGGGAGCTGAAGGAGAGATTTGACTTATTTGCAGATTTCAGTTATCAAGTAGAGCCTATTAAGACAAAATCTTTATCAGAAAGAATTGTTCAAAAGATTTTCAGAAGAAAATATTCCTCTAAAGTAAGATTATCTCCATTAGAAAAAAGTATAGAGCTTATAGCAAATGAAAACTATGACATTATTTACGCTAATACTGTTTCTAGTTTGCCCGTTGCCCTTAAAATTAAAAAGGTTTCACTAGCAAATACTAAACTGATTGCTCACATACATGAATTGAGGGTGATCATAGAGCAGAAAAAAATTGAGCCGCATCATTTGCCTGAGATTGATAGAGTTATCGCAGTTTCGAATATTGTGAAGGATAATCTCATAAATCAATGGGGTATATCAGAATCCATGGTAGATGTCGTCTACGAGTTTTCCAAGAACATTGTAGTCAATGATGAGACTAACACTATAAGGTCTAATAGAAAGTTTGTGATTGGGGCTTCTGGTTTTGTTCACTGGCGTAAGGGTCACGACTTATTCATACAAGTCGCCAGATACCTCTATACAAATTATAAAGCTGAAAATATAGAGTTTTGCTGGGTAGGCAACCTAAAAGGAAATGAGAAGCGAATTGTTGAAGCAGATCTGGACAAACTAAACCTTAGAGATAAAGTTAAGTTTGTAGGGCAACAACCAAACCCACAAAAATACTTTAATGAATTTGATGTTTTTGTTATGACGTCCAGAGAGGATCCATTTCCGCTAGTGTGTATTGAGGTGGGAATGCTAGGCAAGCCTATTATTTGTTTTGACAAAGCTACTGGGACCCAAGAAATGCTTACTGAAGGTGGTGGTAAGATAGTTCCCTATTTGAATATTGAGAAAATGGCAGTAGCGATCTGGGAATATTATGAAAATCCAGATTCCCTCGCCAAAGATTCTCAAATTGCTAAGAAAGTGTTTGAAGGTTTTTCACCGCAAGAGAAATGTCCTGAGATTTATGAGATAATTAAAAAGATTTAAGAATTTTGTGGGCTTTTACTTGATCGACCGCAATTAATAAATCGATACGATTATATTCAGAATAAACCGTTGCGAAAGTGAATTCAAAGCTACCAACTTACTTGTGGGCGATTTATACTTGGAAACTAGAATACAAAATGAGTGATTCCTAACCAATTGAAAAATAGTTGATTTGATAATCAAATATCTTGACTTAAAGGCCGTAAATGATAAGTACTCTACTGAGATCAAAAGCCGTATTTTAGAGGTGCTGGACTCTGGTTGGTATATAAAAGGTGCTGCTGTTGAGCTTTTTGAGAACAACTTTGCGCAGTATTGTGGAGTGAACCATTGTGTAGGTGTTGCCAATGGATTAGATGCCCTCTCCCTGATTTTCAAATCTTTAATCATCTTAGGAAAACTGAATGAGCACGATGAGGTAATAGTGCCGGCAAATACCTACATAGCAAGTATTTTAGCTATTAGTCATAATAATCTCAAACCTATCCTAGTCGAACCAGATCAGTCAACTTTCAATTTAGATATTAACAAAATTGAGCGAAGTCTAACTAAAAATACCAGAGCAATTTTATCGGTACACCTTTACGGTCAATTGTCTGCAGATCTCACACAGTTTTGTAAGGTCAACAATCTTTTATTGATAGAGGACGCTGCTCAAGCACATGGAGCAAGAAATGTCAACAAGCGCTTAGCCGGTAACTTTGGAATAGCTGCTGGATTTTCTTTTTATCCAGGTAAAAATCTAGGAGCTCTAGGTGATGCCGGCGCAGTCACTACAAATGATGAGAATCTTGCAAGAACTGTAAGAGAGATAGGCAATTATGGAAGTGGTAAAAAGTATGTGAATTCATATCAAGGTATAAACTCAAGGTTAGATGAGATGCAGGCTGCAATTCTAGATGTGAAGTTAAAATATTTAGATAATGAAATCGCTCGTCGTAGAGAGATCGCGGCTTTTTATTCTGATAATATTTCTAATGATAAAGTTGAATTACCTATCTGGAATCGCTCTATAATAGATCATGTCTTTCATATCTACCCTATACGCTGCAGGCAGCGTGATGAACTCCAAAAATATCTCCATTTAAAAGGGATACAGACACAAATTCATTATCCTATACCGCCCCATAAACAGGTCGCTTATAAAAATTGGAATGAATTAAGATTTCCTATCACGGAAGCAATTCATAGAGAAGAATTGAGTCTGCCCATAAACGCAATAATTGATGATGAAGAGATTCAATATATTGCTGATACCATCAATCAGTTTTAGTTAGTCCTAACCCTAATTTTCGCAATATATGTGTTGAGTGGATGAAATTAGCTTATTGAGGATAGATAAGTTCTTTACAGAGGATATAATCCGTAATTTCGCGATTTAATTTGAATTGTGGGAGATACTAAAAGTTTGGTTTCAATTTGCATCCCTACCTACAATGGTTCAGAGTTTATACAAGAGGCTCTTGATTCTATTGTCGCGCAAACTTATGATCATATAGAATGCATTATAAGTGATGATGAATCGAGGGACGGTACTCTGGAAATCGTGTCTCGCTTTCGCGAAAGCGTAAACTTTCCCGTACATATCCTTAGTCATAAACCATCAGGTATAGGCGCAAACTGGAATAATACCATTTTGCACGCAAATGGCAACTATATAAAATTTCTGTTTCAGGACGATGTTTTAGAGCCAGATTGTATCGAGAAAATGGTTGAAGTATTAGATAAAAATCCCGAAGTGGGCCTAGTAGCTTCTAAACGTGAATTTATAGTTTCTAGGGAGCTTGACAAGGCCACTCAAAAATGGTTTGAAAAATATGGCGATTTACAAGATCAATTGATCGCAAAGCCTTGTGGGGATATAGAGTTGGATCAAACTTTATTTAGTGACAAGAATTTCATGAAAGCTCCCAAAAACAAAATAGGGGAGCCCAGTGCGGTAATGTTCAGGAAAGAGTTGATTGCACAGTTAGGTGTATTTGATGAAAAGCTAAAACAAATTTTGGACTATGAATACTGGTACAGAATTTTGAAAGAATATAGAATTTACATTCTCCGTGATAAACTAGTCAAGTTTCGATTACATGACAATCAGGCTACAGCAGTTAATTCAAAAAGTGATATAGTGGATTATGCACTATACCCTCAGATATTGTATAATGATTATTACTCATTGTTACATCCAAAAAATAAAAAGGAATTGTTTTTTAGATACCACTGGTTAGGAAGAGTGCTTAAAACAATAGGGAATGCCTTTTAATACATATATAGTCATAGTAACCTACAACGCCATGCCATGGCTAGAGCGCTGTTTAAATAGCATAGATCACGATCGCTATAAGACTGTTGTCGTGGATAATGCCTCCAAAGATCTAACGATTACTGTGATTAAATCCCAATACCCTCACGTTATCTTATTTGAGGAAAGGGATAACCTCGGTTTTGGACAGGGGAACAATAAAGGGATCAGTTATGCGCTCAACAATGGTGCGGAGCATGTGTTCCTTCTCAACCAAGATGCATACTTGGTTGATGATTGTTTGGAAAGTCTCATCTCACTACAGCAAAAAAAACAGGAATATGGGATTCTAAGTCCCATTCACGTGAACAAGGAAGTAGATAGGATTGATGCTAAATTTTTGTCATTCATACATCGTGATAAACAAGCTTGCCAGTTTTTGTCTGATGCAGTTTTGGATAGCGAGATTAAAGAGGTTTATGACGCGCCTTTTCTGAATGCCGCTGGATGGTTGCTCAGTCGAGAATGTTTGATGAAAGTAGGCGGCTTTGATCCAATTTTCTTTCATTATGGAGAGGATAGGAATTATTGTCAGCGGGTTTTATATCATGGATTTGCAATAGGTTTTGTTCCAGATACCTTCATGATACACGATAGGGAAGACCGGCCAGATCCTAAGGTTAAGAAATTCTCCCAAATATATTACGATCGTAAAGAGCGATTGATGAAAGTCCAGTATGCAGACTTAAATCTAGCTCTAGACAAAACTTTGTCTAAACTTCAAGATGATCAAAAAAAATTAGACAAGAAAATCTTGAAGTCAAAGTTGAAATTCCAAACCGAAACTGTAAAAAACTTGCAAAGAACAAAATCTCTATATCGAGATGTCCAGATTCAGATAAAAGATAGTGTAAACAAAAATCTAGATCAAGGTCCCCATTACTTGGGTTTGTCGAATTCAAATCAATTATAGTGTGGTTCAATGGCCTGTTCTCGGGATCAGTTTTTTTAGTTATTGAATCGTTAATCAATATCTGAGAATTCAGAGCAGATGGGGTCTTGAATTTAATCGTAATTTCGCAGCTTGAAATATGAAAGAATCACCTCTTATATCCATAGTTGTACCCACTTACAATCGTTCTGATTTAATTCCGGAAACGATTGAATCAATAAGGAGCCAGACCTATCAGAATTGGGAATGTATGATAGTAGACGATGGGTCAAAGGATGGTACACGAGAAGTTGTAGAAAAGTTTTCAGTACTTGATTCTAGAATTAAATATCTGGATAGGCCCGATACCTATAAGCCAGGAGGCAATGGAGCAAGAAATTATGGCCTCGATAATTCTAATGGAGACTATATTGTTTTTTTTGATAGTGATGATTTAATGACGCCGGATCATCTTGAAGTCAAAGTTGAGCTGGTTGAGGATGGGCACTATGATTTTGGAGTAACTAGAACTAAATTCTTTAATCACAGCAACGATAAGATTGATAAATATTACACTTTTACAACCGCAGATATCTCAAAGGAGAATTACATCTTGCAAAAAATCAATTGGTTGACTTTAGACATTATTATAAAATCAACCCTGGCCAAAAGCGTTCGATTCAATGAGGAGATCAGAACAGGTCAGGAGTACAATTATTTCTCAAAAATGTTGTGTCGTTCAGATAAGGGTATCTTTAAGGATAGTACTGTAAGCTTGCGTCGCTATCACTCAAAATCTAAGGCTGTTGTAGAGACATCAGGAAAGAAAAAATATATACAGCGAGCTATTAAATACTGGAAAACATTCATAGAGGTGAAAAATAACGTAAATAGCAATGTGCGCAAACATCTGCTCATGATTGTCTATAACTCGTTACTAAATTTAAAAATGGTTCCTGAAAGTATTGAATCTAAGCGATTGTGGAAGAATATTTCTCAGCAATATGGTTTCCAGGCTTTTTATATGTATTCCTATTATCATATTTCTAAGCATTCTACAAGATTTCATTTTTTGAGAAAAAGAGCATTGAAGTCTATTGGCTGAAGCTTTATTGTCTATTATAATCAGCTCTTTCAAAATGTATAGCAATAAACGTCCACGGGTAGTCTTTACTTTATCCAAATTTAAATGGTGAATGAATGAATGACAAACCTTTAATCTCAATCATCATCCCTACATATAATCGTGCTCACCTTATAGGTGAGACATTGGATTCGATTTTGGCTCAAACTTATACAAAATGGGAATGTATTGTAGTAGATGACGGCTCTCACGATAAAACCGAAGAAGTAATTAATACCTATTCCGTGAATGACTCGCGTATCAAATACGTTCATAGGCCCCAGGATCGTCTGCCAGGTGGAAATGCTGCGCGTAATTATGGATTTGAGTTGAGTCAGGGAGAATATATACAATGGGTGGATTCAGATGACTTGATCAAACCTTCAAAATTAGAAGTGCAAGTCAACAAGTTGATCGATAGAGAGGGCAAGATAGTTTGTCTGTGCAAAGCAGAAATGTTTAATAGCCAAGGAAAAACTAGGTTTAAAAAATCTGTTGAATTCTCTCGATTATCATTCTTTGAAGATTATATTACCCGAAGGCTCGACATGGGAACTACACAACCGCTTTGGAGAAAAAGTTTTTTGACTACTCAGGGCCTCTATGACGAGGAGCTGAGGAGAGGGCAGGACTTTGACTTTTTATCAAGGATTTCTTCTTCTGAAAAATTTGACTTCACCTACGTTGATGAGTCGCTGGTCAAAGTAAGGTTAGACGATAATGTCAGGATAACGAGTACTGAATATGACTCAAAAAGCCACCGATATTTGCTAGAGTCTTTTTTGAAAGTCAATAAAATGTTGATTTCAAAGGATTTGAATACAGGTATGTATATTAAGTTTCTTAATATTTTGATCGGCAAAATTCTCTATAGCGTGCAAAATTTTGATTATGATACAGCGATTGAGGCTATCAAATCAATAACTTTTTCAGTAAAACAGAATAAGTATAAGTTTCACTTTTACCGACTTCGTTTTATTATCAATTTTCTGTCATATTCAAAAAATAAAGGGTATCACAATTTGAGAAGGTTCTTATTCATCAAATAAAACAATTTAAGTGCGACTAAAGATTATATCTAAACCTGATGAACAATTTTGGAAATCATTTGATGTTTTAAGTTCAAAATGCTTTGATCATCATGTTCAATTGAAGTCAGCATGGCTTAGGCCATACATTAATAACCAGTTAGATGGGGAGATTTATATAATTTGTGTTTATGACCGTGAAGAACTTGTGGGTTGCCTACCACTTCAAACTAGTAAGCAAAAGGCTACAAGGTTTTGGAACTATCGCATTTTAGGCATGTTAGGTTACGGTCCTACAGATTTTTATGAAATCCTAGCTTGTGGGAATAAGGATAAAGTCAAAAAAATGATTCTCCAGCACCTCGTAGAGTCTTCTAGCTGGGATATTCTCAATATCAATTTCCTACCCGCAAATTCCTCTAGTATAGATTCAATCCAAGAGGTATTCAAGAGGCCTGATTTTGAGTTGAAGAAGAAGTCAATAACCGGTTTCCATTTTGAAAAAACTGATGGAGACTGGCAAGAGTACTACCGCAACAGTTTTAAGAAGAAAAATAAGGACTTACAAAAAGGAGAAAGGCGGTTAAAAAAAGATGAGATACATTATTCATTTACCACATATAGGAAAGACGTTTACGATCATTTTATAGCTGATGTCTCGCTTTACGCCGAACGGAGGGAAAGCCTAGGTCAATACAATTATTACGAGGATAAAAAATATCGTGAATTTTTAAAAGAGGTTTGCAATAACTACGAAAAAAATAATAATGTAGAGTTGACTAAGATGCAAGATCAAAATGGTGTGAGTTTGGCTATACAATTAGATTTTATAAGTAACAATGTAAGATATCATTGGAATCATGCATTCAATGAAGATTTTAAGCGATATTCTCCTGGTAAAATTCTTTTACAAGAACTTCTAAAGAAAGCTTTTGAAACAGATTCAATAAAATCGTGCAACCACATGCGTGGTTTAAGCTCTTATAAAGAAAAATTCACCACTTTCGAAGAAAAATTAATATCATACCAGATTCAAAGAAATTCATCCCTCGTTGTTAAAGCTACTAAAGTGGTTACCAAATCATTGAAGTTGATCAAACGATGAAAAAAGTGTTTCTGATAGTAAGTATTGACACAGAATGCGACAAGTCTCCTAATTGGGACGTTCAACAACCTATGCGTTTTCAAAATATTTTTGATCAAGAACGTGTATTATTTCCGTTATTTCATAAACACCACATTAAACCTACTTATCTACTTAGTCCCGAGGTGCTTAAACATGATGAAAGCGTAGAATTTTTTAAAAAACATCATGAAAACATTGAATTAGGGACTCATTTACACGTTGAGTTCATTGAACCAAACGAGAACATGGACTCAACTACAACTAAGGAAGTTCAATGTGATCTTAAATGTGATTTGGAATTCAAAAAGTTGAAGAACCTAACAGATCTTTTTGTAAATAAATTCAATTATCAACCCCTGTCTTTCAGGGCAGGAAGATTTGGGGTAAGTAATGACACGCTTAAACATCTAAGTCAATTGGGCTATAAGGTGGATTCCAGTTACCTGCCCTATAAACACTTGGAGTTCAAACAATCAGAAGTTTTAGGCTGGGGAGTAAAGATGCTACCTTACTTTAAAAATAACATACTGGAAGTGCCGGTAACTCATTTCGCAAAGAACTATGCTAATGTACCACGGGTCGTGCTTAAAAGGTTGAACAGGTCTTCCTCGTTATCATCTAAGCTTTTTCGCAAAATTTACGGAAACAGACAGCTCTCATGGCTTAGACCTCTAAGGCATAATAAATCTCAATTAGTTGATATAGCAGAATATACTATTCATAATATTTTTAAAGATCAAGAACATGCTATCCTGAATATCATGTTTCATAGCAACGAGATAACCTTAAATGCAAGTCCTTATAGTAAAACGGAGGAAGATGTCACTAAATTTGTTCAAGACTTGGATCATCTATTTAGTCACTTAAAAAAATACGAGTTATGTTCTATAGGTTTAGGAGAAAGCTATTCCATTTAATACCGAGGTTTGTTACGGAATTTATGTATGTACATCAACTTGAGAATGTAAAGGTTATTGAACCTAAACTAACTGTAAAGTTGTTTAAATTAAATTATGATAACGTAGACCGAATATCTGAGGTCAAAAACTTTAACATTGATTCCATGACGGCGAGGTTAACGAGGGGAGATGACTGTATAGTTACTGAATATAATGACGAAATAATCAGTTATCAATGGGTTCAGTTTTCAGGTCGTCATTATATCATGCAGGCTGGATACGATTTTGAGATACCACAAAAAGAATGTATGGTATATCATGCCAGAGTTCTAGAAGATTTTAGGGGCAACAGGATTAATAGCTTCGTGAAATCAAAAATCTTAGAGGAGGCGAAGGCAAATGGGATAGACAAAGTATGGGTTTATACTAATAAAAACAATATACCAAACAGAAAGGGTTTGGAAAAATTAGGTTTTGAACTAGAGTCAAAAATTTTCAGTGTCAAAATTTCTAATAAACATTATCAAATTTTAAGAACTAGGAATCAATAAATGGGAAAGCTGAAAATATATCATGTATTTGAATCCTATCCATTGTTTTATCAACCCTACATCCCGCCTACGCTAGAGGCGCTAACTGTCGATAGTAATATTGATTCAAAAATCATAGCTTTTAAAGGTACTTCTAATACATCTCAAGCCGAGGTATTACCTACTTATAGAAAAAGAGTCATCAGGGAATTTTTGCATAATAAATTGCATAAATCTAACAGTAAACTCAATTATTTAGAGATTCAGTCATTAGACAATAATGTAGATGTAATACACCTTCAACACTCGTTCCTTTATCAAAAAATCTTATCGCTAATTGAACTACCTCTTAATAAAAGACCTAAAGTGGTAATCACACTCAGGGGTGGCGATACGTATGTTAAACCCTGGGTCAGTAAACGGTGGGAAAATTTTTACCATAATTACGGGAATAGAATAGACGCTTTTGTGGTCATGAGTGAGGATCAAAAAAAATATCTCCATCGCTGGAGAGTACCATTAGAACGAATTCACGTGATACCAATTTCATTTGGTAAACCCTTCGAAATAGAACCAAGGCTTCCCAATCAGAAAATTTTAAAAATCGTATCGGTATTTAGGTTGTGTTGGGAAAAAAACATAGCGGATAATCTTAGATTGATACGTCAGATCAAGGAATTAGGTGTTAATGTTGCCTACGACGTTTACGGAGATGGACGTGACATGGGTCAATTATACTTTTTGGTAGATCGTTATGGTTTGAATGATGTCGTTAACATCAAAGGAAGACAAGACAATCAGGTGATTAAAGATAATTTCTATAAGTATGATTTTATATTGCAGTTGAGTCATTCTGAGTCTTTTGGTATGTCTATCGTAGAAGCTCAAACACATGGTGTTCCTGCAATTGTTTCAAATCATGGTGGTCTTCAAGAAATTGTTTTAGATAAAATTACTGGTATCGTGACCCAGGATATTGATTTTAAAAAAATAAGTAAGAATGTAGTTGCTTTATGGCAAGATAAAGCAGTCTACAAAGATTATTCTTTAAGTGCAATCGAGAACAGTCAGAAAAGTTTCAATACCAAAAGCGAGGTGTCAAAGCTTTCACATCTCTATACGCAATTAACGTCTAACTCATAAAAGCTATTCAGAAATTTTTAGTGGTTAAATTAGAACTTCTTTTCAAGCCAAAAAATACGAAATCAAGAGCTGTATGAAAGTCAAAAGAGTATTTATAACAGGCATCGCTGGATTCATAGGCTTTCACTTAGCTAAAAGCTTGCTGGAAAATGGGCATAGCGTCGTGGGTATTGATAATCTCAACACCTACTACGATGTAGATCTAAAATATGCCCGGCTCAAGGAATTGGGGATTTCTAAGCGTAATTCTGAATTTTATAATCGAGAGGTTAATTCTGATAAATATAAAGCCCTGACATTTTATCAATTAAAGATTGAAGACCGGGCAAACCTACCAAAGCTATTTGCCAAACATCAATTTGACTCAGTCTGTAATCTTGCAGCTCAGGCAGGAGTACGATACAGTATTGAAAACCCTGAAGTATATGTAGATACAAACGTAACGGGATTTTTAAACATACTTGAGTGTATGAGAAGTTTCAAGATAAGTAAGCTTGTGTATGCAAGTAGTTCAAGCGTCTATGGAAATTCAGAACAGGTCCCGTTCCATGTTGACCAAAACGTAGATCACCCCATCAGTTTATACGCAGCCACTAAAAAATCAAATGAGCTTTTTGCTCATACATACGCTCACTTATTTGGTATTCAAACTATTGGTTTGCGGTTTTTTACTGTTTATGGACCCTGGGGCCGTCCCGATATGGCTGCTTATCTTTTTATTGATGCAATAATTAAAGATCAACCTATTAAGGTCTTCAATAATGGGAACCTGTCAAGAGATTTTACCTACATAGACGATATTGTTGATGGTGTTGAGACTGTGATCGATAAGGATTTACCCGATGATCGAAACTATGGAATTTATAACATCGGTAATTCTACCCCTGTGAATCTCTTGAATTTTATAGAAGAGATTGAAGACAGTTTAGGGAAAACTGCTCAAAAGAAAATGATGCCCATGCAACCAGGTGATGTCAATCAGACCTGGGCAGATGTTTCCAGCTTGAACAAAGATTTTGGATACAAACCATCAACTGATATTAAAAAGGGAATTAGTAGATTCGTGGCTTGGTATAGAGATTATTACAAAATAGATTCATAAGAAGCCTTGCAATGCAGCCGTTCAGGTGGTTCGCTAGATAAACACCATGGAAACACTCAAAATTGTCATTTTCGACGGCTCATTTAAGACAACCGCATTCATCAGGAGGCTGCTGCATGGTTTGACTCGCTCAGGTCATCAAGTATTTGTATTGGGATTTAGTGAGGATAATCCGAGTCCTGTAGAAGGTGTCAATTACGTTTCCCTAGGGGATAACGCAAGCAAGTTTGATTTTTTTAAAACAAGTTTTAAATGGTGTCTGAGATCAAGAAATTTCACAAAATCTCTCCTACCTCTGTTTTCTGGAAAAAAGAAAGAACTTAAAAAAATAAATCTCCATGCCGCTCTCGAGTCCATTCAGCCTGATATAATCCATTTGCAATGGATATCTAACGTGCCCATTTTCGAAGAGCTATTACAGCAAAGGAAGTACAATTTCATACTTTCTCAACGAGGCTACCAAACAAATGTCAGACCATTTGTTGATAGGACAGACTTTGATTATCAGGCAAAATGGTTGCCCTATTTTAAGGGTTTTCATAGTGTGTCAAAGGCAATGTCTGAACAGGGTGATAGAATATACTATAGCTCATCCAAGATAAATCAGATAGTGTATACCGGGCTAGATTTGAGTCAGATAACGTATTCAGAAGGGCTGAATGACACATCCAAAATTGACATCATTTCCATAGGTCGTCCTCATTGGAAAAAGGGCTATACGATTGCCATCAGAGCTTTATACAAGGCAAAAATGAATGGACTCGATTTTAAATATAGTATTGTAGGTGCAGCTGGAGATCAAGAAATTTCCTTTCTTATCAATGATTTGGATTTAGAAAATGAAATTGAATTTTTGCCTAAATTGGATCAAAAGGAGGTTTTCAAAAAGATTCAAAATTCTGATTTATTTCTTTTGCCCAGTCTGGAGGAAGGCATTGCCAATGTTGCTGTCGAGGCAATGGCTCTAGGTACTCCAGTCATTTCCACAGATTGTGGAGGGATGAAAGAATTGATAGAATCTGGCAAGGAAGGATGGATTGTACCCGTGTATGATATCAACGCGATGGCTGAAACTGTTACCGCTTTCGCGAAAGCGTCACCTGAAAAAATCACTCAGATCAAACTAGCTGCTAGGAGAAAGGTTGAACTCCAGCACAACGAAGATAAGATGGTTACAGATATGAATGCACTCTACCAAAAAATCTGCAATGGACTTGATTAGTGTAGTTATACCACTATATAATGCTGAAGACTTCGTTCAAAAAGCTTACGACTTTATAAATACCCAAAAGGGGCTACAGGTTCCTATAGAGATTATTTTTGTTGACAATAATTCAAATGATAATTCTTTTGAAAAAGCCAAATTACTCTCGCAAAAAGATGAACGGGTAAAAGTTTTTAGGGAAACCAAACAAGGAGCGCCCTCAGCACGCAACAAAGGCTTCAAGGAATCTAAAGGAAATTTTCTGTATTTTTTTGATGCAGATGATCAACTATTTGATGATGCATTAGCTTCGTTATACAAAGTTCTTACCTCTCATGATGTTCAAGCGGTCTGCGGTAGGTTTATAAAGTCTCATAAGAATATTGAAGATCTATCTATTACAGACATGATCTATGATGGTGAGGTGAAGGTTTTTCAGCCACCTTTTCTGGGACTTCTATGGTTTAAAGATTTAAGTACAACTATAGGGCCTCCAGGATTCATGTACACCAGAAAGGTTTTTGAAGAGTTGGGTATGTACAATGTTGAAATACCAGCTAGTGAGGACACGGCATTTGACATAGATTTAGGGATGAGGTATCCAGTTGCCACGATCAACAAGCTTATTTATCTTTATTTCAAACATGACAATGCAACCACTACTATCTTAAAAAAGAAAAAAAGTCGAGCGTTCATGCAATGGCCTCGTATCATCCATTCCCATGTACCATACCATAAACAGCATCTTGTTCAACATGCTTACACGCAAATTCTAAAAGAAAAGATATTCAGTTCTATCCCAAGAATGATACACGAGACTAACGGTTATCAAAAGCGGAAAGAGCTTTTTAATAAAGCCAAGGCTGAGATTACTCCACTTAAACTCCCTAGGGCTTATGACCTTGCCATAAAACTCTTGGTGCTCACTAATAGCCCTGTCTTGTACAAATTTATACTCTATAAAATGAAATCGCGGTACATTGAGCCCTATGATGATCCTTCCTTAAGATTGTCCGAATATTTCTGAGAAACAAAAACCAATTTACAGCAGAAATGACTACTAGCTTGAAGAGTCCTATTATACCTAGTGAACAAAAATTTGTTAGAATTCATGGTGAATCGCATGAATTAGACCTAAAATCCATTTGTCTTTATGCTGCCACGGGTTTTTTCTGGGGAGATGCCACGTACTACCGTGACCTGAAGGTTTTACAACCTGGTACTTTAAATGATATTGATAAAGACGGATTCTTGCTAGATTCTAAACCTTGGTTCAACTGGTATTATGAGCCGAAAAAACAATCCTTTCAAGAGTCTGTGAAGCAACATGAGTTGCTGCTCGAGCAAATCATCGATGAACAGGTAAGTGATCAAAAGGTGATACTGCCTCTTTCTGGAGGTCTGGACAGCAGAAGTCAAGCAGTAGCGCTCCACAAGTTGGGAAAGGAGGTGTCAGCGTATTCTTATTCATTTGCGGGAGGTTTTAAGGAACATGAGATCAGTCAGCAAATTGCGAGGAAATGCAATTTTGAATTTCAGGCTTTTGAAATACCGCATGGTTATCTCTGGGGAAATATTGAAAAATTGGCACTAATTAATGGCTGCTATTCAGAGTTCACCCACCCGCGCCAGATGGCGGTACTTGAAGACTTAAAAAAATTAGATGGAGTTTTTTCTTTAGGTCATTGGGGAGACGTACTTTTTGATCGAGGTGGCGATGAAAGCATAGATCAGAAAGACCTAGTGAAGTATATTCATAAAAAAGTAATCAAGAAAGGT
This sequence comes from uncultured Flavobacteriaceae bacterium, assembly GCA_964631155.1. Taxonomy (GTDB): domain Bacteria; phylum Bacteroidota; class Bacteroidia; order Flavobacteriales; family Flavobacteriaceae; genus Nonlabens. The sequence continues at coordinate 86,418 of CAZVYO010000004.1, forward strand.
GGGTTGGAATTCGCCACTCAACTATGGAAATCATGGGGTATTGAAGGAAATTTTCAAGAATATCTCTCTGAGGTTACCCTGGATTTATTAAAAAGAATTGAAATCAAGAATACATCTGCTAAAGTTCGCGCTTTTAAGTCAATGTATTGGGCGCCTAGATGGACTAGTATTAACATGAGTGTTTTTAAAGCGGCTCACCCTATTACCTTACCTTACTATGACGATAGAATGTGTGAATTGATCTGCAACATCCCAGAAGAACATCTCGCTGATCGCAAAATCCAGATTGAATACATCAAAAGAAACAATCCAGCTGTAGCTCAGATCACTTGGCAGGATCACAAACCATACAATCTCTTCAATTATCACCGTGATAAGTCTCCTAACAATCTTCCTTATCGCGTAAAGAATAAGATCAAGCGTGTGGTCAATGACAAGATCGGAAGGAAATATATTCAACGTAACTGGGAGCTTCAGTTCTTAGGGGATGAAAATAAGCAGCACTTAGAGTCTTATCTTTTCAATGAAACTTTTTCAAACTTCATCGATCCTAAGATTGTGCAGAATGTTTATGCAAGTTTCAATAATGATGATCAAGTTTATTATTCCCACCCTTTAAGCATGTTACTGACTTTAAGCTTGTGGAACAGTAACCTGCGTGACTGATTTACAGCCTATTCAAAATGAAGAAATTCAAATTCTATTTGAAGCACTATTTAATGAATTCTCACCTTAAGAGGTTCGAGAGAATCGTGCTTGCAGGTTATCCTGAAGTTGTTGAAGATGTGCATATTACCTATGAATTGAGGGGTTGCGATGAGAGCAAGACTAGTTTCTCAGAACGCTTTAAGCACCTTATGAAATATTATCCTGAGTTTGTTTTTTTGTTTCAATGGCGTACAGGGCTTCTCAAATCCAGTCGCTCAAAATCTTTATTCAAGTATACTAATTACCAATGCAAAATCTTCAAGAGTACCAAAATTGAAGGAGGAATGGCTTGTTATCATCCTTATGCAAGTGTTATTAATGCTAAAAACATCGGTAGGAATTTTGAATTCAGAAACAGTATTACGATAGGCAATAAATCAAATGATAATCGGCTCATTCCTACCATAGGCGATGACGTCAAGATTGGTGCAAATGCTTGCATCATAGGCGATATTAAAATTGGTAATAATGTGATAATTGGCGCGGGCTCAATTGTGGTTAGAGATGTGCCTAATAATGTGATTGTGGCTGGGAATCCAGCACGTGTGATTAAAACTTTATTATAATATTTTTCACGTATTTGGGATGGTTATTCTTACGCTTTCGCGAAAGCGTACCTTTGAAACACCTATTCATCAAAACTGTAATTGTAAAACTATATAGTTTTTAAACTGCCATTCTTTTGCTATTATACCTCATCATATTTAAATGGGGTAGGTGAAGCAAATCAGTTATTTTTGACCCTCAGAAGTAATGTTCATGTCGAGACCTCTTAAAATCCTTTTTACCATACCAAATTTTGAGACAGCAGGTAGCGGTAAAGTCGTTTATGACTTGGTAAAGGGTCTGAATAGAGAAAAATTTCATCCAGAGATTTTAGTAAAGCATTCTAGAGGTAAATTTTTCAAAGAAGTTGAGAAACTAGGTGTCCCAATACATGTTTTTGATTATGAAACGGATTACAAGCCTCTGTGGAATTTTCCGTTTCGAGTCTTTAAGGTTTCTAGGTACCTTAAAAATTTGAATATCGATATCATCCATTCATGGCATTGGAGTTCAGACTTTTCAGAACCTCTGGCAGCGCGCATGGCGGGAATAAAGTTTATTTATACAAAAAAGGCGATGGGATGGGGTAACAAAGCTTGGGTATGGCGCTCTAAATTGAGTACTAAAGTCATTGCAATCAATAAAGACATGATGAGTGAGTTTTTCGAGAAGCTTCCATCAATAGATGCTGCTTATCTACCATTGGGTCTGGATACCGAAGTATATCAACCACAAGACTATCACCGAGCTACTGCGGTTAAACATGGGATTGTTTATGACGATTTCGTTGTGATCTCAGTTGTAAATATGGTACCGGTTAAGGGCATAGAGATTTTAATAGAAGCTTTTCTCAAAACCAGTATTCCCAATAAAAAGCTATTGCTTGTAGGTAATGATCGATCTGAATATGTGGATCAACTCAAATTGAAATATTGTAAAGAGCATCCAGAAGTGATTTTCACAGGAAAGCAGCTCGAAGTAAGAAATTACCTTTCCATTGCTGATGTTTTTGTGATACCTACTAAGAATGAGGGCAAGAGAGAAGGCATGCCTATGGCTCCAGTTGAGGCCATGAGTAGTGCTTTACCGGTAATTGGATCCAGAGTTTCAGGTGTGACTGATATTTTGGAAGGTTTTGAAGACTGGATTTTCAATGCTGGAGATACTTACGCATTAGCTGACAAACTCCAAGAGTTCTACAAACTTCCTAAAGAAAGTAGAGAGAAGATAGGAGTTGAAATGCGTGAAAAAGTAATCGATCAATATTCTTTTCAGGAGTTTATAAGGTCTAGAGAGAAAGTGTATGAGTCAGTATAAAAAGCACGCTGTTATTTTAGGTTCGGCTAGAAGCGGCACGAGCTGGTTGAGCGAGAATCTGGCAAAACCTTTTCGGTATCGAATGTTGTTTGAGCCTGAACACGATGTTAATACTCCAAAAGGTCATCTTCTTACCGATAAGTTATTTCTAGATAAGGAAGATGTATCCAAAAAAGCGAGTCGTTATTTACACCAAGTTTTGAAAAATCGAGTTGATAGTGACTGGATTGCACAAAATTCAAACAGAAAGTACAAAATGCATCTGTGGCCGGTAGTGCCTAAGAAGTTCATTGTGAAATTTGTAAGATTCAACCTTTCTGGGCTTTATGTAGCTCGAGATATGGGAATACCTACCGTACATATCATCAGGAATCCCTATGACGTAATTAAATCGCAAAAACGCGTTGCCTTTCCTTGGCTTTTGAATTTTAAATACTTCTTGAATCAGCCTCAACTCATCGATATTCTCAGAAATGAATATCGTTATGATCTCAAAGCAATTGAAGGTAAGACAGATACAGAAAAACTTGTTGTGCGCTGGTGCCTAGAAAATGTAATCCCTTTAGAATATTTCAGATATTCTAATGAAAATTTTCAGGTGGTTAAACATGAAGATTTACGCAGAAGCATAAATACTTATAAAGATCTTTGTGAAAATCTTGGGCTTGAAGTAGTCGAAAACATTGATAGTGAGTACACGAAACCATCAAGTAAAACCCATCCAAAATCTCACATTCAGGGAAAACGAGACAAGAATCTGCTTTTGAATCAAGAAGAGACAGATACGATCACGTCAATCTTAAACCAATTCAAACAAACACTTTACCACGTCTAATGGTGTCTACTCTATAGTTTAAGATAATGACGATAACCCTAGTTTTACCTCAACCTCCTGCTTATTCCGAGACTTTTTTTAGGTCTAAAATATCAGGGCTTCAAGAGTCAGGGCACAAGGTAATTTTAGTAACAGGTGCCTCAGAGCAAAAGTTTACCGAGTGCTTACATTTACAGCACCCTAGAGTGAGTCAAAATACTTTTGTACAGATCGTGAGAATGATTTTCACTCTAATAGGATTATTTCCGCATTTGTCACGTATTGTGAAGTACGTGAAGCTTGAAAAAGCTAATGGTACAGGCCTTGGGCGCATTTTAGAAAAAATATACTTGAATTCGACTTTGTTGAAGCTAGATACGGAATGGCTCCATTATGGATTTGCTACTATGGCAGTAGACAGAGAGCTGGTTGGTAAATCAATAGGTGCTAAAGTTGCGGTTAGTTTTAGAGGTTATGATATAGATGTCTTTCCATTAAACAAGTATGCTGTGTATGATAAACTTTGGCTTAACATAGATAAAGTGCATAGTATTTCTAACTATTTAATTGAGAAGGCTCACAAGTTAGGGATGCCTAAAAATATCCCTAGTAAAATTATCACACCAGCCATAGATTTAGACAAGTTGCCAGTATTCACGGAAAGTGCTTCACAGCATTCAAGCAAACTAAAACTTGTCACTATAGCGCGTCTGCATTGGATAAAAGGGATTGATGATTTGATAGAAACTGCTCTGCTTCTCAAACAAAAATCGATAGATTTTGAATGGATGATAGTGGGCGATGGAGACAATAAGCATCGAGAACGATATAAATATAGACTTTACGAGAAAGGACTTGCAAATCATGTGAAATTGCTGGGAAAACGTAGTCATGAAGATACGCTTGAACTTTTATGCGATTGTTCTATCTACGTTCAGACTAGTTTGAGTGAAGGGTTTTGCAACGCCGTTCTTGAAGCTCAAGCAATGGGTAAATTGTGCGTAGTTACGGACGGTGGTGCTTTGACAGAAAACGTTGTGAATGAAAATACGGGTTGGGTAGTGCCTAGGCTTAATCCAGGATTGCTTGCTGAGAAAATTCTTCAGGTTTTCTCTCTGCCTGGAAGTGAAAAACAAGCTATTATTGATAATGCAAAAAAGCGAGTTATCGACAAATTTAGCCTTCAGCAGCAAAAAGTGTACTTTGACCTATTTTACTTAGATAGGAGCTGATTGGACGAGTGATGAATTTTGAAAGCTTACTATGAATATTATACTTGCCGGACCTGGACGGTCTGGAACGACACTTTTTAACCACATCTTCTCTCATCACGAAGAGTTTGCGTGGATTTCAGGATGGCTTAATCGTTATCCTACAAGACCTGAACTAAGCGTGTTCAACCCTCTGTACCAGAAACAGAATTTTGGACTCAATTGGGCTCACATCAGAATTGTGCCCAAGCCAGCAGAAGCTTATGGCTTTTGGTACCACTACTTTAAGCCTTTTGCAGATAAAAATAAAAACTTTGATATTCATGAGTTGAATAAGTGTAAATCTGTTATTAAAGGCATCATGAAATATTCTAGGAAAGAACATTTTGTGACCAAAATAACTGGTGAGACAAGATTTCAGATTCTTGAGCAATTATTTGATGGGGATCTTAAATATTTGTGGATTGAGAGAGATCCTAGAGTAGTTGTTTCATCTTACATAAAGCAAAAATGGGCCTATAAAAAAAGACCAGAAGCTTTTGAAGCATTAGAGATGGAAGAGAAAATACGATTTTATTCTGATCTATACTTGAAATTTTACGAGGGTCTCAAAAATGTTAATGATTATAACCTATATTTTTATGAAGATCTTTGTAATGATCCCATTAATTTCTTCAAGGACATCTTTAAAGATCTCGATTTAACATTATCGCCAAAACTCGAAAAGATAATCCTCAATTGGAATTTGAAACCAGTAGGGTGGGATAGCCATTACAAAAGTAGATACACAGAGGAACAACAGCAATTATTTCACAAGCTCTTAGAAGAGCCGCTCAATGCCTATGGTTATACTAAGCCCTAATCCTTAATACTTAAACGCTATTCCTATAAAGCAAAAAGACCTTATTTTAAAGACAACTCAAAATTACCTGAGGGGAAGTCATTCAAACACATTAGCTTAAACTGAGAGACAAATCAATGTTCATAGTCTGAAATTCAGTTAGTGAATAAAAATATAGGTGAAATCATATCACTACTTTTGCAGCCTGTCAGATTCTAGTTGGAAAACCGAGAATCCACATCAAAGTATGTAGATGCTATTTAGATTCCTCAAATATTTACAACCCACATCTTATTTCATGCTTAAGCGTGAGGATGGTACGAGCGTGTATCCACGTGTCGAGGTCTTGGAGAAGGAAATCTTGCAAAAAGTACCCATGGATTCCCGTTTTGAGAGCATTCAAGCTAGAGCTTATGATCAATCATGGCGGCTCGTTCTCAAAGGTTTAATCCATGAAGCTGAATGTTATGAGAAGGTTGAAAAATTACCGGTCGTAGATGAATACCTGTTTTTGAGGAAAAACTTCCATACTGCCTGGATATGGTATGTACTTACCGTTCGCTTATTGAGCTTCAAGAATCCTTTTCGTGAAGTTTCCGCTTTCGCGAAAGCGAGATCTATAAAAAGAGTAAACGAGCATGAAACTCCTTTCACGTACCCCCACTACCTCGATTTCTCCAGTTCATTAATAGAACAAGAACCGCTGGTATCCATTATCATTCCTACCCTTAATCGATATCCTTACCTCAAGGATGTAATGGAAGATCTTGAAAAGCAGGATTATAAAAACTTTGAGGTGATCGTTGTGGATCAGTCAGAGCCGTTTCAAAAGAAATTTTACGATCAATTTGATCTTGATGTTTTATTGATTCATCAAGTAGAAAAAGCACTATGGCTAGCTCGCAATACGGCCATTAAAAAAAGCAAAGGGGAATACATTCTCATGTTTGACGATGACTCACGCGTGGATCCAGACTGGATAAGTCAGCATCTCAAAACTCTTGATTTTTTTGAAGCAGACATTTCATCTGGAGTTTCTATCTCTACACAGGGGGCAAAAGTGCCAGATAGTTATGCGCACTTTTGTCTTAGTCAGCAGCTAGACACTGGGAATGCGTTGATCAAAAAATCTGTTTTTAAAGCTATAGGTCTGTATGACCGCCAGTTTGAGAAACAGCGCATGGGTGATGGAGAATTTGGTTTAAGAGCCTATCTAGCTGGATTCCGTAACATTTCAAATCCATACGCAAAGCGACTTCACCTCAAAGTAGGATCTGGAGGGCTTCGTCAAATGGGCAGCTGGGATGGATTCAGACCCAAAAAATGGTTGGACCCCAGACCTATTCCTAGCGTGGTTTATCTATTTAGAAAATACCACGGTGACAAATTGACAAAACTGTCCTTGCTTAAAACAGTTCCCAGTTCCATCATGCCTTACAAATTCAAAAGCAGTAAATTCATGATGCTCTTCGGAGTATTTGTGTCGGTTTTTTTATTACCTATAGTTATGGTTCAAGTAATTAAATCATGGAATCTTGCTTCTGAAAAGCTGAAACAAGGAGCTAAAATCGAGCATCTATGAATAACGAAGTCCATATAGAGAATTATGCGCCGCAGTATGCAGAGAGTCACTATGAGTTTGCGACAAAAATGTTTGGTGCCAGACGTAAGAGGAGAAATAGTGATTATCTCTATTGGAAATTTAGTGGACAGGAAGGCAAGGAGATAGAAAATCTTAAGCTTGCTGTAATCAACGATAATGTCGTGGGGCAGTTAGGACTTATTCCTTGTCGAATCAATATAGATGGAAAGGTTGTAGATTCCCAATGGGCGTGTGATTTGATGGTGGATCCAGATTATAGAGGTAAAGGAATAGCTGTTCAACTGTACAATGCTGCTCACAAACAAAAAGTCATAACCTTGGGAAGCGACCCAAGTCCAGCTGCAGAAATCTCCATGATAAGAGCAGGATATAAAAAATTACAAAGCTCTAACAAACAGTTTATTCCTATTAATTTAGGGCTTCCTCTTCGCATGAAAGGATATCCTGTAAAATGGTTGGATCGCGTGAAAAATCCTTTTCTATCAAAATTCATGAAAAAGAAGTATAGAGGAGAATTTGATAAGGTGAATACAATTGATACAGATCAAACTGAGGTGTTCAAGCTGGACAAGCCAGGTCAGGTTTACATTGAGAGGGATCGCGAGTTCAAAAATTGGAGATTTGAGTCATTTAAAGATTATTATCCTGGAATACAGCTCTATAAATTAAGAGGTACTTCTACCTACTTTTCAGGATATTATAATGGAAATATATATTTTATTACGGATTTTATTCTGGAAAAGGAAATTCACTTCTCAACGATTGTCAATTATATTCTCAGAAATACACCAAAAAATATAGAAAGGGTACGTTTTCAAAATAATATTCATGGGGAGGTGTTGGGCTCGTCGCTCACGACTATAAAAAACAAGACGAAAACTTCCATAATTTACTATACGAAAGATCAAGAGATTGATAAATTGATTAAAGGGAAGTATTTCTACTACACGCATCACGATACTGATGAAAATATTTAAGAAGCAGATCATTTTGACTTGGGATTTTGATGGGCCCATCGGTTTAATCAATGCATCCTACCCTTACAATTACTCCTTTCAAAATTTGAATAGGGAAATTGAAAATGCAAAAGAAATCCTAGATATTCTAGATCAATATAATGTCAAGTGTTGTTTTGCCATAACGGGCTTTTCAGCAGAAGAAGGGGTCTACCCGTATTCGTTCCCAGAACTTATAAATCAAATTTATGTGCGAGGACATGAGATTGCGTCTCATTCCTGGAGGCATGAGTGGGCTTCTATTTTTCAAATAAATCAAGTGAACAAAAGCTTGAAACGCAGCAAGTATATCTTAGAGGAAGCAGTTGAAAACAAGCAAGATGTGGTAGGTTTTGTTCCACCGCACAACCGCCCCATGACTTGGATGCGCAGAGGAGCTATAAGTTGGGGAGATAGAGGTGTCTATCCTTTTTTCAAAGCTGCAGATAATGAATCCATTGTGAAGCTTCTAAAAGAAAATGGTTACATGTGGTATCGAGTATCTTATAAAAATTTATTCCAAAAATTTGGTTTAGGAACACGTAATCCTACAGGACAGGTGAAATTTTACAAGGGCATTATGCTTTTGGAAAATCACTATACTGGATTTGATCAAAAGGTGGTGGATCATATTCTCAACACTAACTATAGCAATTACACCCTTAGTGCGCACCCATTGATGTTTGATTATGAGAACAAGATTGAAAATCGCCAGAATTTGCTTAATCTTCTTGAAAGTCTAAAAAATTCAAATCAAGAGTTTGAGTTTGTACGACCGATGGACTTAATTTCAGGAAATTGAATCGTTCAAAGAAACATATTTTAATTCTTACCTCGGAATTCCCTCCGCAACCGGGAGGAATAGGTCAGCATGCTTTGGATTTAGCCACACATTTATCTAATACTCATCAAGTACAAGTCATAGCAGATCAACGATCATCAGGCGGTGAGGATGAAGCACGGTTTGACAAACTTCAAAATTTCAAAATAAATCGGGTTAAAAGAAATAAACTGATTTTTTGGACTTACGGTAAACGTATACTGAAAGCATTAAGAATAGTTCAAGAGTTTGATCTGATCATCGCTACTGGAAAATTTTCACTTTGGCAAATACATTTTTTGAAAAGATTCACTAATTCAAAACCTGTATTGGCAATCATACATGGATCTGAACTTCTTCTCCCTTCAAAAATTGGTAGGACACTTACAGATTCTGCATTGCAAAAGGCTGATTTAGTTGTTGCAGTCTCTAATTATACACTCAAACTTGTAAACCACTTAGAATTACCCAATACTGCCGTCATCCCTAATGGAATAGCAAATGTTCAAAAGTTTGATGGTAGAGGGTTTGAGAACTCAAATTTGAGCTTGATTACGGTAGGCAATGTAACTCAACGTAAGGGACAACATAATGTGATTAAGGCTATGCCGGAGATATTGGACCTTTATCCTAAAACCCATTACCACTGTGTAGGGCTTCCCACAACTGTTGATAGTAATAGAAATTTAGCCAGAGAACTAGGGGTACTGGAACACGTGACCTTTCATGGAAAAGTTAATGATGAACAAAAAAATCAACGCTATTCGGAAAGTCATATATTTTTAATGTTAAGTGAAAGAACCAGTACGGGAGACGTTGAAGGTTTTGGTATTGCTATCCTTGAAGCTAATGCTTATGGTATACCAGCAATAGGCAGTAAGGGCTGCGGCATTGAAGATGCTATTGAACACGGCAAATCTGGTATTCTGGTAAATCCTCACGATCCTATTGAGGTGGCAAATGCTGTTAAACAAGTTTTAGATGATTATGATGATTTTCAGATTAATGCACACAGACATGTCCAGGATTTTACCTGGAATACAATAATCAAAAGTTATAATAATATAATAGACCAGCTATGCGCATAGTTGTAATTTCGCATACAGAGCACTATTTAAATAAAAAAGGAGAAGTTTGTGGGTGGGGTTCTACAGTCAGAGAGCTTAATCATTTGGCACAGATTTGTGAGGAACTCGTTCATGTCGCCCCTTTGCACAAGTCTGCTGCACCAGAGAGTAGCTTAACCTATACTGCATCAAATATTCAATTCGTTGCGCTCCAGCCTTCTGGTGGGAAGGGGCTTCAAAAACTAAATATTCTTACCACCTCATTTTCCAACTTAAAACTTATCAGTCGCTTCACCAAGAATGCAGATCATATTCAATTCAGGGCACCTACCGGTATGGGAATCTATGTTTTGCCTTATTTGAAGTTATTTCGTTCTGGTAAGTATTGGGTTAAATATGCCGGGAACTGGATGGATGAAAGTATGCCATTCGGTAACAGGATCCAGAAACTTTGGTTAAAGAGAATTGATAATAGCGTCAAAGTTACTATAAATGGGAATTGGGAGAGAGACGTACGTTTCATTCCCTTCGAAAATCCCTGTCTTACAGTAGAAGAGTATAGGCAGGGGCAGGCAGTTGTGAATAAAAAAATTAGTTCGGGTTTTGAAAAATTAAGGCTGGTTTTTGTAGGAAGTCTGAACAGGCATAAGGGAGTTCATCACATTCTTGATGCCATCAAGGATAAAGTTCAGTATTCATCTTTTTCGGAAATAGTTTTTGCTGGTGATGGCTTTGAGCGAGCCGAGTTTGAAGAAATGGCTACTCGTTCTACTTTCCCAATCAGATTTTTAGGGCACTGCTCAAAAGATGATGTGGCAAAGCTGCTTTCAGAGAGCCATGTGCTCCTGTTGCCTTCTAAGAGTGAAGGCTTCCCAAAAGTAATTGGAGAAGCGATGAACTTTGGCTGTATTCCAGTAGTGACTGATATTTCTTGCATGAATGATTACATAGAACACGGAAGTAATGGATGGTTGCTCAAAGAGCCATCTGCAGATCAGATTTCAGATGCTTTAATACATTTAGACAAATGGACTTCAAATTCATTTGAGCAAGCATTATTGTATAATAGCAACCTTGCCCACCGTTTTACTTACGATTACTATATTTTTGCTTTACAAAACAAAATTTTTAGAGAGGCAAAGTGATAGGGGAGGTGGCTGGACCATTTATACTGTCTATTATGCGTACTTACAATTTTTCATAGTTCCAGAAGTTTATAGTCTCTGATGTTTAAAATAGAAAACCTTCCTTATCCTTTACTGTTGGCTATCCATTTTGCTATTGGTGTGGCTTGCGTTTCTGTGCCTATCATTGGGAGTGTTCTGATTTATGCGGTGATTTTTTATTTACTGGCAAGGATATTTGGAAATTCAGATAAGAACAATGAGGTTATAATGGCCTGTTTGTACTTCGTGTGCCTTGAGGTGTTTTTTAGGATGGCAAAATCAACTCCTTTACATGAGATAGGCAAATATTTTATTTTAATATGTACGATAATCGGTATTTATATAAGGGGTTTCTCGCTTAGGTCTTCTTGGTACGTCATTTACATTCTATTATTTTTACCCAGCATTCTAGTCGCAGCAGATAGGATAGATATCGACGAGAGTTTGCGTAGGGCAATAGCTTTCAATCTCGCTGGACCGGTAGTGCTCGGTGTCGCAGCTGTCTACTGCTACAATCGTACGATCACAAAAAAACAGCTTCTTAATTTTTTCGGTTTGGGAGTCGCCGGAATCTTTATGATGACTGGCTATGTCATTTTTAAGGCACCTGATGTAAGTCAGATCAACTTTGTCGCCGCCTCAAATGCCACGGCTTCTGGAGGGTTTGGGCCTAATCAAGTCTCTACGGCTTTTGGGATTGGTATATTTCTGACTTTTGTTAGGTTTATTTTGATCAGAAAAACTTGGATCAACGCAATTGATCTCTTTCTTTTCTTGCTATTCACTTACCGAGGCTATCTGACATTTTCTCGTGGAGGTGTTTTTACTGCATTTCTTATGATAGGTGCTTTTATTGGTACCATAATTTTTCTTCAGAACAAAAACTTCAGAGCATCATTCGTTCCTAAATTTGTTTTAATAGGTGCTGGGATTTTTGTGGCGTTCATTTACAGTAGTATCGTGACTGGCGGTATGATTGAGAATCGTTACACTAACAAGGATACCATAGGCCGTGAAAAGGATGATGTGTCAGCTGGACGTGGAGAGCTAGCTAATCTGGAAACACAGGCTTTTCTAGAGAATCCCTTATTAGGTTTGGGAGCCGGCATGTCAAAATACTATAAGTTAAAAAAAGCGGGTATAGAAGGTGCCTCTCATAACGAGGTAACTAGACTACTGGCAGAACATGGAGCTGTGGGAGTTTTTTCATTAGGGCTTTTAATTCTGGTGCCGTTGTTTTATCGTTTAGGCGATCGCTCAAACATGTTATTCTATAGTTTTCTCATTTTTTGGTTTGCTACCATAAATCACTCCGCTATGCGTAATGCATCTCCCTCTTTTCTTTATGCTTTAGCCCTTTTAAAAATCAAGGAGTCCGAGTTCACAAAAAAAGATGAGGAGGAAGATGAGCTATCAAATTTTAGAAACCAAAAAGTTCTTAATCCTACCCGCATAAATTAATATGGCGCTTAACATTCTTTATATAGGAAATAAGCTTAGTGGTCACGGCGGCAATATCAGTTATATTGAGACATTGGGTCCGCTTTTGGAGAAATCTGGCTATAGGCTTTCCTATGCTAGTGACAAAAAGAACAAAGGTCAGCGATTTGTGGATATGATGGTTACGCTTTCGCGAAAGCGAGATCAAACAGACCTCGTCCTCATCGATACCTACAGCACATTGAATTACTGGTATGCTGTAGCTGTCGCTCGCTTGTGTGTCCAATTTAAAATTCCCTACATACCGATTTTGCATGGAGGTAACTTGCCGGCAAGAGCGGAAAAATCGAGAAAGACCTTCAGATTTTTAATTGATAACGCAAACAGCGCTATTTGTCCAAGCACCTATTTGGAGAAGAACTTGTCTGACCTAGGTTACACGAACTTGAGGGTAATCAAGAATACTATCGAGCTAACAGATTATGATTTTAAACCAAGAGATACCGTTAAACCGAAGCTTCTTTGGGTGCGTTCTTTCTCAAAAATCTACAATCCATTAATGGCTGTAGAGGTTTTCAAAAACATCAAGTCACAGTATCCTGACGCTCAACTCTGCATGATTGGACCAGAAAAAGACGGGTCGCTTCAAGGAACTAAAGATCTTGCAAAAAACTACGGTCTTGAAATAGAGTTCACCGGACGATTGTCTAAAGAAAAATGGCGAGCGCGTAGTAAAGAGTTTGATGTATTCATCAATACAACCCACTTCGATAATGTTCCTATTAGCGTGCTGGAAGCCATGGCGCTTGGTTTACCAGTAGTGTCCACAGACGTAGGCGGGTTGACATACATGCTAGATGATGGAAAGACTGCATTGTTGGTGAACGATGGTGATGTTAAGGCAATGTCTGAAAAGATTATTAATCTTATCGAGCAGCCAGAATTGTCTAGAACCTTATCCATCAACGCTCGCAAAGAGGTTGAAAAATACAGCTGGGGTGCCGTCAAATTGGAATGGGAAAAATTGCTGAGCGAGATTGAGAAACTGTCTTAAATCAATCAAACCTCAAATATCTTCCCGCGATTTAATATCGAGTTGGGATCAAGCGTTTTCTTAAGCAGTTTCATCAACTCAATTTCTGCGGTTGTGTTGCTTATGTTGAGATAGTCCCGTTTATCTACGCCTATTCCATGTTCTGCACTTACTGATCCATTTACATCGGTCAAGCCTTCATAAACAATGTGATCAATTTCCTTCTTGAGATCCCATCTATCGTTTTGCTTGCCGATCATTAGATGAATGTTGCCATCGGCCACATGACCGAAGGCATAAATTTCATCCACCTGATCTAACTCTTCGAGGCGTCTATAACAAGTTGCGACATAGTTATCAATCGCTGGTATAGGCAATGAGATGTCAAAATGTTGATCGTATTTCATGTGGTCCGTGAGATTGCTCACATCTTCCCTTATTCTGAAAAAATGTTTCACTTCTGAGAGGCTAGATGCAACTACCGCATCATCTACAATTTCCTCGATGAGCATGTTTTCAAGAAGTTTTTCCATTTCTTGCCTATCGGTTTGATCATCGTTGCCTTGTGATTCCAGGAGTACGTAAAATATATGATCCAGCACGAGAGGTGGCCGCACGTGGGCTCCCGCTGCGGTCAATTGTTTGAATGTATTATTCCACATCAGTTCAAAACCACTCAGTTTACCTGATAGGTGGGCGTCTGCTTTCTTGAGTAGTTTCATGACATTCCCATAATTACTCACTCCAGCGATAGCGGCTTGTCTTGAAGATGGCTTTTCAACGAGTTTTAAAACGGCTTTGGTAATAATTCCCAAAGTTCCCTCGCTCCCTATCATCAGTTGCTTCAGATCGTAGCCACTATTATCTTTTATAATGGTTTTGAGCGAGGAGATAATGGTTCCATCAGCAAGAACATATTCAAGTCCCAATACCAGCTGGCGCGTCATTCCGTATTTCAGCACGCGCAGCCCGCCGGCGTTTGTACTGATTATTCCACCTATTTGAGCGCTACCTTTTGCCCCAAAATTGAGTGGAAACTGGAGACTGAGACCCTCAGCTGCATTATGTAAATTCTCCAGTATGACTCCAGCTTCAACCGTTGCCGTGCGCGTATTTTCATTAATCTCGATAATGCGATTCATACGCTCTAAACTGAGAATCACATCTTGGTTTTCGCTCTTCGTGCTACCCACGAGATTAGTAAGCCCGCCGTGAGTAACCACATTCAGTTTATTATCGTTGCAGATTTTGAGAGCTGCGCTGACTTCCTTTGTGGAATTAGGTAACAGCAGGCAGCTAGCCTTCAAGGACTCATCCATGCGCCATATGTGGCTATAACGATCTTTGAGTTGATCGCCGTGAAGAATATATTTGGAGTCTAATGCCGATTCAAAAAGCTGGTACATCTGCATATCAGTCGGTTTGTGTCCACAATTGACCTCGATGGGGTCGTAAATCATCCCGCACTTCGATCATGTTTGTTTCCTCGACCGCTGCAAATGCAAGGTGGTGATTCTCACTAACCGCTTCCACGCCAGATGCTATGAAGTCGAAATCCTTCCGCTCAGCGTATTCTTTCAAGTGAATCAAGTGGTGTTCAGCCGTTTTCTTACCGTCAGGTCCCTTAAAATCCCATATCAATTTTAGCTTCCTCATTCTGATCGATCTGTGTGGTTTTCGGCAAATGTCTTAAAATCCTTCATGAAACTTATAGTTTGTTTTTGAAAAAGATCGGGTTTTGAGCGGCCTATCAAGCGCATGAATCCCGTAAATTTAAAGATACTGCGACTGTTCCAGATAGTGACTTTTTTTGTTGTAGAGTTTGTGGTGATCTCGCTTTCGCGAAAGCGGTTATACTGAAAATTCCTAACACCTTTTGATCTATATACAGCTTCCCAGGTGTTTGGTAAATCAGTTTTGAGAATCTCTTCTTCCATAGTGATGGTGGTGCCAGCGAGCTTAATTTTCATCTCTCTTTTGCTACCCACTCGGCCTATTTGCGGTGTAATATTCTTGAAACTCACTAAGCCTTTTTGCCACTCTTTGAAATACTCTTGTTTCTGGAACAATTCCATGACTTTATCAATAGGAAGCTCGACGATAATTTCTTGATTGCTTTCTACCATACGTTACGATTCATAATTGTCTGTTTTTTAAAATAAGTCGTAAGAGTATGCGTTTTGAAACAGGGGTTCAATTCTCTATTTTTGCACGCCTTAAAATATGATGTATGAAGAGCTTAAACGCTGTTACAGGAGTATTAATTTTTCTTGCGAGCTTTTTTACAACAGCTCAGGATCTTGAAGACAGAACGCTGTTGACCATAGATGGTAAGGATTATGATGCTGGGACCTTCATGAAGGTATACCTCAAAAACCTGGACATTGTTCAGGACGAGTCACAAAAAGACGTTGATAACTATCTGGACTTGTACGTTAAGTACCGTCTCAAGCTGCAACAGGCTTATGATATGAATCTGCAGGATGACGAGGAGTATAAAAAAGAACTCAAGAATTACCGTAGCAGTCTTTCTCAAAACTATTTGACGGATACGGAAGTCACTGATCAACTTGTGCGCGAAGTCTACGATCGCTCTCTGGAAGAAGTGAATGCAAGCCATATTCTGGTTCAAGTAGGCAGAGGTGCTGAACCTGCAGATACTCTTAAAGCCTACAACAAGATTCTTGATATCAAAAAAGAACTGGATGGCGGTGCTGATTTTGCCAAGCTCGCTCGCGAGAAAAGTGAAGGGCCCAGTGCTGGAAATGCCGGTGAATTAGGTTGGTTCGGTCCTTTCAGAATGGTGTATCAGTTTGAAGATGCGGCTTATGAAACTGAAGTAGGTGAATACACAGATCCTTTTAGAACAGACTTTGGCTACCATATCTTAAAAGTGAATGATCGGCGCAAATCAAGGGGTGAGGTTACCGTAGCTCACATTATGACATTTGATCGACCAGCTGACAGCACTAAAACTGCCAAGTCACGAATCAAGGATATTTATAATCAATTAGAGGAGGGCAAGTCATTTGAAGAAATGGCCCGTGAGTTTTCAGATGACCTGAGAACGGCAAAAGATGGCGGGAAGCTGCAGCGATTTGGTACAGGAGGTCTTAATTCGCCGATTTTTGTAGACGCAGCCCTTAAAATGGAGGAAGTGGGAAGCTATACTGAGCCTATCAAATCAAAATACGGCTGGCACATCATCAAGCTTTTGGAAAAACACCCGCCAAAATCCTTTGAGCAACAAGAAAAGCAATTGCGCCAGCAAATCACTAAATCGCCCAGAGCCCGTAAGATCACACAGTCCTTTATTAATAAGCTTCAAAATCGATATGACTCAAAAGTTGATGTCACCGTTGATGAAGAGATGCTGCAAACGATTGGTGATAGTCTCATGCAGCGCGCCTGGAAATACGAATCAAAATCAGAACATGAACAGGTTCAATTGTTCTCTATTCAAAACAAGTCTTACACTAAAAAAGACTTTTATCAATTTGTTGAAGAGCGTCAGAAAAAAGACTTTCAGCAATACGATAATAAAAGAGAGAAGGTAGAAAGTCTTCTAGATGCTTTTGTGGAAACCTCGTTTATCAATTATTATGATGAGAACCTAGAGCGCGATAACAAGGATTTTGCATTTATCTACAATGAGTTCAAGGAGGGTATTTTGTTATTCAACCTAATGGAGAAAAAAATATGGGGTAAGGCAAAAGAGGATACCGTAGCCTTAAAAAAATATTATGAGAAGAACAAAGAGCAATATCAATGGAAAAGAAGGATAGATATTATTCTAACCCAAAATACTTCTCAAGAAACCGCAGAGCAAGTACAAGAACTGTTGGGGCAAGGCGTTGAGGTAGATAGTATCAAAGCTCAAATCAATCTAGACGGTAGAACAAAAACAATAATATCTTCTGGTACCGTTGAAGAAGACTACAGCAGATTGCCAAAGGAATTTGAAATTAAAACAGGAGTGTCAAAAATCTATCATGAGAAAGAGGATAGTTTTTATAAGGTCATTATGGTTAAAGAAATCATGGAGCCTACGATAAAAACTTTTGACGAGGCAATAGGGGCTGTTATCAATGATTACCAACAAGTGCTGGAGAAAGAGTGGGAATCATCTTTGGAAGAAGGTCACGATATCAAAATTCAGAAACGCACGCTCAAAAAAGTAAAAAAGGAACTTGCTGCACAAACTGACTAAATACATATTGTTGCTCGCGCTCGCTAGTAGTATTCATTCATGCCACCTCTTTGAAAGTAAAGAGGAAGTGCCTGATGCTCTAGAACTAGATGGGAACTACCTTCTCAAATCTGATATTGCTCAGTTGTTACCTGAAAAATATACTGAAGAGGATAGTTTGCGTATCGTCGACAGCTATGTCAAAAACTGGATGTTGAATACTGCGCTGTACGAGAATGCTTTGAACAATATTTCAGAGGACAGGCAAGAGCAACTTAATGAATTAGTAGATCGCTACAAGATAGAGCTATATACTCAAGAGTATTTGAAAGAGCTCACCATCCAGAATTTAGATACCAGTATTTCAAAAGCTTCCGTTAAACAGTATTATGCAGATAAGAGTGAAGAGTTTAGACTCAACGAGGATTTAATGCAGTTGCTTTATGTAAAGGTGGATCCAGTTTACGGAGATTTAGCAGATTTGAAAAAAATGCTGACAAAGCGGGACAGTCTGTCTCGAGTGCAATTAGATAGTTTAAAGTTGGCTTTCAAGGATTACATCTTAAATGATAGCCTATGGTTAAAAAAGAGCACGGTTTTTGAAAAGATAGATCCTATCAATGCATCAAATGAACGTGACTACATTGTCAAAAAGAAATTTTCTCAATTCAAGGACAGTACAGGAATTTATATGATGTATGTTAGTGACGTTTTGGAACGAGGTGCAGTTGCTCCTTTATCTTATATAGAGCCTTCTATACGTCAAATAATTTTGAACCGTAAGAAGTTGGAGTTCAAAAAAGAATTAGAAAAAGATTTACTACAAGACGCCAAAGTGCGCGTAAAAAACAGATTATATGAATAAGATATTCATGATAGCCGCATTGCTTTTTGCTTGCGGTACTGCTTCAGCTCAGGAAACAGATACTGAGGCAGAGGATCAAAAGGTTAAAAATGAAGTGATCGCTTCTCTTATCAAAAAGGATACGATCAAACCTCAAGTGCAGAATACCCGTTTTATGATCGATGGCGTAGCAAGTGTTGTGGGCGATTACGTAGTGCTGGATTCAGATATTACAAAGCAGGTTGAAACCATGAAAAGGGGTGGTAACGACGTACAACTCTCTAAGTGCGAGCTTATAGAGAGCATTATTCAAGAAAAAATGTACGCGCACCACGCCATTCAAGATAGTATTACCATAAGCGATGCAGAAGTAGAGGGGAGGACAGAGCAGTTGCTGGGACAGTGGAAAGCAGAACTGGGAACTGATGAGGCCATCGCTCGACTTTACCGCAGGGAAAGCATACAGCAAGTCAGGGATGAGTTGAATCAAATCAACCGGGACCTCCTGCTTTCCCAGCGCATGCAGCAAAGATTAACTGAAGAAATTGAAATCACGCCAGAGGAGGTGCGCCAGTTCTTTAGTGAGATACCAGAAGACGAGCGCCCATTATTCAATACGGAGGTGGAGATGTCTCAAATCATTGTAGTGCCAGAACCTACAGAAAAGGCAGTAAATGATGCTATTGAACGATTGAAAGGCTATCGAGAAGATGTTTTGGAAAATGGATCCAACTTTGCAGCGCTGGCTACGTTACATTCCGATGATATTGCCACAGAACGTCAAGGTGGAATCTTAACGATGAGACGTAATGATCCTTTCGTAAAGGAATTCAAGGATCTAGCGTTTAGCTTACAAGAAGGCGAGATCAGTGAGCCATTTGAGACTTCGTTTGGGTGGCATATTCTTATGGTAGATAAAGTGCGTGGACAAGTTAGAGATGTCAGGCACATTTTATTACAGCCATTTATTTCAACGGCTCAAATCAACAAGGCGCGCAAAGAGCTGGAAGAAATGCGTGATAAGGTAATCATGGGTGAAATAGAGTTTTCTGAAGCTGCAAAACAAATATCAGATGAGGAAGAAACGGCCCAAAATGGCGGGAAGTTCATCAACCCTAGAACTGGAGACGTTCGCCTTGAAGTTGACAAGCTGCCATCAGAACTGGCATCTCAGCTGCAATTTCTTGAAGAAGGTGACGTGAGCGGTATCCTTAATGAAAAGGACCGCAGCGGGAACACAATATTTAAGGTGATTTATGTAGAAAATAAAATTGAAGACCACATCGCGGACTATCAGCTGGATTATTTGAAGATCAAGAACCTTGCTTTGAACGCTAAAAAAATTGAAGCTATTCAGAAATGGCGTAGTGAGAAGCTCAAAGATACTTATATCAAAATCGGTCCTGACTTCAAGGATTGTGACTTCACCAGTAACTGGACGAAATAATCATCTCTTATGTCAGACGTAAACGCTATCGACCAGCTGGTTCAAAAAAACAATCAACTCAAGCAAGAAATTGCTAAAGTCATTATAGGACAAGAAGAGGTCATCGATCAGATTCTGATATCGATTTTCTCCGGCGGGCACTCGCTGCTAGTAGGAGTTCCGGGATTAGCCAAAACCTTAATGGTTAACACTATTTCCCAGGCTTTAGGTCTTGACTTTAAAAGAATTCAGTTTACGCCAGACTTGATGCCTAGTGACATTTTGGGGAGTGAGATTCTAGACGAGAAGCGCACATTTAAATTTCTCAAAGGTCCCATTTTCTCAAACATTATCCTTGCCGACGAGATCAATAGGACACCGCCCAAAACCCAAGCGGCGCTCCTTGAGGCGATGCAGGAGAAGAGCGTTACCGTAGCGGGTCATAATTACAAGCTGGCCGCACCATATTTTGTTCTGGCAACGCAAAATCCTATCGAGCAAGAAGGAACCTACCCCTTGCCTGAAGCGCAACTGGATCGCTTCATGTTTGCAATAAAATTAGAATACCCCAGTTATAAGGAAGAAGTTCAGGTGGTAAAAAGCACGACTTCTGACCACAAACCTTCTGTGAATGCACTTTTTAATGCCCAAGAGATCGTAGATATTCAGCAGTTGATCAGACGCATTCCCGTACCTGATAACGTTATTGAATATGCTGTAGGTCTTGTAGGGAAAACACGTCCTAATGCTGCAAACGCTCCTGAATTGATAAAAGAATATATAGACTGGGGAGCTGGACCTCGAGCTTCACAGAATCTTGTGCTTGCCGCAAAGGCGCATGCTGCCGTAAATGGTAAGTACAGTCCAGATATTGAGAATATCAAAGCGGTTGCAACCGGTATCTTGCGTCATAGAATTATCTTGAACTATAAAGGTCAAGCCGAAGGTTTCACGGAGGAAAAGATCATTCAAGAAATTCTGTAGAAAGTTTAGATTTTCTACCTCATTGTTTCGGATCTATGTTATAGTGATTGTTGCGATCTCGCTTTCGCGAAAGCGTGCCCTAGAACTATCTATTTAGAACAATTTCAAATTGCTAACAAATCAAATAATTAGCGTTATTTCTATTGATTTGTAATAATTTTTCTACTGAAAATAGCAAACTGATCAGAATGTTGCAGTTCTTTCACTATATCGTTGTAGATTTTCAAAAATGACCCAATTTTTGTAAATTTGTTGTCCTTAAAAATTAGAAATATGGCATTTGATATTGATATGATTAAAAAGGTGTATGCAGAGATGCCTGCCCGCATAGCAAAAGCTCGCGAGCTTACCGGCAAACCGCTTACACTTTCTGAAAAGATTTTGTATTCCCACCTTTGGGAGGGTAAAGCTAGTAAAGCTTTTACACGAGGTAAGGACTACGTAGACTTTGCTCCAGATCGTATCGCATGTCAGGATGCAACGGCACAGATGGCGCTCTTGCAGTTCATGCAAGCGGGTAAGGATAAGGTGGCCGTTCCCACAACTGTGCATTGTGACCACTTAATTCAGGCTAAAGAAGGTGCTGATAAAGATTTACAGCACGCCATGAATACCAGTAATGAGGTTTTCAATTTTCTGGAGTCGGTTTCTAATAAGTATGGGATCGGTTTCTGGAAACCTGGAGCAGGAATTATTCACCAGGTAGTGCTGGAAAATTACGCATTTCCGGGTGGTATGATGATCGGTACAGATTCTCACACGGTAAACGCTGGTGGTCTAGGTATGGTTGCGATAGGTGTAGGTGGTGCTGATGCGGTAGACGTTATGGCAGGTATGGCCTGGGAGCTTAAATTCCCGAAACTAATAGGTGTGAAACTTACTGGTAAGCTATCTGGATGGACAGCGCCGAAAGATGTTATTCTTAAAGTGGCAGAGATCCTAACCGTTAAAGGTGGTACTGGTGCGATTGTAGAATATTTTGGCCCGGGTGCTAAAAATCTTTCTTGTACGGGTAAAGGGACCATTTGCAACATGGGGGCTGAGATAGGAGCAACGACTTCTACATTTGGTTACGATGAGAGCATGGAGCGCTACCTAAGAGCAACTGATCGTGAAGACATCGCAGATGCTGCAAATGAAATTAAAGAACACCTGACTGGTGATGATGAGGTTTATGCAAATCCTGAGCAGTATTTTGATCAGGTAATTGAGATCGACCTTGACAAGTTGATGCCTCACCTCAATGGACCTTTTACTCCGGATCTTGCAACAGAGGTAGGAACAATGAAGCCTAAGGCAGAAAAGAATGACTGGCCATTAAAAGTGGAGTGGGGACTTATAGGTTCTTGTACTAACTCTTCTTATGAAGATCTTTCAAGAGCTAGTAGCATTGCTCAACAAGCAATTGACAAGGGCTTGAAGACTAAAGCAGAGTTTGGGATCAATCCAGGTTCTGAAAAAGTGCGTTATACAACAGAGCGCGATGGGATTTTAGGGATATTTGAGAAGCTGGATGCTAAAATCTTTACAAACGCCTGTGGACCCTGTATCGGACAATGGGCGCGTTATGAAGATCCAAAAAATGCACCTAAAAACAGTATCGTCCACTCCTTCAATAGAAACTTTGCAAAGCGTGCCGATGGTAACCCTAATACGCACGCCTTTGTAGCTTCTCCAGAAATGACAGCTGCGATCGCGATTGCGGGTCGTCTAGACTTCAACCCACTTACAGATAAGCTGATTAATGAGGATGGAGAGGAAGTGATGCTCGATGAGCCGACAGGATGGGAATTGCCACCTAAAGGTTTTGAAGTAAAAGACGATGGATATCTTGCCCCCAAAGAAGATGGAAGCGATGTTGAAGTCGTGGTAGATCCTGATTCTGAGCGTTTGGAATTATTGGAACCATTTGAACCAATAGGTCGTGATATCAAAGGTGCTAAATTGTTGATCAAAGCTTTCGGGAAATGTACAACCGACCATATCTCTATGGCAGGACCATGGTTAAGATATAGGGGACACTTGGACAATATTTCCAATAACTGCCTGATAGGAGCCGTAAATGCTTACAATAAGAAGACCAACTGGGTAAAAAGCCAGATCGACGGTGAATATGATGCAGTTCCCAAAACTCAAAGAGCCTACAAGGCAGCGGGAATCCCTACCGTGGTAGTGGGAGATCACAATTATGGTGAAGGTTCTTCTCGTGAGCATGCCGCCATGGAGCCTAGATTCTTAGGTGTGGTTGCGGTGATCGTGAAATCTTTTGCACGTATCCATGAGACTAACTTGAAAAAGCAGGGAATGCTGGGACTCACGTTTGCCAATGAAGAAGATTACGATTTGATCCAAGAAGATGATACGTTTAACTTTTTAGATCTCGATCAGTTTGCACCAGACAAGCCTTTGACAATAGAAATTGTACACAAGGATGGTAGCAAGGACACCATCAAAGTGAATCACACCTATAATGATGCACAAATAGCTTGGTACGACAAGGGTAGTGCATTGAATAAGATTAAAGAAGAGAACGCGGCGTAAGTAGGCGATTTCTTTAGAATTTATTAGGAGGGCGGGTTTTTACCTGCCCTTTTTAATTAGGTATGTTATTTTTATGTTGAAATTAGAATAGTACTTTTAAGCTCAAATGAGTTGAATCTCTCAAAAAACAATCGACCCAATGAAAAGCTCAATCGTTAGAAGAACCTGGTATCTTACAGTAATATCCATTATACTCTTGACTTGCGTAGCACATGCACAAAAGAACAGTAAGGTCAAATGGCAAGACAACTACAGCTGGACTTGGGAAGATACAGACACGGGTACAAGAGCTCTTGTTGATAATAACAATCTTTTGCCCATAACAGTAGTGATAGATTATAAGCTCAAGAACTTGAAACCTAGCAAGTCAAATGGCAGCTATGTAGTGGTTCCTGCATTAGCCAAAAATTTTGAGGTCATAACCATGGATAAAATTGACTCTAAAAAAGGCTGGAAATTTCTCAAAAATAAAACGCTGACATATTTAGGCGATCTGACTGACTCTGAGTATGACGAGGATTTCATTTACAAGCTGCCCTTCAAAAAAGGAGAAGCATTCAAGGTTCATCAAGGGGTAAACGGTAATTTTTCGCATCAAGATAAGTATGCGTGGGATTTTACTATGCCGGTTGGAACTGAGATCTATGCGGTAAGAGATGGTTTGATCGTGGAGTTAGAGAAGCGTAACAGTAGGAATTGCAATAAACAGTCCTGTTCAGCATACAACAACTATATTAAAATTCTACATAGTGACGGCACCATAGCAGAATATCTACATCTTAAAAAGAATGGGGTAAAGGTAAAACTTGGTCAAATGATTAAAGCCGGCCAGCTTATAGGTTACAGCGGTAATACTGGTTGGAGTACAGGGCCTCACTTACATTTAAATATGTATCTAATGGATAAAAAAAATCAAAAGATAACATTACCTATGAGATTCGAGTTAGGTGATGGAAATGTTATAAACGAGCTTAAGGCTGGGGTACTTTATTCAAACTGACCACAGCTTAAGGTAACCTCTGTAAAAACAGAAAAATCACCGCACCGGCTAAATAACAAAGCACATCATACCAATCTGCGGTATAGCGACTCATGTTTTGAGGCAGATAGTATTCAAAAATCAAAGAATACATTAGGACTATGCTCAAAATGCTGAACCAGCCTAACCTTATTGAGCGGTCTTTTTTCAATATCCAAACAACATTCAACGAAAGAGTCAAAACCATCGGTACGATCATTAGATCGTTCAAATAGTATAGAACGAAACTGTTATTAGTAAAATCAAAGCTCTTTGCCAGTAGGACAAAGCCGTACAGTATAACACAGGTCAATGAGAAGAGGTGTAGAGTTCTACATGGCAGATTTGATAATTTCATGTTGCTAAAACCGCTACCAGCCAAGCGATTGCCATGCCTATTACCATCACAACCGTCCATATACTGTGTGCTACTAGGTATGTGCCGCGTATAAATAAATACCTACTGTTTTTCCAGCGTTCGGTAAATGATGGCTGTTCTTTTTCATCAGTTTCTACAGTATTTTGTTTTTCTTCCGTGTCTGGAGATTTTGATGGTTCAAGTGATTTTTCAGCATTTTTCATGTGTAAAATATAGCAGGATAAATTTGCTTTCGCGAAAGCGAAATCTATTTTTGACTCATATTTAACGATCCTAGACTTCATTCAAAAGCAAAACCTTAATTAGACGGGAATTCAAAATTACCGTGCTCGTAATTTCTGATTTGGGTACTACCTTTGACATTCATGTCAGAACAAATCACTACCGTTTCCGTTTTTAAGAGTGACACCCGCTGGGGCAACGTAAAAGGATTTTTTGCGGTAGCTGAGGGCTGGATAAGACTCAGGAATATTCCGGGTCAAAAATTTTTTAAGGTCATGGGTGTGGGGAAAGGCAATTTTAACCCCAAACCGGACTGGAGCACCTACATGCACGTGCAAGTATGGGACAGCGAAAAAGAGGCTCAGAGTTTTTTTAAAAGCAGTTCCTTTCACAAAAAAATGAGATCACAAGCAGCTCAATACAAACTTATTTTTTTGAAGAACAGTAAAGCCCGTGGTCTTTGGGCAGGTAAAAACCCGTTTGAGAAAAGCGAGAAGCTTGACTCAGATAACGACTGGGTTTTTGTAATTACCCGTGCACGTATCAAGTTGAAATTTTTAAAAAGGTTTTGGGATTACGTTCCCACGTCGCAAAAAGGTCTTTATGAAGATCCCGACCTCGTTTTTACTGCTGGAGTAGGTGAGTGGCCGGTTACCCACATGGCTACAATGAGTCTGTGGAAAAGCGAAGAAGGAATCAAACGTTTTGCCTATAAAGGACGCGAGCACCGTCAGGCAATCCAGCAAACCCAGGCCTTGCAATGGTATAGCGAGGAACTGTTCAGCAGGTTCCAGCCGTATAAGATGGAAGGTAACTGGTCTCCTTTACCTACGCCAGAGGATTTTAGGTAAATTAGAGAAGAACGGCTTCAAAAATGCTAGGGACGTCATGGGAAACATGATGCGTAGATCCTGTAAAAAGGTAGTTTCCTCGTCCAGAAATCTGAAGAAATATTTCATCTGGTTACTGCTGTATAGCTTGAAAAAAACCTCGTCGCCTTTCCCATTGTTTTTATCCAAAACATCGAGCAAAGTAGCATCATACAATTGGCTTTTCCTGCTAAATAACCCATGATCAAGTTCGCGAT
This sequence comes from uncultured Flavobacteriaceae bacterium, assembly GCA_964631155.1. Classification (GTDB taxonomy): domain Bacteria; phylum Bacteroidota; class Bacteroidia; order Flavobacteriales; family Flavobacteriaceae; genus Nonlabens. The sequence continues at coordinate 112,669 of CAZVYO010000004.1, forward strand.
CATTTTTGATGTTATCGACCAGCTGTTTAGCTTTTTTCTCGCTCATTTTAAAGCTGTAACCGGTAGAAGGCTTTACCCAGCCGCCCGCGGTTCCTATCCTAAAATGACCGGGTTGATTGTGTTGCTTAAAATCATAAGTGGTCATGGGAACAACGCCCTGCTCCATATTTGTAACGTGGTAATCCTCAATTTTCAAATGTTCTTTGATGTACTTCTTGAGAAAATGGTCATAAGTAGATTCGGTTACCACCTCGTGTGAGAAGTAGGTGAATTCCACCAGCGCCGACCGTCTTGAATAGGGTAGGACATAAGTGAAACTACACGTTCCCTCATCCATGAGCGTGTAATCCATCATCGTACATACGTCTGGGACAAAATGATTTTCGTTTGTCTCAATAACGATCCCTTTGAAATGTTGAAGGATCTTGATGGATTTTGAATCTCTACTGAAACCTGCCGGTATGCGGCTATCAAAAATGAGATCGGCCGTCACTATTTCACCATTTTTGAGTGAAATCTGCTTTTTGGACGCCTGTTTTGATACATCTTCAACGCAGCTGTCGAGAAATGTTATGTGGGGTGATTGTTCTAGTCTCGCTTTCGCGAAAGCGGTAAATTTCTTGCTATCCAGAGATTTATACACATATGGCTCTAGATCCAGCTTCAATTCGTGGCCTTTCTTGCGCACGATGGTTTTGCTCCAGGTTTGTTTAACGAGATGATCCCATTTTCCAGCACCTTTTTCCCAGAAACTCCAAGCTTTTCCAGGCTTTGTATCGCTCCAAGGATCTATGACAACAATCTTCTTCTCAACGTTCTGATTGATCAGCTCGTGAACAATATGGCTCCCAGCGCAGCCCAGCCCTATGATCGCTATGTCGTAATGATGATCCATAAAGCTGCTGCAAAAACAAGTTGAACACTATAAATATTGAGGGCGGTTGTGAAGTCTCCCTTGAGTTTAAATTTCCCTGCGACGATGTGCAAAATAAACGCAATGATCCACCAGCAAACGTAGTTGAACCAGCCTGCACCACCCGTAAAATGCCAGAAACCGGCAAAATCACAAATCTGCTCCAGAAAGAAATCGAGTAGCACCATAAGACTTGCTCCCAGAGCAGCTTTGAGATAGATGTTTGAGGCGGCTTTGTGACTGACTATATGCGTAACCGTGGTCAGAACCGCCCAGTTTACTCCTATCAGAATAGGTATTTCATCGATTTTGGGCCCGAAATTCTTTCCATAATAATACTCACCAAAAAGAAATCCCGTGTGTACGCCTATCCACTCCACTACATATCCCGTGATGAAAAATAAAGTGAAAAGTAATAGGGATTTCCTCGATAGCACCGGTATCAAACCGATGCATAAAACCAATAAATAAATGAGCGTGAACGGAGACTTTGGCAAGAAGAAATCTTCTTGACCCACCGCAATTCCTATGAGTGCAGAAATGTGCACTATCCAGAGAAAAATAAGAGCTGCTTTTTTGATCATGATTTCTCGATTAGATCACTCGTGATTTTAGCACTCAATAAGCACAAAGGAATCCCGCCGCCAGGGTGCACGGATCCACCTACATGATACAAGTTTTTGATCTTGTTGAAGTTGGGGTGTCGTAAAAAAGCTGCCATTTTATTATTGCTCGCCGCTCCGTAGAGCGCACCGCGATAGCTGCTTGTATTTGCCTCAATCATCGGTGGGGTGAGCACATATTCCGTATCGATGAGATCTGAGATATCGACATTCAGGCAACTCTTGATTTTATCGAGAATTCTGTTTCGGCTTTTTGTAACGAGATCGTCCCAGTCCTGGCCATAGTTTCCAGGCGCATTGATCATGACAAACCAGTTCTCGCAACCTTGTGGCGCATCGCTGGGAGTTTCTTTGCTGGTAATATTTATGTAGACCGTGGGGTCTTGATATAGATCTCGTTTCTTGAAGATGTACTCAAATTCGGCTGGGTAGTTCTCGCTGAATAATATGTTATGCAGATCCAGTTCTGGAAACGTCTTTTTCACGCCCCAGTAAAAAATCAGCGCGCTACTCGATCTGGGCTGGTCGAGTGTTTTCTTAGGCTGTGTTACATCTTGCAACAGTTTTTTATAAGTAGGGAAGATGTCCATATTGGAAACGACCACCTCTGCACCATAGGTATCATGATCAGTCGTTACTCCGGTGACTTTACTGTTGCGGTGGTTTATTTTTGTTACGCTTTCGCGAAAGCGGAATTCCACTCCCACTTCTTGAGCCAATTTGAACAGCGACTGAGAAATGCTGTGCATGCCGCCTTCTGGATAGTATGTGCCCAGTCCAAGCTCGAGATGCGGAATCATGCTCATGATGCCTGGCGTAGCATAGGGGTCTGAACCATTGTAAGTTGCATAGCGATTGAATAGCTGAGTGAGTTTTGGGTTGGAAAAAACAGAATTCTCTTGATTCAAGGTATTATTGATTCCTAAAAACGGTATCTTGATCAATGCTTTGATAGTATCTATTGATAGATAGGTGCTGGCTTTATGCAGAGATTTTTCCAGGAACAGACTTTTAGTAAGTTCATATTTTGACTTACTGCTATTGAGATACCTTTTTAGGGTTGATGGATTCTCAGAAAATATTTGAGAAGCCTCCTCGATAAATTGATTTTGATCTGTACTCGCGGCAAAATGAGTCCCGTCCTCCCAAAAGTATTTAAACGAGATTTTCTTTTTCTTGTAATTGAACGGGATTTGTATTTCAGGAAAAAGTTGATGAAGTTCATCAACGAGGTAGGGAAGGGTAAATAATGACGGACCCAAATCAAACCTGTAACCATCTAGGTCTATGGCATGTAGTTTACCGCCACTATAGTCGTTTTTCTCAAAAACGGTAACATCAAATCCCTGTTTTTTAAGCCGCAACGCAATAGCCAAACCACCTATGCCGGCACCGATGACTGCAGCTTTTTTCATAAGGTTTACTTGAAATACTTGAAGGGAACGACCAGCATACCAAAATTCTCACCTTCTTCTTTGCCTAGGTGTTTGTGGTGAATCTTGTGTGCACGCCTCACGCCTTTAGCATATTTATTATTAGCCTTGCGTAACCACTTGAAACGTTGATGTATAAAAATATCATGTACGACAAAATAGGCAATACCATAAGCTAGAATTCCCAGGCTTATAGGTAAGCACCACCATAAATCATAAACTCCGTGTAAAATTTTGAATCCTATACTGATTGCCGCAAAAAACACGAAAAACAAATCGTTTTTTTCAAACCAGCTGTCGTGTTTTTTATGATGGTGGTCTTCATGAATGTTCCATAAAAAACCATGCATAACGTATTTGTGAATAAGCCATGCATTAAACTCCATGATACAAAATGTGATTAAAAAAATCAGTATCCAAAAAAGGGTACTCATATCAAATCAAATTAAGCCGATAAGTTACATAACCTTTTGCGAGTAAACCAATTTTCTCATAGTTAGGGACACGTATTCTACGTTTTCTGATTTCTCGGCTAGGTGTTTTTTCCAAGCGAGTCAACAGTCTTCTATAATAGGTGTAAGCTGTATAGACTCCCAGCTTTGCTTCAATAGGCAATCTTTTGATCCCTCTTAAACCAGCATCAAAATCATCTTCGATCTCTGCTATAAGTCTTGCTTTATCTTCTTCATTGAGATCATGAAGGTTTGTATTGGGAAAGTAGCTGCGTTCCAGCATCTCAAGATCGGCCTTGAGGTCTCTCAGAAAATTTACTTTTTGAAAAGCGCTGCCCAGTCTCATGGCATCGTCTTTCAGATCATCATATTTCTGCTGATCTCCTTTTACGAACACTTTTAAGGACATCAACCCAACAACATCTGCGCTCCCGTATATGTAATTGCGATATTCCTCGTCAGTCAAATAAACCGATTTATCTAGATCCAGGCGCATACTGTGAATAAAAGCGCTATACATGTCAGGAGTTATGTCGTATTTATGGACAGTCTCTTGGAATGAATTGAGAATAGGATTTAGACTTATTTTATTTTCAATCGCTTTGTGCAGTTCATTTTCAAAATTGTCCAACAGTTCACGCTTGTCATAGTCATGAAACGTGTCAACAATCTCATCGGCAAAGCGCACAAAACCATAAATGTTGTGAATGTCCTGTTGAATGGAAGATCCTAGCATTTTGCTCGCTAGTGAAAACGAGGTACTGTATTTATTAGTTACTGTTCGGCTGCATTGTCTTGATACGTCGTCAAATAAGCTTTTCATGATGGGGAGTGTTTCTCTATTAATTCTGCTACTAGTTTACCTGAAATGAGCGATGGCGGCACTCCCGGACCTGGAACAGTAAGTTGTCCTGTAAAGTAAAGGTTATTTACTTTGCGACTTCTTAAATTTGGTCTAAGAAATGCAGTTTGTGTCAAGGTGTTTGCCATTCCGTAGGCGTTTCCTTTATAGCTGTTATACTCTTTAATGAAGTCGTTCACGCAAAATGATTCTTTCACAATGATGTGATCTCTTACTTTTTGTCCTGTTCTTTCTTCAAAACGGCTCATCACAATATCAAAATATTGATCTCTCAGTTCTTGAGTGTCATCAAGACCTGGTGCTAATGGAATCAAGAAAAAACCGTTTTCACAACCCTCTGGCGCCGTAGAAGGATCAGTTACCGAGGTAAAGTTTGCGTAGAACAATGGATCCTCGGGCCATTTAGGGTGCTCATAGATTTCATCAGCATGTTTTTCAAAGTCGGTGTCAAAAAACAGATTGTGATGGTCAATATTCTTCAATTTTTTATCAAAACCTACATAAAAGATCAATGAGCTTGGAGCAAACGTTTTTTTCTTCCAGTAATTTTCAGAGTATTGTCTGTGTTTCTCGTCAAGCAAAGTTTCTGAATGGTGATAATCAGCACCTGATAGAACTACATCATAAAGGATCTTTTGATCACCAATCATCAGTCCTTCTGCATTGTTGTTTTTATCTACGAGAATTTTTGAAACAGGGCTATCGGTTTTAATGACTACGCCCAGTTCTTGAGCTAACTTTTTCATCCCCAGTATAACCTCATACATACCGCCTTTGGGATGCCATGTTCCTAAACCAAAATCTGCGTGATTCATAAAGTTGTAGAAACTAGGTGTGTTGGATGGAGTCGCTCCTAGAAAAAGTACTGGAAATTCTAAAATGGAGACCAATTTTGGGTTATTGAATTTTTTCCTAACGTCTTTAGATACGTTTCCGACAAATGCGCCTAATTTTTTGACCGTTTGAGGAGTGACCAACTCTAGAGGGGACTCACCTGGACGATAAACTAAATTTTTAATGGCAATATCGTAGTTTTCTGAGGCTACATCCATGAACTCCTGAAGAGGCTGCGAGCTACCGGCTTCCACTTTTTCAAAAGTTTCCTTGATGGCGGGAAGGTTATCAGCGATAGCTATTTTCTCATCTTCAAACACGACGCTGTACGCTGGATTCAATTTGTCTAGCTGATAAAAATCAGAAGGTTCCTTACCGAAATCAGCAAAGAAACGCTCAAATATATCTGGCATCCAGTACCATGAAGGTCCTATGTCAAATGTAAAGCCATCTTTGACAAGCCTTCTGGCTCTTCCACCTACGGTACTGTTCTTTTCATAAATGGTTACTTCATGACCAGCTTTGGCTAAATAAGCTGCTGCTGACAATGAAGAAAATCCTGATCCTATAATTGCAATTTTATGGCTCATGCGCTCACGAGTTGAGGAAGTTGCTTGATCACATCATGTATGTTTGTGAACACTCGTTGATTCGTGTGAAGATCATCTTCTTTGATTTTCTTTGATAAATAACCAAAGACCCACAATTCTGCATCGTTATTCTTTTGAATTTTTTTGTGGAATTTTCTAAGAAAGCTTGGGATTTTGGACTCCACAGGGTTTACCGTCATGTAGGTGAGGTAAACAGGGTCTACTTCCTTACTTTTAAAATATTTCAATGCGTCAATTAACATGCTCTCTCCCAGATAAATAGTACGCTTATTATGACTCAATAACTGATAATTTAAAAACAATAATCCTAGATCATGCATTTCATTATCAGGCAGAAAAAGGATGTAGGCTCTATCATTCTGATCATAGCTTCGGTACTGAAGTTTTTCTAATTCTAACAGCATTTTTTGTTTAATCAAATGACTGATGAAGTGCTCATGGGCAATATTTATCGTTTTAGATTGCCATAAAAGCCCCAGCTCTTCTAAAAATGGTATAAAGAGTTGATAGAAAACTCCATTAAATCCTTCTCTATCATAAACTGATTTATAAATCTTATGAAAAAGAACCTGATCAAAATTGATCATCGCCAATTTCAATTTTTGAATGTAGTGATCATTTAAATTTTCAGATTCAGCGATTGTTCGCACCTGGCCTTCTATTTCTTCGGCATTTAACTTAGCTATGCTAGAAATACGCATGCCGTTGTTTTTCAAAAAACTTACATTCAAAATTTTGCGAAGTGATTCTAAGTTGTAGGTACGTATATTAGTATCAGTACGATCTGGTGTAAGCAGATTGTATCTTTTCTCCCAAATACGGATGGTGTGGGACTTGACTCCACTTAAATTTTCAAGATCCTTGATACTGAATCGACTCTTTACCACGACGTTTGTTTATTAAATTCACGGTAAAGTTAGACAAACAGAGTTTTAAATTACTGCTTCCTACAATTGTTTTAACGTTTTAGAGAAGATCAGCTTGAATTTCAGCTGATTTAGAAACTTATATAGTGAAGGTGCTGGAACCATTGAACTTAAAATGTTCTTCTGCTGCGACATACCCCAGTTGGTTGGTCATGACCATGGTTTGACCTAATTTGAATGATTGCGTATTAGCATGATGATGACCGTAAATCCAGTATGGACTCATAGAGGTCTTAATTACTGCTGAGTTATCACTGACAAAAGCTTGATTTAGGCTACTCCCTTCGTATTTTTTAGGATAATTTTCTAGCGTAGGGACATGATGAGAAATGACGATCGTAGAACTATCTATGTTCGATTCTTTTAAGAACTCTAAATCCTTTTTATGCATGGAGTTATAGTCTTCAACGGTTAGTCTCCTGTTTTTCCAATTGATTTTATTAAAATCCTGCAGGGATCTTTCGATCAAGGGTTGATTATTTTTATCAATACAACTCCATAGTGTACACCCTAAAACCTTAATATCATGAATCTGAACAGACGAGCGATGACACAAAAGAATATTTTGCCTGATGTTTTCTATGCGAGGGGCTTCAAATTCGGATAAATCATGGCCGTAAAATTCATGATTACCTGGCACCCATATAACAGATTTCCAGTTTGATGATAAGAAGTCCAGGAAGTTGGAGAATCTGTCAATGCAGTTCAAAGGCATGAGATCTCCGGCAATCAATAAGGTGTCGGCAACGGGTCTCAATGGGTTGCTTCTCAAATAAGCACGGTTAGCTGGCTGCTCAAAATGCAAGTCTGATAAATACTGAAATACCATTACTTAATTTGTGAAAAGGTAAGGTGAAATAGCCAAGTAGGTTGTTAATGAATTAGCAACACATTTGTGAATGATTGACAAGAAGTAACTATGCCCAGCTCAGTAAAATTCAGAAATAAAAAATCCTTTACAGCAAAAAGTGTAAAGGATTTCTAATCGACTTTGTACCCGGGATGGGACTTGAACCTGCCTGTCGTGCCTCTGGCAGGCAGGCCCACACGTCAAAGATTTCATCAATTTTGCGATTTCTCGTCTCTTATTTGGCGAAGTTTTCTCTTTCCGCTTCCGCCTTTCCAGTATTTTTCACGGACCCTAGCCGTAGGCCTGTCGATACAAGTCTCCTGATGGATCAATTTGAATGGAGCGAAGTGTTTGGTGGTTTTTTCTAGTCAAGAATTATGTCTTTTGAATCTGGATTCTAGATCGCTGGTGAGACCCACATAGATATAATTGCTATTAATACTTAATATGGCGTATACCGTAAACAAAGAAATAACCTGAAAGAAGTAAATTGTACCCGGGATGGGACTTGAACCCACACGTCTTACGACACACGGCCCTCAACCGTGCCTGTCTACCAATTTCAGCACCCGGGTAGAAAAAAAGCCCTCTGAAAGGAGAGCTTTTCTTAAAGTGATCTGGCTGGGGCTCGAACCCAGGACCCTCTCCTTAAAAGGGAGATGCTCTACCAACTGAGCTACCAGATCGACATTGTTTAAATGCGGGTGCAAATATAAAACCTATATTTTTTATTGAACCAATTTTTTGACCACTATTTTTGAAGAAAATAAACTTTATTTCTGAGAGGTTGAATATGAGTAATTTAGTAGTGTTAGTGGGGTACATGGGGAGCGGTAAGTCTACACTTGGTGGGAAATTAGCTCAGGAAATTGATGTGTCTTTTGCAGATTTGGATCAATTGATAGAGCAAGTTGAAGGAAAATCCGTTCCAGAAATCTTTGAAAAGCATGGCGTGCTTTATTTCAGAAAACGAGAAAAGGAAGTTCTAGAAAGTGTTTTGCGAGAAAAATCCATGGGTGTTCTTTCTGTAGGTGGAGGTACACCATGTTACTACGATAACATGGACCTAATAAACAAACACGCGTTATCCATTTATCTTAGGGCAAATGTTCCCCAATTAGCTGACCGACTTTTCCAAGAGCGCTATGACCGTCCTTTAATTAAAGATCTAGACAGCTTAGAAACCCTACAAGAATTCATAGGAAAACACCTTTTTGAGCGCAAGAGTTTTTATGAGAAAGCTCGTGAAATCATTGATGTGGGCTCAATAAATATAGATGAGGCTCTACAAATATGTTTGCAAATCGTTCATCAGCGTAAAGTGGCAGAGTAAGGTTCAGATTTCAAATTGACTTCAATGTGTTCCTCCATGGTCGTGCTTAGGGAAATACCTTTGAAATCTGCTTTTACTGGATATTTTTTGTGATTGCGATTTACAAGAACAGCTGTCTTAAAGGCCTTTAATGGTATTTGTAAGAAATGCTGTACCGCATAAATCAAGGTAGTTCCACTATTTAAAACGTCGTCACAGAGCACTAAATTCCCATCTCTAGCCTCTTCCAGATCAAAATCGGTTTTTGCGGGACTTAATGGATTTTTTTTGTCCATTTCTATTTTGACTAAGGTCACTTCGAGATTGGAGATTGATTTTAAAAATGTACTTAAGATTTCAGCAAATTTATAGCCCTGTCCACTTATTCCAGCGAGGAATAACTGATCTTGGTCAGAAAATACCTCTGCGATTTGATACGCGATTCGTCTGCTTTTATTTTCTATATCCTGATGAGTAAGTATGTTTGAAGCCATAATAGGTTTATTTCTTTTGAAAATTAATGAGCAATTCTTTACCTAATCGATCAGGCTCAGAGATATTACAGTTTTCCATGGATCTGATTTCAAATAAAGGACTGAAAAGTTTTCGGTATTCCTCTGCGTTTCCACCGTAGGGAGGTTCCCTGCGGTCGCTCTCAAACTGGAACAAGACTCCTTCTATAGAGCCATCTTTATTCAGTAGGTCGTGGCATTTTTTAGGGTAGCTTTCGCGAAAGCGAGATTCCAAAGCACAAAAGAAAGTTTGTTCAAGAATAACATCATACAAACCCTCATGCTCAAAGAAATTTTCTATATGAAGGGTGATGCTATCAGAATCTGTCTCGTTCATAAGCTGCTGCAATGCAGGTTCTGCAATATCTAGAACGTGAACATTGGTAAAACCATGCTCGAGCAGATAGATCGCTTCTCTAGAATTACCAGCGCCGGGAATGAGTATCGAGGCGTTTTTATCTTTAATTTGATTGATACAATGCGCCAGCGGCGCTGATGCATGATCCAGCTGCCAGGGCGTATTGTTGTCCACATAGCGTTGTGTCCAGTAATTTTGGTCCAGAATCATGCTTATTCTTCCTCTTGTGATAAAAGATCATCCAGCTCTCGACGGTCCTTTTTGGTAGGGCGTCCTTCTCCTTTTCTACGATAATAGTCTTGATTGAGTGCAACCATTTTTTTGACTTCTAGACGTTCTTTGGGAGTGCGGTCTACCATGTAAAGGTTCACGAGTTTTGCTCCCACACGATTGGGCGGTAGGTCAAGTACTTCAACTTTATAATCTATTTGATCTTTGCGCACTTCTACCATGTCAGTAGCATATACCTCTCGAGAGGGTTTTACCACGTCACCATTTACCTTTACCCTGCCTTTTTTTACAGCGGTGGTGGCTTTGCTTCTTGATTTAAAATATCTGATGGACCACAAATATTTGTCTACGCGCATAAGATTCTCCGTTCTAAGTCGTTTTCCACAAAAATAGCCGAAAATACTATCTTTGCCCACTCAAAAATTGCGATGAAATATATACTGTTTACCATAGTAGCTGGTCTGCTTCTAGGCTCTTGCGGGAGCGACGACGATTCAAATACCATACCTGTAAGGGATAGACAAGAAGTGTTTGATGAAAATATCATTGAACTAGAAACCTACTTGAGCACACATTTCTATAACTACGAGGATTTTGATCCATCTGATCCTGGAGATTTTGAAATTGTTATCGATACCATTGCAGGAGCTAATGCTGATAAAATTGCTCTTATAGATCGTCCAGAATTAGAGCGGTTAAGTGTAACCAGAGATGAGGTAGATTACGATTACTTTGTATTAAAGGTACGTGAGGGTTCTGGCGAGCTGCGACCTACTTATGCCGATAGTACATTAATTTCTTATCGTGGATTCAATTTAAGCAATGAGGTTTTTGACGAAGCACAAAATCCGCTTTGGTTGGATTTGCCTAATACCATTGCAGGATTTTCATTAGGGCTTTCAGAGTTTAAAGAAGCGACTGCTCGCACTCAGAATCCAGATGGTACTTTTGCTTTTGAAAATTCAGGTACTGGTGTCATTTTTATGCCTTCTGGCCTGGCTTACTTTAACAATCCGCCTAACAATACAATAGGTCAATACAATCCTATTGCATTCTCGATCAAATTGAGAAAAGTAGAAATTACTGATCACGACGGAGATGGGATTCTATCTATTTATGAAGACTTGAATAATGATAGAAATCTTAGATCTGGCGAGGCAGACGATACTGACGGCGACCGTATTTCAAACTTTATCGATGCAGATGACGACGGCGATGGTATCCCAACTCGAGAAGAAAATGCAGATCCCAACGGCGATGGAAACCCAGATGATGCTCTTGATTCTGATAATGATGGGATTCCAGATTACCTAGACAACAGGACTACCTCCTGATGTAATTCTTAATAATTTGCTAACTTTCAACCGTTCCAGTAAGCAGGACGGCTGATTACTTTTGCGCAAATTTTTTTCTGTTGAGGTTTTTATTACTAGTAGTACTATTTTTTTCTGTCATTATTTTCTCAGTTGCTCAAACTACTAATTCTGCCTATTTGTGTTTGGCAAATGGCGATGTCATTTTAGCTGATTTCGATTCGTGTACCTCAACGGTTCTTGCCAGTTTAGGTGTTGGTAATAGGATGTCAGATATTGCCCAGGGCGATAGTGACGATACCTTATACGGTATAAGGGGAGAAGAGTTATATTCTATAAATATTACAAACGGTTCCTTCAACCTAATTGGCACACTAAATTTTGTCAATTTTAATGGGGACACCTTCATGACCTCTCTGGTAAGGAATTCTGATGGTTCTTTATTATCTGTTAACGGAGAGCGCGATGAGAATGGTGAACTCTTTCATATTAATCCAAATACATTAGAAACTGTTAGTTTAGGTGAGACAGGATTCCGTAGCGCTGGAGATCTTACATTTTACGAAGATGATTTGTACTTGAGTGCCTCCGGCAATCAGTTGGTTCTTATCGATATCAACGTGCCGTCAAATTCATTTTCAGTAGGAACCATGTCCGCACCGGGAATCGATCCTGTATTTGGTGTGGTAACAGTAATCGCAGACGATCCATGCTCTGCAAATCCAACATTTAATTTAATAGCTTCTGGAGGTGAGTCTGTAGGAGTAGTAGATCCCAATACAGGAGCTACCACTTTGACTTGTACAAATTTTGTCAATTCATCGATTTTCGGAGCTGCCGAAGTCACCTCAGATGTCATTTGCTCAATAGATATCGAGATTTTAGACGACGGTCAGGAAGAATCAGAATATTGTGGAACCGCAATTCCTAACTTAACGACAACCATAGATCCAGTTTCACCTATTGGCACTTACACTTATGAATGGAGAGAGCAGGGGAGTTCAACGGTGCTATCAACCAATGAAGATTATTCTCCTACGGTTACCACCACGACTACTTTTGAATGTACGGTAATTGATACAGGAAGAGCAGCTCCTGATAACATTGCGGTGGATACGATTACAGTAACGATTAATGACGTACCGGTTTATAACAGTCCGGGAATGTTATTTGTCCAGTCGCCCTACGTACTGCCAGCAATCGATGGATTGAACATCCCGGCAGATGCTGCTTATTTCACTCAACCTAACGGTCAAGGGGATCGGTTTGATATAGGGCAACAAGTTGAAGTGTCAGATTTCAATTCAACTCCTGTAAACTTATTTGTTTTTGGAACTGATTCAAATGATTGCGATCTCAACGGTCAAGTCGTTATCGAGTTCATTGACCTGCAAGTGACCATAGACACGGTTCCAGGGAGTTCAAGCCTGACTATCTGTGAGGGAGAGGGCATGACTTTCATAGCCACGCCCATACCACGCGATCCAGTAGGTACTTATACTTACATCTGGAGCGACGGTCTGGGATCGACGTTACCTAATGCAAATACCATTTCGGTTAATCCGCAGCCAGGGGCAGTATATTCAGTATCCATAATTGACTCTGGGATAGAGAATGCTAGATCGGTCAGTTCACCTCAATTACCTATCGATATTGTGGCAGCCCCATCAATAGACGATTTATCAGATCAATCATTTACAAACACCTATACTTTTCCTGCTATAACAGGAAACAACCTCACGGGCAATGAAGCCTACTGGACGGGACCAGGTGGTACGGGTCGATCTTTTTTGCCAGGAGATGTTATAGATGCGTCAGATTTTCCAGGGGGCTTTCCGGTGACGATCTATATATTTGATTTGAATTCCACATGTGCTCAGAGTGCTGAACAGGACTTTGAGCTAAACATGGATGTAACTAATATTCAGATAAGCCTAAGTGCAACGCCTTCCACCCCAATTTGCGAAGGAGAGCAGGTGACGGTAACAGCCACGGTCGTACCAGATATTCCCATGGGAAGTTATGTCTATGTATGGGAAGTAGATGGAGTTCCAGATAATTCTCAAATTAATCAACAAGCTATTTTCAACTTATCTAGTGATAGTACTATCACTTGTACGGTGACCGATACTCGTTTGATCGGGACCTCTGCTACAGATTCTATTTTTATTGAGGTTATTCCAGAAATTGAAATCGACAATCCTGGTGATCAGTTTGACACTAACATTTTCACATTCCCACAGATCATGGGTAGTAATCTTACCGGTAACGAAAGGTATTATACAGGTCCTGGAGGTACGGGTAGTTCATTTGCAGAAGGAGATGAAATAGACGTAACCCTTACTAGCTTTCCGATTACCATTTATATTTTTGATGCCTCAAGCCCTTGCCCGCATGATGAGGTTGAATTTGAACTTGATATAGAGCCTGTAAACTTGTCGATTAACCTTGTGCCAGACTCTTTCTCTGCGATCATTTGCGCCGGTGAGATTGAGATTGAAGCACAAATAGATCCTGATAGTCCGATCGGTCAGTATGATTTACAATGGTTTGTTGACGGTATGCCAGATCAGCAGACCAGCCGTATCGCCACCTTTAATCTGCCTGAGGGCGACTTCACCATAGGCTGCACGGTCAGAGATACTGGCATCAGGGGCGACACGCACATGGATCATGCAGACATACAGATCACCGTGCTTCCCAGACCCGACATTGAAGAGCTTGAAGATCAAACCGCTAGCGGTACTTTTACTTTTCCAGCAATCACGGGAGATAATATCTCTAGTGGCGCAGCTTATTTTACAGAGCCGGGCGGCAATGGATATCCTTATTTTGAAAATGATGAGGTAGATGCCTTAGATTTTCCCACATCACCAGTAGAGATCTTTATTTTTGATGACAATGGTGTGTGTACAGATGAGAAATCATTTCTACTCGAGTTTGAAGATCCGTTGCCGGTAGTAGATATATCAACAGTTTCTACCGAGGTTTGTGAGGGAGAAGAAATCACACTTACTGCCACGGCTGAGCCACCTACTGCCATCGGTGATTATTCTTATGAATGGACTGTCTTAGGCGAGACAACTGTGATAGGTACAGAATCCGATCTCACCATCATTCCAGAAGTTTCTACTACTTATCAATGTACCATTACCGATTCTGGCCTAGCGGCTCCTACCGATCAGGCGAGTGATACGATCGACATAGTTGTAAACACAAGTCCTCAACTTGAAAACGTGGAGGGTTTTATTACCCAAGATGAATTTGTTTTTTCAGATATTCTCGGTACAAACCTTTCAGGCAACGAGGCATACTTCATAAATACGGGCGGACAGGGAACGAGCTACGTACCGGGAGATGTGCTTGAGTTTGATGAAAACTCCACCTATCCACTTATTTTATTTGTCTATGATGAATCAGCAAACGGCTGTTTTGATGAGGTCAGTTTTGAACTTACGATCCTAGAGCCGCAGCCAGAATTATTCAACATACCCCAATTTGTCACGCCTAACGATGATAATTACCATGACACCTGGAATGTTGAGATTCTAAACTCTGAGGTAAGTATAGAATACGTTTACATATACGATCGCTACGGCAAGCTTGTCAAGCAAGTAGTTCCTGGAGGCATAGGCTGGGACGGTACTTTGAACAATAACCCGCTGCCGTCGAGTAGTTATTGGTATCAATTTGTTTACAGCTTCCGCGGCAACGAGATAGAGGAGAGGGGCTATTTTGCCCTCAAGAGGTAATTTGCTATTTAAACTGTTGATAACTAATCGATTAAGTTTTTGAGTTGTTACGCTTTCGCGAAAGCGAAAACATCAAACACCAACGACTTAACACTTGCTAACGTTCTTACAAACAAACAACTGCGAGTTTGGTCTGATCCTTGTAAAACACCAGCGTAATCATGGCGTTTTAGATGGGACTTCTTATCTTGCGCCACCTAAATTAAAATGTAGATGAAAAAAGTAGTATTTCTTTTGTTTCTAGTTGCCAGCACCGCGGTAATGGCTCAAACCGGTTATGTACGTTCACAAGGTCTTCTCATGGCCATGCCTGAAACAGCCACAGCAAACAAATCCCTTAATGAGTTAGGGGCAAAACTTGAAGCAGAAGTAGCTAAAGCAGAAAAAAATGCAGCAACAAAAATGCGCAGCCTTCAGTATAAGGCTCAAGATCCTGAACTGGGTGATGCTGTAAGGCAAGATCTTGCATCTCAGGCCGCAACTCTTGAGCAAGAACTCAACAAAGTAAAGCAAAATGCCCAAATGGAACTGCAAAAGAAAGAGGCAGAGCTTATGGAGCCTATTACTACTAAACTAACTCAAGCCATTGAGAAAATTGCAAAGGCTAGAGGCTACAAAATGGTTGTAGATATCAGTACTGTTAGCTATGCTGAGAAAGAACTTGATATCACTCTAGATGTCAGTAAAGAGCTGGGTATTGCGCCCAAGGAGCAGTAAGCTATCAAGACTAATAGGAAAAAAAACCGCAACTCGATGAGTTGCGGTTTTTTTATTCTTTGAATGCTGGATAGAAGGTTATTATGGTTTCTCAACTTTAGCTCTAAACAAACGATCCTTGATGAATAAATAATAACTATTCACTAAGAGGATAGCGACGTTAGTAATAACTATGGGTATACTATCCAGAAAAATACCATAAGCTACAAAAAGCGAGCACCCAAAACAGTTCACCACCCTCAACATCTTGATATTCTTCATAAAAAATGAGAGCAGCACCATCGCACTAGCAAAATAACCTAGGATCTCTACTTGAAGTTCGCTCATAATCTTAACCGGTTTCGGTAAATAAAAAGAGAGCAAAATTACCGTTAATTATGCGATTTACCTATTGAACCGTACCATGGAAGAAATGAATACTGATCTAGAGTAAAATGCCAGCATTTTTAATTTACCGC
>CAZVYO010000004.1:128925-256935 GCA_964631155.1 uncultured Flavobacteriaceae bacterium
ATACCGCATACCGCATACCGCATACCGCATACCGCATACCGCATACCGCATACCGCATACCGAGTATCGCATGATGCACTTCCCAAATTTTCAACTACGGTATTGTAAAGCCTTCTGGGATTACTGCATTTTTCTTGATCACGACCACACCAGATTTGATTACGTAATCACTTTCTTCACGGTCTTCTAGGTGATCGCCGCCGTTGATACGTACATCATTTCCTATTCTGCAGTTTTTATCGATGATGGTATTTCTTATAAAACATCGCTCACCTATACCCATGCTAGGTCTAGAAGTATTTTGTTCGATCTCTTCAAGGGTCTCATAATAATCACTCCCCATCATGTATGTACTTATGACTGTGGACTCTCTACCTATTTTTGATCTTACACCTATAACGGACTGTTCGATTTTTGCAGCTTCTATGATACAACCATCGGCAAAGACGCTTTTATTGATCATTGTCCCTAAAATTTTTGAGGTGGGTAGAAAACGAGGTCGCGTATAGATTTGTTTGAGGTTATCGTAAAGATTGAATTCAGGTAGGGCATCCGTTAGGGCAATATTAGCCTCAAAGAAAGAATCGATATTCCCTATATCCGTCCAGTAGCCTTCATATTGGTAACTTAGAGTCTTATGTTTCTCTATGTTTTGAGGTATGATTTCCTTGCCAAAATCAACGGTAGATTCATCTGCCATGAGCTCTATTAACAGATCCCGATTAAAAATATAGATCCCCATAGATGCTAGGTAATGGCGTCCTTTCTCTTGCATTTCCTGACTAACCTCAGATTCCCAACCTGGTAATTTGTCTGAACTCGGCTTTTCGGTAAAAGACGTAATGAGATTGTTCTCATCAGACTTTAAGATTCCAAATGATGTAGCATCTTTTGCATTTACAGGTATTGTCGCCACAGAAATTTCAGCACCACTTTTTTCATGAGCTTTGATCATCTTGTTAAAATCCATTTGGTATAATTGATCTCCCGAGAGAATCAAGACATATTCAAAATCTTGTCGCATAAAGTGATGCATGCTTTGTCTTACCGCATCTGCAGTTCCTTGAAACCAGTTAGAATTTCCTGGAGTTTGTTCAGCAGCCAGTACATCTACAAAGGCACTACTCATAAAACTGAAGTGATAAGTGTTTTTTATGTGCCTATTTAAAGAAGCAGAATTGAATTGAGTCAAAACAAACATTCTTTTAATATCAGAATTGATACAGTTGGAAATAGGTATATCCACAAGCCTGTATTTTCCAGCAATGGGAACGGCCGGTTTTGATCTGCTCTCTGTAAGAGGAAATAATCTTGATCCCTGTCCACCTCCTAAAATGATGGAAATAACCTTGTTGTTGATCATATACTTATTATTTTATTGCTTCGTAAAGTTCTTTTGTTTGTTTTGCAATGGCACGCCAGTCAAAATATTCTTCCACTCGTTTTCTTCCAGCTATTCCCATATTTTTTCTGATTTCTGGATTGCTGATTAAATGATTTATTTTTTCAGCAAGATCTTCAGAAAATTTTTCTGGATTTATCGGCTCAAAGGGAGCCTCTTTTTGCTGATCAATTTCTATGAGATGACCCGTCTCGCCTTCAATGACAACTTCCTTAATACCGCCCACCGCGCTGGCAACAACAGGGCATTCACAAGCCATCGCCTCTACATTAATAATTCCAAAGGGTTCATAGATGGAAGGGCAACAAAAAACCGCAGCATGAGAATAAAGCTCAATGACGCTGGGCTTATCCAGCATCTCAGCAATCCAGATAATATTTTCTCTGTGCTTTCTCGCATCTTGAACCGCTTGTTCCATTTCCTTCCCTATCTCTGGAGTATCTGGTGCGCCGGCGCAGAGTACAACTTGAGTATCAGGTTCTATGTGCTGGATGGCATTCACGAGATGAATGATGCCTTTTTGCTTAGTGATTCTACCCACAAATAGCACAAAAGGCTTCTCAGGGTCTATTCCATGTTTTGTCAAAGCAGCGGTGCTGGTTTTCTTCTGGTATTCCTGTAGATCAATTCCATTGTAGATCACTTTGATCTTCTTTTCTTCAACATCAAAATGTTCCAAAACATCTTGCTTAGTTCCCTCAGAGACTGCAATTATGGCGTCTGCCATTTCTATGGCTGTTTTTTCAACCCATGAAGAGGCATCATAACCACCGCCTAACTGGTCGCGTTTCCAGGGACGCAAAGGTTCTAATGAATGAGTGGTTACCACCAGCGGAGAGCCGTAACATAGTTTAGCAATAATTCCAGCAAAGTGTGAATACCAGGTATGACAATGTACTACATCGGCATCGACCGGTGTGGCATTCATCTGCACACCTGTTTGAAGGGTTTGTAGCAGGCCTTTTATTTTGGGATCTGCCTTATCAAAGAAGGAGTCTTTAAAATCATACCCATGAATAGATAATTTTTCGGCATTTATCTCTTGATCACCAAAACATCTCACTTCAACTTCCATAAGTTCAGCTAGAAATTTAGCCAGGTACTCAACGTGTACTCCAGCACCTCCATATACGTGTGGCGGAAATTCTTTAGTCAAAAAGGCAACTTTCATAAATTTTAAAGTTTTGGCGGTAATCGTATTAGAGTGATGCTTTAAAAGTAAGTAAGTTCTATGAGTTTTTGGAATATCTGAACATGAGCATCCTTTAAATTGACGATTTCTTAGCATGAATTAGGTTCAGATCGTAATTTTGAGCCGTCGTATGACCTATTACTACATAAAATCCCTGCACCTCATTTTTGTGATCACGTGGTTCGCAGGGCTGTTTTATATACCTAGATTACTGGTGTATCAAATTGAAGCACACGACAAGCCGGAACCTGATAAATCCATTCTACTCGACCAACTCAAATTGATGACTAAGCGGCTCTGGACCATCATTACCTGGCCCAGCGCTATACTCGCCACTTTATTTGCGATTTGGTTACTCATTTTACAGCCCTCATGGTTGCAGCAATCTTGGATGCATGTAAAGCTTGTTTTTGTGGCACTTTTGATAATCTACCATATAAAAACACATTTCATCATTAAAGAAATGGATCGTAATGTGGTCAAGTGGACCTCAAACGGTATGCGGCTCTATAATGAGGGAGCAACGCTCATTCTATTTTCCGTTGTTTTCCTGGTTATTTTAAAAAGCGCCTTATCTTGGATCACGGGTGTCATTGGTCTAATTGTTTTTGCGCTGATTTTGATGATGCTCTTTAAAATTTACAAACGTTATCGTTCAAAAAAAAGTGAGTGATTGTCTCGCTTTCGCGAAAGCGTAACCTTTACAAACACCTTATTCCACATAATCGTAGTGCTCATCAATGATCTGTATGCGGTGGTTTCTCACAAACTCGATAAAAGTTTTTGAGGCAATAGATAGATTCTTGGATTTCATCCAGATGATGTTCCAGTAGCTTTCTACAGGAAGACCCTTTGCGGGAATGATCTTAAGGTCGCCGCTCGTCAATGAATCCTGTATCCCAATTAGGGGCATAATTGAAACGCCTAATCCAGCGATAACTGCCTGCTTGACCGCCTCATTTGAGGTAAGCTCGATGGATTTATCATTTTGTAATTTACGCTGGGCGATGTAGTTTTCCATGGCGAGTCGAGTAGCGCTACCGTGCTCTCGATAGATCAGGCGGTACTTTTCTAACGCTTTTTTACTAATATTTTTATCCAGATCTGGCATGTCCTTACCACCCACCAGGTACAATTGGTTTTTCATCAGGGAGATCGAGTGCGCCTTGATCTTTTTAGGTATGGTAGATACCATGGCCATGTCAATCTCGTTATTTTCAAGACTTTTGATCACCGTAGATTTGTTGGTGACGTCTACAGAAAGGTCCACGCTGGGGTATTTTTCTAGAAAATCAGTAATGAAGAATGGCACGATGTATTTTGCGGTGGATACAGCTCCTATTTTGAGTTTACCCGCGACTGCACCTTGGTAAGTTTTAGATTTATAGTTGATAGCCTCAATTTCATCCAGGATGCGCTGTGCGGTATCAGCAATCTCGTGACCAAATTCCGTAATGGAGATGCGTCTGCCTACAGTTTCAAAAAGGGGAATTTCAAATTGGTCTTGAAGTTTTTTAAGCTGGACTGAAACCGCCGGTTGGGATAAGAACAACTCTTCTGATGCCCTGGTAACACTACCTGTATCCCGCACCTTTAGTAAGACAGTCAATTGATGAAGTGTGTAATTCATAAACGATGATTATGAAAATGATAATAAATATAAATTAAAAATTATGAAAGATAAGCCCATCTTTGCGCAAAATTTAATGAGTGTGTCAAGGCAGTTGGCAAATTTTAATCTGACCGACTGCTTTTGAATATTCACCTAATCGAGTTGAAAACATGGATTTACATTTACTCATAGATAACCTGTCAAATCCAGCCTTGTTATTCTTTTTCTTGGGACTGATAGCCGTACAGCTCAAAAGTGATCTACGCATCCCTGAAAATTCATCTAAATTTATTTCACTTTACCTCTTATTGTCCATAGGTTTCAAAGGAGGTCAGGAGCTTTCTCACAGTACTATAGATGGTGAGATCATCTGGTCGCTGTTCTTTGGAATTTTCCTAGCGCTTATAGTTCCCATATATACCTATTTTATATTACGTATAAAATTCAGTATTGAAAATGCTGGAGCTATCGCCGCGGCCTACGGCTCAGTAAGTGCGGTCACATTTGTAACAACTATATCATTCTTGGAAATGGAGGGAATCCCATTTGGTGGACACATGGTGGCCGTTATGGCACTCATGGAAGCACCTTCCATTATTATAGGAGTTTTGCTTATGGCTATTTATAAGCGTAAGGCAGGTGGTGATGAAAATTTCTCTCTAGGAAGTATTGCTTACCATTCCATTACTAATGGGAGCGTACTCTTGATATTAGGAAGTTTGGTTATTGGGTATGTAGCCAGCGACGCACAAGCAGAAGGTATCAAGCCCTTTACCACGGATCTATTCAAAGGGTTTCTAGCAGTATTTCTTCTGGATATGGGAATTACAAGCGGTAGGAAACTAGGCTCCTTTCTTAAGAAAGGTTGGTTTGCACTCAGTTTTGCCATTTTTATACCGGTGTTGAACGGAGTCTTAGTAGCTATGGCAACCACGTTTTTTATAGAAGAGCCGGGCAATAGATTGCTTTTCTCCATACTGGCAGCGAGTGCTTCATACATTGCCGTACCAGCAGCGATGAAACTGGCAGCACCTAAGGCTAATCCCAGTCTATATATTCCTATGGCGCTGGCAATCACATTCCCATTCAACATCACTTTTGGGATGCCGTTATATCTCTACGTTATCAATTTAATGCCATAAAAAAACCGCCTCAAGAATCTCGAGACGGTTTTCAAGTAAACTAACACAATCTTATTTTGTGGCAACCAGATCAACGGTTAGCTGTATATCGTCATCGATAGCTTTATCTTTAACAACATCTGTAAAGTTGCTGCTACCATATTTGATGCCCCAGTCCGTACGGTCTATTTCAAACGGCTCGCTTTTAAGCATCATTTTATTACCTTCATAAGATACCATTACCGGGAAAGCTACATTTTTAGTTACGTCCTTAAGTGTAAGATTTCCCATAAGCATGGTTTTACCCTCTTTGTTTTCAACACCGGTAACTACAAATTTTGCTGTAGGATATTTAGGTGTGTTGAAGAAATCTGTTTCCTGACCGTCAACCGTACCTTCTAGGTGTGCTTTTAGATCAGCCGCCGAGTCACCTTCTAGATCAGTTACTTCGATACTGGTCATATCAACTGTGAACTCTCCGCTTTCCAGCTCTTCGCCGTTGACTTTAACCATACCGTTTTTTAGCATGATGTTACCGGTATGCTCCCCAGCTACCTTAGAACCTACCCAGGCAATTTTAGAGTTTTGAGTGTCCACATTATAGGTTACCGCTTCCATTGTAGCCTCTGCAACCTCTTTTTCTTCTTTTGCTTCTACTTCATTTTCAGCATCCTTACATGCTGCAGTAAACGCGATCATTGCTGCAAGACCGGTTACTTTTAAAAAATTTTTGTTCATTATTAAGTGATTTGATGGAGGCAAATTTAAATGTACCTACAAATATTACGGTTAAAATTCTACTAAAAAAGTGTCGTGACATTTTGACACAAGGTCGATGCTGGCAGTACTTTTGAAACATCGCGCGAGAACAATGGTGTAAGCTTAAGTTGGAGCTTTACGTATGTATAGATTTTTGAGAGGTTCTCGCTTTCGCGAAAGCGTAATCACCCCACATACCACTACCATAAAAGTGAGGCACCGGTTATGAAATCATGGTTTAACAGATCAAGTCGTAAAATGGCAAAAAAAGATAAGAACACAGAAGAAGAGGCAGCACAGAAGAATGCTGAAAACCTTGAAAACCAAAATACGGATACTGAAGTGGCTGAGGAGCAGGCAAAGAAGGATCAAGCAGAAAAATCAGAAAAGCCTGAGCAAAGCGAAACTGAGGTTCTCGAGCAACAGGTCAAAACAGAGAAAGAGAAATTCCTGAGGCTTTTTGCTGAATTTGAAAACTACAAACGTCGCACCGCAAAAGAGCGCGTAGAGTTGTTCAAAACCGCAGGTGAGGGAGTGCTCAAAGATATGCTCCCTATTCTAGACGATTTTGACCGAGCAATGGTAGAGATCAGCAAAAGTGAAGATGAGCAACTTGCTACCGGTGTAGGTCTTATCGCAAACAAATTGCGTGCAACGCTCAAAAGTAAAGGCCTGGAGGAAGTAGAAGTAGGTGCAGGAGAAACCTTTGATGCAGACCTTCACGAGGCTGTAACGCAGATTCCAGCTCCTAGCGATGACCTTAAGGGTAAAATCGTAGATGTTGTAGAAAAAGGATATAAACTGGGAGAGAAAATCATCAGGTATCCCAAAGTAGTTATAGGACAATAATATGGCAGATTTTTATGAAATATTAGGCATTTCAAAAGGTGCCTCGGCAGCCGAAATCAAGAAAGCTTACCGTAAAAAGGCCATAGAATTTCATCCAGATAAAAATCCGGGTGACAAGACTGCAGAAGATAATTTTAAAAAGGCAGCTGAGGCATATGAGACCTTAAGCGATCCACAGAAAAAGGCGCGTTATGATCAGCTAGGCCATCAAGCCTACACCTCTGGTGGAGGCGGCGGCTTCGGTGGAGGCGGCGGTTTTGACATGGAGGACATCTTCAGTCAGTTCGGCGATATCTTCGGCGGCGGCGGTGGTGGTTTCTCAGGTTTTGGCGGTTTCGGTGGCGGCGGTGGTCGCAGGAGAGTTAAGGGTAAGGATTTGCGCATACGCGTCTCTCTAACTCTTGAAGAAGCTGCAAAAGGCGTTGAGAAAAAAGTTAAGGTAAAACGCAAAAAACAAGCACCAGGTGTAACCTACAAAACCTGTTCTACCTGTAATGGATCAGGTCAAGTGACACGCATACAGAATACGATTCTAGGGCGCATGCAAACCAGCGCTCCTTGTGGGACTTGCGGCGGTTCAGGTCAGATCATGGACAAGAAACCTGCCGGAGCAGATGCTCAAGGTATGGTGGTTACTGAAGATCGAGTAAGCATACAGATTCCAGCAGGCGTAGAGAGTGAAATGCGTCTTAAAGTCGCTGGTAAGGGTAACGACGCTCCCGGGAACGGCATAAGCGGAGATCTACTGGTAGACATTGAGGTTAAACCTCACGAAAACTTGCAGCGAGAAGGGAATAATCTTCACTTCGACTTGTATTTGAGTCTGCCTGAAGCAGTTTTGGGAACTTCAAAAGAAATCCAGACGGTCACCGGTAAGGTGCGCATTCCTATCGAGGCAGGTATACAAAGTGGAAAAATTTTAAGATTGCGTGGTAAGGGTATGCCGAGTTTGAATGGCTACGGAACAGGCGATCTATTAGTTCATGTAAATGTTTGGACACCAAGGACTTTGACTAAGGAGCAGAAAGAGTTTTTCCAATCTATGATGACTGATTCTAACTTTGATCCGGCACCAGAAAAAAGCGATAAATCATTTTTTGAAAAAGTAAAAGACATGTTTTCTTAATATAAACTTAATAGTTTCAAAAAATAGTATATATTTGACATGCATTCAGTTTAATAGCTGATTGTAATTTTTCTTTTTCATAGCAATTTTTCCCACCTCTTCTAACCAAGAGGTGGGTTTTTTTATGACTGTTTCTAAAAGTGACAAATTGAACTTTTCAATCTCCACGGCAGTCAAACCCTTTTCGCCCGAAAGCAAGCTTTCAAACGTTTTTCCCTTTAGCTAAAGGGAAAAGACCCCAATCATAAAATTTTAGATTCAGGTTAAGAATGATTTAATTTGAGAATAAGCTTCTCCCTTACTTGAAGGGAGACCGGTCGACGACGAACGGCGAAGCTGTGAGCGCCTGTGCTGAGCGAAGCCGAAGTAACCAGAGGGTTTTACGGTTGTCCTTTAAATACTCGTTTTTGTAAGCATATTGAAAACTCTTTTCTCCAACTCTCCAACGGCATATTAATTGTTATTTTTGAGGTGCTAGCAAAAGCTTCTATGCGCAGATTTTCATTTTTATTCATTCTTTTTTTAACGTGGTGTGTATCAGCTCAAGAACTGCGCATCGCAGAAAACTATATGGATCAAGGTGAGTACACAAAAGCCTTAAAGATTTACGAGAAGATTTATGAAGCAAACAAGCGCAGTACTAACAGCTTATTCAATCTAATTAAGGTGCATCAGCAGCTCGAGGCCTATGAAACGGTCGACTCGCTTCTTTCTGAAGGAGTTTTACTGATGCCTAATTATAACCAATTGTTAATCGAGCAAGGTTATAATAAAGCTTTGCAGGGAAAAGACAGTCTGGCAGATCAGTATTATGAAAAGGCGCTAGCAACAATTGATTCGATTCCGCAGCTTGCTTACCAGTTGGCCTCTCGTTTTGAACAAAGGAGCTTATTGGACCAGGCGGTCCGTGCTTATGAAAAAGGGCTGGAACAGCGCCCCAATGTCAATTTCTTGATGCAATTAGCTCGTCTCTACGGCGAGCAAGCTGAAATCGAGAAAATGTTCCAAACTTATTTGGACATTATTCTTGAGAACGAGCAATACAGGTATCGGGCGCAAGCGGTTTTTTCTCAGTATATAGATGAAAATCCAGAGAATGAAGCAAATCAAATGTTGCGCAAGCTGCTGCTGGTTCAAATGCGCAATAATCCAGATGTGATCTATAACAAGCTGCTCTCATGGTTGTTTGTCCAGCAAAAGGATTTTCAGAAAGCCTTCATTCAAGAAAAGGCGGCCTACCGTCGCAATCCTGAAAATGTAGGTACGTTTATGCCTCTGGTGATGGATGCGGTAGAAGAGGGAGACACTCAGGCAGCAACTGATATTTTGGATTTTATGATTGCAGAGGCACAGTCAGATTATGTAAGGTATAATGCAAGTGCCCAGCGAGTTAAGATCATGGCAGATCAAGCGATTGTAGATAATTATCCCGCTGTTAAAGCGGAATATGAACGATTGCTCAATGAATATACACGCGGCAACACAACTTATTCCCTACAGTTGAACTATGCCGATTTTCTGGCCTTCAAGAGTGATGAGGTAGATACAGCGGTGGATATGTTGACCCAACTGGAAAAAGTAAATCTCAATCCTATTCAGAAAGCCCAGGTTAAAATGAAGCTTGCAGACATTTTGGTTTTGAAGGAACAGTTCAACCGAGCCTTAATTCTTTACACTCAGGTGCAAAATGATGTTCCCAATAATGAACTGGCGCAAGAATCACAATTTAAAGTAGCGCGCACCAGTTATTTCCAGGGTGATTTTCCCTGGAGTTTGACTCAGTTGAAAGTTTTGAGGAACGCAGCCAGTAAATTGATTGCAAACGACGCTATGGAGCTAAGCCTCACGATTTCAGATCATTCTGTTGAGGATACGACTTTTGTTGCTTTGCACGCTTTCGCGAAAGCGGATTTACTACAATATCAAAACAAACGCAAAGAATCCATCGAGAGTTACAAGCTCTTGCTGGAAAACCACAAGGGCGACCCAATTGAAGACGAAGCCTTGCTCAATCTAGCAAGATTGTACGAGCTGGAAGGAGATTTTCAGAGCGCTGAAAGTAATTACTTATCCATCATTCAAAATTATGGAGATGGAATACTGGCAGACGATGCTCGCTATTATCTAGCCAGATTATACGAAGAGCGGCTGCAAATGCCCGAAAAAGCCAAACCTTTGTATGAAGCCATCATCTTCAATCATGCAGATTCCATCCATCTAGTAGACGCTCGACGTAGATTCAGGAGGTTGAGGGGAGATGAGATTTAGATTTCAAAATCAAAATCAAAAATACAAGCTCCAAAACTCAAATTCCAAAAGCCAAAAGCACACAGCTGACAACTAATAACCATTTAACCGTTAACAATTAACTATAATCCAAACCCATGTCCTCCATAATATATAACGTCACTTGTAACATGAGCCCTTTGATAGAAAAGGAATGGCTGGAATGGATGAATGAGCATATCCCAAAAGTGCTCAGTACCGGTTTGTTTCTTGAGGCACGTTTGACTCGGGTTTTGATAAAAGAGAATGACGGCGCAAGTACGTTTTCCATCCAGTACAAAGCGATTGATAGGGGATCCCTGGATAAATATATGAACGAGCATTCTGATGCGTTGCGCCGTGAGGGTTTTGAGAAATTTGGTGATTCTGTTTTATCTTTCAGAACGGAACTTGAAGTCATTGATGAATATCGAGTGAATATTCAATAGTACCCGACTATTTTTTTGTTAAAAACCTACTCATAAATCTTGATAATCTTAGCTTATTTTCAATGCATTGCAATGTCATTGATTTAATTTTGTGTGCTTAAATTTAAGCTCCCACATTATGTCTTCCATTCGCGCAAAATCTGCTCTTATTTCTGTTTTTCATAAAGACGGCCTGGAACCTATCGTTCGTAAAATGAACGATCTAGGAATCACTATTTACTCTACCGGTGGAACTGAAAAGTTCATCAGGGATTTAGGTATAGACGTCGTCCCTGTGGAAGATGTAACTTCTTATCCGTCTATTTTGGGTGGTAGAGTAAAAACCTTGCACCCTAAAGTTTTTGGAGGAATTTTGAACAGACGCGATAATGAGAGCGACGTGAGTCAACTTGCTGAATTTGATATTCCGCAACTGGATATCGTGATCGTTGATTTGTATCCTTTTGAGAAAACGGTCGCAAGCGGTGCGAGTGAACAGGATATTATTGAAAAAATTGATATAGGAGGAATTTCCTTGATCCGTGCCGGCGCAAAGAACTATAAAGACACGCTATGTGTCGGAACTATGGACGACTATGCAGAGTTGCTTGAGGTGCTTGAAAAAGGTGAGGGGGAAACTACGTTAGCGCAACGTAAAAGATTTGCTACCAGGTGTTTTGATATCTCGTCAAACTATGACAGCGCGATCTATCAATATTTTTCTGGGGATGCTCAAGATCAAACCTTGAAAGTGAGTGAGCAAAATGTCATGCCCTTGCGTTATGGTGAGAATCCGCATCAGCGTGGTTGGTTCTACGGAGATTTTGATGCGATGTTTACAAAGCATCATGGCAAGGAGTTGTCGTACAATAATCTACTCGATGTAGACGCAGCTGTAAACCTTATGAGTGAGTTTGAAAAGGACTCGCCTACTTTTGCCATATTCAAACATAATAATGCTTGTGGTGTTGCACAGAGAGACACTATTCATCAGGCCTACGTAGATGCATTAGCGGGTGATCCAGTTTCCGCTTTTGGCGGGATTTTGATCGCAAATAAAAGTATAGACTTAAAAACCGCTGAGGAGATTCACAAGCTTTTCTGTGAGGTGGTGATCGCACCATCATTTGATACAGATGCGCTAGAGTTGCTCAAAGGAAAGAAAAACAGAATTTTACTAACCTTGCAGCCGGGTGCGCTTTCGCGAAAGCGAGACAACAACCACAAAGAGGTACGAGCTTCCCTAAATGGATATTTAGTGCAAGATGCTAACATCAAGACAGACCAAAAAGAGGACCTCAAAACCGCAACTGAACTTGCACCTACTGATGTGCAAGTGGAGGACTTATTGTTTGCTTCAAAGATTTGCAAACACACTAAGTCAAACACTATCGTACTAGCTAAAGGTAAGCAACTGTGCGCGAGTGGTACGGGACAGACTTCACGAGTTGATGCATTGAACCAAGCGATTCACAAGGCGGGTAGCTTCAACTTTGACCTAAACGGTGCCGTGATGGCAAGTGACGCTTTCTTTCCATTTCCAGATTGTGTAGAGATTGCAGATAACGCGGGTATTACAGCTGTTATTCAACCGGGTGGAAGTATCAAGGACCAGCTTTCCATTGATTATTGTAACGAGCATAAAATTGCTATGGTTTTTACGGGAACGCGACACTTTAAACATTAGAAAAGTAGTAGCTTTGCTGAACCCCTAATTCTAACAGTTTCCGATTATTACCCATGGGATTTTTTGATTTTCTTACTGAAGATATTGCCATCGACCTTGGAACGGCAAATACGCTTATTGTTCATAACGGCAAAGTCGTGGTGGACAGTCCGTCCATCGTGGCAAGGGATAGAAGGTCCGGAAAAATCATCGCGGTAGGAAAGGAAGCTGCGATGATGCAGGGAAAAACTCACGAAAACATCAAAACGATCAGACCACTCAAGGATGGTGTAATCGCAGATTTTGATGCTAGTGAGAAAATGATCTCCATGTTCATCAAGGAGATACCAGCGCTTAAAAAGAAACTTTTTGCGCCATCATTGAGAATGGTGATCTGTATTCCATCAGGTATTACTGAGGTTGAGATGCGTGCAGTAAAGGATAGTGCAGAACGTGTTAATGGTAAGGAAGTCTATCTGATCCATGAGCCTATGGCTGCTGCTATAGGTATAGGTGTGGATATCATGCAGCCTAAGGGAAACATGATTGTCGATATAGGTGGTGGTACGACTGAGATCGCGGTTATTGCTTTGGGAGGAATCGTTTGTGACCGATCTGTGAAGATCGCTGGAGATGTTTTTACAAATGACATCGTTTACTATATGCGTACCCAGCACAATCTATATGTGGGAGAACGCACCGCGGAAAAAATAAAAATTCAAATAGGTGCGGCAACTGAAGATCTAGAAACGCCTCCAGAGGAAATGAACGTTCAAGGGCGTGATCTTTTAACGGGTAAACCCAAAGAAGTGAAGATCAGCTATCGTGAGATCGCAAAAGCACTCGATAAATCTATTTTGAGAGTGGAAGATGCCGTAATGGAAACCCTCTCACAAACTCCACCAGAACTCGCAGCCGATATCTACAATACGGGAATATATCTCGCAGGTGGTGGTTCTATGCTAAGAGGTCTTGACAAGAGACTATCCATGAAAACAGATCTGCCAGTTTACATTGCTGAAGATCCCTTGAGAGCGGTTGTGCGAGGAACGGGACTTACTTTGAAAAATCTGGATAAATTTAAAAGTGTTTTGGCTAATAAATACTAGCCGTAATCGATTACAGAGTGGGAGTTTATGCAACAGATAATCAACTTTCTGATCAAGCACAGAAATTTGTTGCTGTTTCTAGTTTTGTTCGGGATTGCTTTCTTTTTTACCATTCAGTCACACGATTACCATCGCAATGCTTTTATTAGTTCTTCAAACTCAATCTCGGGCGGCATTCTCAGTACTAGAGACGATATAACTGGTTATTTTGATCTGAAATCTGAAAATCAACGTTTACAAGAGGAAAACGCCTTGTTGAGGATGCGCCTTTCTAAAGCTGCTGACACCCTATTTGGCCAGCCGATTGACACACTCATAAATGACGCTCCATATGTAATTACACCAGCTCGAGTGGTTAAGAATAGCTTCTCTAAACGCAATAATTACCTCACGCTCGATATAGGGAAAAAACAAGAAATTGAGGAAGATCAAGGGGTTTATAATAGCAATGGAGTGGTAGGTGTAATTGATGAGACTGGCGACCGATTTTCTAGGGTAGTTTCTATTTTAAACACACAGCTGTCCATAAGTGCATCGATCAAAAATACATCGACTATCGGTTCCTTGAAATGGGATGGGGAAGACCCTTATATAGTAAACTTAGAAGATGTGCCCAGACTCGCCCGGGTGCAAAAGGGCGACTCTGTAGTTACTGGAAATCTGTCCACCATCTTTCCCCCAGGAATTTTGATCGGTACAATCAAAAGCGCTGAACTTTTGGGTAATACGGGACGTTACGATATCAAAGTACGTCTGAGTAACGATATGACTGATTTAGGCCATGCTTATGTAGTAAGAAAAAGGGATCGAGAGGCGATCCAAGTAATGGATACACTCGGGTTGAATGAATAAATCTTGGTATCATACTATAGCTCGGTTTTTTATCCTGATGCTGGTACAAATATTTATTTTGGATCAGATTCATTTTTTTGGGTTTATCAGTCCCATGGTTTACTTTTTGTTTGTTTTACTAGTACCTATACGAATCAAATTAGCGCCTTATCTATTAATTGCTTTTTTTTATGGGTGGATTTTAGATACTTTTCATGATACTGGTGGAGCGCATGCAGCAGCTTGTTTGACCCTTGCTTTTTCTCGTAATTTTTTATTGGGACTGGTATATGGCGAAAGCTACAAGCTTCAAAATTTGAAAATCACTCGTAGTCCTTTGAATCGAATAATTTTGCTATTGACTCTGTCTGTGTTGATCCATCATTTGGTATATTATCTGCTGGTAATTTTTAACATCTTTCAGATAATGATCACTTTAAAAATGGCGTTGCTGGTAGGGATGACATCGTTTGTGATTTCCCTTGGTACAATAATGCTCATAAAACCTAAAAAGAGATCGTGAAGAAACTCCTATTTCTTATCGTAATCATCGTGACGGGAATCGTTTTCCTGTCCAGGTTGTTTTATTTGCAAATTGTAGATGAAGACTTGAAAAGAAAAGCTGAAGCTAATTCCGTAAAAACTGTTTTTGATTATCCAGAACGTGGTTTTATTTATGATCGTAACGGTAAACTCATGGTTGCTAATCAAGTTGCTTATGACGTCATGGCCATACCTAGAGAGATTAGAAGTCTTGATACGTTGGAATTGTGCCGATTGCTCAAAATCGAGAAATCCCACTTGATCAAAGAGCTTGAAAAAGCAAAGAACTGGAGTTATAGAAAAGGTAGTGTCATCATTCCCCAACTTACGCAAGAAGAATACGCCCCACTTCAAGAGAAACTTAGAAAATTTCCTGGATTCTATATTCAGCGTAGAACATTGCGCAGTTATCAGGTGAACCACAGCGCAAGTGTATTAGGTTATATACGTGAGGCAAGTAAAACTAAAGTAGAAACCGATCCTTATTACAGCCTAGGAGATCTCGAGGGCAAAAGTGGAATTGAAAAACAGTACGAAGAAGTTCTACGTGGTCGCAAGGGAGTCAAAAAATATTTGAAAGATCACTTCGGGCGGGTTATTGAGCCCTATAAAAATGGAACTAACGACACCATTCCTGTAAACGGTGCTGACCTGACCGTCACCTTAGATGCGGAACTCCAGAAGTATGGGGAGATGCTCATGACTAACAAGCGAGGAGGTATCATAGCTATAGAGCCCAAAACGGGTGAAATATTGAGCCTGGTTACGGCACCTAACTATGATCCTAAAATTCTCATGGGTCGTGACCGTAGCAAGAATATTAATGCGATCATCAGGGACACTATTAGAAAGCCTACGGTAAATCGAGTTCTACAAGGTCAGTATGCTCCCGGATCACCGTTTAAAGTGATTAATGCCCTAGTGGGCTTGCAAGAGGGAATTGTCTCACCCCAAGAACGATTTAGTTGTCATTTAGGTTATAACTATGGTGGTGCGAGAAAATTGAGATGTCACCATCACGCTTCACCAGTCGCCATGAGAAAGGGTATTGCAGAAAGTTGTAATTCTTACTTTGCTCAGGTTTATAGGCGTATTATTGAAAAAGGCAGTACTCCAGAAGACGGCATGGACACTTGGCATGACCATGTCACCAGTTTTGGCCTTGGTGATTTCTTGGGGTATGATCTTCCCGTAGGACAGCCTGGACTTATCCCAGACGGCGATTATTACGACCGTAGCTATAAATATCAATGGTATGCCCCTGCCACAATTTCAAATGGAATAGGTCAGGGCGAGGTTTATCTTACACCTATCCAAATGGCAAACATGACGGCCACGATTGCAAATCGTGGGTATTACTATACTCCACATATCATTAAGAAGATAGACGGTAAACCCATTGACGACCCAAAGTTTACTGAAAAACGGCATACCACCATTGACTCAAAACATTTTGAGCCGGTCATAGAAGGAATGAATGAGGTGTACAAAAGCGGTACGGCAAAGTGGGTTCAGGTTCCTGAAATCGAGATATGCGGTAAAACCGGTACGGTAGAGAATTTCGTGAAAATTGATGGTAAAAAGACTCAGTTGACTGACCATTCTGTTTTTGTTGCCTTCGCTCCTAAAGATGATCCTAAAATCGCTCTTACCGTATTCATTGAAAACGGATACTGGGGTTCACGTTATGCGGCAAAGATCGCCAGCCTCATGATTGAAAAATACCTCAAAGCAGAGATCACCCGCACAGATCTGGAGGACTATATACTTAACTACAGTTTGGAACATGAATATGCAAAACCTCATAGTGGAAAGGAGTTTTCTATTAATCCAGCCGTAGATCAGGGGAAGATCACCCCTGAAGATTCATTAAGTATACCACCAGCAGAAATAAGGCGTCGTTATGGCTACGGGCGATAGAGCGTATTACGATTTTACCACGATTATATTATACCTGGCACTTATATCTGCGGGTTGGGTAGCCATTTACAGCGCAACTCCTACATTAGAATATTCCTCCATTTTTGATCTTTCAGAACTATATGGGAAACAGGCCTTGTTCATAGGCGTATCGCTTTTCATGGCAGTCATCTTACTTGCGATAGAGCCTAAGTTCTATGAACGATTTGCCAGCGTGATCTATCTGGTGTCTATAATTAGCTTGATAGGTTTGTTCATTTTTGGGAAAGAAGTAAACGGAGCAAAAAGCTGGTACGCCATAGGTTCTTTCACCTTACAGCCCAGCGAGTTTGCAAAAATGGCGACCTCACTTGCCGTGGCAAAATACCTGAGCCAGCTGGAGGTCAACCTGAATAACCTCAGGGATCTGCTCATCGTGGGAGGCATCATACTACTTCCTGCAATCATAATTGTCCCACAGCCAGATCCAGGAAGCGCCTTAGTTTATGGCGCGTTTTTCTTCGCCTTGTATCGTGAGGGATTGTCGCTTTGGTATCTGAGTTTAATCGTTGTTGCGCTAGGAATTTTTCTCATGGCCTTATTGCTGCCCATCGCGGTTGTGTGTGTTTTAATTCTAGTAGCGGTGGGTGTGATGTTTACGCTTTCGCGAAAGCGAAGACACAAAAAACGCCTTCCTAAACCAAGACCATTATTATACATCATAGTGGCCATCATCGCTTTGGGATTTGCCCTTTCCATTAATCCGATTTTTGAAAATGTACTGGAAGATCGCCATCGCAATCGCATCAATATCGTACTCGGGAAAGTAGAGGACGATGCGGGTATAGGTTATAACATTGCCCAGAGTAAAGTTGCCATAGGAAACGGCGGCTGGACGGGTAGAGGCTGGCTTCAGGGTACGCAAACTCAGGGTGGATTTGTGCCCGAGCAGGAAACAGATTTTATTTTCAGCGCCATAGGCGAGGAGTGGGGCTTTCTAGGTACCAGCATTGT
This sequence comes from uncultured Flavobacteriaceae bacterium, assembly GCA_964631155.1. Taxonomy (GTDB): domain Bacteria; phylum Bacteroidota; class Bacteroidia; order Flavobacteriales; family Flavobacteriaceae; genus Nonlabens. The sequence continues at coordinate 146,742 of CAZVYO010000004.1, forward strand.
GGTACTCTTGTTTTTGGGACTGATCGTGAGGGTACTCGTGATGGCAGAACGGCAGCGCAATCAATTTGCACGTATTTATGGATATTGTGTGGCTGGGATCTTCTTCTTGCACGTGTTTGTGAATATAGGGATGGTGATCGGTTTACTGCCTACCGTGGGGATTCCGTTACCGTTTATGAGTTATGGAGGTAGTGGTCTATTCGGCTTTACGGCATTGTTGTTTATTTTCATCAAGCTGGATGCTCATAGAATGAGCTATGAGCATTGATAAGCTTTAAGAGCTTTGAGGTTCAAATGGCATTTTGATCCTTAGATTTGCCGCCAAATAAACTTACAATCCACAAATTGCTGTATTATGAAATTGAATCTTAGACGTCCTATTTGTTTTTTTGACCTTGAAACAACGGGTACTAACATTTCCAAAGACCGCATCGTGGAAATTTCCATTCATAAGGTGCACCCAGATGGAGCAGAGAAGACTTATACTTATAGAGTGAATCCCACAGTTCCAATACCTGCTGAAACTACGGCGGTCCATGGGATAACAGATGAGATGGTAAAAGATGAGCCTACTTTTAAGGAACTGGCTCACCGTATCAATGAAATCATCAAGGATTCAGATCTTGCCGGTTTCAATTCAAACCGTTTTGATATTCCATTACTTGCAGAAGAAATGTTGCGGGCTGAGGTAGATTTTGAGATGGGGAACAGATACGCTATTGATGTTCAAAATATCTTCCATAAAATGGAACAGCGCACTCTCGTAGCAGCCTACAAATTCTATTGCGATAAAGAGCTTACTGATGCTCATAGTGCAGAGGCAGATACCGTGGCAACCTATGAAGTTCTCAAGGGACAGTTAGAACGCTATCCTGAACTCGAGAACGATATGAAAGCTCTCGCAGAATTCTCTGCCAGAAGAAAGCCCGTAGATTTTGCAGGTATGCTTGCGTTTAATGACAAGGGTGAAGAGTGTTTCAACTTTGGAAAACATAAAGGTAAGCGCGTTGTAGATGTGCTCGAAAACGAACCAGGTTACTACAATTGGATTCAAAACGCAGATTTCCCGCTATACACTAAGAAAGTTTTGACTGCAATAAAATTACGCTCTTTTAATCAGTAATGTTGAGTATGTAACTCCATTAATATTTTATTAATTGACTGGTATTTAATTTTTTATACTCAAGAGTCGGTATTGATGTTATCTGATGTAAAGGTTTTTATGCCTTACATTTGATAAAATTATTACTGCATGCGCCCTCTACTACATCGATTGATGTTCATATTGTTTCCGTTCAGCTTTATCGCGCAGGAATTACCCCCCTTTCAAAATTTTACGCCCTCGACCTACGAGGCAGGAAATCAAAACTGGGGCGTAACCAGAGACGCACAGGGCAATATGTATTTTGCTAATGAAAAAGGACTGCTTAAGTATAATGGTGCACGCTGGGAACTCTTCACAATGCCCAATAAAAGCATCACCCGTTCCGTATTCAGCAATGAAGATCGCATCTACACGGGATGCTACATGGATTTTGGCTTTTGGCAAGAGGATTCTCAGGGTATTTTATCTTACACCTCATTAGCTACTCAGATACAGGATGTTCTGCAGGAGGACGAACAATTCTGGCAGATTTACGCCTTGGACAATTATGTGTTGTTTCAATCTTTATCTGGAATTTATTCCTATAATACTGAAAATGGAAGTGTCGACCTATTGACTCGAGAGGATAATATCTGGAATTTTTTCAGATTGGGATCTGATTTCTATTATCAAGTCATTGATGAGGGCTTGTTCAGAATTTCGAACAGATCAGGAATTTTGGTTGACGGCTCTGAGGAGTTTAAAAGCCGTTATCTTATCGAAATGTTTGAACATGAGGGTGATCAGTATGCCCTCTTCAAAAACGGCGGGTTAGTTAGATTTTCTGAACATGGGCTTTCAGATCCTGTCATGTTGAGTGATAAAAACATCCAGATTTATAACGCCGTATTTCTATCTGATTCAGAAACCCTAGTCATGGGAACAATTCAAAACGGCGTGATCAGAACACATTTGAACGGTGATAAAATTTTTGAGATCAATAGGGAAAAAGGTCTTGAGAACAATACGGTATTATCAATATTCTACAATGATGGTGAATTATGGCTGGGACTTGACAATGGGATATCTTTTGTGGAGCTCGACTCTTCCATCTCACGATACGTAGATCAAATAGGAAAACTGGGCACAGTCTATAGCTCGCTTGACCTAGGGCCAGATCGTTACCTTGGAACAAATCAGGGCCTTTTCATTTGGGACGGTTACAGTAAAATGTTTAAGCAGATTCCTAATACTTCAGGTCAGGTATGGAAGTTGTCAAATATTAATGGGCGTCTCTATGGTCATCATGATCGTGGGTTGTTTGTCCTAGACAACAACGAGGCTCGTTTTATATTTAAGAAATCTGGGGTGTGGGATTCTTTTTACGATCGGAATAAGCAAGTATTTCTACTAGGTTGTTACGATGGTATCTATCGATCACCCTTGAATAACGAAAATTTGGAATTTGAAAAGCTTAAAGGCTTTGACATCAGCTCAAAGGATTTTACTGTAGTCGGTGATGAGGTCTTTGTGAGCCATGAGTATAAAGGCGTCTTTAAATTTAAAATTGAAGAAGGCAGCAACAGAGTGATCGACCTGATAAAGTTTGAGGATTTGAAATTAGACAATACTTCTGACCTTGTTAAATTTTCAGGAAATGTTCTTTTTTCTAATGGTAACAACATTTTCAAGTATGATAAAGATTTGAAAGAATTCAAGATCTCCCAGAGCTTGACTGAGATCTTTAACGAGGGAGGTTATGAAAGTTCGAGAATGGAGGTGACGACTGATGGTGCTTTATGGTTTTTTACAAATAAGGCACTCTATAAAACCTCGCTGGATAACATCAATGGGGATTATGCTATTACCGCCTTCAACCTCAACAAAGATGCGAGAGAAGATATGACGGGATATGAAAACATATCATATCTAGGTCAAAATCGTTATCTCGTGGGCACTACCTATGGATACTTGATATTAGATACTAACATCTTAGAAGAGAAAATACCAGACATCAAAATCGATCGACTGAAAAACTCAAATACTTTGCAGGTAATCAATCAGTTTGGTGGTGAATCCATCGAGTTTCCGTATAATCAGAACAACCTTCAAATTGATTATAGTTCACGTAGTTACGACCCGCTTAGTCCAGTATTGTACCAGTTTAGGCTCAATAATTTACCTTGGAGTGAGTGGAGTTCTGATTCCACAACTTTATTGAACAATTTAGATCATGGTATTTATGAATTTCAGGTCAGGTCCAAGCTGGATTCTGCAAGCTCGGCTGGAAATGCCTCGATCAAATTTGAAATCCTCAAGCCTTTCTATTTTACGACCGCGGCTATTATCTTTTATGTATTGGCTTTATTTGCGATCGGTTATGGAATCCATTTTACTTATAAATGGTATTATAAGAGACAGAAGAACCGAGCGATTGCAAGGCATCAAAAAGAACTGGAAGTGATGAGCCTGCAAACAGAAAACGAGTTGATCCAGATGCGCAATGAAAAGCTTAAGACAGAAAACGAGTTCCGTAGCAAGGAACTTGCGGTTGCCACCATGAGCACGATACGTAAAAACGAATTGCTGAACGAGGTTCAAGCCATCGCCCAAAAATTACCAGACTCTGCGCCAGCAAGAGAATTGCGCAAGATGGTCAAGAAAAACCTAACGAGTAAGAAGGACTGGATTTCTTTTGAGGAGGCCTTCAATAACGCAGACAAGGATTTTTTTAAGAAAATTAAGGCAAAGCACCCTAGTCTTACACCTGGTGATCTACGATTATGTGTTTATCTGAGGCTCAACCTCAGCTCAAAAGAGATTGCTCCTTTGTTACATATTTCTCCTCGCAGTGTTGAAATTAAACGATATCGTTTACGCAAAAAGATGGATTTAGAAAAGGAAGTGAACCTCAGTGATTATATAATGAGCGTGTAAAGGTTCAAACTTTGATACTATCGACTCATCAACACCTCAACAAAGCTGCTTTTTTTGAAAACTTGTTTTGATTTCGTTTGCTTTAATCTTATTTTTAGAAGGTGTTAAAACTTTGGTAAACAGTCTGTTTGAATAATAGATGTATAGCTTGCACTAAGTTTTATTCCCAATGTTGCAATATTGATAGAGCTTTTTTGCTATAGTCTCATTTGAGTATTCGTAACATTGGTAATACAAAGTTTTGTAGTAGCGAATCTCGCTTTCGCGAAAGCGAAAACCCATTTTACTACATCGTAATAGTGACTAAATTGCAACTTATGAAAAAAATCTTGACTTTTTTACTTAGTCTGTGTGCTACATGTGTGATGGCTCAGTCCAACCAGGTTAGGGTGGACAATTCCGGTGATGGTTTTCGTTTAAAAGTTGATGGCGTTGATTTCATGATCAACGGTATGAACTGGGACTACGTACCCATAGGTACTAATTACAGCTACAGTTTATGGGAGCAACCTGAGGACTTGATCAAAGCAGCTCTGGATGCAGAAATGGGTCTTCTCAAAAATATGGGGGTCAACACCATACGTGTTTATGCAGGTATACAGCCTAAATGGATCACCTACATCTATGAGAATTACGGAATTTACACCATGCTGAACGATAGCTTTGGTCGTTATGGATTAACCATAGATGGTGCTTGGATCGCAAATACTGAATATAGTGATCCAAGAGTTCAAAAGTACCTGATGAAAGTCGCTCAAGATATGGTTAGTGACTATAAGGACACGCCAGGCCTCCTTATGTATATGTTAGGTAACGAGAATAATTATGGACTTTCATGGGGTGGTGCAGAAACTGAAGATATCCCCATAGACAGCGAGAGCTCGACCATTAGGAAACGTGCAAGGGCTATGTACAAGCTCATGAACGATGCCGTACTTGAAATGAAGTCAATGGATGCTAATCATCCTATCGCGATATGTAATGGCGATTTATTGTATCTCGATCTGGTCAAGGAAGAGGCACCTGATATTGATATCTACGCAACTAATATGTATCGAGGTGTTTCGTTTGGCGATGCATTTTCACGAGTAAAAAAGGAGTTGGGAAAACCTATCATGTTTTCAGAATTTGGTGCAGATGCCTTCAATGCCATCGAGATGCAAGAGGACCAGTACAGCCAGGCTTATTACATGCTGGGGAACTGGAAGGAAATTTACATGAATGCGGCAGGTTTAGGACTTTCCGGTAACTCTTTGGGTGGATTTACATTCCAATTTAGTGATGGCTGGTGGAAACGTGGCCAGACAGAAGATCTCTTTATCCATAACACAGAGGCCTCGTGGGCAAGTGGTGGATATTCCAGGGATCTCGCTCCAGGAGAAAACAACATGAACGAGGAGTGGTTTGGTATCTGTGCAAAAGGACCTACAAACGCAAGAGGTTTATATACTTTATACCCTAGAGCAGCTTATTATGCCCTAAAACAAGTACATGGTATCAACCCTTATGCTGAAGGATCTAATGCGGTTTCAGTACTGGAAGGTTTGAATGATGTCGAAATTATGGATGCCGTGTTACGTGCTCGTGGTGATAAAGCTCTGGCTACAGGAGGTGGCGGGAGTGCTACAGGTATAAGGTTGAGCACGTTAAGAGCAGAATTCACCACCTTTAACACGGGTGGATCACTTATTAGTACTCCTGAAGTGGACGATCCAGATACTGAAGAATTCCCAAATGCCCTAGGATTTGATCACATGCAGTCCTACTTTGTGGGAGTAGAAGGAAATCCCGCAAGCAATATGCGCGCTGAGGTAACCTTTAATATCCTAGGAAACGTCGCTGAAAATCCTATCAATGAAATTTTCTATGAAAACCGAGGTCGCCAGGTAAGAGCTCTAGATGAGAACAATGGTGAGATTCAATTTGATGATGTCAATCGCTTAAACGTCTATCAGGCAGAATACGAATGGAACGCCAAGGACTTTGACGTGCGCGGATTCTACCGAACCGGTCATTATCATTGGGGTTATGAGGGAGACGTTTTTGGTCTCTATCCAGAAGCAAATTACGGTCCCAACCTCGATATTTATGGAGGTGAGATTCTGGGATTGGAGTTTGATGGTAAGAAAGCATTGGAGGGTTTCAAGGCAGCTTATGGTCCTCAACTCTGGTGGGGAGCAAACCCTACCATGTTATTCAAATACGGCCGCAAATTCGGGCGATGGAATATTACTGGTATTTATAACCGAGATGTGGAACAGCAAATTGAAAAAGATGAAGACGGCGAAAGGATCATAGACCCAGGACGAGCCAGAGCAGGTATCATCCCGCCATTTCCAATTGAGCGAGCGACACTTGCCATTGAGCGCGAGCTGGGCAAGTTCACCTTTATGGCTGGTGGAATCTGGGGAGGTAGTCCTTTGAATGGTCTAGGTTATCAAGACATTAGAGAAACTGATCAGGGAGATATTGTTGTCGATGATTTTATACAGTCTTCTGATAATTGGGGAGCAAAAGGAAAGATCACCTACGCAGGAGGTCGCTTTAATGCTTATGCTCAGAGTTCCTATATGGGACTTGTAGCAAACGGCGGCGCAGACCAGACACAGACTTTTACGGGATGGCGACTCAAAGATTCAGGAAGTAGTAACATGGCAAATATCCTTGCAGGATTTACCTATAATATCGGGAAGTTTCAGATAGCGCCTAATTTCCTATATCAGGAACCGCTCATTGAGGCGATACCTAATGACGTGGATGGACCTGGGCAGCTGAGAAACTTCATCGATGATCCATTTGTCGTTCGTGACGGTAACCGAGAAACAACCGCTGGTGAACTATTGATCACTTTCGACCCCACACCGGGAACATGGATGTATGACTGGGACAGCGACCGCAAGGAAGATGCAAAGTTTGCGGCGAGTCTGGGCTTTGTGTACCGCCACTTGCCCACTACCATGGATGGTCACATAGGATTTAATCCAGACCGTACGTTTTTACGCTTTACCCAATCGGTTCCTGCGGAAGATCTCTATGAAGCTAATTTGAGAATGGTCTCAAAACTCACTCCCGAGTGGGGAATTATTGGGAACTTCTACTATGGAAACGGCCAGGCAAATGGTGATAGCGAGCGCGTCATCAATCGTTTTGGAGCAGATTTGAGGATGCTCTACAAAAAGATCAAGGTCATGTCTCACGTAAAGATCAACGACTGGGGACCTTATGATTACCACAGGGATTTCAACCTGACGTTCCCGACCCAGTTGATGCTTGATATATCTACAACTTTGGGCAAGCCCGATTGGTACATTTTGCCAGATACACAGGTAGGCATACGAGGAATGTGGCGATCGTTAGATCAATTCTCTCCCAGGTTTGCACCTAACGAAACCGAAGAATTTGCAACCAGCCCAATTATCAGTCCGGTTGGTTTCCCAAACGGCTCTGAGTGGGAGATCAGAACTTATGTCCATATCAATATTGGAAACTAAAAAAGCTTGATGATGAAAAATATAAATAACATAAAATATGGAGTTGCCGCTCTGGGGTTACTTTTTTTGACCAATTCCTGTGAGCGCGAGATTTCAGACGATGCCGTAGAGGCGACTTTTCCAACGAACCCAGAGGTTTATATCGATGGTCCCGTAGGCTTGACCGATGAATTTTTTGAATCATTTGGTCCTGCTGACGGTGCAAATCCATTTGGATTCAATACAACAACTACAGATGTCTTTGAAGGTACAGAAGCACTCAAGATCTCCGTTCCCGCACCTGACGATCCAGACGGTGGTTTCATAGGTGGTGTTTTTAGAGATCGAGGTGCTGGTCGTAATTTGACTGGTTATGATGCGCTCACCTTTTGGGCAAAGGGATCTACGACGGCTACCGTGGGTGAGGTAGGCTTTGGTGATGATTTTGAAGGTTCTCAATTCAGAGTCGTTAGAAATGGGATCCGCCTTTCTACAAACTGGAGAAAATACATTATCCCCATTCCAGATCCGAGCGTTTTGACTCAAGAGAGGGGATTGTTTGTTTTTGCTGCGGGTTCTGAAAGCACGGGAGGATTTGGCTACGACCTTTTTATTGATAACATCCAGTTTGAAAATCTCGGAACCATCGCCCAGCCCAGAGCCGCTATTTTTAATGGAGTCGATGAGAGCCGCCAGGGCTTCATAGGTTCTCAATTTCAGGTCACGGGTCTGCAGCAAACCTGGAATACCGCCACTAATGGTGATGTGACCGTGAGTCCAGCTCCGGCATATTATACGTTTACCAGCAGTAATCCTAGCGTTGCGACTGTAGATGTCAATGGAATCGTACAAGTGATAGCTGCAAGCCCTTTAGATACTAACAACGATCCTGTACCGACAGTAATCACAGCATCAATTAATGGCATAGAAGCAGAGGGTTCCCTCTCTGTTATTTCACAGGGCGATTTCAATCCTGCACCAGTTCCCGATCGTGCTCCGGAAAACGTAATCTCCATCTTTAGCGAAGCTTATCAGAACGTCCCTGTTGATTATTTTAATGGATTTTTTGCGCCATTCCAAACTACCCAAGGCGGAGCTCCTCCCTTGAGCATCAATGGTGACCGAGTTATCAATTATACCGATTTTAATTTCGTGGGCGTCGGGACGTTTCTCAATGTTCCTAGTGTGGATATTACTGCAATGACCCATTTTCATGTAGATCTTAATGTACAGGAGATGGTGAATCTCGGCGATTTTATTAGGGTTGAACTGATCAATGACGTAGGGGGCAATGAGACTTCCGGGACATTTACCATCCCATCTTCTGACCTGGTATCAGACGACTGGGGTAGTTATGACATACCGCTTAGTAATTTCAACGGATTGGGGGATCGTGATCAGATCGGTTTGATCATATTTGTTTCTGATGCTACGGTGAGCAATGTTCTCGTGGACAACATTTATTATTACCGAGAAGTAGTAGAACCCACGCCCATCGTGGATGATTCTGCAAATACCCAGGTCGTTCTTCCCATAGGTTTTGAATCTACCACGCTCAACTACAACATTTCAACTTTTGAGGGTGCGCAGAGTACGATCATTACCAATCCTGATCCCTCGGGAATCAATACTTCTTCACGAGTGATCGAGACTTTAAAGCCAGCGGGATCACAGTTTTTTGCTGGAACTTTTATAGACCTGCAAGCTCCCATAGATTTTTCAAGTTCGCAGGTCATGCGCATGAAAGTTTGGTCTCCCAAAGCCAATATTCCCATAAGACTTGCCCTAGAGACTGCCGGTGGCGGTAATCAGATCGCTGTTGATGCAAATGTGACCGTAGCAAACGAGTGGACAGAGCTGGAATTTGATTTCACGTCATTAAGAAATCCTGGATTGAACTACCAGCGGGTCGTGTTCATAAACGAGTTTATAGTAAACCAGGCAGGGGACGGCAGCATTTATTATGCAGATGATATTCGGGTCTTGGATCAATAAAACTTGCTAGTGATCCGGTATTTATTTCGCTTTCGCGCTGCGCCGTCGGCAAGCCTATGGCGACCGAGGGAAAGCGCACTAAAGTTTAAATAGATACGACAGGTAAATCGTTATTAAAAAATAAAATTCGAAAAGGATGAAGAGATTAAAGTACATAATCGTAGGCGCGGTTCTCGCCATTATGGGTGCCTCCTGCGATGAAGATGAAACCCAGCAGGTGACCACGCTCAACAATCTGGTCTTTGCTGACGAGTTTGATACTAATGGAGCTCCCGATCCCACAAAGTGGACCTATGATCTAGGTACGGGAACTAACGGCTGGGGAAATTTTGAACAGCAGTTCTACACAGATCGTCCGGAGAACGTAATCGTTGAAGACGGCGTGCTGAAGATTACGGCTAGGGAAGAAAGCTTCCAGGGTTCCCGTTTCACATCTGCGCGCATATTGACCCGCGACCTTTTTGAAAGGGACTACGGCAGGTATGAGGCTCGTATAAAGCTGCCCTGGGGACGTGGTATCTGGCCCGCATTCTGGCTCTTGGGGAATAGTGACGATGGAGCGATCTGGCCACAAGTAGGCGAGATCGACATTATGGAATACCGCGGTCAGGAGCCTACGATAATTCACGGGAGCGCACACATGCCGGGCAATTTTGCAGGCAATCCGCTTACCAAGACCTACGAGCTGCCCAATTCCCGATTTGATACCGATTTCCATGTTTTTGGGATCGAGTGGAGTCCCAATCGCATCAACTATTATGTGGACGACGTACTTTATCAATCCCTTACTCCAGAAGACATGGACGAGGGCTCAGAATGGGTTTTCAATGACGGTCGCGGGATGTTCATGATCTTGAATGTCGCTGTAGGTGGAACATTTGTGGGACCTCCAGGAGAAGACACGGTATATCCACAGACTATGGAAGTGGATTACGTAAGGGTTTATGAATAGACCGTTTTATTCATAATTAAACGCCTGTCCTTCAATACGCTTGCCCATGTCCAAAAAACTCATTCTTATTGCATTTGTCGTCTCCCTAGGCGGATTCCTGTTTGGATTTGACGCCGGGATCATCTCTGGAGTGATGAACTACGCAAATCCAGAGTTCAACCTGTCCGAAACGCAATCGGGCTGGGTGGTGAGTTCACCATCCTTTGCTGCCATGTTTGCGATGCTGCTTGCGGGTCGGCTTAGTGATGCGATGGGTAGGAAAAAGGTGTTGATAGGCGTTGCCGCACTTTATGCGATCTCGGCAATTGCGAGCGCGCTGGCAGCAGATTATCACATGTTATATATAGCTAGGATGATAGGGGGAGTCGCGTTTGGCGCGGCTCTGGTCCTAGCGCCTGTTTACATTGCGGAGGTTTCGACCACCAAAGACCGTGGTAAACTGGTCGCGATCCAGCAGCTCAATATCGTTCTTGGTTTTTTTGCCGCTTTTCTCAGTAATTATTTCTTCAACCAGGCGCTTGGCTCGCCAGAGACTTCGCTTAATGATGGCAACGTGTGGCGCTACATGCTGGGCGTGGAAATGATTCCAGCGGTAATTTATTTTATTGCACTTTTTCTGGTTCCCAAAAGTCCGCGATGGCTGTTTCTCAAGAAAAGGGAAGAAGATGCAGCTTCCGTCTTGAACTCCATTCACGGTGCTGAGATTGGAGCAAAGGAAATGGTTGCTATGAGTAGTGGTGGCGATGCCGCTCAAGGCGAAAGCGAGGTGTCCTATAAAGTCCTTTTCAGAAAATCACTTCGATTTATCATAATCGTAGGACTCGTGGTAGCCATCCTACAGCAGATCACGGGAATCAATGCCGTTTATTTCTACGCCACCTCCATTTTTGAACAGACCGGGATAGGAACGGATGCCTCTTTTACCAGTAGTGTCTTACTTAGTTGCGTGACCGTGGTATTTACGATTCTTGCAATGGTATTGATCGACAGGATGGGACGTCGACCGCTTTTGCTGTTTGGAACTGCGGGAATCGCCGTCAGCTTACTTCTTTGTGCTTATGGCTTTTATGGAGCAGAGTACAAACTAAGTCAGGAGTCCATCGACACTTTTGAATTTGCTGAAAAGGAAGCCCTGCGACCTATACAGAATCAGGTGTTCCTTTCAGATGTAGAATTCAAGAATGAACTCAAGACACGTCTGGGCAACCAAGCCTACCTCGCAAATGACGGCGATCTGCTCCAGGCTGCGATCACCATGGATGCCAATATTGTCTTTATCGGAATACTAGGATTCATTGCCTGTTTTGCATTCAGTCTGGGACCCGTGATGTGGGTGTTGCTCTCAGAACTTTATCCACTCAAGGTACGCGGTATCGTCATAGGAGTGATTGCTTTTGTGAATTCGCTGATAAGTTCGTTAGTACAGTTGGTTTTCCCGTGGGAGCTGGCAAATCTGGGCAATGCATTGACCTTTTTCATTTTTGGAGCAATAGCATTGATCGGGTTTTTCTGCATGATCAAGATTTTACCCGAAACCAAGGGCAGGTCGCTGGAAGAACTGGAGATGGAGCTGGTGGGGGAGAAGATTTGAGTTTTAGAGAGATGAGAAGTTAGAAATGAGAGATGAGATGCTAGATGATAGAAAAAAGAAAAAAGAGGGAAGATTTAGTATTAAGTACAAAGTATAAAGTACGATGACTTTGGAGAACAGTAGAATGACAGTTTAGAGTTGAGGTGTCGAGATGACTGTCACCCTGAGCTCGTTCCCTGAGCGGCGCCGAAGGGTGTCGAAGGGCAGTCGGACTACTCTAAAATATTGATTGGAAAACCACAATTTTAGATATCGATCAAGAAATAAGGTACATCGAATAACGAATAGCAAAAAGCCAATAGCAAACCGCTAAGCGCCAATAGCCGACTGCTAAGTGCTAAGCGCCAAAAAAGAAAAATGAAAAAAGAAATCTATATAGGAAACGCACCACTAGCAAAAAAGGACACCGAGGTCAAAGGAGAACTGGTGGTCTTTGAAGACGAGAACTATTATAAGATATCCAACAGCGATGCAATGCGCCCATTTTTCATGAGCATCGTGAGCGAGTCAGACCATTGGATGTTTATTTCAAGCAACGGTGGTCTTACCGCTGGTCGTAGAAATGCAGAATCGGCGTTGTTCCCTTATTACACCGATGATAAAATCACCGAGTCGGCTGATATTACGGGAAGCAAGACCATCATGCAGGTTTCAAGGGATGGGAAGCTATATCTATGGGAACCATTTAGCGACCGTATGAATGGAGCCTATAAAACAGAACGTAATCTGTATAAGAATCAGCTGGGGAATAAGGTGGTCTTTGAGGAAGTCAACCACGATTTGAAATTGACTTTTCAATACGCGTGGAACACCAGCGAACAATATGGCTTCATCAAAAAATCAAAGATCATTAATGATAGCGAGGATAGCGTAAGCATCAATTTGCTCGACGGAATTCAAAATATCGTTCCTTATGGTGTAGGTTCAGAATTACAAAACCGCAGCTCCAATCTAGTCGATGCCTATAAAAAATGTGAACTCGAGGAAGATAGTGGAATAGGGATTTTCGCCTTGAGCGCCATCATCGTAGATCGGGCTGAGCCTAGTGAATCCCTGCAATGCTCGACCGTCTGGACGACCAGAAAGAATGCCAAATGGCTGCTGTCCTCAAAACAGCTGGATACTTTTAGAAATGGTGGCGCGGTAGAGCAGGAGGTGGACATACGTGCAGAAAAAGGCGCTTATTTCCTGAATTTGGAACTAGATCTTGACGGTCAAAATGAAGATTCTTGGCTTCTTGTCGCAGAGGTCAATCAATCCATGGCAGAAGTGGTCGAGATCAAGCAATGGATTGCTCAAGAAAATGATCTTGAGAAAAAGATTGTGGACAGCATAGAAACAGGATCAGAAGAGTTGCTCAAGCTCAATTGCGCTTCAGATGGGCGACAGCTTACGGCAGATAAACTCCGGGATACCAGGCATTTTTCGAACACGTTATTTAATATCATGCGTGGTGGGATTTTTGACGACAATTACACGATCGAGAGAGAGGATTTTAGCGATTATCTGAAAAACGCCAACAAATCTGTTTACGAATCTAAAGCAGAGTTTATCTCAAATCTGTCCGACACGATCACGCTCGAGCAGCTCCAGAACTTAGTTTCAAAAGATAACGACGCCGACTTCAAAAGGCTTGCACTTGAATACTTGCCACTCAAGTTCAGTCGCAGGCATGGTGATCCCAGCCGTCCTTGGAACAAGTTCAGCATCAATTTGACCAATGAAGAAGACGGTTCTAAGATCCTAGATTATGAGGGGAACTGGCGCGATATATTTCAAAATTGGGAGGCGCTAGCCTATTCCTATCCCGAGTTTATCGACGGGATGATCTTCAAGTTTTTAAATGCCACCACCTTTGACGGTTATAATCCATATCGGGTCACAAAGGGTGGTTTTGATTGGGAAACTGTTGAGCCAGACGACCCGTGGTCGTACATTGGCTACTGGGGAGATCACCAAATCATTTATTTGCTCAAGTTTCTGGAGATTATCGAGAAGCACGACCCGAGCAAGCTTGCGAGCTTTTTCAATCAAAACCTCTTTGTTTACGCAAATGTGCCCTACCGTATCAAGTCATATAATGAGATCGTAAAGGATTCTAAAGACACCATCGTTTTCAATGAAAACTTGGACGGGCAAATACGAGAGGAGCGCGATAAAATAGGAGCAGATGGTGCGTTGCTCACAACTTCCGAAAACTCGCTGTATCACGTAAATTTCATGGAGAAAATTCTGGCCACCTTGCTGGCTAAAATCTCCAACTTCATCCCAGACGCAGGTATCTGGATGAACACGCAGCGACCAGAATGGAACGACGCAAACAACGCATTGGTAGGGAACGGAGTCTCCATGGTGACGCTCTATTATCTGCGCAGATTCATTGGATTCTATGCAGAAATCCTGGAAAAATCTGAGGTTACTGATTTTGAAATCTCAGAAGAGCTGGCTCAATTTTTTCATTCTATAAGTGATACCCTCAGTAGTTTTGAGGTTACGCTTTCGCGAAAGCGAGACAACAAAGAGCGTAAAGAAATTACTGATCAACTGGGTCGAGCAGCAAGCGATTACCGAGATGCCATCTACGATCGAGGTTTTTCAGGTAAAAAACAAAAAGTAGGTAAACATGAAATTGCCGAGTTGCTCCAAAATGCAAAATCACACTTGGAGCAATCGACCCAAACCAATCAGCGTGAGGATGGGATGTATCACGCGTACAACCTGATCACATTTAAAGGAGACGAGTTAGTTGTGAGCTACCTACCAGAAATGCTGGAAGGACAGGTTGCGGTGCTTTCAAGCGGATTTATCGATGCGACTGATTCCTTAAAAGTGCTTGACAGCATGAAAGCGAGTGCACTCTTCCGTCCTGATCAGTACAGCTACGTCTTATATCCAGACAAGCAGCTGCCGCGTTTCACGAATAAGAATAATATAGATGCTGGAAAAGTTCAGAATTCGCTCCTTTTACAGCAGCTCGAAGCCGTGGGCAACAACCAGGTGATTGAAAAAGACATTTTGGGCAGTTACCATTACAACGGTACATTCAACAATGCTGATAGCCTTGAGCGGGCATTGAATGAGTTGCCAGAGAAATATAGTGAGTTGGTTGATCGCGAAAAAGAACAGCTCCTCGCAGATTTTGAGGAACATTTCAATCACAAGGCATTCACCGGCCGATCCGGGACGTTTTATGGTTATGAGGGACTTGGCTCGATCTATTGGCACATGGTAAGCAAGCTGTTGCTTGCCGTTCAAGAAAACTGCTGGTCAGCAATCAGAAATAATGAAAGTGATGAGGTCGTAGGTAGACTGCTGGAGCATTACTACGAAATCAATGAAGGTATAGGTGTTCATAAATCACCAGAACTGTTCGGTGCTTTTCCTACAGATCCCTATTCACATACGCCAGGTGGAAAGGGCGCGCAACAACCTGGCATGACCGGTCAGGTGAAGGAGGATATTTTAAGTCGATTTGGAGAGCTGGGCGTGATCATAGAAGATGCGCAAATCAAGTTCAATCCACGATTGTTGAGACGAGACGAATTTTTGAAGGAACAAAGCACTTTTGAATTCTACGACCTTCAAGATCAGAAGAGAGAGATGCAAATTCCTAAAGATGGTCTTGCCTTTACGTATTGTCAGGTTCCCGTCATCTACGAGCTGGCTGATGAAGAAAGCGGCAAGGTAGTTTTCAAAGATGGAACAGAGGAGCAATTTGAAGATGAACTCGCTGTTTCAGAATCTTCAAGTTCTAGCATTTTCAAAAGAGAAAACAAGGTGGATCGTGTACTAGTAAAAGTGAAACGCTGATGGCGATCAAAAACATAAGCGTTAATTACTCCGCAATGTGGATGGGAATATTATCCTTTCTATTCGTTTCCTGCGGTGATAAAAATGATAAGAAAACTCAAATGAAACCCACGGAAGCCGAGATTATCGAGAGTCGTGTGGACTCTTTGCTTGCCGTCATGACGCTCGATGAGAAGATCGGGCAAATGACGCAGGTACGGCATTTCTGGGATCTGGAATCGGACAGTCTGGTGACTACTAGGTTCATTGGCTCTGTCATTCATACCCAAGGTGGTGATCCAGGTAAGACGGTCATGGACTGGCAAAACCGATTCATCGAGCTTCAAAAGCGAGCCTTACAGACGAGATTGGGAATACCGCTGTTGTTGGGAGTCGATGCGGTTCATGGACAAAATACTTTTGACGGCGCAACTATTTTTCCGCACAACATCGGTATGGGAGCAACCCGAAATGCAGATCTGGTCAAAAAAGCTGCTGAGATTACTGCCATCGAGACCCAAGCTACTGGATTTAATTGGACGTTTTCGCCCTGCGTTGCGATTCCGTTCAATGAGAAATGGGGCAGGACTTACGAGGCATTTTCTGAAAGTACGGAACTGACTACAGAGCTTACAAGAGCCTCAATCCGAGGACATCAAGGCGCTGATCTGAAATCTCCAAAAACCGTAATGGCAACCGCCAAGCATTTTATAGGTGATGGAGCTACTTTAAATGGAGTAGAAGGCGGTGAGACCGTCATGACGGAGCAAGAAATCAGCAAGAGACTGTTGCCACCTTACAAAGCTGCTGTAGAAGAAGGTGTGGGTGCGGTCATGGCTTCTTTCAATACGCTCAATGGCAAGACCATGCACGCAAACAAAGCCATGATTACCGATACGCTCAAAAATAAGATGGGATTTGACGGTATCATCCTAACCGACTGGAAGGGATACTCACGATTTGGCGGGAACGAGGTCGTAAATGCTGGTGTAGACATGTTCATGGCGGTGGACGGCGATATGCCGATATTTCATGAGGGCATCAAAAGAGGAATCAAGAAAGACTCCGTGAGCATGGAGCGTATCGATGATGCAGTGCGTAGGATTCTAAGGCAAAAATTCAGATTGGGACTCTTTGAAAATCCGTTTCCAGATACGACGCTTTTGCGGAAGGTCGGCTCAAAATCGCACCGGGATGTAGCACGACAAGCGGTGCGAGAATCCATGGTCTTGCTCAAGAACAACGGAGTCCTACCATTCAAAAACGATTTGAAAAAAATCGTGGTCGTGGGAGAACATGCCGATAACAGCGGGCTGCAAAGCGGTGGCTGGAGTATCAACTGGCAAGGAACAACTGAAAGCTATAAAGGTTCAACGACAATACTCGACGGCATCAAAAAGATGGCTTCTGGTGAAGTTGTTTATGACAAAACTGCCACACAATCCCATCCCGATGCCGATGTTGCCATCATCGCCGTGGGAGAAACACCCTATGCAGAATTTATGGGTGATGTGGGAAATGGCAAGGGAGATTATAAGATCTCGCTTTCGCGAAAGCATAAAGATTACATAGCCTATTACAAAAAGCAGAACATCCCGATCGTGATCTTACTGGTGTCAGGGAGACCACTCGTTACAACTCCTGAAATCAACAAATCCGACGCTTTTATTGCTGCTTGGTTGCCCGGTTCTGAGGGGGGTGGCGTAGCAGAAATACTTTTCGGCAAATATGATTTTTCAGGTAAACTGCCCCATTCCTGGCCTAAATATGTGAAGGATTTTAACGAAGAGTACGGTCCTAATATTTGGGATCAGAGCATCGAGCCGCTATTTGAATATGGTTATGGATTGAAATATCAAGGTGAGCAATGAGAAGATCTGTGCTCAACATATTTGTTTGCCTCGCAGCAATCTTAAGCTTGACTGCTTGTAAACAAGATCGGGAGAAAACAGCTGGTCAGAATGAAGAATCAAAATCAATGACAGAACTAAAACGAAACTTGAGTGCCTCAGAATTTCTGGGGAATAAAGAGTATCACGCCATCTCCTATGGAGGTTACCGACAGAACACGAGAACCAAGCAACCTACAGTAGCTCAACTAAAAGAAGACATGCTCATCATGCATGCGATGGGAATACGTGTTTTACGTACCTATAACGTTCAATTGGCTCACGCCTCAAACGTTTTAGAAGCCATCAGAGAACTGAAAGAAGAAAATCCAAGTTTTGAGATGTATGTGATGCTGGGCGCCTGGATTGATTGCTTGAATGCCTGGACGGAAATGACTCCTGATCATAATCAGGAAAGTCCCAACAATGCAGATGAGATCAAAAGAGCTGTGACCCTAACTCTCAAATATCCCGATATCGTGAAGATCATCGCTGTAGGAAACGAAGCCATGGTGAAATGGGCTGCAAGCTACTATGTCCAGCCAGATGTGATCCTAAAGTGGGTAAATCATTTACAGAAACTGAAAAAGGATGGGAGTTTACCCGCAGATTTGTGGATCACCAGCTCAGATAACTTTGCCTCCTGGGGTGGAGGTGATCGTGTGTACCATGTAAAAGCATTGAACGATTTAATTAAAGCTGTCGATTATTTATCGGTGCATACCTATCCGATGCATGATACCCATTACAATCCCGTGTTCTGGAAAGTGTTGCCCTCAGAGACCTCTTTGACTAAAAAAGAACAAGTTCAGGCTGCCATGTTGCGTGCTAAAGGCTATGCGATAAACCAAACCGACAGCGTGAGAGCGTATATGAAAAGTCTAGGAGTAGATAAACCCATTCATATAGGAGAAACGGGATGGGCGAGTTATTCCAAAGGATTTTATGGGCCTAACGGTTCCAGAGCAAATGACGAGTATAAGCAAGCCTTATATTACAACCACATGCGTGACTGGACTGATGCTCAAAACATGTCTTGTTTCTTTTTTGAAGCTTTTGATGAGCCTTGGAAAGACGCTGGAAATCCTGATGGTAGCGAGAACCATTTTGGTCTTTTCACAGTAGATGGAAAAGCAAAATACGGTCTTTGGGACAGAGTGGAGGATGGAATTTTTGAAGGCTTGGGGCGTAATGGAAAACCTGTCAAAAAAACGTTCAATGGAAATAGCGAAAAAATGATGCAGACGGTTAAAATCCCTGCGGTGAAGCGATAAAAATAATACTATGGCGACAGTAACAGAATCAGGTAGTGGCAAAGTTCCCTTTGGTCAGAAAGTGGCGTTTGGTCTAGGAATGCTCGCCAACCAGATGTTTCCAGCAGCATTGGGAATCTTCATGGTAGTGCTCGTTCAGGACTTAGGCTTTGAAGGCTGGCAATGGAGCTTGATTTATTTTTTACCTCGCATTTTTGACTCTTTTACCGATCCGATCATGGGTTTTATCTCTGATAATACCAAATCTCGATGGGGGCGTCGCCGTCAATACGTTTTTATCGGGTCTATCATTATGGGGGCAGCCTTTATTATCATGTGGCAATTATACCGTGAGAACGGATTGGATTACAACTTCACTTACTTTATGCTATGGTCATTTGTCTTTTATCTGGGGTTGACCATTTTTAGTGTTCCGTACGTGGCTATGGGATATGAGATGAGCGATGACTTTCATGAGCGTACTAACATTATGGCGGTCGCGCAATGGATAGGGCAATGGGCTTGGGTAATCGCACCTTGGTTTTGGGTTGTCATGTATGATCCCACCTGGTTTGAAACCGCAGATGTTGCGACTCGCTCCCTGGCAGTTTGGGTAGGTGTTATTTGTATGCTATTAGCTATGGTCCCGGCTATATTCATAAAAAGTGAATCGACGCTGGATAAAGATTATGAGCCTCTAACATTAAGTAATATTGGAGGAAGCTTAGTAGAGATTCGAGATGGATTTCGGGAAGCGTTTAGGTCAGTTCCCTTTAGAAAGTTATGTGTTGCAACCTTTTTCATCTTCAACGCTTTTAATACGGTCGCGGCATTTTCCTTTTTTATAGTTGTCTATTACTTGTTTGATGGTGATGCCGCTGCTGCAAATGCTGGATTTTGGCCTACGTTATTCGGGAGTTTGGGCGCGTTGATTACCACTTTTGCGGTCATTCCTACTGTGGCGTGGATGTCAAAAAAGCTGGGAAAGAAACGAGCATTTTTGATTTCGCAAGGCATTTCAGTCGTGGGATACATCATGCTATGGTTTCTATTCATCCCAGGCAAGCCCTGGATGTTCATTTTTGCGCTCCCTTTTTTCTCGTTTGGAATAGGAAGTCTCTTCACGCTAATGATGTCCATGACGGCAGATGTCATCGATCTCGATGAATTGAATACAGGAAAAAGACGTGAGGGAGTCTTTGGAGCGATCTACTGGTGGATGGTGAAATTTGGTTTTGCCATTGCAGGAGGTTTGAGTGGACTAATACTGACTTATGTAGGTTTTGATTCAACTCCAGGAGCCGTTCAGACAGAGGAGGCTGTGACTGGATTGCGTATTTTCTTCTCCGGCGTCCCGATTTTTGGGACGATAATCGCCATAATCGTTATGTGGACATATTCAGTTACAGAAGAGAAGGCAAATGAGATCAGGACTGAACTTGATCGTCGTAAGGGAAAGAAAAAAGAGCTGACCTCTCAAGAAGGTTTTGGTTACTTATTATCAATTACCGATAAATTTGATCTTCCTGATTATAAGATTGATTACAATTGGAATCAGATGGATTTCTCAGAAATCCAAAAAATCTACTCACGGCAGCTTCAAGCAGGGATTAAAGGATTGTCCTTTAGTCCATACGTAAAAGGACAGACTGTCGGTGATCTACTCTCAACGGAGCAGGTCAAAAGAAGGATGAATCTTGTGACGCCTTATGCAGAATGGATCAGATCTTTTTCATGTACTGAAGGCAATGAACTTATCCCGCAAATTGCAAAGCAATATGGAAACAAGACCCTGGTCGGTGCATGGATCAGCGAGGATCGAGAGAGAAATGAAGAGGAAATCTCCAAATTGATTGAACTGGCGAAATCAGGTAAAGCTGACGTGGTTGCCGTAGGGAATGAGGTGTTGCTACGAGGAGACATTTTAGAGAAGGAGTTGCTCGAGTACATTCAACGAGTTAAATCTAGCTTGAAAGGATTCAACGTTAAAGTAGGATATGTTGATACCTACTACGAGTATTTTAAAAGACCAGCATTAGTAGATGCCTGCGATGTCATTTTAGCCAATTGTTATCCGTTTTGGGAAGGATTATCTATTGATGATTCCCTATTGCATTTGAGACAGATGTTTGCCATAGCAACTGATGTGGCAAATGGAAAAGAGGTAGTCATTGCAGAAACTGGATGGCCCAGTCAAGGACAGGTCGTTCAAGATGCGCATCCATCGAGAGTTAACGCCATGAGATATTTTATTGAGTCACAGAAGTGGGCAGTAGAAAATGATATCTGTATTTTTCATTTCTCATCATTTGATGAGTCATGGAAAGTGCGTATGGAAGGTGAACTAGGCGGTAGATGGGGGATTTGGGATGAAAATGAAGAACTAAAGTTTATCTAAAGATATAAAACATCATGTCATACAGACCA
Source organism: uncultured Flavobacteriaceae bacterium (assembly GCA_964631155.1). Lineage (GTDB taxonomy): Bacteria > Bacteroidota > Bacteroidia > Flavobacteriales > Flavobacteriaceae > Nonlabens. The sequence continues at coordinate 168,129 of CAZVYO010000004.1, forward strand.
GGACATTCATATACCATTAAAGACGCAAAAGATTTTGAAGAACAAGGGATCAATCCACAAAGATATGCTTCAGACGAGCTTAGGACGTTGTGGCGCAATACTTTAGATAACGGTATGCATGGAATCTGTTTCAGTATGTATGAAGATGGTCAGGAGCCGGGAGACAACATAACAGAAGCTCAGGTGGAAAGACGCATCAAAATTTTGAAACCGTATACAAAATGGATTAGATCGTTTTCTTGCATTGAGGGTAACGAATTTGTTCCAAAAGTAGCTAAACGTCATGGTTTGAAAAATCTGGTGGGTGCGTGGCTTAGTGACGACCTAGAGAAAAACAGGGAAGAAATTGAAGCATTGATAGCTCTTGCCAAAGAAGGATGTGTAAATATCGCAGCCGTGGGCAACGAGGTGCTGTATCGCAAGGAATTAACTCTTGAACAGCTTCTCGATTACATAAAAAGGGTTAAAGATGCCATAGGCCCAGAAATACCTGTTGGTTATGTTGATGCTTATTATGAATTTACTGATCACCCTGAACTGGTTGAAGCGAGTGACGTGATACTAAGCAACTGTTATCCGTACTGGGAGGGTTGCCCCATCGAGCATTCTCTCAACCACATGAAAGCTATGCACGGACAAGCGAGTCATGCCGCCTCTGGCAAGCCAGTAATCATCACAGAATGTGGATGGCCTAGCGAGGGTGGGGGGCTAAAAGGAGCGAGAGCTTCAGAGGAGAACGCCATGAAGTATTTCATTGATGCACAAAAGTGGTCTCGTGAGGAAAAAATCCCCATGTTTTACTTCTCCAGTTTTGATGAGAGTTGGAAAACCGGCGCAGAAGGCGACGTGGGCGCCTACTGGGGACTTTGGGATAAACATGAAAAGCTGAAATTCTAGAAATTTAATAATAGTTATTTTGATCTCGCTTTCCCTCGGTCGCCATAGGCTTGCCGACGACGCAGCGCGAAAGCCGAAATTTCATCATTTTACCTCGAGATAAAGCCGAGTAAAGCTAAACTGATTTATAGATCGCAAGGCTAAACGCATAGCCCAAAACATATCGCTTGTAGCTCTCATGTTCAATTAACACGGCATTTAGAACCCAGCTGGCTGTGTGTTGTAATTTAGCTGTCCAAATTAGAATAGTGGAGCAAGTCATACTGGTAAACGAGAACGACGAGAAGGTCGGGCTTATGGAAAAGATTGAGGCGCATGAAAAGGCATTATTGCATAGGGCGTTTTCAGTTTTTGTAATAAATGATAATAACGAGATCATGTTGCAGCAACGCGCGCATGATAAATACCATAGTCCAGGACTATGGACTAATACCTGCTGTAGCCACCAGCGCGACGGAGAGTCTAACATCGCTGCAGGCCGTCGTAGATTGCAGGAAGAAATGGGTTTTACGACTGATCTGAAGGAGCTTTTCAATTTTATTTATATCGCGCCTTTTGATAACGGGCTTACTGAACACGAGCTGGATCACGTGATGGTGGGGAACTTCAATGGTGAACCACAATTGAATCCTGAGGAGGCAGCAGACTATAAATGGATGACCGCAGACGATATAAAGAAAGATATCGCCCAAAATCCCGACATCTATACGGAATGGTTCAAGATCATTTTTGATAAATACTACAATCACATCTCATGAGACTCACTGCCTACAGAAAAGCCCACTTTAATGCTGCTCACCGCTTGTACCGCAAGGACTGGAGCAATGAAAAAAATGAAGAGGTTTTCGGTAAGTGCAGTAACCCTCATTTTCATGGGCACAATTATGACCTTGAGGTGGGAGTGACCGGTGAAGTGGATCCTGAGACTGGTTATCTTATCGATCTGAAAATCTTAAAAGACATCATCAGAGATGAGGTGGAAGATTATATGGATCACAAAAACCTCAATGAAGAAGTTCCCGAGTTTGCGACCATGATTCCCACCGCAGAACATATTGCCTATGTGATCTACAACCGCATCAAGGCAAAATTAGAAGACCATTTTGAGCTTGAGATCAAACTTTATGAGACGCCGCGCAATTTTGTGGTGTATAAGGGTGATTGATATGACGCTTTCGCGAAAGCGTGCTCAACATAATCCAGTCGATACTTTCAAACACAGTATATCTATCTAGCCTGCAAAGCGTATTTTTGCAGAAATTTACAGTTATGGCTAGTATTAGAGATTTAAAACAAGATATCAACTATGTGTTAGGAGATATCATAGAGGCTGCGATGATTCATCAAGCGGCACACCCCAAAGAAGACCACCAGAAATCTGAAAAAGTTATAGACGATGCGATTGATACATTTGATGAACTTATCGCAAAGGTCAATGATCGCAAAGTTGAAAACCGTAGGGCTCACTTGAAGTCTGTGCGTGAGGAGCTGGAACAGAAAGGTGGCGAACTGATCGAAAGGATCAACAGTTTATAAATTTTCCTTAGAACTTTTTATTAATTCAGACAGCTGTTTTCCATAACGGCTGGTCTGAATTTTTTTTGGCATCATTTGATAGGCGCTGTCCAGCAAGACAGGATTAGCATCAAACGCTTCAGAAACTAAGAGGTACGGCGCAACCTCTTTATCCTTAAAACGCTGTGCAAAGTTGATTGCGTATAGCACTCTCTTTCTAAGGTATTTATTGTAATCCTCGTCTAGTTGATCGAGTTCTGCTGGATCTACTGGATCCTCTTGATTATCCAATTCAATACTGCGCTTTACAAGCTCTGTATACACTTGATCAAGACGTTTTTTGTTTACGTTGAATTCCACTAAAATATCATGATTCTCAGATCCCTCAAGCGTATAGTCTTTGTCAAAGTTTTCTAGGGAAGAGGAGAAGGTTAGAACGGTGTCTTCAGCAAAAAATGCGATGCGATCATCATATTTGGCACCATCTTTTACATCGAGGTGTAAATACATCAATTCAGGTTCTTCAAGAGCCCCAGAAAGCTTGAACTCAGACGAGCCATCCAGCGCTACTGAATCTAGGGTTATTAAGCTGGTATCAGCGACTTTTTGCAATAATACGTTGCCTACTTTAAGCCCTTCAATATTTCCTTTTATCGTTACCGTTCCCACTTCTGAAGACTCATCTCCACAAGAGATCACGATTAAGGCTGCGAGTATATAAATAAGATTTCTCATAATGCATTTAAGGGGTGCAAATATGCTGTAAAACAGTTGAAGATTCTATAACTGACTCAGACAATTTATTCACCATTTGTAATGGTGCTGGGAGCTTTTAAGTTTTAGCTAGCAGCTACAGCTTGCATCATTATTGTGCAGGCTATGGCACCTACCGTTCCCACCACATAACCAAAAACTGCCAGCAAAACCCCCACAGTAGTCAGGGACGGGTGAAACTCTGCTGCGACTACTGGAGCGCTCGCTGCGCCACCCACATTGGCTTGACTTCCCACCGCAAGAAAAAAGTAGGGAGCTTTGATCAATTTTGCTACAAAAATCAACAAGCCTGCGTGAATCGCCATCCACACCAGTCCAACGAGAATCAGCAGAGGATTTTCAGCAATTTGGCTCAAATCCATTTTCATTCCTATCGTTGCTACAAGAATATAGATGAAAATGCTCCCGATACGGCTGGCACCAGCACCTTCATAATTTTTAAGTGGAGTGTAGGATAAGATTATTCCAACAATTGTTGAAATAGAAATTAACCAAAAGAAGGAACTCGTTAAAAAACTCAGATAAATATTGTTGCTTATAGATGTGATAGTAGATAATTCAGTTGCTAGGAAGTCCCCCAGAAAATGAGCAAGACTCACAGTCCCAAAACCGATTCCCAGCATGACCATGATATCTGTGAAAGTAGCTTCTCTTTTTATGCTCTCAGAATAAGAGGAAACTTTCTCTTTCAATCGTTCGATGGCACTTGCATCTGCATCCAGCCAGCGGTCGATTTTGGCTGCTTTTCCTATCCCTAACAGCAAAATCGCCATCCAGATGTTAGCGACTACGATATCAACCAGGACCATTCCACCGTATTTTGCTTGATTAAACTGGTACACCTCAAGCATGGCGGTTTGATTGGCTCCGCCACCTATCCAACTTCCAGCCAAGGTAGAAAGACCACGCCACACGGCGTCATACCCCTCGCCACCTACAGTTTCAGGTGAAAATGTACCAATAATCAAAATTGCCAACGGACCACCGATTACGATACCTACGGTACCCGTTAAAAACATGATCAACGCTTTTGGGCCAAGGTTAAAAACAGCTTTTAGGTCGATGGAAAGTGTCATTAAAACAAGGGCTGCTGGTAGTAGATACCTAGAGGCCATGAAGTATAGGTTGGATTTATTTTTAATTATCTCGCCAGCGTCGTTTACTTCATTCCAGGCTTCACCACTTATGACACCCAGCGAACTCAAAATACTGGGTAAGAGATAACACATCAACAAGGCCGGCACATATTTATAAAATTTAGACCAAAAACCTTCTTTGATGGAAGAAGTGTAAAAAACTAGCGCCAGACAAACCGCAAGCATCCCAAAGACAATTGTGTCTTGCGTAAACAAAGGCGGTTCTACAAACTTTTCTGTTTCTGGAATAAGCGATAGAAGTGCAACCATTTTCTGACTTTAGAAATCTTAGGCTGCAAAATACGATAAAGATTCAGCAAAGGAATCTGTTAAAGAATAAGGTGAAGAACATACTTTTCATAGAACATAGGTTCTATTTATGGATGAACTGGATCATAGTCTCGATAAGTGTGTCATTCAGTTTATATTCAGGATCGACATAACTTTTAGATGCCAAAATCTCGTCATCACCCACGCGCTTCATGATATGATTCATTCCGTCAATAATTTTGACTTCAGCATTGTTTGAAGAGTCAGCTAATTGCTGAGCATTTGCAGCATCGATCTGACGGTCTTTAGAGCCGTGAAGAATAAGAATAGGAAAAGACCATCCAGAAATGACAGCTTTAGGATCGTACTTCATCCAGGATTTAATAAAGGGTTGCACGCTGGGGTGCAAAATACTCTGTAGAGCAGGCTGTATATCTTCAACAACTCCCTCTTGTGATCGCATTTTATCAAATGTCTTTTTAGCTACTTTATCTAGACCTGGTTGCTGCTGGGCAATTTGTCCAACTATAATTTGGTCTATGGGATCTGCCGCTCCCGCCACGCTTATAAATTGGTCTACGTTTTCACCTGCTGCGAGCATTCCCACGAGCGATCCTTGCCCATGGCCGAGTACCACGATTTTAGAAAAACGGCGGTCGTTAGAAAATGCGGCAATTACCTTTTTGGCATCGTCAATAAAATCGTCTAATACTGTATTATTATCAACTCTTCTGTTTTTTACTTGGGTAAACGTGCGCTTGTCATATCGGTAGGTGGCGATATTGTGAGCAAAAAGTGAGTCAGCGAGTTGTTTGTAGGCAAAATGCTTGGATCTCATGTCATTCCCGTTGCGATCTACCACACCTTGATCTGGAATGAAGATGACTAAGGGAACGGCACGGTCAGTTTCGGGAACCATGAGTGTACCTTTAACCTGACTGGTGATGTTTATTTCTTGATTTTTGGTATTGGATTTTTGAAGGATTTCTTTTCCAAAGGGATCCTGAGCAAAAGAAAAATTAATGGAAAAAAATAGGATGATAAAGTAGAATGCCCTCATCTGCTTAAAACGGTTTTGCTGCAAGATAGCAACGCTTGTGCCAATTCTTTTATTTTAGGCATTAGGCATTAGGCATTAGGCATTAGGCATTAGGCATTAGGCATTAGGCATTAGGCATTAGGGTCAAGATTACCTTCGGGTGCTGTTTGTTAATTTTCTTAGCTTTTAGCTTTTAGCTCTATGCTCATACTTCAAAAACGGGACTTCGAGAGCCTCAGTCCTCGGATTATGTTTGGAATCGAGCCTAAAAGGCTATAAGGTCGATTTTCAATAATTAGAATTCCAATTTCAAAAATCCGATTTTACGTAATTCTTAACTCCTAGCACCTCCATACTATACAGGACTTCGAGAACCTCAGTCCTCACTAGCTCACAGACTCATAAACTCAAAACTACCTCTTACTGATCTTGTTATGAGTGATATGGCGCTGTCTACTGCATTTGAATCGGTCTAGTTCTGGATCCCTTTTCGCTCGGTGTTTGGTATTTCTACCTTGTACCCGCTCTCGCCACATTCTGAAACTGCTCGCCTTCATCTGGTCTCGCATAATTTTGATGACCTCGGCTTCTGACACGCCAAATTGAAATTCAATCGCACCAAAAGGCGTACGATCCTCCCAAGCCATTTCTATAATTCGGTCTATGGATCGCTGGTCCAGATCTTCTAATAGTTCTTTTGCTTTTGCCATGCCTTAAAAGTCGGAATATTACCGCAAGCTTACCGTTAGTTAAATGTAAAAATTTGGCCTCACTCGATCCCTCCAGAGGAGGGAAGTATAGATCTACGCAAGCTAATTACATCACCACCTTCCTAAAAGTCAGATTAATTCTTGGCTGAATTTCTCGAGCCGTTTTGGCGATTTGATGTTTGTAGGTGTGCTGGGTCTGACCCGCCATGATCAGCAAACTGCCATGGTGCAGCGGGAACTTGAAGCGCCATTCCTTGTTCTTATTGTGTCGCAAATGAAAAAAACGCTCCTGACCCAAGCTGACCGAGGCAATCACAGGATTTTCTCCCAGTTCCTTTTCGTCGTCTGCGTGCCAGCCGTTGCTGTCCTTGCCGTCACGGTATAAGTTCACTAAGCAGATATTGAATGTCGTTCCTGCCGCTTTTTCCACGTCTTCTTTGATACTTCTCATCGTCTCGGACCATGGCAGGGCGTTGAAGTCGATACCGCTGTAGCCGTAATGGATGCCCTCATCTCCATATAATTGAGTAAGTCTTGGTTCATCGTGTTCCTTGCCAAATATCTTGATCTTATTCTGTCGCCAGGGGACTTCTTTGAGTAGGGTGTTTTTAAGGTGTTCCGCTTTCGCGAAAGCGTAAAAATCATCATGATATTCTACCCGTGCATCTGGAATCTCAGGAAAATGATTCGGGAATAACATATTATGCATGCATACTAAAAGTGAGGTACAACTCGCAAAAAACCTAGTGTTGAAAGTTATCTTGCGGGAATGTACCAAAATTAAATTATGTACCGTTCAAAAATTGCAGGAGTAGGAAAATATGTGCCAGAAAATGTCGTGACTAATGACGATCTGAGCAAGGTGATGGATACAAATGACGCGTGGATTCAAGAACGCACGGGTATCAAGGAGCGCAGGCATATTGATAAAGGTACAGACGATACTACAGCGACCATGGGAGTGAAAGCTGCCGAGATGGCGCTGGAACGTGCAAAGATCTCAAAAGATGACATAGACCTAATTATTTTTGCAACGCTCTCCCCAGACTACTATTTCCCTGGCTGTGGCGTGCAGGTGCAGGATCTGATGGACATCCATACCTGTCCCGCGCTGGATGTGCGCAATCAATGTAGTGGCTTTATCTACGGATTGAGCGTAGCCGACCAGTTTATAAAAACAGGTATGTATAAAAACGTGCTCGTGATCGGGTCTGAGAACCATAGTGGTGGTCTAGACTTTTCTACCCGAGGTAGAGGTGTGACGGTAATCTTTGGTGATGGAGCGGGAGCAGCGGTAATCACCAGATCAGAAAATGACGAACAGGGAATTCTCTCAACGCATTTACATAGTGAGGGAAAGCATGCGCTGGAACTTTCACTTAAAGGCCCGTCAACTAACCATTGGGTCCCTGAAATCATTGAGGAGAACCCGCAAGAGGATATTCCATATTATCCCTATATGAACGGGCAGTTTGTATTTAAAAATGCGGTGGTACGTTTTTCTGAAGTGATCATGGAAGGTTTGCAAACAAATAACTTACAGGTCAGCGACATTGATATGTTGATCCCGCATCAAGCTAATTTGCGTATTTCCCAATTCATCCAGAAGAAGTTTCAGCTCTCTGATGATAAGGTGTACAACAATATTCAACGCTACGGAAACACCACGGCAGCCAGCATACCTATTGCGCTTTGTGAAGCTTGGGAAGATGGAAAGATCAAAGAAGGCGACACGGTAGTTCTTGCAGCTTTCGGTAGTGGATTTACTTGGGGTAGTGCGGTGTTGAAGTGGTAGGCTATAACGATCTACCCATCGGAAAGATTTTGATTTATTTTTAAAAGTATGATTGTTTACAGGTGATTAATAGATCAATCTCTAACCGTAAACAGACTTCTTACCACATTCTTAACTACTCAATTGGTTGTATGAATTTACTTTAGTCTCAAAAATCCACAATGGCATTACTGGGACCACTCGTTAAGACCGCACTCAATATTCACGACCGGTTCACCACCACCACAGATCATGTCCAGGCACAAGAAAAGGTATTAAAAAACCTGTTAGAGCGGGCAAGGAATACCAGTTTTGGGTGGTATTACGATTTTGATTCCGTTCTGAAGAGCGATGATACAGCGTCCGCTTTCGCGAAAGCGGTACCCTTTCACGATTACCACAAGATGAACGAGGAATGGTGGGAGCAAATGAAAACGGGAAAACCAGACATTACTTGGCCAGGCCTGCCCAAATTTCTCGCTCGTTCCAGCGGTACGACCGGCAAAAAATCCAAAACCATTCCCGTTACTGACGAGATGATCGACGCGATCAAGTCAGCTGGGACCAGACAAGTCAGTGCCTTGACGCATTTTGATCTGCCAGACGAAGTTTTTGAAAGCGAAGTATTAGCTTTAGGGAGCTCCACCGATCTTGATGAGAAAGATGGATTCACGATAGGGGAGATTAGTGGGATATCTGCCAGTAACATTCCAGAATTCCTAGACTCGTTTTACCGACCGGGTAAAGAGATATCCTCTATTGAAGACTGGGATGAACGCGTGCAACGCATCGCAGAAGAAGCCAGAAACTGGGACATAGGCATGCTAAGTGGGATCCCTTCATGGCTGGAATTGATGCTTCAAAAGGTGATTGAATACAACGATCTTGAAACCATTCATGATATATGGCCTAATCTAAGAGTGTATACCTCTGGAGGTGTAGCCTTTGAGCCGTACCGATCAAGTTTTGAAAAGTTGTTCTCGAAAAAAGTACACGTAGTAGACACCTATCTCGCGAGCGAAGGCTTTATCGCAGCGCAACAACGACCTGAAACAGATGCCATGCAGCTGCTTACGGATAGCGGTATCTATTTTGAGTTTGTTCCCTTTGAACCAGACTATGTGAATCAAGATGGGAGTATCTCAGACCACGCTCCCGTCCTGACAATTGCAGATGTCGAAGAAGATAAAGACTATGCTCTAATTATCTCCACAGTCGCAGGTGCCTGGCGTTACTTGATAGGTGACACTATAAAGTTTACTGATAAAGAACGTGCCGAAATCAAGATTACAGGCCGCACAAAATTCTTTCTCAATGTGGTGGGAAGCCAGCTTTCCGTTTTGAAGATGGAGACGGCTATTACAGAGCTCCAGCAAAAATTTGATACGACGATCAAGGAATTTACGGTTTGTGCCAAACAAATAGATGGTGAGTTCCATCATATCTGGTATCTGGGAACAGACACGAGTACTAGTGAAGAAGACCTTGCTGATGCACTTGATGCATCTTTAAAGAATGCCAATAAAAATTATTCAGTCGCCAGATCAAAGGCTCTCAAAGGAGTCGAGGTTCATAAAATTGATCCGTCTCGATTTTCAGATTGGAATGATCACCAGAAGAAAAAAGGAGGTCAGGTGAAAATGGAAAAAGTAATGGACGAGGAGAAGTTTAAAGAATGGGAAGATTTTTTGAATAGTTAGGTGATTGAAAAATTTTCTGATAAATTGATAGCGTTCCCAAATAGAGATCAGTACCTAATAGCGGCTGGAATTTCTTATTTTTGCGCACTTTATGGCGCGCATCCTTTCCATAGATTACGGTAAGAAAAGAACCGGCATAGCCGTGACTGACGAGCTGCAAATGATTGCATCTGGTCTTACAACAGTACCTACCAGAGAACTTCAAAAATTTCTGGAAGATTACCTTTTAAATGAAAATGTTGAGACTATCGTTATAGGGGAACCCAAGCAAATGGATTACACGGCTAGTGAACTGGGGAGTGTGATTGACGCTTTCGCGAAAGCGTTACAACTAAAATACCCAAATCTTGTGATAGAGAGAGTCGATGAACGATTCACCTCAAAGATGGCGTTCCAAACCATGATCGATAGTGGCTTGAAGAAAAAGCAACGCCGCAATAAGGCACTTGTTGACGAGATTGCCGCGACCATAATTTTACAGAGTTATCTAGACCGAAAAAGAATTTGAATAAACCCCCAATGATCCTACCTATAGTCGCATACGGAGATCCCGTTTTGAGAAAAAAAGCCAAAGAAATCCCTCAAGATTATCCTAAGCTGGATGAGTTGATTGAAAACATGTGGGAAACCATGGAAGATGCATCTGGTGTGGGTCTTGCCGCACCACAAATAGGACTTCCCGTAAGATTATTTCTTGTAGATACTACGCCATTCTCACAAGATGATGACCTGACTGAAAAGGAGCAAAAGGAGCTGGATGGATTCAAAAAGGTTTTTATCAACGCCACCATACTAGAAGAAGAAGGTGACGAGTGGGCTTTTAACGAGGGTTGTTTGAGCATACCTAACGTGAGGGAGGATGTTTTCAGAAATGAAAAAATTACCATCAAATATTATGACGACCATTTCAATGAGTTTACTGAGACCTATGATGGTTTGAGAGCTCGTGTGATACAACATGAGTACGATCATATTGAGGGCATATTATTTACCGACCACCTCACTAGCTTGAAAAAACGCTTGATCAAGAATCGGTTGAACAATATCTCTAAAGGAAAGGTAAAAGTGGATTACCGCATGAAATTCCCAGAATTAAAAGGTCGTAGATAGATTCTTTAACTTATCGGTCTTACCTTATATTTGGCCACGCTTAAAAAGAAAAATATGAGTTTGGAAAACATTCTTTCCATTACCGGTAAACCCGGTCTTTACGTTCTAAAAACAAAAGCCAAAAGCGGTTTTGTAGTTAAATCTTTACTTGACGATCGTATCTCCATCGTAGGTATGAATCACAATGTAAGTGTCTTGAAGGATATTTCCATCTACACCATGACCGGTGAGGTGCCATTGAAACAGGTTTTTCAAAATATCGCTAAAAAGGAGGATAACGGCGCTTCTATTAATCATAAATCGAGTAAGGAAGAACTTCAGAATTACTTTGAGGAAGTACTCCCAGAATATGATCGCGACCGCGTGTATGCCAGTGATATCAAAAAAATTGTTCAATGGTATAATATCATTCATAAAAACGATATGCTGAATAGCATCAACGAGGAAGAATAATCTCTTTTAGAGTAGATAGCAAAAAAGGGCTGGTGAAACCAGCCCTTTTTTTGTTGCTTTATACTTTCAATTGGTCTATGGGATAAAAGGAATAGTCAACGGATACTGATATAACCTACCTTCAGAAGCTCTTACTGCTCCAATAACCGAAAAAATTACGCTGCATATCACAACAGCGATTATTATAAAATATCCAATAATGAAACACGCCGTTACTATACCTATGATGCAATAGATGAAACTCGAGATCATGAAATTGATAACCATTTTACCGTGAGCGTCAATCTTAGTGCTCATCTCTCTCTGAGTCAACCACATTACTAATGGAAGAACAATCCCACCAAAAGGTATTATGTATCCAGCAAATACGGAAAGGTGAAGAAACATACAGAATTGATCCTCACCAGTTCCCCAGGGTCTGTATTCATTTTGATTGAACGGATTGTTGTTTGAGTAACTTTGTTGTTCCATAAACTGATTGATTTGATCTTTGATTTACTTTTTATAGAGAGGAATACGGTACAAGATACCATAAGAATAACCTGATCCCACATTTCCATTGTCATAAGTCCTGCCGAATCCTGGTACAAATAGGTTGTCAAAGCCCTCTGGGGTGCTTTCAGTTATCATTCTGCGTAACTGTACGTTTGCCACAAGATAAAAGTTGTTTAAAACCTCTACTTTGATCCCGGCGTGTAGCTCAAACCATACCGCACTTAATCCAGAAGTTTCTTGATTGGTAAAGACATCTCGTGATGGAAGGTAGGTGTTGTCCGTATTGTAGCTGTATCTTTTTAACGTCTGGCTCATGTTCGCATAACCTAGTCTTGCTCCTGCATAGATCATGTTATCCATTTCTAGCCAGTTGTCATAAAAGTTATAATCGATACCTGCCTTTATGAAACTACCATTGGTTTCAAAATCAACGCGCTCGTAACTTTCATCAAAGTTTTCATTACCCAGTTCTGCTGCAAAGTATATGTCATCTGTAAAGCGATAATCTCCCATTATTTGAAAACCGGTATACCGATCGTCCAGCGCTGTACGAGCTAGACTTGCTGCATCTATTCCCAGGCGCAAACCGTATTTTTTCTTAGTGCGTAAGCTGTCAACGGGTTGCTCTGACTCCTGTTGAGCACTACAGATACAAACACCCAATACAATCAATAGACTAGTGAAAAATCTCAACATGCACTTCATTTCTATTGTTAACGGTATTGTCTAAAACCTCAATGTCAAAAATCCAAGGTTGATTAGGAATTTCTTGCTGACGATTTGCTTCTAGGTCATTATAATTCACCTTAAAACCACAGGCTCTGCTTACAAATTCATCTTCTCTCGTATAGGAAAAATTGAGCCGGTCTATATTGAACCCGTCTTCCTCACCGTCGGTCTCAAAGTCATAAATGGTTAGGTCATCAAAATTTCGTAGCGGAATATAAACGGTATCGGCCGTTTCAAGTGAGGTGCTGCCTTCAAAATCCAATGGCGCAAATTCAGAAGCTCCCAGAACTCTCACTCTTAAATTTTCAACCGGTTTTACCGTGTCCGGGCTCAAAAAGTCCTTGAACACGATTACCATTCTGGATGAGGTTTCTTGATCTGGTGTACAAAGATCATCTCGCTCACACCCGCTGGAGGCGAGGAGTAAAACAAAAAGTGTAAATAACAGTAATTTATTCATCAGAATGGGTGAAGGCAATTTGGACACAAATCTAGCTTTTAAGTTGCAGTAAAACCACGTTTTCTACATGGTGGGTCTGTGGAAACATGTCCACAGGTTGCACTTTTTCTATTTCATATTTTTCTGCTAGAATCTCAAGATCACGAGCCTGCGTGGCACTATTGCAGCTTACATAAACTACTCGAGGTGTCTCAAGGCGCAAGATTTCTGCAACGACATCTTTGTGCATACCGTCACGAGGTGGATCTGTTATAATTACATCAGGAGTGCCGTGTTCTTCAATAAAATCAGCGGTAAAAACATTTCTCATATCTCCATCCACAAACGTGCAGTTGTCTATTTCATTATGTTCTGCGTTGCTGATCGCATCTTCTATGGCGACAGGAATAGCTTCTATTCCTACGACTTTTCTAGCTTTTTTGGCTACAAACTGGGCGATGGTTCCTGTCCCTGTATATAAATCATAAACCAGCTCTTCACCTGTCAACCCTGCAAAATCCCTCGTAATTTTATAAAGCTCATGCGCTTGCAAACTATTAGTTTGATAAAAGCTTTTTGCACTTATCTTGAATTGAAGTCCTTCCATCTCTTCAAAAATGTGATCCCTGCCATGGAAGAGTATGACATCCTGATCGTAGATAGTGTCGTTTGCCTTCTCGTTGATGATGTATTGCAAAGAGGTAATCTCAGGAAATTCATCTTTGAGATATTGCAGTAGCTTTTCACGATCCTCCGTACGGTCTTCAAAAAACTGGATAACCACCATGTTTTCACCCGTGGAACTCATACGTAACATCAAGGTGCGTAGCATGCCCTCTTTAGTTCTAGGGTTGAAGTAGGATAGGTTTTCCGCTTTCGCGAAAGCGTGAACTCCCAGCCTAATACGCTCACCTATCTCAGGGTGAAGATGGCACTCATCCAGATGAAGGATCTTGTCCCACATCCCTGGAATATGGAAACCCAGCGCGTTTTTGTTCTCGATTTCACGGTCGCTCTGTATCTCATCCAGCGTGAGCCATCTATTTGCCGAAAAACTGAACTCCATCTTATTGCGATAATGGTACTTGTTTTTAGAACCAGCAATAGGAGTGATTTCCGGAAGTTCTAAATGGCCTATACGTCTCAAATTTTCAGAGACTTCTTTCTGTTTGAAATGCAATTGATGCTCATATGCCATGTGCTGCCACTTACAACCACCACAAACGCCAAAGTGCTTACAGACCGGCTCTGTTCTGCGCTCCGATTTCTTTATGTATTGCGTAACCTTACCCTCATAGAATGATTTCTTCTTTTTGAAAGTTTGTACATCCACCACATCACCAGGTACTGCATCGGTCAGAAAGATGACTTCACCATTCTCAGTTTTTGCGACACTTTTCCCTCTGGAACCAGCATCAACTACCGGTACATTGAGGAATGTTTTTTGGGCTCTTCTTCTACGTTTTGACATGCTGCAAAATTAAACAAACCATACTCGCTGTAATGGTTTTTAAAAAGTTCCATTTTAAATCGATCTTCTCGCAATAGATGTAAAAGTGAGCGGCTTTTAAAAACCGATCTATATTGAAAACAAAATCCCAAGCCTGCAAGCCTGGGATTTCTAAATCGTATCATAACACTAACCATTAATTATGAAAATACGATTGTGGTAAGGTTTTTCTTTTTCATAAAAACTTAAATCAAATCAAATCAAATAAATCAGAGAACTTACCTGTCTCTATCAAAAAGACGATACCTTTATCAAAATGTTACAGTAAAAGTTCAAAATGTCTAAGAAAACCCTTGTTTTAGGAGCGTCTTTAAAAGAAGTAAGATATTCTAATATGGCGATAAGGCGATTACGTCAAAATGATGTTGAAACCGTAGCGGTAGGATTGCGAGAGGGCAGCGTTCTGGATGTAGAAATCAATACGGAAAATGTTCCCTTTCAAGACATTCACACTGTCACGCTTTATCTCAACCCTACGCGACAAGAACCGTTTTACGATTACATACTTTCCTTGAATCCATCAAGAGTTATTTTTAATCCGGGAACGGAAAATCCTGAGTTTTATCAAATATTGGGTGACGCTGGAATCGAGGTAGACGTTGCGTGTACCTTGATTTTACTGGGCTCAAATCAATATTGATCAATCCAGCAAAACGATTAGCTCATTTAATTTAAGTTCTGGTTGATCAAGCAAAAGGTAGATGTAGGTTTTTCCTTCTTGTTTTTTGATGCTTGCCTGCACGTCGTATTTGACGTGGTATAAATCCTGACCACGGTAGTTCCCAATTCTACCGTACATCATTTCAATCTTGAAAGTGCTTTTGTGGGCCTTGATCTGGTTTTCTATCACCGTTAGAGGCAAGAAATATTCCTCCCTGTATGAAGAATCTGCGATGGTTGGATCTTGATTAAGATCAAAGGTTATTTGCAGCTGGCGAGTACCTTCTTGCTGGTGGAGCTCTACATAACTTTTGCCGAATTGGTCTCTCTTTAATATATATTGCTCATTTTCTAACACCTCTGTTTTACACTTCCCAGAGTTAGGGCAATTCACGACTTGGGGCAGTTTGATGTTTAAGCTAGAACAAGAGTGAATTAAGGTTACCAAAAGCCAGAATCTCAATAAAAATCGCATCAATTTCAATTTGCTTGAATAAATGTAGTGCTTTATCGAGAGTTTCGCTTTCGCGAAAGCGAAAAACTAAAAATTCCTCAAGGAAAGGACAAATGAACGTATTTTAGGCGATCAAATCCGATAGAATGCTTAGACACCTATTTATTGCCCTAGTTCTTTTATTTTCCTTAACTGCAACCGCTCAGTCTTCTAGGTTGTGGACCCAGTCAAAATACCAAGTCGATCAACAAGATCAACGTGTAAATAAAATTCAGCCAGAAAAATATCAACAATTTGCACTGGATCTCAAGGGTATGGCTCAAAGTCTTGATGCAGCCACAAGGAGATTTGTAAATAACGCTCAACCCACCGAAATTAATATCCCTACCATTTCGGGATTCAAAACTTTTGAGGTTTTTGAATCTAGTATCATGGAACCTGAACTGCAGTCAAAGTATCAAGGTATAAGAAGCTACAAAGGGATTAGTAAAGATGGAAAAGGAGATGTGGTAAGAATCAACATAAGTCCGTTTTCATTTCATGCACTAATTCAATCTCTAGAAAATGGATTACAATATATCGATCCTATAGATAGGGCGGGTACTTTCTATAGACTATATAGTGTCAAGAATTTGACTTCACAGGGAGAGAATGCGGCCTGTCATTGGGAAGACGATGGACTTTCTCAAAGATCAACGCAGCCGCAGACTGCTGTTTTAAATGCAAACGACAGCGAACTGAGAACCTATAGAACGGCAATAAGTACCACGGTAGAATATTCAAGATTTCAGTATGAACAAGCTGGATTGAACGCAGCCTCACCTGATGCTGATCGTTTAGCGGCTGTGCTGGCCGCAATCAATGTTACACTTGCTCGAGTCAACAGCATTTATGAACGTGACCTTGCGATTGAATTGATTCTAGTAGCAAATAATGATCAAATTATATTTCTGGACTCTGACAACTTAAACAATAATAGTGCGGGAGTTGTTATTGATCAAAATCAAACCTTAATTGACAACGTAATAGGTTCTCCCAATTATGATGTTGGGCACATTTTCACTACTGGTGGTGGAGGCCTTGCTAGTTTGGGAAGTGTGTGTAATAGCCAGCGTAAGGCACAAGGAGTTACTGGTAGACCAAATCCGGTAGGTGATCCATTTGATGTTGATTTTGTAGCGCATGAATTTGGTCATCAATTCGGTGCAAGACACACATTCAATGGGAATGCCGGTAGTTGTCAAGGGGGAAACAGGAGCAGCTCAACAGCTTACGAACCGGGTAGTGGAACTACAATTATGGCTTATGCAGGTATTTGTGCACCTCAAAATGTTCAACCTAACTCTGATGCTTATTTTCATCAAGCAAGTTTGAGCGAGATCTGGACTTTTGTGAATCAAGGGGGATTTTGTTCCTCAGAACTGGCTATTTCTAATGATCCACCTACAGCTGAAGCTGGAGCGAATTTTACAATTCCTATAGGAACACCATATCGTCTCACAGGGAGTTCTACTGATACACAAGGAACAAGCTTACACACCTATACCTGGGAGCAGTTTGACTTGGGCACTTCTGGACTACCAGATAGATCAAATAGAACTGGCCCCCTCGTCAGATCATTTGAAGGTACGCTTTCCCCTACAAGATATATTCCCAGACTTGAAGATGTGGTAGCAAGCGGTGGAAATTCTACGGAGTGGGAAAAATTACCTGAAGTCACTCGTGCTATTAATTACAGGCTTACCGTAAGGGACAATGACGCAAGGGGTGGACAGACCGCTGTAGATTCTAAGCAATTAATAAGTGTGACCACAGCTGGTCCTTTTTTAGTTACTTCGCAAGATGTTGCTGGTACTATATGGCTTCCTAATACACAAGAAACAATTACATGGGATGTCGCAAATACGGATTCTGGTCCCGTCAATTCTTCATTAGTCAATATTTTATTATCGACAGATGGAGGACTGAATTTTGATACCGTTCTATTAGCAAATACACCTAATGATGGCTCAGAAGCTATCACGGTACCAAGCAATATCGTAGCGCCGTTCTGTAGAATCATGGTAGAAAGTGCAGATAATATTTTTTTCAACGTTAACCAGGCCGACTTTAGTATAAATGCTGAGGTAGTGACTACCTGCAATACCTATGATTCTGGCGCGGTGAACATTACGATACCCGATCGTGTAAACGGCCAGAATATACAAGCAGTAGCTAATGTAATTACAGTAGGTCCCTCAGTAATCTCAACCGATGTAAACGTTTCAGTAGATATCAACCATACCTATATAGGTGATTTAATCATAGAAGTGACTAATCCTGATGGTGTTACCACTAGATTGTTTAATCTGCAGTGTGATGACACAGATGACCTTCTGGTAACCTTTGACGATCAAGGATCTCCATTTGATTGTAATAACAGTACGATGGGATCTTATGTACCTGCACAATCTATTGATCCTCTAGTAGGGAGTGATGCTCAGGGAAACTGGACCATGGTAATGGGTGATGCAGCTCCAGGTGATTTAGGAACTTGGAACACATGGTCTGTTGAGATTTGTTCAACAGAAGTGAGGGCATTGAGCTCAGAATCGTTTGGTCAAACAAATTCTTTTAAGGTTTATCCCAATCCATCTTCAGGATCTTTCACTATAAAATCTTCTTTGTTTTCAAAAACCTCTTCTCAGATAAATCTTTATGATTTGAGTGGTCGACAGGTTTATACCCAAGATATGACAGGTCAAACTTCTCAAGAAATCAATTTGCCTGATCATATTTCTTCAGGATTTTATGTGTTGGAATTGTCCGGAGATAATGTCAAAGAAAGCTTGAAGGTCATTATAGAATAAACAAAAATTAGCAGTAAACAAAAAGGAGAGCTCTTAAGCTCTCCTTTGCAATTTGAAACAAGATGAACTGAAACTCTAGCTCTCTTGTGAAGTTTCAGATACTTTCTTTATATCGATCTTGAGCTCATTTTCCTTTTCATCAAGATCCATATGTATGGAATCACCTTCATGTAATTGACTATTCACGATTTCCTCTGCAAGTGCATCCTCAATATACTTTTGAATTGCTCTTTTAAGAGGTCGTGCTCCGTATTGTTTATCAAAACCTTTATCAGCAATATAGTCTTTAGCTTTATCGGTAAGCGTTAGATCGTATCCTAAATCTTTAATCCGGGCAAAAAGTTTCTCAAGCTCAATATCAATAATCTTATGAATATCCTCACGCTCAAGAGCGTTGAATACGATCACATCATCAATACGGTTCAAGAATTCAGGAGCAAAAGTTTTCTTCAGAGCAGACTCGATGACACCTCTTGCATTTTCTCCAGCCGCGTTTTTCCTCGCAGCCGTACCGAAACCTACCCCAGATCCAAAATCTTTCAATTTACGCGCACCCACGTTTGACGTCATAATGATCACCGTATTTCTGAAATCAATCTTACGACCCAAGCTATCAGTTAAATAGCCATCATCAAGAACTTGAAGCAGCATATTGAAAACATCAGGATGCGCTTTCTCGATTTCATCCAGTAAGATGACAGAATAAGGCTTTCTGCGCACTTTTTCAGTAAGTTGACCACCTTCTTCATATCCTACATAACCTGGAGGCGCTCCGATCAATCTTGAAATGGCAAATTTTTCCATATACTCGCTCATATCAATCCTGATCAACGAGTTTTCAGAGTCGAAAAGTTCGCCTGCTAAGATTTTTGCCAGCTGGGTTTTTCCCACACCTGTCTGTCCTAGAAAAATGAATGAACCTATTGGTTTATTAGGATCTTTCAGTCCCGCTCGATTGCGCTGTATAGCCTTTACCACCTGTTTAACGGCTGGTTCCTGACCTATCACTTTATCACCTATAATCTCACCTAATTGGCTCAATTTTTTAAGTTCTTTTGTGGCTATACGGCTTACAGGGATTCCAGACATCATGCTCACGACTTCGGCCACGTTTTCCTCTGTTACAGTATCTTTATGAAGTTTTGAAGCTTCCTCCCATTCCGCTTGAGCTTCTGCTAGTTGCTGTTCCAACTTTTTCTCGTCATCCCTCAATTTTGCGGCCTGCTCGTACTTTTGTTTTTTTACGACACTATTTTTCTCGACCTTAACTTCTTCGAGTCGTTTCTCGATCTCTACGATCTGATCAGGCACCTCGATATTTGTAATATGAATGCGTGAACCAGCTTCATCAAGCGCGTCAATTGCTTTATCTGGTAAGAAGCGGTCAGTTAAATATCTATTCGTCAATTTTACACAAGCCTCAATCGCCTCTGGAGTATACTCTACATTATGGTGATCTTCATATTTGGCTTTAACGTTGTTCAGAATCGCTATAGTCTCCTCAACTGATGTAGGCTCTACGATCACTTTCTGGAACCTACGCTCTAGGGCACCATCTTTTTCAATACTATTTCTGTACTCGTCCAGCGTTGTGGCACCTATACATTGAATCTCACCTCTTGCTAGTGCGGGCTTAAACATATTTGATGCATCTAGTGAACCAGCGGCGCCTCCAGCTCCCACGATCGTGTGAATCTCATCTATAAACAGAATAATGTCATCATTCTTTTCCAGCTCGTTCATCACGGCTTTCATGCGCTCTTCAAACTGACCCCTATACTTTGTCCCAGCTACCAGACTAGCGAGATCGAGTGTGATGACTCGCTTGTCAAACAGCATGCGCGAGACCTTACGCTGAACGATACGTAGTGCAAGACCTTCTGCAATTGCGCTTTTACCTACTCCAGGCTCACCGATAAGTAATGGATTGTTCTTTTTACGACGGCTCAAGATCTGGGAAACACGTTGTATCTCTTCATTTCTTCCCACGACTGGATCGAGCTTGTCATCCTCTGCCATGCGGGTGAGGTCTCTTCCAAAATTATCCAGGACCGGAGTCTTCGATTTTTTGTTAGCTTTTTTATCGCCAGACCCTCCAAAGAGATTTTCCTTTCCTCCTTCCTTTGATGCATCTCCCTCTTCCTCGCTAAAGGATTGAGCAAGTGGTTTATCATCGCCACTATATCCTTCATCGCTGGAGATCATCGTCTTGAATTGCTCTTTAGAATTGTCGTAATCCACACTCAACTTATTGAGAAGTTTTGTAGTAGGGTCATTTTCATTTCTGAGGATGCATAGTAGTAAGTGAGCCGTATTGATTGAAGTGCTCTGAAAAAGCTTGGCCTCTAGAAAAGTAGTTTTTAAGGCACGCTCAGCCTGTCGCGTGAGGTGCAGGTTTTTTTTCTCGTTGATGAGGTTTTGGGGATTGGGGTTGGCAGGACTCAAAATCTCGACCTTGCGTCTCAAGTTGTCCAGATCAACAGACAGCTGATTCAATATATCAATAGCCTTACCATCACCATCTCTCAATAATCCCAGCATTAAATGTTCAGTTCCTATAAAGTCATGACCCAGCCTCAACGCTTCTTCCTTGCTGTAGGCGATCACATCCTTTACTCTTGGTGAAAAATTATCATCCATATTTTTTTCTTTCTAATAACGTAATAAAGGTAAACATTCAAAAAGCATTCCGTATATAAAATGATGATAATAGTATTCCCGCTTTCGCGAAAGCGTGCTCAAAAAAGTCCGAATAGTCACCTATACAGCCTTAGATTGAATTTATTCACAGAATATGTTTAAAAGTGTTAATAAATACGTAGTCATGGATGACATAAAGTGCCGTAAATACTGGCGATTTCAGTAAATTGCTTTCTGTTAAAAATTTATACAAATAAATCTGATTTAGATGGCAGATGGAGAGAAGTTAATCCCGATCAATATTGAGGATGAAATGAAGTCAGCGTACATCGATTACTCGATGTCAGTCATAGTGTCACGTGCGCTGCCAGATGTGAGAGATGGACTCAAGCCTGTTCACAGACGTGTGCTTTACGGTATGTATGAACTGGGTGTCCTTTCAAATAGGAGTTACAAGAAAAGTGCAAGGATTGTAGGTGAGGTTTTAGGTAAATACCATCCACATGGTGATACTTCCGTTTATGATACCATGGTGCGCATGGCTCAGGAATGGTCCCTACGTTACATGATGGTTGATGGTCAGGGGAATTTCGGTAGTGTAGATGGAGACCCGCCAGCTGCGATGCGTTACACAGAGGCGCGCATGCGCAAGATTTCTGAAGAGATGCTTGCTGATATCGACAAGGAAACTGTAGATACGCAGCTGAACTTTGACGACACGCTTTCTGAACCTACTGTTTTACCTACAAAAATCCCTAATTTACTAGTGAATGGAGCCAGCGGTATCGCTGTAGGTATGGCGACTAACATGCCTCCACATAATTTGAGTGAGGTAGTAGATGGTACGATAGCATATATAGACAATCACGACATCGAAATTGACGAATTGATCCAACACATTAAAGCACCAGATTTTCCTACTGGTGGTATCATTTATGGTTACGATGGTGTAAAAGATGCAATGCATACCGGTCGTGGTCGTGTGAAAATACGTGGGCGCGTAAGAATCGAAGAGGTAAAGGGAAGAGAGTGCCTCATCGTGGATGAGCTGCCTTATCAAGTCAACAAAGCTGACATGATCAAGAAAACAGCTGACTTGATCAATGATAAGAAACTGGAAGGGATTGCTTCAATCAGAGACGAGTCTGACCGTAAGGGAATGCGTATCGTTTACGTCTTGAAACGCGATGCTATTCCTAACATCGTCATCAATAAACTTTATAAGCATACAGCATTACAGTCCAGTTTCAGCGTCAACAATATTGCGCTGGTAAAAGGAAGGCCTCAGTTGCTTAATATTAAGGAAATGATCCACCATTTTGTGGAACATAGACTCGATGTTGTGACTCGCAGAACAGTTTATGAACTGCGTAAGGCAGAGGAGCGCGCTCATATTTTAGAAGGATTGATCATCGCGAGTGATAACATTGATGAAGTCATCGCCTTAATCAGGTCCAGTCAAAATGGAGAAGAAGCCCGTGAGAAGTTGATTGAAAGATTTGATCTGTCTGAGATTCAAGCCCGAGCGATCGTTGAAATGCGATTAAGACAGCTCACAGGTCTTGAGCAAGATAAACTCAGAACGGAGTACGAAGAACTTCTGAAAACGATTGAAGATTTAAAAGACATCCTCGCGAGAAAAGAGCGTCGAATGGCGATCATAAAGGAAGAGCTTCAAGAGATGAGGGATAAATATGGGGATGAGCGTCGTTCTCAGATTGAATATGCTGGAGGCGACTTGAGTATTGAAGATATGATTCCTGATGAGCAAGTTGTCATTACCATTTCTCATGCAGGCTACATCAAGCGTACCAGCCTTTCCGAATACAAAACACAAAATAGAGGAGGAGTTGGTCAAAAAGCAAGTACGACTCGTGATGAAGACTTCCTAGAAGATCTATTTGTGGGTACAAACCATCAATACATGCTATTCTTTACGGAGAAAGGAAAATGTTTCTGGATGCGAGTTTATGAGATTCCAGAAGGTAGCCGTACTTCAAAAGGTCGTGCAATTCAGAACCTGATCAACATTGAGCAAGATGACAATGTCAAGGCGGTGATCTGTACCCAAGATATCAAAGATGAAGAGTATATCAACAGCCATTATGTCATCATGTGTACTAAGAAGGGTGTTGTGAAGAAAACTTCGCTTGAGCAATATTCACGCCCTAGAACAAATGGTATCAATGCGATTACCGTGCGCGATGGTGATATGCTTCTTGAAGCAAAATTGACGACAGGTGATAGTCATGTGATGTTAGGAGCAAAAAGTGGTAAGGCCATACGCTTTGATGAATCCAAAACGCGTCCTATGGGTAGAAACGCAAGTGGTGTACGCGGTATCAAACTCGCCGACGATAAAGATGAGGTGATCGGTATGGTCTCGGTAAACGATATGGATTCCAATATTCTGGTCGTTAGCGAAAAAGGTTACGGGAAGCGATCTAGTCTGGAAGACTACCGTGAAACCAATCGTGGAGGAAAAGGGGTGAAGACGATTTCAGTAACTGAAAAAACTGGTGGTCTAGTAGCACTCAAGAATGTGACTGATAAAGATGGCCTCATGATCATCAACAAATCAGGTGTTGCCATAAGGATGAATGTTTCTGATCTCAGAGTCATGGGACGTGCAACGCAAGGCGTGCGTTTGATTAATCTC
Organism: uncultured Flavobacteriaceae bacterium; assembly: GCA_964631155.1. Classification (GTDB taxonomy): domain Bacteria; phylum Bacteroidota; class Bacteroidia; order Flavobacteriales; family Flavobacteriaceae; genus Nonlabens. Next base: position 191,942 of record CAZVYO010000004.1, read on the forward strand.
AAAAATGGTGATTCCATCGCAGCTGTTGCAAAAGTTGTAAACGACGCAGATGCAGATGAAATAGATGAAAACGGAGATGTAATCATTGAGGATCAAAATCAAGATGGCGCGATTCCTGTAGATGATAGTGAAGAATAATTAAAAATGAACAAGATGAAGTATGCATTGACGGCACTTTTCTTAACCATGACTTTATTGGTGAGTGCCCAAAAAAGGGAACTTAAAAAGATAGACAAAGCTATTCAAGCCGGTCAGCTGGATGAGGCTCTTGAACTATTTAGGAGCATTGATGAAGCTGAGGTCGAAGGTAAATACAGCGGTCAGTATAAGTTTTACAAAGCAGCTGTGATATCTGGAGTGGTAGGTGATAAAAAGCCCACCTATGCTGAAATCCAGATGGCTGAAAAACTTATCGCGGAATCTAAAGCAGCTGGATATGAGGATAAGCAGTTTATGCCAATGGTAGAAAGTGCAATTAACTCTCAGAAAATTCAGATCGTCAATTCAAAATTACAATCTGGCAAAATTGAAGAAGCAATTGTAATCGTTGAGGATATTTATGAAGCGGATGAAAGTAACAAGGACATGTTTTTTACTTCAGCTCAGCTATCTTATCAAGCTTCTGATTTTGATTCCGCTATAAAGAAGTATCAGGAGTTGTTTGATGGTGGTTATACAGGTGAGTCTATTACCTATTACGCAACAAACAAAGCAACAGGGCAAGAAGAGGTGTTTCCATCTAAAAAATTAGCTGAAGTTTCTGTCAATAGTACGAAGACTCATACTGATTTACGTGTGGAAAAATCGCCATCAAAAATGGGGACTATCGTAAATAATTTGGTTTGGCTTTATAAAAACGATGATCAAATGCAGAAAGCAAAATTTGTTTTTAAAAAGGCTCAAGAAAGATTTCCTGAAGACGCCTCATTGAAGATAGTTACTCCAGATATTTATAATACGCTAGGCATGAATGAGGAATATAAAAAGGCCATAGCAAATAGAGGTAATGATATAACTGACCCTCAAGTTTATAATAATCTAGCAAGTGCAGCATATCAATCTAAGGATTATGATAATACCATCAAATATTACACATCTAGCCTTGAGTTGAAAGAGGATAGTTATGCCGTCCACGTCAATTTGAGCAACGCCTATCTTGAAAAAGGTAACCTTGAAGAAACTACTGCCAAGGAGCAACAGGAACTCTACAAAAATGCCTTAACTCATCTTGAAAGAGCTCATGAGCTCAAGCCGGATGATAAGAATATTTTACCCACCATGGTAAGCTTATACGGTGTGTTTGAAATGACTGAAAAGGCCGAGGCAATCAAAGCCAAGATGTAAGTACGGTCTAACAAAATTTAAAAAAGCTGCTTGAAAAAATTTTTCAAGCAGCTTTTTTGGTTTGAAACAAGTATTTTATAAAGATTTAATTACTCTTAATTTATGCGAATGATAGTTGAGCTGCTCATTATAAATGCCGGTTTGATCTATGCGATCCACCCTCACCCTGCCATGAGCGTGAATGATATAATTATCAACCATAATAATACCGACATGTGTAATAACACCTTCAGCATTATCGAAGAATGCTAAATCTCCCTCTTCTGCTTCTTCTACAAAACTGAGAGAATCTCCTGCTTCAGCCTGCTGACTGGCATCACGTCTGATTTCTTTACCATTCATACGGTAGATTAATTGAGTAAAACCGCTACAATCTATTCCAAAGGGTGATCTACCACCCCAGAGATATGGAGTATTCAACAAGCCTAAAGCGTCTTTAACTATTCCCGCTTTCGAGAAAGCGGACTGTTTTCTAGGCTTATGAATAAACGTATCACCCAAAAACGCTGCTGAGGATATTCTAGAACCGTAACTGATATGAGAGAGGCTTTCATTTTGGTGCGCTAAGGGTGTAACAATATCCTCGCAAAACGATATGGGTGAATTATTCAGCTCTTGAAACTTTTCCATATCAATTTCAAGTACCATTTTTTTATCAACCCAACCCTCGTAGGAATCATGGTACAATCTTATAAGAAACCAGTTTTTCCGGTGATCGATAATTTTAAAAGTTTCACCATATAGGAGCTGGGATACCATTTCAGAGGCATCACTGCATTCTCTCCTCATAGGAGTTATGGAAGTAGGTGAGACTCCGTACCTCATAGCCTTATGCCGGTCTTTCTAATACCATTGCACTAGCACCACCACCACCATTACAGATAGCCGCCGCACCTAATTTTCCGCCCTCTTGAACCATCACACTCAATAAGGTACATAAAATCCGGGCACCACTACAGCCTAGTGGGTGTCCCAAACTGACAGCGCCACCATAAATATTGATGTTATTATCCTTTAACCCTAGTAATTTTGTGTTGGCAAGGCCTACTACTGAAAATGCTTCATTAAATTCAAAATAATCTACATCTTCAATCGCTACTCCAGCATTTTTCAATGCTACGGGAAGAGCTTTAGCCGGAGCAATCGTAAAATCCACCGGTTTAGTTGCTGCATCTCCATATCCTTTGATGTAGGCGATAGGCTCGAGTCCCATTTCCTTAGCTTTCTCATCTGACATCAAGACTAGCGCAGCAGCACCATCATTAATTGTCGAAGCGTTTGCAGCTGTAACCGTACCATCTTTGGTAAACGCAGGTCTTAAACCTGGAATCTTATCCATCTTCACATTTGAGAATTCCTCGTCTTTACTCATCACAATGGGCTCTCCACGTCTTTGCGGGATGGAAACAGGTACAACTTCTTTATCAAACTTACCTGCATCCCACGCTGTAGCTGATCTATTATAGGACTGGATGGCAAATGTATCTTGATCCTCTCTTGAGAATCCGTGGTCTATGGCGCACTGATCTGCACATACTCCCATGGCTCGTTGATTATAAGCGTCAACTAAGCCATCACGTTGCATACCATCTACCATTGTATCAGGGCCAAATTTCTTACCGTTTCTCAAATGCAAGTAGTGAGGAATTGAGCTCATATTTTCCATACCGCCAGCTACTACAACCTCTTGCTGACCTAATGCAATACTCTGCGCAGCCATCATTACCGCCTTCATGCCGCTTGCACAGACTTTATTAATAGTTGTACAGGGCGTGCTTTCACTCATTCCAGCACCTAAGGCAGCTTGTCTTGCTGGAGCCTGACCGGTATTTGCCTGTACCACATGACCCATAAAAACTTCTTGAACCTCGTTTGGGTCAAGATTGATTTTATTCAAAGCTCCTTCCATCGCGATGGAACCTAGCTTAACTGCTGGAATACTAGACAATGATCCCATAAAGCTACCTATGGGTGTGCGGGCGTATGATACTATGGCTACTTTTTTCATATAATTGTTTATCCAGCAAAAATAACGTTTTCGTCGATCTTTTAAAATCGGTAAATGCATAAGCTGCTCCCTATTTTATGGAAGAATTAGTGTATAGATTCGTTTATTTGTAGAATGCTTTCATTTTTAAAGGATAATCAGATTACCACCCAGTGGTTAGCGCGTATATCTCTATTGATATTCTGTACCGCTTTTGTGATTTACTTTTTCCCTAAAAGCAATCGCTTCACTTATGAATTTGAGCAGGGACAACCCTGGGAATATGAAACACTTTATGCTCCATTTTCTTTTCCCATCAAAAAAAGCGATGAAGAGATAAAGAAAGCTCAGGAGGAAATCAAGCAATCCACCCCCAGATATTTTAAGAAAGATTTACAGCTTTCTAAATCTGTAATTGAAGACTGGAGCTCAAGAATCGAGCAAATGATTATTGACAGTATTCTGCCTACGAATACAGGAATTGAGCAAAACGGTATTACCATTCTTGAGAATATTTATAGAGAAGGCTTCTTGGAGAACCCCATCGACCTCGACGAGAACCATCCTATCTACATCGATAATGGCGAGGAGGTTGTGCCGGCAACTTATCGTAGTTTTATTTTACCTTCAGACCTAAATAAGAGGTTGAATAGGGCTTTCAATACGCAGCCTGATTCAATCCAGCCCGTTTTGAAAAGACAATTTCTAGGCATCATCAAAGGTGATGTTGTCTATAATGAAGAGCTTACTGAACTGAGCATTGAGGATGAACTGGAAAACATTATCCCTACAAAGGGCTTGGTGTCTCGTAATGCCAGGATTATCGCTCAAGGCGAAATAGTGGAGGGCGATAAACTTCAAAAGCTCAAAACATTAAACGACCTTTATCAGGCTCAGACTTGGACAGAATCGCAGTACGGTTGGAAACTACTCGGCTATTTTATTTTGGTAGCGATGGCGATGATCATGTTGTTGCTGTTCATTCACAAATACCGCTACCCCATTTATCTTGATTTTAGAAAGCTGGTTTTTGTGTATTTCAATGTGCTGTTCTTTATTCTGCTTACTTCTCTGGTAATTAAGTTTCAAGACGATTATCTGTATATCGTGCCCGTCTGTATGCTACCTCTTATTATCAAAGCGTTCTTTGATTCTAGACTCGGACTTTTTACTCATGTGATTACCATTTTTGTTCTCAGCTTTATCGTTCCTAATAGCGCTCAGTATTTGTTCTTACAAATGATGGCAGGAATCGTGACCATTCTGTCAGGATCAGAAATTTACAAGCGAGCCAATCTTTTTATTACCGTAGGTCAGATCTTATTAGTCTATCTCGTTTCCTATACGGCATTTTACGCCATCAATCAAGGAGGGATTTTGGGCTGGGACTGGACTCAAGTTTCTTATTTTGGTTTATCAAGTTTGGCACTTCTGTTTGTATGGCCACTAATTTATGTTTACGAACGCATTTTTGGGCTCGTTAGCGATGTCTCATTGCTAGAATTGAGTGATACAAATAGTAAATTACTCAAAAAACTCGCAGATAAGGCTCCTGGAACTTTTCACCACTCTCTGAACGTAGCTAATATCGCAGAAACAGTCGCCAATGAAGTAGGCGCAAACGCCATGCTGGTGCGGGTAGGAGCTCTTTACCACGACATCGGTAAAATGAAAAACCCTACTTATTTTGTGGAAAATCAAACAAGTGGTGTGAATCCACATGATGATATGGATCCCGAGGAAAGTGCACAAATCATTGTGAACCATGTGATTGATGGGATTGAAATAGCCCGTAAAAATAATCTGCCAGATCGCATAATAGATTTTATTAGAACCCACCACGGTGACAGTACGGTTTATTATTTCTACAAAAAAGCAAAGGAGCAAGATCCTGATGTTTCCATCAAGCTTTTTCAGTATAAAGGTCCGCGACCTTTTAGTCTAGAAACAGCAATTTTGATGATTTCTGATAGCGTGGAAGCTGCTTCAAAAAGCCTACCTAAGCCTACAGCTATTCTCATCAATAATCTTGTCGACAACATAGTGAGCAAGCAGGTGAGCAACGATCAGTTTCTGAATGCTGATATAACCTTCAAGCAAATTGAAACGATCAAGGCAGTAGTAAAGAAAAAACTGGCCAGTATCTACCACTTACGCATTGAATACCCTGAGTAACTTTTCAATATCGCCTTTTTGACAAAGCTGCATTGGATGTTCCGCTTTCGCGAAAGCGAGATAATATGAAGCACTTTTCACATCAATCAGAGTCAAAGCCTTACAACCATGATATTTGGGCATGAACCTTGAAGATATTAGTTGATTTGAGTTGCAACGTTTTATATTTGACTTATGCTTAGATTTTTCATGATATTTCTTTTTTGCGGCTTCATGGGCTCAGCACAATATCTTCTTGTTCCCATGGATCATGAATCCCAAACCGATCATCTAAAAGCTTATGGTGTCTCCTACTGGGTACTTAGTAAGGGGACCAAAGTAAAATGGTTACTCAACTATCGCGGTGGCTCTTTTCTTATGCCTAATGTGGAAGAAATAAAGAATGAGTTAATTATTAGGGGAGTGAGCTATGAGGAGTTGAGCAACTCAGAAGCCTCTGGTATTCTTAAGCTTATCTCCAGTCCCTCACAAAACATGCAGGAAGTCTTGCTGGAAAAAGCGCCTAAAATTGCGGTTTACACGCCCACAGGCAAATCACCTTGGGACGACGCGGTTACGATGGTTTTGACCTATGCTGAAATTCCGTATACAAAGGTCTATGATACAGAAGCCTTGAATGATGAGTTACTGCTATACGATTGGTTACACCTGCATCATGAAGATTTTACAGGTCAGTACGGGAAGTTTTACCGTAGTTTCCGTTCTGCGCCGTGGTATATCCAAGAAAAAAAGGAGGCTGAAGAACTCGCAGCCAGTCTAGGTTATGATAAAGTGAGTGAAGCTAAACGAGCTGTCGCACTTAAAATAAGAGATTATGTGGTGGGAGGCGGTTTTATGTTTGCCATGTGCAGCGCGACCGATAGTTTTGATATTGCGCTCGCTGCCGAGGGTGTGGATATTCAAGAAGCCATGTTTGATGGCGATCCCAGCGAGCCGGGCTATCAAAACAAAATTGACTATAGTAAAACTTTTGCTTTTACAGATTTCTTGTTAGAACGATCACCCATGGTTTATGAATTCAGTTCCATAGACATGACTGCAAAAAGGAAAGTCAAGAAAGAACTGGATTATTTCTCTTTAATGGATTTCAGCGCAAAATGGGATCCCATACCTACGATGCTCAATCAAAATCACACCTCGCTTGTCAAAGGTTTCATGGGGCAAACCACAAGTTTTAACCGTCCAGAAGTCAAGAAAAATGTATTGGTTCTGGGAGAAAACAAAACCAATGGAGAAGCCAAATATATACACGGAATAAGGGGAAAAGGTTTTTTCACCTTCTACGGCGGTCACGATCCAGAAGATTACCAGCATAGAGTAGGAGATCCACCTACGGAACTGAGTCTGCATCCCAATTCACCAGGCTACCGACTGATCTTGAACAACATCTTGTTCCCGGCCGCCAAAAAGAAGAAGCAGAAAACTTGAAAGTGCTTATGGGAGTAAGGCAAATTCTGCTGATTGGGATGGTGACTTTGACAGCCTTTTCAAGTGGTGCACAAACCGTACAAGATTCTACAGCCACTCAATTTAAACCTAAAAAATCTTTTTTCAGGAAGGCTGCTCTCCCACTTGGAATGATCGCAGGGGGTAGTTTACTGAGCAGTAGTGACCTGGAAGTTGATTTGCAAAAATTTGTAAGACAACAGACTGGTGATGACTTTCTATGGCGAGCCGATGACTACACACGCTTTATTCCGCTCGCGGAAATAGGCATCGCAAATATCGCAGGAATTGAGGCCAAAAACCACTGGTTTGACCAGTCTAAAAACCTTTTTATTGCTGGATATGCTACAGATTGGGTCACGTTTAAAATCAAAGAATGGATTTTTAAACGCCGTCCCACCGGCAGGCAATCCAATTCCTTTCCCTCAGGACATACCTCTTTTGCTTTTATGGGAGCCAGCGTGCTCAGACATGAGTATCAAGATACTGCGCCATTGTTGGGATATTCCGGTTATTTTTTTGCCGCCACTACTGGAGGTTTCAGAATGGCTAACAATGAACATTTCATAAGTGATGTGATTGTTGGAGCTGGAATCGCAATGCTCATAACTGAAATCGTTTATCATTTTGATCCCATCATTCCGTGGAATCCTTTTAAGAAGACTAGTGGCGTTACTTTTTTTCCTACCATAGATGAGGACCGCTACGGAATGGCTTTTAGTATGCAGTTTTGAGGATGAGGAATTAATTTTTGTCTAAATTTTTTCAACTCAATCACTATATGCTTGTAAAGATCTATGAAATAATTGATTGAAGATGCGTTTATTTTCATTTTTGAATATTCAGTATATTTAATTGGAAATTTTAAGGGCACATGTTAATTTGAAAATCGATGAATATCTGGCTCAGATTTCTTTGAAATTTAAAAATCTGATTACGTTAGGAGACACGATTGATCAGATATTTAAGTCAACCTTGAGTAAATTGACCTAAACTAAATAGTCGAAATGAAAGTGATTGTACTTGTCGTGTTGTATTATTTTGCGGTTACGGGTGCTTTCGCTCAAGATCAAAATGAGTTAGTCCAACTATACACGGACAAAAGCGTCTATACTCAAGGAGAGACCTTATTTTTCACAACAGCAATTTCCGATCTAAAATCAGATCAACCAGCGCATTTTGTAAAATTACTTCACGCGTTTGTTTACGATTGGAATGGTAGTATCGTGTGGAACGGGAAATTTGAAGTCCATCAGGGTGTTGCTTCAGGAAGTATCGATCTAATCAACGATGGTGTTTCTTTCGATGAAGGTAGTTACTACCTTTCCGTTACTACCGTGAATAGTCCTTATGTTCATAGTCAAACATGTAGCTTTACGATCGTTAACAATCTAGCGCCCAGATTTGTTTCTTCTGAAGAATTTGAAGTTTCGGAAAACGAAAGGGATCTTCAGATCAATCTTAATGTACGAGATCAATTTAATGACAACAAGAATGATATAACGGTCAAAATGATGGTAGCAGGAAAAAACGGCTATCCCAAAATTTCCAAAAGTAAAACCGATGAGTCCGGAAACGTTACTTTTAAACTAAGAAGATTTGATAGGTTTGATTTCAGCCGTATTGAATTCATTTTTTATCAGAACGACCTGAAAAGTACTAAAGTAGTGCACCGATCTTTTATTTCTGATAACTCATTTAAAGGGCAATTCAAGCAGGAAAATTCACCTCATATTTCCAAAGACTTGAATATTAAAAAGATGAGATCATCTGTTAGTCAAAAAAACATTGCCCGCACTAAAACAAATTGCGAATCTTATGTATCAAAGGTGTTCAGCGCTAGACAGTCACTTGATGTAAATAAGCTCTTTGACCTATCTTCTTTTAATGATGGCAGAAGCAAAATGAGCCTGAAGGTTTACCGTAAAGGTTATATGACTGATACGCTTATAGCGGATACTTCTGTATGTAATCGAGGTTCTGAATTTTCAGAAATTAAAGGAGCTTTTAGAAATGAAGAATATGACCGTATTTTGAGTAAGTTCAAAACTGATGATATTACAATCAGTACAACCATGGGTGATGATATTACGGGCAAGCATTCACTGCCTGATTATGGCTTCTATCTTTTTAGCGATAACAATGTAATTCCCGCTCGGACTGATGCAAAAGGAAAACTCAAAATTGATGCAGGTCTGCTTGAGAAAATCAAGGATGATAGGCTCATGGCCTCTTTAAATCCATCAGAAAATGTATATGTTGAGATAAAAGATTTTCATCATGAGTTGCTTGAAAGTAAGGTCTTTGAAAAAATATCAGATTTTTTAGGCAGATACCATTTCAACCATTCTATGGAAATGACCGCACAAGAAAAGGAATTCTATTTGAAAAATGGACTTTTGGATCAAGTGGAACTGGGAGAGAGCAAATATTTTGAAGTAGAGCCTCCTAAGAAAAATGACTATGTATGCCATTACAATATCCTAAACTGTCCCAATCACAAAAGCGGGAGACCGGCAATGGATGGACAGGTCTATTATACGCTGGTGCAATCAGGTTCGGGAACTGCTCTTAACTCTATTACCTACAGAAATCCTGATGCGTCATCAATAGAGAAAAATGTTCAGATAATTTCTGGAATTTCAAGTTCGAAGGAATTTGATAATAGCGGTCGTGAAGAATTGATGGATAGCTTTCATGATCTCAGGCGTACCATTTGCTGGTATCCATTCACGACCTATAATTCAAAACAGCCTGATCTTTTCCAGTTTGCAATTGCTGACGTGCCTGGAACCTATATTGCTGAATTGTATGTTTTTGATCTAAATGGAGCGATCACAAAGTGTGCAACAGAATTTATCGTAAACTAAGTTCAAGAAAGGTGATAATTCAATAATTTTTAGATGGGATAATTTTCTCAAGCGTTTGCTAAATTCTGACTTGCAACGATTAAAATACCTTAATTTTTAGGTGGTATCTTGTTAATTTAAAGAGAACTGTACAAGCAAATCGCGGGAGTTATCTACATTTAAAAGAAAAACATGAAACGATTTTTCAAAATTCTTACCGTAGCGCAACTAGCGCTTACCGCTTATAATTACTACATGGAACACAAACGCAATGAAGAAGTAAAAAAACTCAATAGAAAACTTGAAAAGTCAGGTTTATAACATTTGATCATCTTCTCTGAATGACGCTCACTCCTGAACAAATCAAAGAGATGCTTACGGAACCGGAGTATGCAGCTCAGGTAGCCGATCTGGTTTACATTAACGATCAACATCTCAATATTTATCGCAAGCCCCATGGTAGGGGCTTTACCTATTTAATAAATAATAGGGACAGGCTCAAGGATAAAGAACAGATCAAGCGCATTAAGTCCCTTGTAATCCCTCCAGCATGGCAGGAAGTGCGCATAAGTGAACTTCCTAACGGTCATTTGCAAGTTGTAGGACGCGATGACAAGCAGCGCAAGGTATACCTGTATCACAACTTGTGGATGATGCTGCGCAACCAGACTAAGTTTTTTAAGATGTCCGCTTTCGCGAAAGCGTTACCTAAACTAAGATCTCGAGTAGAACAAGATCTGGAACAAGATGAAATGAACCTGAGCAAGTGTTTAGCGCTGGTGGTTAAAGTTATGGATGAGACGCACATAAGAGTAGGTAGTTCTTATTACGCAGAAACTAACAAAACTTATGGCTTAAGCACATTGAGAACAAGACATGTGAAAGAAGATCACGGGCATCTCAAGTTTGAGTTTAAAGGCAAAAAGGGAGTTATGCAGTCACAAGAAATAGATGATCCTGAGCTGATGCAACTCATCAAGGAAAGTGAAGAGATTCCCGGCTGGGAGCTTTTTCAATATTATGACGAGCGAGGCGGGCACCATTCCATTGACAGTTCTATGGTAAATGAATACATCAGGGAAAATGCTGGCAAGATGTTCAGCGCAAAAGATTTTAGAACATGGGGTGCGTCTACAGAATTCTTTTCACACGTATCCGGTCTAGAATATACGGATGAAGAAAAACAGCGTGAAAAAAATATAATCGGCGGTATGGATGCTGCAGCAGAGGCTTTGGGAAATACGCGATCTGTCTGTAAAAAGTATTACGTCCATCCACAGCTTCCTGAGCTTTACCTAAAAGATGGATATAAAGAGTTTCATGAGAACAGATCCAAATTCAGAAACTCAGATTTTTTCACTCGCGAGGAAAAATGGGTGCAGCACATCATCAACACATTTGAGATCAAGTTTGAAGAGGCGCTGAATTGAATCCCAAACTTTCAAAAAAATCATTTTGGACAAAGTTTATTTTTTTAATATATAGCCAGGAGCCAGGAGCCAGGAGCCAGGAGCCAGGAGCCAGGAGCCAAGAGCCAAGAGCCAAGCGGTCATTAATTACCACTTATACAGAATGATATCCCGTTCATCTTGAGTAACGAGGTATCTAAAATTAGATTTGGCCAAATCTAGACTCTTGCTACCATAAACGGGTAAACCAGCAATTAAATCGCCGTCCAAGTCAAAAATATATATTTTGTTCTCCACTTGTTCTAAAATGGCTACGTAAGATTCCCTTCCAAATGAGAAGATCCTTCCGTTTTTATAAGTTCCATAAGGTAGATCGACTTCTTTACTGTTAATGGACAATTCATTGTTCTTTTGTCTGAGTTCAAGTCCTCCTTTGCTTGCAAAAAAGGATTCATTCAAGATATTTTTACTTTTTGAAATAGAACCGTTACCTAAATCTACTTGAATCGTATATTCACCAGTAGAAGGTATTAGAGCCTTATCGTCTTCAAAGAATACGCCTTGTGAAATGTTGATTTTTGTTTTGACAGGTGTCCTTGTTTTTCCCACTCTGCTTAGAATTCTCAAGGTGTTATCAGCAGTTCCAAAAACGATGTAATCCTTAGTGCCCACTCTGTTATGTTGTGGTTGAGTAATGATATCTGAAGTGGGTTGGTATTTAAAACCGGTCACTACTTTTCCCTCTCTGTTAAGCATAATTAGTTTGCTCCCACTCGTCGCAAGGAATCTATAATTGCGATTGTTGTCATAATCAAAAACGCTGAGGGGGTGGGTGATGCCTCCTGAAACTTTGTAGGGAAATGCATTTACATCCCTACCATTTCGATCTAGAAAGTAAACCGATTGTTCCGTAGCTAAAACAAGCTGTTGCCTTTTATTTTTATAAGCATCTACAGCCTCGATGTCACCAATAATAGGTGCGTTTAGCTGCTTGCTCCACAATTTTTTGCCCTTATTATTAATGAGATGTAGCATAAGCTCCTCATCTTGATAAGCCACATCGTGTTGCTGTGTGAGGTGGTTTGGAAAAAGAAACGGACCAGAAATTATTTCCTTATTAGTGCGATAACTCATTAATTGCCCGGTAGAAGCTTGTGCTGCATTTTGATCCACTTGTGGCAGCTTGAAATGATAATGCGCGTATTCATCTTCATGAACGTACTGACTCACTAAAAATGGATACCTGTCCTGATCCAGCTTTTTGAGCAGCTTCTTGTCTTGATCGCTTTTAAGCGTCGGTAAATTTTGTAGTTTTTTGATATTGGTCAATCGCAGCAACGTACTCTCATCGCTCAGATCTTTCTTCAGATTGACCCACCAGTTTTGGGATCCTACCACGGTTCCATTTTGGATATTACTTACAATTTCCTCAAGCGACTTTGTCGACTTAGCAAACACTATAAATTTTGAGGTTTGCAAGGTGTAGTCATATTTATTGCTTTTCAAAAGCGGTTTGAATTTTTGAGTATCTAAAGGCGCATTCAACTTGAAGATTTGCTGATTGCGGTAGGTGTATTTTTCAGAGCTCAAAGAATCTAGGTCTACAAATAAAGTCTCGTATGGCTTTAATGTGAAAGCAAGAGCGGTTTCGGCGCCTAATTCTATTTCGGTCATCTCTTGCGCATTTTCAAGCAGCTGATTGACAAAATCACCCAATCGTATTTCGCTAGAATGGTACCGCTCCAGATTATCAATAAGTTCATCGGCTTGTGAAAAGGTGATCGATTTTACTTCCCGAGCTGAGAGTGGAATAATCTCTGGCACCTCATTTTTTACTGGAACTATTTTGTTGAAAAGGGATTGATAAATCTTGACCGTATCGGGATAGGTGACAAGGCCGTCCAGTTCTAAACCATTGGAACCGTAGCTAGGCTCCACTTGATACCAGTAGGCATCGGTGAGGCGATCGTCTATATTGTTACCTGCCAGAAATTGCTTGAGCCATTCATCATTTGCCCCTTTAAAATATAGCGAAAAGTCGCCACCACCAGTACGGCTGTAAATTTCAGAAAAACTCTGGTCAAATACATAATCGGTGATCGATCTTCGGATCAAGCTTTCCAGAACTAGTTTAGAAGAACTGGCGAGTAGCACCTTATCTATTTGTGTAAAGTAATGATCTCTTTCAGCGCCCTGATAGATCTTTTGGTCGTTGTAGGTCAAGCTATCGCTGGCAACTGACTTTTGCTGATCAAAAACCGAATTTTCAGAGATGAGAGTAATAACGGTTTCATTCCTGCCTTCCATACTCAGAGCGATAAAAGATTCCTCCTCAATAGGATAGTTTTTCAAAAACTGCATGGCACTTTCTATCTCCTGAACTCGCTCTAATTCCCTCACAGATTCATAAAGCTCGCTGCCTTGTAACCAATTTATGCTGGTTGAAACATCGTCTGTATTGATGATGATTTTAGAATCTTCAGGAATGTAGTGGATCAGATCGCTGTCATAGCTGGAGGATTGATCCTCGCACGCCATTATCAAACACATCAAAACCAATAGAATAGGAGCAATTCTCATAAAGAAACTTCTTACCTCAAAAATAAAAAATATAAATCCCAAGGAGCGTATTTAACTTTTATCTATAGGACAAACGCTATAGACTTAGAGATATCCCATTTTGTCAGAGTTTCAAAGTCAGTTGCTCGGGCAATAATCTAAAGCTTTTACGGTGGTACTTGGTGGCGCCGTATTTTCTAATGGATTCACGATGTGCGCGGGTGGGATAACCCTGATTGCGCTCCCAGCCGTATGCTGGATGGTCCCGTGCAATTTGCGCCATGAAATCGTCACGATAAGTTTTGGCTAGTACTGATGCAGCAGCAATGTGCAAGTATTTTCCATCGCCTTTGATCACCGTGGTATGGGGGATTTCTGGAAAATTCTTGAACCTGTTTCCGTCTACTGCAATATGCTCGGGAACTTTTTGCAGTCCTGAAATTGCGAGATGCATGGCTTTGATACTGGCGTTTAAAATATTGATTTGGTCTATTTCCTCCATCATGACGTGAGCGACGTGATAGGCAATGGCTTCTTTTTCTATAAGTGGTCTAAGAAGTTCTCTACGCTTTCGCGAAAGCGTCTTACTATCATTCAACAGTTCACATTTAAAGTCATCTGGAAGGATAACGGCCGCTGCGGTAACAGGACCCGCAAGACAACCGCGGCCAGCTTCATCAGTACCGCATTCTAGTAGTTCTTTATGAATTTTTGGAAGCAACATCATGCCAAAAATACCGTTTGCTCAACAAAGTATCTAATACCGTGCAATTCTCTATAAGTTGTGCGTATTGCGTTACTTTTGACCTCTGAATATGAATTGCAACAGATTACTTCTTTTCCTTTGCTGTTTGATGCCTGCGGTGCTTTGCGCTCAGACCAGACCAGACCAACTGACCAGAGATCCCAATTCTAGCGGCACGATTGAACCGCTTGACAACAAAAGCGTAAACGTAGAGGGTGAGAAACCTCCTATTACGGACTATTTGATCATCTCCCAGGATCGCGATACCACTTTTGTGGACACCACGCTGAACATGAAAAAGGAGTATAAGTTTAATTATCTACGTCAAGATAATTTTGAACTGATTCCGTTTGCTAACATCGGCCGGCCGTATAACAAGCTCAGTAGGACTTATGATCTTAATAGGCTAGAACCGAGACTGGGAGCAAGAGCAAGACATGATAATTACTATGAGGTGGAAGATGTATATGATTACTATGTGCCTACACCTTTAACTGAATTGTATTTCAAAACTGCGGTAAATCAAGGTCAGCAGCTCGATGCGCTATTCACGACCAACTTGTCGCCACAATACAATTTTTCTATCTCCTATAAAGGTATGCGCAGCGCGGGAGATTATGTGAATACGCTCACCAGTACGGGTAATTTTAAATTTACCTCAAACTATTTTACTAAGGACAAGCGCTACAGATTGCGATTGCACACAACTTTTCAAGACCAGTTCAATGAAGAAAATGGTGGATTAACTCCAGAAGCTCTGGAAGGCTTCTTAGATAATGATGAAGATTTTGACGATCGTGCAAGGCTTGATCCCAATCTTACCAATGCAGAATCGCTACTCGACGGCAAGCGTTTTTATATCGATCATGATTACGAGGTCTTACGCAACAAGGATAGTACTTCCTACTACAGCGCAAGAGTTTATAACAAGGCTTATTACGAGGATAAGTTTTACCGTTTTTCGCAAACTTCACCTAATGAGAGTTTGCTTGGTGAAGTTTACAGAAGCGGAGCTATCATCAACACTACTGATCTTGAAGAAGGGGAGATAGAGCTGGGCGCGACCTTTGACCACTATCTATTGGGTTATTTTCAGGCGGGATTGTCCAGAAAGAAATTCAATTACGGCTACTCACGCAGACTCAACCTTGAGGATCAGGTCATTCCTAATAGAATCATAGGGGAGATTTATCAGTTTCAAGGAGCGTTTGAGAAGCAGATAGGCAAATTTGATTTTAAATCTGCTGCTGGAGTAAATTTTGCAGGTGATGTAGAAGGTCAGTTTGTGAGAGCGAGCGCCGGCTATGAGATTTTTGATTCCCAGCTAGAGGCAGGCATTGCGGTGAACAATAGCAGTCCAGATTTCAATTACCTCCTTTTTCAGAGTAACTATGTCAACTACAACTGGTTCAATGATTTTGATAACGTCAGAACTCAAGAACTGTACTTCAAAGCTGATTCTGAAAAATACGTAGATGTGGAAATCAGTCTTAACACGATTCAGGATCAAGTCTTTTTTGAAGGACGACTGCGCTTAAATGCTGCGATGGATACTTTAGGGTACGATGTGCGACCCGCTCAGGCAGGTTCTGGGATTACTCATCTTAAGGTCAAGTTACACAAAGAGCATAAGTTGCCATGGAATTTTGGGATGGATCACACGGTGATGTATCAAAATGTCTCCCAAAGCGACAATGCGATCAACGTTCCCGAGTTTGTCACCCGCAACACCTTATATTATGAGAACCGCTTTTTTAAGCGTGCCCTGCAGTTGCAAACAGGTATCACATTTAAGTATTTTTCTAGCTATTTCATGGACGGTTACGATCCCGTGCTGGGAGAATTCTACAGTCAGCAGCGCGATGAGCTGGGCGGCTTTCCACTAGTGGATTTCTTTGTGAATGCTCGTATAAGACAGACCCGAATATTCATTAAGGCAGAGCATGCAAATGCGCCTTTTGGAGAGCAAAACTATTTTAGCGCTCCCAGACATCCCTATCGCGATTTGACAATACGATTTGGGCTGGTTTGGAATTTCTTCCTATAATACAGAGCATATTACATTCCTAAAAACAACAATTTGAAAGCTACCATAATTACCATAGGCGATGAGATCTTGATAGGCCAGATCGTAGATACAAATTCGGCCTGGATGGGGCAGCAGCTCAATAACGTAGGGGTTTCTGTATATGAGATCATCACGATTAATGACGATAGGGAGCATATTCTTTCCGCTTTCGCGAAAGCGGAACAACAATCAGACCTGGTACTGATTACCGGCGGTCTGGGCCCCACAAAAGATGACGTGACCAAAAGCACGATCTGTGCGTATTTTGACGATGAGCTGATAATGAACAAAGAGGTACTTGAGCATATTGAGAATATATTTTCAAAGTATGTGAAAGACGCTATTCTACCTGCAAATAGAGATCAGGCCCTAGTTCCCAGCAAAGCGCGAATTTTACCGAATGATTACGGGACGGCGCCAGGGCTTTGGATGGAGAAGAACGATACGATTTTTGTTTCCATGCCCGGTGTGCCTTTTGAGATGAAGGGGATCATGACCTCTGGAGTTTTGCCTGAGATAACCAAAAAAGGAAATCTGCCGTTCATACATCACCGCACCATGATCACGGCAGGAGTGGGGGAAAGCACGATCGCAAAACGCATTGAAGATTGGGAAAGCGCGTTGCCTAAAACGATCAAACTTGCCTACCTGCCTAGCTCAGGAATGGTCAGATTGCGCCTTTCCAGTACCGGGATGAATCGTGTTGAGGTGGAGACTTCAGTTGCGGTACAAGTAAAAGCGCTTTACGAATTGATAGGCGACATCATCGTAGGGGAGAGCAATGGGGAATCCCTAGTGCATTCGGTTTTCCATTTGCTCAAGGAAAAAGGAAAAACCATCGCCACCGCAGAAAGTTGCACGGGTGGTAAAATCGCAAATTTGATCACGGAGATCCCTGGGGCGTCTTATGTTTTTAAGGGAAGTACGATTACTTATGCCACCCAGTCCAAAATTGATATTCTGGGAGTTGAAGAAAACCTGATCGATAAATGCAGCGTAGTAAGTGCAGAGGTAGCGACTGCCATGGCAGCTCAAGCTCGCGTAAAATTCAAAAGTGATATCGCTATCGCCACTACCGGGAATGCCGGTCCTAGCAAGGGAGACAGCGATGCTGAAGTAGGAACCGTCTACATAGGAATCGCCGATGAGAATGGTGCCATGGCCCATAAATTCCTAATGGGAAACAATCGAGAACGTGTGGTTCAGAAAACGGTAAACAAGTCGCTGGAGCTGTTGCAAAAAATATTAATCAAAAAGTGATGAATTCTTGCTTGTGAGTTTCATTTTATATTTGTTATTTTGCAATCCGATTTTAAACACCGAGAATCATGTCACGAGTTTGTGAACTTACTGGTAAAAAAGCGATGGTAGGGAATAACGTTTCCCACGCGATGAATAAGACTAAGCGTAAATTTGACGTGAACTTGTTCAAGAAAAAATTCTTTCTGCCAGAAGAAGATAAGTACGTTACTTTGAAAGTATCTGCAAGAGCTATCAAAAACGTCAATAAAAAGGGAATCACCCAAATGATGAAGGAAGCTCGTGCAAACGGGTACACCACAAAGTAATCTGTTTAAAGAATTAGAAGATGGCAAAGAGTAAAGGAAATAGAATCCAGGTTATCCTACAATGTACTGAGCACAAAGAATCTGGTATGCCAGGTATGTCTCGTTACATCACCACAAAGAATAAAAAGAATACGCCAGATCGTCTTGAGTTGAAAAAATTCAATCCGGTCCTTAAGCGTATGACTGTTCATAAAGAAATTAAATAATTAAGTCATGGCAAAGAAATCAATCGCAACCCTACAATCAGGCTCGAAAAGATTAACTAAAGCGATCAAGATGGTCAAGTCACCCAAGACAGGTGCCTACACTTTTGTAAGTGCCATCATGGCTCCAGAACTTGTTAATGACTTCTTGAACAAGAAATAATTGGTTAATTAAGTTAGTTAAGTTAAAATGTGAAAAGCCGTTCTGTATCATCAGAGCGGCTTTTTTTGTTTTGGCGATTCTTCATAACGGTCGGGTACCATTTGAAATGTACAAGATTTATCAAACTTTGCCACTCGCAAATCTACGGGCAGATGCGATCCACCGCTACTCATAACTCACCTATTTAGCGACTCACAAACTCACGCACAACTCACTAACTCAAGAACTAACGACTCAACACTCAATAACCTCTCTTGAGATAAGCTTGATAGTAATTATCTGTATTTAGATATTCCTCCCTCATTTCTTTGAAGAATTGCATAGCTCGATCACGTTTCTCATGATCAGGATGTAAAACATCGTTCCGCTTGAAGTCTAGTAAATACAACGCGATATACCAGGTGTCAGTCGTTCTCGTATAACCCGTGCGATCAAATAGGGGAGAAACGCCCTCATTTTCAAGGGCTTTATCTACAATCATTCCGCCTAGATTCCAGGTAGAAGACGATTTATCAGTTTCGTACCAGGATAAATAATACAAATGATCATCTATGATGACGGGTACCATATCATCAACGTATTTATCGTTACATTCATACTTGATGTTGATGTAGTTGTAAAATTCGTCTACATCTTTGGGGTCTCTGAAAATGTAGGTGTAGACATCAGGTAAATCCTTTTTGAACTTCTTTCCCTTTGTTACTTTATCATTCTTAAGTTTGGGAGCTACCTTAACCGGGACGCATGATTGGAATAAAAATAGAGCTGTGATAAAGTAAAAGAACTTCATACTTATGTTTCGGTTAGCTCATCAACTACTGTTCCAATCGCACCTCGACTAGCTATGGATCAAGCTTCTTTTTCAAGGTTGATCACATCTTCTTTTCCCACTTGGATATGCCAGGTTTTGATCCCTAGTTTTTGAGCGGCATCCGTATTTTCTGCAGTATCATCTATAAAAAGAGTTTCATTAGCTTTGATGTTGTTTTCATTAAGAACAAACTCGTAGATGTCTGAGTTGGGTTTGCGCAATCCTATTTCATGGGACAGGTAAAAGCCATCAAAAGCATTTTTAAAAGTTTCAAAATCGGCACCCATGTTTTTTTTGATGTTCTCTATATGAAGTTCATTTGTATTGCTCAGAAGAAATGTTTTATAAGTACGCTTTCGCGAAAGCGAGACCATAAAATCCAATCGATATGCAGGAATGTCGAGCAGCATGCCGTTCCAAATATTCTTAAGTTGTACTGGGCTTAATTGTGGTATGGCCTCGTGAAGTGAGTTTAGGAATTCTTGAGTGCTGATAGATCCTACCTCATACAACTTGTTGAGCTGGTCTAAGGCTGTACGCCCAGGTTCATCGACAGAATAACGGTCGAGTTGCTTAGGAACATAGTTTTTATCTAAGTTCACAAACACATCACCAAAATCGAAAATGATATTTTTTATTGGCATAAGTATAGATTGTTTTGCCTAAGTGAGAAGTTAAATTTGGATCCTACTTGATATTGTCTTTGACAACATATTATGGAGATTATACTCCTAGGCTACTTTTTTAAGTTTCGACTTTTTACCCATCAAGCTATCAATACTCTTCTGGACAATTCTCTTTTTGAGATTTATAGGATAATCACGATCACCGCAAAATACGGCTGTCATGTAGCGTGCAAATTTTGCTCCGTAACGCTTGATCAGAAAGCTTCTGAGTCTGGGTTTGCCGTAGAACCAGGCTGCTAGAGTACGACCTGTAGCGAGCTGGGGTAATAATTTCTCGCTGAGAATGTTTTGGTATTTTTTTGCGGCAGCTGCACGATCTCCTTTGCTCTCGATTATAGCTCGAGCGGCATAACGACCTGAGAAGATAGAGTTTGAAATTCCTTCAGCAGTAATTGGATCTGCAAATCCGGCTGCATCTCCAGTAAGAAACACGCCATTTTTTTCAAAACCTTCTTTGCGAGGTGTTATGGGGATATTGAAACCAAATTTTTTAATCTCAATGATGTTATTGATGTTCATGTCATCAATATATTTCATGCAAGCCGATTTCAAATCCAGTTTACCGCCACCATTTCCGAAACCTCCAACACCTACCGAGAGATGACCATTTTTAGGAAATACCCAACCGTAACCATGGGGAACGGCACCCATATCAAATCGCACGCTATGGCGATGCTTCTCATACTCTTCTGGGCTTACATAAATTTCATATTCCAGCGCAGGAATGAGTGTACGGGAGTCTGTGGTCCAGCCTGCCATTTTTGCGGTGGGGCTGTAGGCGCCGTCTGCGGCAACGACCATTTTTGCTGAAAACGTGTTTTTATCAGTAGTGAGTACTATATGATCAGACTGATAGTCTAAGGCAGTTAGCTTTTCTCCCTGTTTTAAAACAGCTCCTTTTTCAATGGCTTTTTCAGTAAGCAGATAGTCAAATTTATCTCGCATTACCATACTGATCACGGGACGGTTGTCTGCGGCCACGAGGTGCGTGCCGTCATCAAAATAGATATCCACTTCTTTGAACTGAAGGTCTACAACTTCTCCTGAATCAAACGGTAAGTCCCTCAAGCCTCGATAAACAAAACCGCCACCGCACACCTTGTAACGAGGGAGCTCTCGCTTCTCAATGATCAAGACTTTCAGACCAGCAGCTGCAAGATCGTAGGCTGCCATGCTTCCTGCAGGACCTGTGCCTATTACGGCAACATCGTGTAGAATAGTATCATACATGTTGTTAAGATTCAATAGATAGACTTCAAAAATGTAGAAAATAAAGCACATAAAAAGTACATGTGCAGTTTTTTATCACAGTATAATTTAGATTTCGCAATTATTATCAAGTCACAAGGAAAATTATCAATTCTTCTCAAATCTCCTTGCTGAGCATAAATTATAGCCTCAATGTCGAGAAGAAGATTTTTTTAGCTCAAGTTTTGATTAGCAATTATTTAAATTCTTTTTAAAACTCTTTAACATTAAGGTCTCTAGCTTTGTCCGAAAATAATTAATCATGAAAAAACTATTTTTATCAGCAATGGCACTTGTTGCCGCAACGACAATGAGCGTAGCTCAAGAATTTGATTTTGGTGTTCAGACTGGATTGAATCTGGCAACTCTAACAGGTGATCAGGACGGAGATACAAACTATAGAAATGGTATAAATGTAGGTGTAACCGCAGAATACATGTTTTCTGACTCTTTTGCACTTTTTACAGGAGCTATTTACAGTCAGCAAGGTTTTGAAAATGAGTCAACTGTTTTTGGTACTGAGGTAGACACCAAGCTTAAACTGGATTATATCAATGTACCAGTCCTTGCTAAATTTTATTTAGGTGATTCTGGTTTTAGTATTGATGCCGGTCCACAGGTAGGGTTTTTAGTGAACGATGATGTAGAAATTGAAAGCAATGATGGTTCAGTTGAATTTGAAGCAGGTGATGCTGAGACTATCGACTTAAGTATCGGTGGGGGATTGAGTTACAAATTTCTTGAAGGCACGACCTTAGAAGGCTTGTCGATTGGCGCTCGCTACATGAGAGGATTCACCAACATTTATGAAGACAATGATACCTTTAGTGATGATCTAAACAACAGCGTGATCTCTATAAACGTGGGCTATAGATTCTAAGACACAATTATTCATCATATATAAAAAGCAGCTCAACCGAGCTGCTTTTTTTTTGTCCCTTATTCAAGCTCTGGGGTGGTGTTTTTCCATAATTTGAGCAAGATGGGAGCGATCTACGTGCATGTAAATTTCTGTGGTAGTTATGCTCTCGTGACCCAGCATGATTTGAATGCTGCGCAGGTCAGCTCCATTTTCCAGCAAATGGGTCGCAAAACTATGCCTAAACGTGTGTGGGCTGATGCTTTTTTTAAGACCAGCCTTGATCGCGAGCTGTTTGATGATGTGAAAGATCATCGCGCGTGTAAGTCCTTTTCCACGCCGGTTCAGAAACAGGGTATCTGTAAACTTAGGGTTCACTTTCACATGAGTGCGTATCTCATTTTTGTAAAGGTTGATCACTTTGATGGTGTAGGGACTTATAGGGACAAAACGCTGTTTGTTACCCTTTCCCGTTACTTTTACAAACCCCTCGTTAAAGAATAGATCACTAATCTTGAGAGAGGTCAGTTCGCTCACGCGCAGACCACAACTGTACAGCGTTTCCAAGATGGCGCGGTTGCGTTCTCCTTCTGCTGTTGAGCGGTCTATGTGTGCGATGAGGTTGTCTATTTCTTCCAGCGAGAGGGTGTCAGGCAGTTTGCGCGCTGTTTTGGGAGATTCCAGAAGATCCATGGGATTGGTCTGTCGGTAATTCTCGAGTACCAAGTACTTAAAAAATGCCTTCAAACTACTAATCAAGCGCGCCTGGGATCTGGGATTGATCTCCTTAGCCATTTGATAGATGAATTCACGCAAATGTTGGGCTTCTAACTGATCGGCAGGTAATTTTATGTCATTTTCTTCCAGCCATAGAATCAGTTTACGCAAGTCCCGCGCATAAGCTTTAATAGAATTTTCTGCCAGCCCGCGCTCTAGAGTATTGTAATTATTAAAAGATTTGATGGCGTGTTCCCATTTCATAGAGGCAACGGTAAAATTGAAATTTTTATCGATGATTTAGTTTCCGCTTTCGCGAAAGCGAGAACTTAACCCATCATACGGTAAACATAAACAGCTAAAGTAAAAAACACACTTCTATTTGTAATTATCAGCACCACTTAGATTATTTCTCTACCAAACCATTAACACCCGCTAACTTAAAGTTAACGACCTTCAGTAGTGTATCAAGTTATCTTGCATGAAAAATAGTACATGAAAAAGATATTTACTACCGTGGCACTTGCTCTTACCTGTTTCATAAGCTTTGCACAGGTCGATCAAGATGAGAATATCGCTGTTGAAGGCGATCAAGATTTTGCGATTGGAGGATTAGCTGCTCTACCCATAGGAACTCCAGCTGATGTTGCAGATTACGGACTTGGAGTAGAACTTATGTACTTAAGAGCATTAAACAAGAAATGGGATATAGGTGCTACGATAGGTTATTCAAGATATTTTGTTGATGAGGACTTGGAAGCGCTGGGCCGTGAAGACTTCGGGTTTGTACCTATTGCGCTAACGGGTATGTACGCAATCGGTGATCTAGGTTTTGGTGCTGGTCTTGATGCAGGATACGCTATAGGGACTGGAGAAGATAACAACGGTGGATTTTTGTATGAACCTAAGGCTTATCTTGAGACCTCAAGATTTATATTCTCTCTAGGCTACAGAGGTATTCTTCTAGAAGATGATGAGTTTGACACCATTAAATTTGGTTTTGCAGTAAAGCTGAACTAATTGATTCTACATTTATTTAAAAAGTCCCTGAAAAGGGACTTTTCTTTGTATAATATTTTACGCTACGCTCCATGCAAAAGGTTCCAATGCTTACCTTAGTTTGAAATAATCGATCATGCGACTACTAATCATCAACGGCCCCAATCTGAATCTCCTAGGCACACGTGAAACTGACATCTATGGCAGCAAAAGTTTTGAAGATTATTTCATGGAATTGCAGTTTAAATTTTCTGAAGTTGAACTCGCCCATTTTCAAAGTAATATAGAAGGTGAGATCATAGATCAGTTGCATCAGGCGCATAATGGTGAATTTGACGGTATCATCCTCAATGCTGGTGGTTATACTCACACTTCAGTCGCTATTGCAGATGCTGTAGCAGGTATAGATCTGCCGGTCGTAGAGGTACATATCTCAAACGTGATGGATCGTGAGGAATTTCGTCATACGTCCTATATTTCTAAATATTGCGTGGGAACGATTTCTGGTTTCGGTCTGGAGAGTTATTTACTTGGTATACAAAGCTTTCTCAACGATAGTGAAGATTAGATCATAGATATCGTACAACCTTGTTGGCTTTTCTACGTCTTCTACAGTAGAAAACCTAACCAACATGAAATATTCAAAAGTCCTATTTGTAGTATCTGCATTTCTACTATTCAATCTTGTTTACAGCCAAGAAATGCCCGGAAATTCCTCTCAATCCATAAATACATTTGAGCCTGAATGGAGTTTTGGAGCTCAGTTACAGCAAGGTCTTACCTTCAATTACTATGATTATGACGGAGATCGTTACCACGGTAGTACATCACATGCCTTAGGTTTAGGTTTTCTAGCAAATTATAAATGGAAAGAACGTCACGCATTACATACAGAGCTTAATTTCCTGACGGGAAATCGAAATACTGCTCTTGGAGCAAATCTTCAATATGAGTATTCATTTTCAGATCGCTGGAGCATATATGGAGGCGTAGGGCTTGAGTATACCTTTCCATATAATTATGTAAGTCCCTACATTGGAGAAGAACGCAAATTTGTGCCTACTGCGATGCTCGGAATAAGATACAAGGCTAGTAAATGGATAGCCTTGGATTTAAGATATCAGCGCGACTTGACTGATCGATTTAACCCAGCGAGTGACCTTACTTATCCGCAACTGAGAAAGGTCAATCAGGTTACGCTAGGTGTCCAAGTGAGATTTTAGAAAGTTCACACTCTACAAACAAAAACGGCTGGCAATCGCCAGCCGTTTTGAAATTTAATCTGTTAGGATTCTACAAGTGAATCACCTCGTCATAAGCATCTGCAACAGCTTCCATAACGGCCTCACTCATGGTAGGGTGAGGGTGTACAGCCTTTAAGATCTCATGACCTGTGGTCTCTAGCTTACGGGCTACGACTGCCTCAGCGATCATATCAGTTACTCCAGCACCTATCATGTGACAGCCGAGCCACTCGCCGTATTTAGCATCAAAGATCACTTTTACAAAACCATCAGGAGTTCCAGCAGCTTTTGCCTTACCTGATGCGCTGAAAGGGAATTTACCTACTTTGATATCGTAGCCTTCTTCTTTTGCCTGAGCTTCAGTAAGTCCTACGCTCGCGATTTCTGGAGTAGAGTAGGTACACCCAGGAATGTTGCCGTAATCCAATGGCTCCACGTGCATGTCGGCAATTTTCTCTACGCAAAGAATACCTTCTGCACTGGCTACGTGAGCAAGAGCTGGTCCAGCGGTAATATCACCTATGGCGTAGTAGCCTGGCATATTCGTCTGGTACCACTTGTTGACAAGTACCTTACCACGATCTGTAGAAATTCCTACCTCTTCCAGACCTATGTTTTTTATATTGGTTTCAATTCCTACGGCGCTCAATACGATGTCTGCCTCAAGAACTTCTTCACCTTTTTTAGTTTTAACATGAGCTTTTACACCGTCACCGCTGGTATCCACCTTAGTAACTTCGCTGCTGGTCATGACCTTGATTCCTGATTTTTTGAAGCTGCGCTCCATTTGTTTGGAAACATCAACATCCTCTACAGGTACGATGCGGTCTAGGTATTCTACGATGGTTACCTCAGTTCCCATAGCGTTGTAGAAATAAGCAAATTCAACACCTATCGCTCCAGAGCCTACCACGATCATCTTCTTAGGTTGGCTTTCCAGCGTCATCGCTTCACGGTAGCCTATCACTTTTTTACCATCTTGTGGTAAAGAAGGTAATTGTCTAGATTTTGCACCAGTCGCAATGATGATATGATCTGCCTCAACGGTAGAAGTGCTGCCGTCCTCAGCTTTAACTTCAATTTTCTTTCCTTTCTTGAGCGTCCCGTAGCCCATGATCACCTCAATCTTGTTCTTTTTCATCAAGAACTGGACACCTTTGCTCATGCCATTTGCGACGTCTCTAGAACGCTTTACCACGGCGTCAAAATCCTTGTCTACATTGTCTGCTTTAAGTCCATAATCTGCTGCATGGTTCAAGTAGTTGAAGACATCTGCACTTTTGATAAGTGCCTTAGTAGGAATACAGCCCCAGTTGAGACAAACACCTCCCAGCGACTCTTTTTCTACGATCGCCACCTTCATGCCCAGCTGTGAAGCTCTGATCGCAGTTACATATCCACCAGGTCCACTACCTAAAACTATTACATCATATTTACTCATATCAGTCAGATTTTAAGAGCCACAAAAATATAGAATAAACGGCTAATCCTTGTATTTTTGGGCAACCTTATTCCCATGTACAAATCACTCGTTAGACCGCTACTTTTTCGTTACGATCCAGAACAGGTACACCACTTTTCATTCAGGTCTTTAAAATTTTTGAACAAGTTGCCTGGAGTGGGCACGCTTTCGCGAAAGCGATATCACATCCAGCATCCCAATCTGGAAAGAGAGCTTTTTGGGATCAAATTTCCCAATCCCGTGGGACTGGCTGCCGGTTTTGATAAAGATGCGGTGGCATTCAGGGAATTTTCAAATCTGGGTTTTGGATTTATAGAGATAGGAACGCTCACGCCCAAACCGCAAGATGGAAATCCCAAAAAACGTTTGTTCCGTTTGAAGGAAGATGAAGCGATCGTGAACCGCATGGGGTTTAATAATGGAGGTGTGGATGCGGCGGTCGAGCGATTGAAGCAAAACAAGCCAGTAGGACATCCTGACCATGTGATCATAGGTGGAAACATCGGAAAAAATAAGGTGACACCTAACGATAAGGCGGTAGATGATTATGTGATCTGTTTCAATAAACTTTTTGATCACGTAGATTATTTTACCGTAAACGTGAGCTCACCCAACACGCCCGGATTACGTGAACTTCAAGACCGGAAACCGCTCACACACATTTTGCAAGCCTTACAGGATCTTAATGATCAAAAACCAAAACGCAAGCCCATCTTGCTTAAAATAGCTCCAGATCTTACTGATGACCAATTGCTGGATATTATTGGCATTGTCGAAGACACTAAGATCGACGGAGTCATCGCTACAAATACCACCATTGACCGCAAGGATCTAAAAAGCGATATACAAATTCAAAAGGAAGCTGGCGGACTGAGTGGGAAACCGCTCACACGTCGAGCTACTGAGGTGATCAAATTTCTTCATGACCAAAGCAACGGTGCCTTCCCGATCGTGGGTGTAGGCGGTATTATGACCCCTGAAGATGCCCAAGAGAAGCTAGAAGCTGGGGCAAGTCTTGTCCAATTATATACAGGTTTTGTTTATGAGGGGCCAGCGCTGGTGAGGAACATCAACAAATCAATAGCCGCTCAATAATCCAAATAAATTTTTCTGGCTAAATTGATCTCATATTTTAATTTTATGAAAGTTTCTGTACTATTCTTGACCTTCTTCATAGCCAGCTTTGGTATTGCTCAAAAAGAAATGCCTAGCGTTGTCTCAGGAACGATAGATCGCATCGAGAACTTTAAGTCTGAGTTTATAACCGCTCGCAATGTCGATATATGGTTGCCTGAAGGATATACAGACGATCAAGAATATGCTGTGCTCTACATGCACGATGGGCAAATGTTATTTGATGCAGAGACAACCTGGAACAAACAGGCATGGAATGTAGATGACATTGCTAGCCAGCTGATGAATACTGGTATGGTACGGGACTTTATTGTAGTAGGAGTATGGAATGGAGGAGCCACCAGACACCCTGATTATTTCCCGCAGGAGCCTTATGAATCGCTTGACGATGAACAACTCGAGCAGCTGTACACGCAATTCAAGGGCGACGAGCTAAAAGCCGCACAAAAATTCGAACCTAACTCTGATGATTATCTAAAATTTTTAGTGGAGGAATTGAAACCATACATCGATAGAAATTACGATGTTTTGACCGATCGGGAAAACACATTTATCGCAGGTAGCAGCATGGGCGGTCTTATTTCAATGTATGCGATTTGTGAATACCCAGATGTTTATGGAGGAGCAGCATGTCTGTCCACACACTGGCCTGGCACATTTTCTCTTAAAAACAACCCCATTCCTCAAGCGTTTTACGAATATATGGAAGAACATCTCCCAGATCCAGAAACGCATAAGATCTACTTTGATTATGGTGATCAAACGCTTGACGCGATGTATCCCGAGCTGCAACAACAGGTTGATAAGGTGATGCAAAAAAACGGGTACGATTCAACTAATTGGGTCACAAAATTCTTTCCAGGGGAAAACCATAGTGAGCTCGCTTGGGAAAAGCGCCTTCATATTCCGCTAGAGTTTTTATTAGGGGAATGATAAATTATCTCAAAGTTTGTGATTTTGTCATTTTCTAATGGACCTTCAAAACCTTCTCACATTTTCCCTTTTCACTTTAGGACTCGCCTTATCACCGGGTCCTGATAATATTTTTGTATTGACCCAATCCATGGCACGAGGTGCTAGGACAGGTATTGCCATTTCAAGCGGACTGATTACTGGTTGTGTATATCATACAACTCTAGTGGCACTGGGATTTGCCGTAGTGATTAGAGATAATGAGTGGTTACTCTGGGGTATTAAGCTGCTGGGAGCTGGATATCTGCTCTTTCTCGCCTATCAAGTATACCGCTCCGATGAATTGATCGATTTGAAGGCAGAAACCAAGGCTGATAAAAGTTTGTGGGAGTTCTACCGCATCGGTATCGTGATGAATGTGCTTAATCCTAAGGTAACATTGTTTTTTCTAGCAGTTCTTACAGGGTTTGTCCAGCCTGATCAAGAGCCTGCGGAATGGGTGCAAATATTTATATTGGGAGGGTTTTTCATGGCGGTATCACTTCTTGTCTTCTATACTATTTCCTTTCTCGCGGGTAGAATTGCTACATTTATTAAAAACACAAGTTGGTTTGCTATAACGATGAAATGGACTCAAATAGTGGTATTCATAGGGATTGTGATCATGCTATTATTTTTCTAGCCAATGGAGGTATATCAACAGTATATTGTTAATAAAAGTTCCTCTGCTTTTTCATATTTTTCTGTGCTGGTGTATCTTTGCAGCAAATTGAAGAATCATGCTTTTTGAATTTGATCAGTATTTAGGGTTTTTGGCATTTTTGGCGATATTAACCATTGGTTTTTGGTTAATGCTATTCTTAACTCTTTTTGCTATTCCTTATTGGATTACTGGATCAGCACTTGAAAAAAGAAAGATGAAGAAGGAAGCTAAGAAAAAGCAGCTTGAAGAATCGAGATAATTTGCATCTACAATATTATTCATAGCCCGATCAGACCGATCGGGTTTTTTTATGCCTCAAATATCGTGTAAACCCATATAGAATGCAGCGTCTAATGTGTATATTCACATTCAAATAGAACTTTTTATGGACTATTCCTCTGCTTCGGCACAAGATGAAATGAACCGTATAATCACAAACGCCCTACGTGAAGATATAGGAGATGGCGATCACAGCAGCCTATCCTGTATCCCAGAAACTGCACAAGGTAAAGCTCGATTACTCGTGAAGGATGAGGGTGTTCTTGCTGGTGTCGCTTTCGCGAAAGCGGTATTTCATAAAGTCGATCCAGAACTCAAGATGGAGGTGGTCATCAACGATGGTGAAGAAGTAAGTTATGGAGATGAAGCCTTTTACGTGAGTGGTTCATCCCGCAGCATTCTCAAGGCAGAACGACTTGTGCTGAACTCCATGCAACGCATGAGTGCGATCGCTACAAAAACCAGAAAATTTGTACATGCCCTAGAGGGCACTAAAACCCAGATACTGGATACCCGTAAGACCACACCCGGTATAAGGTTACTGGAAAAATGGGCAGTAGAAATAGGTGGAGGAGTCAATCATCGTTTCGGTCTGTACGATATGATCATGCTCAAGGACAACCATATCGATTTTGCTGGTGGAGTGGAAGCAGCGATCAATAAAACCAAGGCTTATCTAAGAGAAACTGGTAAAAACCTCAAGATTGTGGTGGAAGCTAGAGACCTGGCTGAAATCAAGAAAATTTTAAAACACGATGATATCTACCGTATTCTCATAGACAATTTTAATTATGAAGATACCCGCAAAGCGGTAAAACTTATAGGGGAACAATGCCTAACGGAAAGCAGCGGTGGTATTACCTTAGATACGGCACGACATTATGCAGACTGTGGTGTAGACTTTATCTCAAGTGGATCGCTCACCCATAGTGTTTACAATTTGGACTTGAGTCTTAAAGCGGTACATGGCTAGATTGAGAGATGTTCTTAAGCGTATTCCCGTAATTTCATGGTTTGTGGCCGTCTCTACATCATGGAAGCTGCCTGGTTTTGAGGGAATGACGGCTTGGGATCTCTGGGAGACCTATTCAATGGGGATAGTCAAGGGTGCTTTTTCTTCTCGAGCTAGTGCCATCTCATACAGTTTTTTCATGGCGCTTTTTCCATTTATACTCTTTGTACTCAACCTTATACCTTTCATAGATATAGAAAACTTTCAAGCGGAAGTATTGTTGTTTGTTAATGATTTATTGCCTACCCAGGCTGCTGGGGCCTTTGATAATATTTTCAACGAGATCGCTATGCAGGAAAACACAGGTCTCCTTACAATATCGTTTTTGTCTTCAATCATTTTAATGACTAATGGGGTAAATGCAATTTTTGACGGGTTTGAAGGAAGTTACCATTCTGAGATAAGCAGGGGTTTCATGCGTCAGTACCTGGTTTCATTTGTGGTTTCGCTTTTACTGGTGCTATTTCTTCTGGTAGGCGTCATCCTTTCGGTAGGCGTGGCTTACTGGATTTCTGAAATGCGGGCTCAAAACTTCATGACAGAGAACAGTATGGTATTTTGGTTATCTACCATACGCTATGTCGTCATAGGTTTTATGGTATATATATTTATTTGTACTCTTTATTATACGGGAACCAGAGATGGTCGTAATACTAGATTTTTCTCTGTGGGAGCGGTGATGTCTCTCGTGTTGATCATTGTTTTCTCATACCTCTACGGCTTGTATATCGATAATTTTTCATCTTATAATGAGATCTATGGTTCCATAGGTGCTATCTTGATATTGATGATCTATATCTGGCTCAATTCCAATATTTTACTACTCGGGTTTGAATTGAATGCATCTTTGCGTGCATTAAAGGCACGGAATTTGGTTCTAGAATAGTATATTTAAACAGTAAATACTTTTGAAATGAAAAATATACTTTTAGTTGCTGTTGCTTTCCTTGGAACCTGGGGAGCACAAGCTCAAATGAAAATCAATGGCGTGACCGTTGAAAAAAAACTGACCGTTGAAGGGGAGGAATTGATGCTCAACGGAGCTGGGATGCGAGAAAAATTATGGTATGACCTCTATGTGGGTGCTCTTTATCTTAAAAGCAAAACCGAAGAGGGATCAAAGGTGCTCAATGCAGATGAACACATGGCGATTGTTCTGGATATTACAGATGAAAAAGTGACTCAGGAAGCCATGACTGATGCGGTCAATGAAGGTTTTGAGGATAGTGTTTCAAATAAGGAACGTAAAGCGATTCAGTCAGATATTAATGATTTAATAAAAATGCTGAAGGATCCTATCGTGAAAGGAGATCAATTCAAATTTGCCTATATCCCTAATAAAGGTACAATGGTGGTTAAAAATGGAAAAGATTTAGGAACCATCAAAGGGATGAACTTCAAGAAGGCTTTCTTTGGGATATGGCTAGGAGAAGATCCAGCAGATAGTGACCTTAAAGAAGCCATGCTAGACCAGTAGTTTTTAGATAGCTAATTATAATTATTACCCATCTTGAATTTTTGAGATGGGTTTTTTGTTTTCCAAGATTAGGCTTTCTTTATCAAACCAAGATCGCTGAGATCAGTAAATTAGCAAAAAATGCAATTATGCGTTCTATTTTAGTGATTTTGATGTCTACTGTTACCCTAATGACGGCCAGTTGTCAAAACAGGGAAGCAGATACCGTTCCTGAGGCAGTTATGAAAACTTTTGAAAAAATGTATCCGGGAGAGGAGGACCCTGATTTCAAAAAAGATGTTCATGGTTACTGGGAGGCTCATTTCAAAAAAGATGGAGAAAAATATCGAGCAGATTTTTTTGCTGACGGTACTTGGAGAGAAACAGAAAACACCATCAAAAAAAAGAATTTGCCTAAAGCTGTAAAGAAAGCTATTGAAAAGCAATTTGGTGATGAAGAAATTACAGAAGTGGAACACGTAAAAAGTGCCAAATACGGTGAGTTTTACGATGTTGAATTTAAACGGAAAGGCAAAAATAGGGACGTGATGTACCGTAAGGACGGTTCTATAATTCAGGAATGACCCTGCGGTATAGAGATTTTGAATTCAGTCCACTTACCCAGTTCTGAAGAGACTGAGATTTTCCCATCCATATGTTCTAGCAGACGAGCCACAGTTGCTAGACCTATTCCTGTTCCCTTCTTACCATGACGGTCCTGTTCAGAAGCTACATAAAATAATTTGAATACCTGATCAATCTTGCCAGGAGCAATACCGCTGCCGTTATCCTTTACTGAAATGTTGTAATATTCCTCATCGATTTCTAAATAAATCTCGATCACCGTTTTATCCTTGTCGCTGTATTTTACAGCATTTGTAACCAGGTTAATCAAAATCTGCTCTAAGGCAATGGCATTTGTATGTAGGGTCGTCTCCTCTGTAGGCTTGTAGATTACGGTTGCATCTTCATTTAAAACAGTCATGGAAATGACGTCTTCTACCAGATCTATATAGCTCACCTCGTCTACCTCAGCGCTTACCAGTTCATCACTTTTATAGAAAGTAAGCATCCCATCAATGTAGCGGCTCAAACTTGCCGAACTTTCTTTAAGACTCTCTAGATAGCTTATGGATTTTTCACTAAGATCCTTCTCGGTTTTTTTCAGAAGGTCGGTCACCATCATGATATTACTAAGTGGTGCCTTGAGATCATGAGATACGATTCCTGCAAAATCCTTCAATTCTTCATTGCGCTCTCTCAGCCTTTTACGAGCTTCTTTCAATTTGAAGTTTTGATAGCGTTGTTCAAAAAGCAACATGACCTGTTTTGCCATGGATTTGAGGGCGTCTGACTGGCTTTCAGTCAGGGTTCTTTTCTTATGATCATAAACACACAAGGTTCCGAGCCTGTAACCGTTCTTATCAATAAGTGGTGCGCCGGCATAGAAAATAATTTCAAATTGCTCTGCGACCGGGTTACCTTTAAATCTTTCATCTTCACGAGCATCTTCAACAACCATGATGTCATCAGGGTTATTGAGGGCATGACCGCAAAATGACAAGTCCCGTGGCGACTCTGTGAGATCTACGCCAAATCTGGACTTAAAAAAATTCCTATCGTTGTCGATGAGCGTGATCAAAGCGATAGGAGCATCACAGATCGAGGCGACTATAGAAGTAATATTGTCATATTGCTCCTCAGGCATCGTGTCCAGTAACTGGTATTTTTTTACTGCGGCGACACGCTTCAGCTCGTCTTTACCTAAAGTGGGTGCAATCATGTTACAACTTTGGACAAATATAACTACATAAGTAGACCTATGTGTTTATTCCTACAGTAATCAGTATTTATTTTGCTGATTTTCCGCTTTCGCGAAAGCGGACATATTAAAAAAGTCCTACATATTTTAGGATGGGTTTATCATAGATAAATCTAATTGAGTACTACTTTTAAAATAAAAATGGATTTTATTGAGATCGTAGAAATTATTCTGAAGCTCATTATCGGTTTAGGAATTCTCAATGTGTGGCTTTTAAGAAGGGATAAAGCTAGTGAGTGGCGCGGCGGCAACGCAGATAACATGAAAGAAGAATTTAAGGCCTACGGTTTGCCTGTAGCCGCTATGTACGTGGTAGGTATTTTAAAATGCTTGTTTGCCGTTATGTTACTGGTATCTGTATTTCTAGCAGAGCCTATGTGGCTTGAAACGGTTGCAGCCTACGGTATCGCAGCTCTTATGGCTGGAGCTATACTTATGCATGCCAGAATAGGGGATGAGGCAAAGAAATCTCTCCCTGCCTTTATTTTAATGGCACTTTCTATAGTAATAGTACTGATTTAATGAATCTTAATGTAAAACCTGTAGGCAAGAATTAGGTTTAGAATAAGGTAAATCAAGGCTGGTGAGCTACGATAGATACCATCTTTTATTTTTAACCTGACAACAAAGCCGGCCGTCATCAAGACAGCAAGTCCTAGTGAGGCGGCCATTCCCACGTAGTCATTTCCTAAACCTATGATTAGGCCCGCAACTCCTATTAATTGAGTTATACCAGTAATTATTCTTTGTGTGCTTGTCAATTTGAATCGATTAAATTCAGTAATCATTCTCTTAGCAAACAGACAGGTCAACCCGAAGAATAGAAATGAAATAATATTGAAATAAAGTAGTAAGTCAAATGTTTTCATTTGTCTCCTTCCTAAGGTTGCGAGCGGTTAATTATGAAACCTTGATTAATATAGGCATTTCTACGGTGATACTGGTACCGTGTCCTTCCTCAGAAACAAATGATACATTCCCTTTGTGGACATTTGCTATAAGTTTAGATAAGTGGTTGCTCAAGCCATTTTCCTGACCTTTTCCAAAATGGGCATTTTTATCAAAAAATCTAGGTTTCATCTTTTCTGAAACTACAGATTGCGTATGAATTTTAACTTTGAGTTGCTTATCTTCAAAAATAGTGATGTTCACGTTGCTTCCTCGCGGAGCACTTACTATAGCATTCTTTATGAGGCTCTCGTATAGATATTCAAGATAGAACTCGTCTCCGCTCACGATAAGTTGCTGCTGGTCTGTATCAATGTGATTCTGAGCTTTATCGACGATGTTGATCTTGACATCATTTTCTTCGGCAAGTTCTAGCAGATCCATGACCTGATTACAGATGAGGTTGATAAAATCAAAGTTGTTCAAGTGTGGGTTGAACATTCCTAATTCCATGGCCTCAAAATCTTCAGCGCTACTCAAATGTCTCAAAGTATCTTTACTGACATCCAGAATAATCTTGAGCCATTGCTCTTGCTTTTCAGTCAAGTCAGTTTCTTTAAGCAACTCTGCAAAAGATAAGATAGAATTGACCTTACCGCTTAAAGTCTCATTATTTGACTTGAGGTCCTGACTCTGATCATCATTAATTACTTGATCTAAAATCTTAAGTGTGACCTTTAATCGATTTAAGGTGGCCTCAGTTTGATCTGCTTTTACCACAAGAGTCATTTTACGCTTTCCGCCTTCTTCACCGTTGTCCAGATAGGCAGCGTTAGTTATGATTTCAAAAAGCTTATCTTTTTTGTCTTTTACTAACCACCTCCCTTTAAGCTCAAAACGCTCTTGTAAGAACTTTTGGTGTAATTCTACGAGATGTGATTGATAATCGTCCGGTACTACCATTGTGAACTTTTCCCCTATAAGTTCTTCACGTGTGTAACCGTATATATCGCAATACGTGGCATTTACATCAGTATATACTCCTTGTTCATTTGTAACACAAATGCCTATAGGCATAAGTTCAAATATCTGATAAGTGATATCCTGATGGTCTTCAAAGAAACCTACAATCTTCTGAAGATCTTTCTCCGTATTATTATCCTTTTCCATTTATTAAGGCGAGATTATACCTGTTGCGATTGTGATTTTGATAATCAGTAGAGCACGAAACCATGACGCAAACCTGACAAATATAAATCTCAATTCTCAAATATTATTTATTATGGGAAGTTGTAACATGATAGTTGTGCCGTGACCCTTTTTAGTCATAAATGAAATAGTTCCTTTGTGTATTTCTGCAATAAGTTTTGCAATGTAGGTTCCCAGTCCGGAGCCTCTTTCCTTACCCTTGCTGGTATATTTCTCAAAAAATACAGATCTAATTTCCTTAGGTATGACTCCTCGATTATGAATGCTTACATTTACCTGCTCTGCAGTAATGATTTTTATTGTGATTGTAGTTTTTCTAGGAGCTGCCTCTAGCGCATTCTTAATTAGATTTTGAAATAGGTGTTCCAGATAAAATTCATCTCCTTTTACCAAAAGTTCATCTTCTTCAGGTTCTAATGTCTCTCCGTCTTCATCAATGAGCAAGATTTCAAGATCTTTTTGCATGATGAGATCCAGAAAGTCGCTGGTTTGATGTGCGATTAATGAAATGAGGTCAAACTGGGTGATTTCAAGATCATAGGTGCCTCGCTCCATCTTTTCAAAGTCTTTTGAGCTACGCAGCAACCTTAGCGTATCCATCCCGATGTTTTTAAGTAATCCTACCCAGTGCTTCTGTTTATCATTAAGTTCTGATTTTTCAAGGATATCTGCAATGGAAATCATGGAGGAGATCCTGTTACGCATATCGTGCTCCATGAGATTATTGGCAAGATCTTGAGTGGTAATTTTATTTTCAAGAATATCGATAGTGGTTTGTAGCTGTTCAATGGTTTTTTCCTTTTCATCAGCTACCACGACCAGTGTCATTTTGCGCTTTTCTTTTCCCTCTTGTTCTTGAAGAAATGCAGCATTTGTAATGATGTCAAAGACATTTCCATCCTTACCCTGTACTTGCCAGCGACCTTCCAGCTCAAACTGTTTGTCGAGAAATTGGTCGTGCAGGTCCTTTAAGTGCAGCTTATGATCGTCTGGCACCACCATGGTAAAATTCTGACCGATTAATTCCTGCCGCGTGTAACCATAGATGTCACAATAGCTTGCATTTACATCAGTAAACAAGCCATTTGAATCTGTAACGCATATACCGATAGGCATATGGTCAAAAATTTTGTAGGAAAGATCTTGATTGCTTTCAAAAGTACTTACAATTTTTGCAAGATCTCGCTCAGTATTGCTATCGTTTTTCATTGCGTCTTACGACCTAGTTTACCCTAAAATAATATTGTTTATTATGTGCTCAAAATTGTGAAACAAGTTTTTAATTACATTCTTAAATAAATCATAATAAAGTAAATACTGTCTAACATTCAAAACTATTGAACTTAGAAGATTCAACAAAGATCAAACTTAGATTCAGAAAAATTTAGTAAATAGGACGGGTCTATGAAATTCTTGCATGTTCAAAGAATTGAATCAGGCTGGTTAAATTTATTATTGAAAAATTTTATTTCCTACAAATTTTTGTAGGAAATAAGAAACGCTAAAACTCAATATATTGAAAGCTTTTTGAACTGAAAGCTTGTTCATTAAAAAATATCTGGAGAAACTTACCTTTTAATTCATTGATTTTATACGTTGTAATAGAGAGGGGTGTGAGAAATGAAACCATACATAAGCCGGGTGGGGTGTTAGATTACTCAGACTTGTCTTTGAAAGTTTCTTGAGCGATGATATAAGCGGTTTTTCAGAGTATGTAATTTTTGCATAATCATCTGCTTGATATTCAAATTTTCGCGAAAGCAAGTTCATACAAATTCCCGTTATCGTTGAGATAGGAGAGTATAGTAAACCAAAAGCTACCAGTCCTATATGAAAACTACCATTTTCAACTCCCAGCGCTCCTGCCAGCAAATCATTATCTACCACCAGAGAGAAGATAAATAGGGTGAGTCCAGTAGTAAGGGCGCTGGCAATTAGATTAAAAATGATGTGTTTTTTCTTATAATGTCCTACTTCATGAGCCAGAACCGCCACAATTTCCTCTTCATCTAGTTTCTCTATAAGCGTGTCGTATAGTGTCACCCTTTTTTCATTACCGAATCCGCTGAAATAGGCATTAGCCTTTGTCGAGCGCTTGCTACCGTCGATCACAAAAATCTTGTCTAGTTGAAACCCTACACTAGCTGCGTAGTCCGCAATTTTTTCGCGTAAACTCCCATCTTCAAGAGGTGTTTGTTTATTGAAAAGCGGTACGATCAGTTTAGAATAGAACATGTTCATAATCAATGAAATGGCAAATACTAGAATCCACACATACCACCAGAAATTCTCAGCCGTCAGACTATAGATGTAAATGATTGAGGCTAGGATACCGCCTCCCAGGATCATAGACATCAAATAGCCCTTGACCTTATCCGAGATAAATGTCTTAGGCGTCGTTTTATTGAAGCCAAAACGCTCCTCAATAACAAAGACCTTGTAGATTCCAAATGGCAGAGAGATCAATTCGCTGGCCGCTCCTATAATTCCAAAAAATACCAAAGCAACCAAAATATAATGATCCGTAATCTGGTAAGCGATTTCATTAACAACTGCAAAACCGTTCAGAAAAAGAAAAGTAAGCAGTAGGATGAATGAAAATAAGCTGGAGAGCAGTCCAAATTTGTAATTCACCATTTTGTATCGCTGTGACTTCTCATATTCCTGCTGATCATAAACATCAGCGAGTTCTTGAGGTATGGATTTAGAGTACCAGGTGTAATTGAGGTAGCCCAGAACACGTTCTAGAACAAAGTCAAATACGATGATCGCAATGATGATGTAAAATAGATTTGTTTCGTTCATTTAAAATTTCTTTGTCTTTTTGCTTCAAAAAGCAGTATGGCGGCACTTACTGAGACATTCATCGAGTCTATTGCTCCTCCCATCGGGATGATCACGTTTGCCTTTGCGGCATTTCTCAAAGCTTGATTCAGGCCAGTAGCCTCAGTTCCCACGGCGATGGCGCAACCGTTTGTGAAGTCTTGCAGGTCGTATCTGATGCTATTTTGCAGGGTGGCTGCAAATAGGTCAATTTTTTTAGTCTGCAAGAAGCCTGTCAGTTCTTCGGCTGTCTCGACCGTTACCGTTGGTACTGTAAATAAACACCCCACGCTGGATCGTATGACATTTGGATTGTACAGATCGGTGGTGGGCGCTACCACGATCATGGCATCCACATTGGCAGCGTCTGCGGTACGTAACAGGGCACCTAAATTCCCGGGTTTTTCAGGGGATTCTGCGATGAGTATCAAGGGTTTTTCAGAAAGTTTTAGGTCTTGAAGTTTTTGGTTTTTCGCTTTCGCGAAAGCGAGACAACCCTCAACACCACCACGATAGGCGATATTTTCATACACCTCGCAAGAAACCTTGATGATTTGCGGGCTTTGATTGATGTTCAGTTTCTGGTAAATATTCCTGGGATCAGTTGTGTCCGTATCCTCAAATAAATCGTCACAAATAAAGAGTGTCTCGAGCGTGTAATCTCCATTGTCTGCCAGCATGATCTCTCGACGTCCCTCAATCACAAAAATACCTTCAGATCGCCGGGCGCGGCTCTTGCGCTGCAATTGCTCAATTTTTCTGATGGTCGCGTTATGGGGACTGGTGATCAATTTCATGTGGCAAAAATAGGTATAAGCCTTCTTGATACTCGTTGATGTTTATGAAAACTTAAGCGTAGGCTTTTCGGCTTGGATTTTAAGATCTCGTAAATTTGTGGGAAACTCAAATTATGAATTTTCATACTAGAAAATGGGTAAAACCAGAGGATCTGAATCCCAATGGGAGCCTCTTCGGTGGCCGGCTGCTGGAGTGGATCGATGAGGAAGCGGCTTTGTACACCATCATTCAGCTGGAGAACCAGCGTGTAGTGACAAAATACATGTCTGAAATTGATTTTAGGGCTAGTGCAAAACCTGGTGATATAGTAGAAATAGGCTTAGAGGTGGTATATTTTGGCAAATCCAGTATTACATTGAAATGCGAGGTGCGCAACAAGATGACCTACGAGTCGATCATTACGATATCCAAAATCATATTGGTTAATCTAGATGAAAATGGCAAACCAGCGCCTCACGGTAAGACTAAGACAGAATATCAGCATGAACGCATGAAAGATCGTGGTTATGAGTCTTAAAATCGAGCCCAGCTGGAGAGAAATGTTGCAAGAAGAGTTCAACCAGCCCTACTTTGAGCAACTTACAGAATTTGTACGTTTAGAATATCAAAATCATACCTGTTACCCGCCAGGGCCCAAAATTTTTTCTGCATTCAACCGCACCGCTTTTGAAGATGTAAAAGTGGTGATTATAGGTCAGGATCCCTACCACGGTCCTGGTCAGGCAAATGGCCTCTGTTTTTCTGTAGCAGACGGTATACCGCATCCACCAAGTCTGATCAATATCTTTAAGGAACTTAATCAAGATGTCGATGTCAAAAAACCGTATCCAAAATCTGGAAATCTAGAGCATTGGGCAGATCAGGGAGTATTGTTGCTCAATGCAGTCCTTACCGTACGCAGAGGGGAAGCAGGCAGTCACCAGAAAAAAGGCTGGGAGCGCTTCACAGATGCCGTCATCAAAAAATTATCAGATGAGCGGGAAAATTTAGTCTTTATGCTTTGGGGAGGTTTTGCAAAGGGCAAATTGAAATTAATTGACGAGAAGAAGCATTTTGTACAAACCACGGGACACCCATCTCCGTTAAGCGCAAATCGCGGCTACTGGTTTGGGAACAAGCATTTTTCTAGGGCTAATCGATATTTGGGTGAGCAAGGAAAGGAACCTATCAATTGGTAAGTGTATTCCATAACAAAGGCCGCTTAAAAAGCGGCCTTTGCAATTCTTACAATTAGAATTCTTATTATTTTTTCACTAATTTAATGGTTTCTCTACCAGCATCAGTAGTTACCTGGGCTAGATAAATTCCAGACTTCAAACCAGTTGCATTTACAATTGATGTGTTTGAGCTAGGCGTTTGGTTTAAAACAAGTTTACCGGTCATGTCATAGACTGCAATTTCTTGGATGTTGTTTACAACGTCTTTGAAGCTCCAAAAATCTGTTGCGGGATTAGGAGTTACAAGAAGTGAATTGACTGCTATACTTGTACTGGACAAGGTACTACTCGTACTAAAAAAGATATTGTCAAAAAACATGATCCCTCCAGTAGTCTCAATCTTATATTGAAAAATATCGGTCAAGTCATAATTGAATGTACCTGTGTTGAAATTTTCAAATATGCTTAAAGGCATAAAAACACTCTGCCATGAACCTTGAGCTAGTGCCGCGTCACCGCTACCAGTATTAGAAACAACAAATCGCGGCTCTTCTGGAAGACCACCTCCTATGCCAGCAGATTGATCGATTAGGAAAAACCTAAATTCATCTACAGATTCTGCATAATAGTTGATATGCACAAATTGATAAGGAACTGTAGTCAAATCTACTGCATCCCATTGAGCACCATAAAAGTTCACGTCTTCTAATCTAAATGTTTCGTCAGTCGAATCTCCATCGAGATCTGCTCCGCTACGCGTGCCATCACCAAAAGTATTTAAGTTAAAATTAGAAACTGTATTGTCTCCAGCTCCGGGAGCGATATCACTATAAACGATTAAATTGATTCCATCGCTAAGGGATTGTGGGGCGATACCCGATGGTGGGATAGTCGTGAACACAAATTCTACGGTATAAGTGCGTTGCGTAGAGCCGTCTGGAGCTGTAACTACTACTGTTGCCGTTCCTGGAATACCGCTTGCCTGGGTAATATTTACAGAAGATGATCCATTACCTGCTTGAGTAGCGGTCGCACCTATGCTAGGAATTGTTGTGGTCCCTGTTGGAAATTGTACTACATAAGTACTGACTGTGGGAGCAAATCCCATGACCGTAACTCCATCGATCGTAAGGTTTGAAAGTGTAGCATCTGTAGCAGGGTCGTTATTAGTTACTTGAGCGATGTCGTCAAAAAAGAAAACATCATCGTTTGTAATGACACAATTAGCTCCTTGGGTTGCACACGCTGGGTCAAAGTTTGGCTGAATTACGATTTCTGGATAGCTTTCAGTTCCTGTAATACCTGGATTAGCAGCTAAAAAGTCTAAAGTAATATCTTGCCAGCTCATTGCGGGCCCAACCACAAAATCTACATTGTAAGCTGGCGAACCACCTTGCTGTACTCTGGCTCGAAATGGGATGTTAGCTCTGGGAGACCATATTTTTATGCTAAAAGTTGTCCCATTTGCAAAATCAATGAAACCTGCACCACCATTATAACCAAAACCAGAAAACCAGGCGGCGGCACCTCCATTATTAGTCGTCGTACCTTTTTCTACTTGAAGGACTCGAGTAGAAGGGTTGTTGTTCATATCAGGATTAGCAATATTTGTGGCTAGAGCTCCATCAAACTGGAATGTGGCCGTCGTAGTG
This sequence comes from uncultured Flavobacteriaceae bacterium, assembly GCA_964631155.1. GTDB lineage: Bacteria > Bacteroidota > Bacteroidia > Flavobacteriales > Flavobacteriaceae > Nonlabens. The sequence continues at coordinate 234,329 of CAZVYO010000004.1, forward strand.
CCATCTTCATAATCGATAGGCAATGTCTGAGATAAACCAAATGCAGTTACGCATAAGGCCATAAGAAAAGTAATTTTTTTCATAATAGAATATTTTATTATTTCCTCGTAAAGATAGAACGCAACTATTACGTTTTCGTTAAACTAATATTACAAACACTCTATACATCAGTTGAATATGAAATATGTATGTTTTAAAAAACTGAAATACAGGCGATTAAATAGTCGACTTTGTGTGTCGTTAAATCGTATTAATCTGAATGTATAGGTGATGTTGTAGTTAAAACTGTTCTTTCTGATAACTTATCAATTAATTTTCATCTTCATTTATTGAACATTAAATCTTTGCAGAAGCATCTGAAATGGTGATTCGGTTAAACTTAATGCATGTGGTATCTTTGCAGATTCTTAAAAAGCTCTGAAAATTAAATGATTGAAGAAGCAGTAGAGACTAAATCAGTTGCCTTTTACACCTTGGGCTGTAAGCTTAATTTTAGCGAGACGAGTACGATCGCACGAAGTTTCAAAACTGAAGGTTTTGAGCGTAAGGAATTTGATGAAAAAGCAGATACCTACGTTATCAATACTTGTAGCGTTACTGAAAATGCTGATAAGCGATTCAAATCTATCGTCAAGAAGGCATATTCCAAAAATGAAGACGCTTTTATAATCGCCATCGGTTGCTATGCGCAACTCAAACCTGAAGAACTGGCCGATGTAGAAGGTGTGGATCTTGTGCTGGGAGCGACTGAAAAATTCAATATAACAGATTACCTCAATCAACTGTCAAAGGAAGAACCAGCCGTAATTCACTCTTGTGAAATCACTGAAGCAGATTTCTACGTGGGTTCCTATTCAATAGGCGACCGTACTAGAGCCTTTTTAAAAGTTCAAGATGGTTGTGATTATAAATGTACCTACTGTACTATTCCTCTTGCTCGTGGAATTTCTCGTAGTGATACACTTGAGAATGTTTTGAGAAACGCTGCAGAAATTAGTGCCAAAGGGATAAAAGAGATCGTCCTTACTGGGGTTAATATAGGGGATTATGGCAAAGGGGAGTTTGGCAACAAGCGTCATGAACATACTTTCCTGGATCTGGTTAAAGCTTTAGATCAAGTTGATGGTATTGAGCGTTTGCGTATCTCTTCCATTGAGCCTAATTTGTTGAAGAACGAAACCATTGATTTTGTAGCTCAATCCCGCACTTTTGTGCCTCATTTTCATATTCCTTTGCAGTCTGGAAGTAACGAGCTCCTTGGGAAAATGCGGCGACGTTATAATCGAGAACTATATGTAGATCGAGTGAGACGTATCAAGGAAGTCATGCCAGATTGCTGCATAGGCGTAGATGTCATTGTGGGCTTCCCAGGCGAGACTGACGATCATTTTCTCGACACCTTCAATTTTCTGAAAGACCTAGACATCTCCTATTTGCACGTTTTCATGTATAGCGAAAGAGATAATACCCTGGCTGCAGACATGCAAGGTGTTGTCCCCATGAAAGTGAGAAAAAAAAGATCGAAGATGTTGAGAGGACTTTCGGTAAAAAAACGGCGTAGCTTCTACGAGACGCAACTAGGAAAAGCTAAGACGGTCTTATGGGAAGCAGAAAATAGGGAAGGATTCATCCAAGGATTTACAGAGAATTACGTTAAGGTTAAAACCTATTGGAACCCTAATCTCGTAAATACCTTGCAGCCTGTTACGCTCGCCCAAATTGATGAAGATGGGATCGTGCGTATTTCCTAAAAATTATCGCACTCTTTGTTGAAATTTTTTGATCTTGCGCACGTTTGTTTTAAAAGCATCAAGAATCTTCCTTTGAAAAAAGTATTGCTGGTAATTTTTTTAGTTGTTCTCGCTTTCGCGAAAGCGCAAATAGGAGGAAGATCTACCTACCAATTTCTTAATCTGGTCAATGGAGCAAAACAAGGTGCTCTGGGTGGTCGCGTACTCACCTCTGTGGACTATGATCCTACATCAGGAATCTACAATCCCGCAACCATCAATCGCAAGATGGATAACCAGTTGCAGGTGAATTATGTGAACTACCTGGCTGACGTCAATTATGGGACTGCGAGCTACGCTTATACCTGGGACCAGCATGTACAAACGTTTCACGCAGGTGTAGTATATCTCAATTATGGGAATTTTGATGGGTATAACGAGTTGGGAGAATCTACTGGAGAATTCGGTGGTAATGAAGTGGCCGTAAGTTTTGGGTACAGTTATAACATACCCTGGACCGACTTTTATGTGGGGGCGAACTTGAAATTGATCAGCTCTCAGCTAGAACAGTATAGTTCGTTAGGTGGAGCGGTAGACTTGGGATTGTTGTATTACAATGAAGACAAATGGATACGTGCGGCTGTTGTCGTCCGTAATATTGGTACTCAATTTACACCTTATAACGAAATCTACGAGCGCTTGCCTCTGGAGGTATCGGCTGGTTTCTCAAATACCATGCGCAATCTTCCAGTACGCTTACACGTGACGCTGGAAAATTTGCAGCAATGGAACCTCGCATTTTCAAATGATGCAAATGCCGAACGAGACTTAGATGGAAATGTCATCAAGAACGAGCCCGGTTTTTTCAATAATGCGTTACGACACACCGTTGTAGGAGTGGAGATATTCCCAGAAAAGGCATTTGAGGTGCGATTGGGTTACAGTTTTAGAAGGGCAGAAGAGCTACGCATTGCAGATACCCGTGCATTTTCTGGCCTAAGTGGTGGTTTCTCATTAAAAATCAATAAATTACGATTCAGCTATACGCATGCTAGATATACTCTGGCAGCGCATACAAGTATCATAGGGGTCAATATCGATTTACGCTAATGAAAAAAATTACTATCGCCATAGACGGTCATTCCAGTACGGGAAAAAGTACCGCCGCAAAGCAATTGGCCAAAAAACTCAATTATATCTATGTCGATACAGGTGCCATGTACCGAGCCGTGTCTTACTTCGTTCTTCAGAATAGACTTTTAAAAAATGGTGAGGTCAGAGAAAAAGATTTAATTGATCTATTGGACGATATTAAAATCCGTTTTGAAAAAAATCCCGATTCTGAAAATGCTGATGTCTATCTGAACGATGCGAATATTGAAAAGGAGATCAGGACTTTAGAAGTAAGTAATATCGTCAGTAAAGTGGCTGAAATTTCTGCAGTACGCAAAAAGTTGGTGCAACAGCAACAAGCCATGGGCCGTGAAAAAGGGATCGTCATGGATGGTCGCGATATAGGTAGCGTGGTTTTCCCAGATGCTGAGCTCAAAGTTTTTATGACTGCAGCACCCGAAGTGCGAGCTACACGTCGTTATGATGAGTTGATCGGTAGAGGTGATGATATCAGCTACGATGAGGTCCTGAAAAATGTATTAGAACGCGATCATATTGACTCCTCCCGTGAGGATAGCCCGCTTATTCAAACGGAAGATGCCTTATTATTAGACACCTCAAAAATGTCCCGAGAGGCACAGTTAGAAAAACTGGAAGAATGGGCGCGAGAGCGTATTGTTCTGGTGAGTAAGCAGTAGACAGATACAGTATGCAGTTTTCAGTTACGAATAGCATCAACTTTTTAATAAAGCTTGTCACGCTGAGCCTGTCGAAGCGCTCTTACATAGGTTTTATCTCAGAACTAAGTTGCTGTACTCAATTTAACAAGGCAGCCATTTGCTCCTGAAGTTCCTGAGCTTTTTCCCGAGCTTTTTCAGCAAAATCTTCTCCGTTTGAAGCGTAGATGATCCCTCGTGAAGAGTTGACCAGCAATCCTACTTTTTCATTTTTACCGTACTTATAAACCTCTTCCAGACTCCCGCCTTGAGCGCCAACACCAGGGACGAGCAAGACAGAATCAGGGACTATTTTTCTCACTTCGGTTAATGAAGAGGCTTTTGTAGCTCCCACCACATACATGAGGCGTTCACTATTTTTGTATTCTTGTGTTCTTGTTAAAACTTCTTCAAACAGACGATTCCCAGTTTCAGACCTTGTCATTTGAAAATCGGCGGCTCCGCTGTTAGAGGTTAGTGCCAATAAAACCGCATATTTCCCTTCAAATTCTAGAAATGGCTCCACAGAATCCTTTCCCATGTAAGGCGCGATGGTGACGCTGTCAAAATTGAGATCTTCAAAAAAGGCTTTTGCGTAACGCGTAGATGTATTCCCTATATCGCCTCGTTTGGCGTCAGCGATGGTAAAATGATTGGGATGATTCTCGTTGAGGTATTTGATTGTTTTATCTAGTGCGATCCAGCCTTTGACACCGTATGCTTCAAAAAATGCTGTGTTGGGCTTGTAGGCCACGCATAAATCATGAGTGGCGTCTATCACCGCTTTCGCGAAAGCGAAAATAGGATCCTCCTCCTGCAATAAATGCGGCGGTATCTTCTCGAGATCCACATCGAGACCCACACAGAGAAACGATTTTTTTTCAAGAATTTGCTGATGGAGTTGGGTTGTGGTCATAGACGGTAACTTTCTATTTTTTGAATGTCAGTTGGAGCGACAGTCGAGAACGATTTGAGTTCAAAATAGCTAAAGCAGTCTCGACTGTCGCTCGACTTGACATTATGATTTCAATTTCAACTTCAATTTCAATTTCAATTCCGACTTCAGTTTCAACTTCATCTTCAAATTCTAAAGATCCTCCTCGGTCATTTTCAATTTCTCCGTATTGTCCACGAGCTGTAACTCGTCAATGATCTTCTGGATGTCACCGTTGATAATATTATCCAAATCGTAAAGCGTCAAGTTGATCCTATGGTCTGTCACGCGTCCCTGGGGATAGTTGTACGTACGGATTTTGGCACTACGGTCTCCAGAGCTCACCATGTTCTTGCGTTTCTCAGAGTCGGCTTCGAGTTTCTTCTGAAGTTCTAGTTCATAAAGTCTAGAACGCAAGACCTTAAGTGCTTTTTCAAGGTTTTTGTGAGAGGATTTCTGGTCCTGACAGCTCACGATCATTCCGGTAGGCTCATGGTGTAGTTTGATCGCCGAGTAAGTCGTATTTACGGACTGCCCACCTGGCCCTGTAGAAGTTGTACGTTCTATGCGTACCTCAGTCATATCCAGTTCCACGTCAAATTCCTCAGCTTCAGGCAAAACCATTACCGTTGCAGCACTCGTGTGGACTCGGCCTTGGGTTTCCGTTTGCGGAACACGCTGTACACGATGTACACCCGCCTCAAACTTTAAAGTTCCATAAACGTCTTCACCATTCACCTCGAGAATTATCTCTTTATATCCACCGCTTGTTCCCTCACTCGTATCCACAACGCTGGTAGACCAGCCCTTACTGGAGCAATACTTTTCATACATTCTGAAAAGATCACCTGCAAAAATACTTGCCTCATCACCACCGGCTCCGGCTCGTATTTCCATGACCGCGTTTTTAGCATCTTCTGGATCTTTAGGTACCAGCATCATGCGTATTTCTTCTTCTAGAGCAGGGATTGCGTCCTTAGCCTCGTCATATTGCATCTGAGCCATTTCGGTCATGTCTGGGTCGCTACCGTCTGCAATAATTTCTTTTGCCTCTTCAAGATTTGCGGTAAGCGTGACATACTCCTCACGTTTGTCCATTAACTTTTTAAGGTCTTTATATTCTTTGGTGAGTTGCACATACCTTTTCTGATCAGCGATGATATCAGGCTGTATAATCAAATCGTTGACTTCATCAAAACGATTTTTTACAATATTCAATTTATCAATCATGGAAAAATTCTTCAACCGCTCTTGTGTGCGGCAATAGCCGCGAAAATACGGATTTTGGCGTGATTAAGTCATACTTTAAGCAGTCTCACTTACCACCGCCATGGGCTCAAGCTTATTGAGATTAACAAACTAAGAATAGAAACACGGCACCATACTTGATGCGGCTCTAAAAACTTAATCATGACCAAAAACTATTTTTTCCTCGCTCTGATCTTCATTTCTCAAAACATTCTCGCTCAAAACATAGAAATAGGAGCTGGTGCAGGTTCCGGATCTTTCTATCTCATAGAAGAATTAGATGATAATGCACGCACCAGTTTTGAAGCACCTGCTTCACTTTATATGGATGTAAAATATAATTTCAATGAAGTGGAGGGACTCAAATTGCGTGTTCTACACTCAAGTGTCTTGGTACAAGGACAAGATTATCAATCTGGTATTTCACTTAATGGTAGCGTGGATGCGTTTAGCTTCCTACTTTTATATGAGCGATTGAGAGCAGATAAAAAATTCAACGTGGGATATAATCTAGGGTTAGGACACACCATTCAAAATTTCAATCGCAACACGAGATCCGGCGCAAATGATGTTCAAGACCGGTTTATGAGCTTCAATTTTGCTGGAATAGGTTCACTTCAACTTAATGATCGATTGAGATTGAAAGGAGAAGCGGGCTTTCTCTGGACAGACCCTATCAATTCGCTACGTGGTTCTGACTATTGGCAAACGGCCGGTGAAGATTTGAGTTTTATTGTACAGGTGGGTTTGAGTTATACGTTTCTAAAGGATGAGCAGCAGTACTAAACTCGGATTTGGCGGTGGCTGCCACTGGTGTACTGAGGCGATATTTCAGGCTTTGCCTGATGTGGATCAAGTAGATCAGGGATATATTATGAGTGAGTCACCCTATGAGAGCTGGAGTGAAGCGGTAATTGTGCATTTTTCTGCTAGGGAGATAATTACTAATCTTTTGGAAATTCACCTCGCCACTCACAAAAGCACCTCTAAACATTCTCGCAGATCAGAATATCGTAGTGCAATTTATTATTTTGAGGAAGAATCAAAATTAGAGCTTGAGGATATTTTGATCTCGCTTTCGCGAAAGGGAAACAAAAACTACATCACAAAAATTCTACCTTTTAAAAATTTTAAACCATCTCGAGAGTCGATCCAGAATTATTATCAAACAAGACCAGACGCTCCGTTTTGCACAAGGTATATCAAGCCAAAACTTAGTATCGTGCACGAAATTTCAAGTTCTAGTGGTAAATAAACGTACCGAATTCAGATTTGATCGTCAATTTTTTCTTATCACTCTCTTCAACACGACCAATGATCTTAGCATCAACATCAAACGATTTTGAGATGGCGATGATTTGCTCTGCAACGCTCTCATTTACATAAAGTTCCATACGGTGTCCCATGTTGAAAACCTGATACATTTCCTTCCAGTCCGTGCCCGATTCTTCATGAATCATTTGGAAAAGAGGCGGCAGTTCAAACAGATCGTCCTTTATCACATGGACGTCATCTACAAAGTGTAGCACCTTAGTCTGCGCACCGCCAGAGCAATGCACCATACCATTGATCTGATCGCGGCTCACCTCGTTTAAGATTTTCTTGATGACAGGAGCGTAGGTGCGAGTAGGGGACAATACTAATTTTCCAGCATCGAGAGAACTGCCTTCCACTGGATCAGTCAATTTTTTTGAACCTGAATACGTAAGATCTGCTGGTACGGCGGGATCAAAAGTTTGCGGGTAAGTAGCACCGACTTCCTTCCCGAAAACGTCATGTCTCGCGCTCGTCAACCCATTGGATCCCATCCCACCGTTATATTCGGTCTCATAAGTGGCTTGTCCGTAGCTCGCGAGGCCTACGATCACATTGCCTGGTTCAATACGAGCATTGTCGATAACGTCTTCTCGTCTCATGCGAGCCGTTACCGTGGAATCCACGATGATGGTGCGTACGAGATCACCTACATCTGCCGTCTCGCCGCCTGTAGATATAATTTTCACGCCGTGCTTTTCCAGATCAGAAATCAATTCTTCTGTACCATTGATGATCGCGCTGATGACCTCACCGGGTATCAGGTTCTTGTTGCGACCTATGGTGCTGGAGAGTAAAATGTTTTCAGTTGCTCCTACGCATAACAGATCGTCTATATTCATGATTAAGGCATCTTGAGCGATCCCTTTCCAAACATATAAGTCACCCGTCTCCTTCCAGTAGGCGTAAGCAAGACTGGATTTGGTACCAGCACCATCTGCATGCATGATAAGACAATGATCTTCAGATCCCGTGAGGTGGTCGGGAACAATCTTGCAGAATGCCTTGGGGAACAACCCTTTATCTACATTTTTGATGGCATTGTGGACATCTTCCTTTCCTGCGCTCACCCCTCGTTGAGCATAACGTTTTGAAACTTCTTGACTCATGACGCAAAGTTAGGGAACGAGATATTATTTCTTGATGAACTTTCAAATAGGATTTTTAGCAGAACCACATTTTTGACATTCTCGCTTTCGCGAAAGCGAGAACAAAAAAAGCCCTCGATCTCTCGAAGGCTTTTCATTGATATTCTCGATATCTTATCTAGTAAAGAGCAATTCTCTATACTTTGTCAATGGCCAGATCTCGTCATCTACAAGTAATTCTAGCTTATCGCAGTGGTATCTGATCTCGTCAAAGAATGGCTTCACCTCGTCGCAGTAAATATCAGCACATTTCACAGCATCATCGCTATTGTTTGCTTTCTTGCGAGCCTCAATCATATCTGTGATTCCTTTGTTGATGTTCTCAATATGCTCAGAAATCTCCTCGATGATAGTCATTTGTTCTTTAGCAACTTTCTTGAAATCCTTACCGTAGATGTCTTTAAGACCTCTTACGTTTTTGATCAGTGTATTCTGGTACTTGATCGCAGTTGGGATCACGTGATTGCGGGCGATATCTCCTAATAGACGTCCCTCAATCTGAATACGCATGGCATATTCTTCCACTTCAATCTCATAACGTGCTTCAGATTCTACACGACTCATGATGTTGAGTTCTTCAAACAGCTTTAAACTCTTCTCAGACACTTTTGCTTTTAAGGCAGTGGGTGTAGTTTTATTATTGCTCAAACCGCGTTTTTTAGCCTCTTTTTCCCAAGCTTCTCCATAACCATCGCCTTCAAAACGTATTTTCTTACTTTCCTTGATGTATTCTCTCAATACATTGAAGATCGCTTCATCTTTCTTGAGCTTTTTGCCTTTGATAAGCGCATCAACCTCTTCTTTGAACTCGTTCAACTGTTTTGCAACGATTGCATTGAGCACGGTCATTGGGTTTGCACAGTTTGCCGTGGAACCTACCGCACGTAGCTCAAACTTGTTACCTGTAAAAGCAAAAGGCGAAGTTCTGTTACGGTCCGTGTTATCTAGAATTACCTCAGGAATCTTACCTACTACGTTAAGTTTAAGATCTGTTTTTTCTTGAGGTGATAGCTTACCATCAGTTACTTTCTCTAACTCGTCAAGAACAGCAGTCAACTGGGAACCAATGAATACTGAAATAATAGCTGGTGGTGCTTCATTTGCTCCTAGACGGTGATCGTTTGATGCACTAGCAATGGTCGCTCTGATTAGTTCCTCGTTATCATAAACTGCTTTGATCGTATTTACAAAGAATGTCAAGAACTGCAAGTTCTTCATAGGCGTGCTGCCAGGTGAAAGGAGATTAGTTCCCGTATTTGTTGCAAGTGACCAGTTATTGTGCTTACCAGAACCGTTTACACCAGCAAAGGGCTTCTCATGAAAAAGCACTCTAAAGTTATGTCTGGAAGCCACTTTGCGCATCACATCCATAAGTAGGGAATTGTGATCTACAGCTAGATTTGCTTCTTCAAAAATAGGAGCAAGTTCAAACTGGTTGGGCGCTACTTCATTGTGACGGGTTTTTACCGGTATACCTAAAAGCATACACTCTGTTTCCATATCGCGCATGAAGTTCATTACACGAGAAGGAATAGAGCCAAAATAATGGTCGTCTAATTGTTGCCCTTTAGCTGATGCGTGTCCTAATAATGTACGACCTGCAAGCTGTATATCTGGACGGCTATCTGCAAGGGCTTTGTCGATAAGGAAATATTCTTGTTCCCAGCCTAAGGTTGCCATCACTTTGGTGACGTTTTTGTCAAAATATTTACAAACTGCCGTCGCCGCTTGATCTACCGCCTGAAGACTACGCAATAAAGGAGTTTTATAGTCTAGAGCTTCACCAGTATACGCGACAAATACGGTGGGAATGCATAATGTTGTACCCATTATAAACGCGGGTGAAGTAGGGTCCCACGCAGTATATCCTCTAGCTTCGAAGGTGTTTCTTATTCCGCCATTGGGGAAGGATGATGCATCAGGCTCTTGCTGTACGAGTTGTCCACCACCAAATTTTTCTAATACCTCTCCATCCATTTCCTGCTCAAAAAAAGCATCATGCTTTTCTGCCGTTGCTCCTGTTAATGGCTGGAACCAGTGGGTGTAGTGAGTAGCTCCATTAGAAATAGCCCACTCTTTCATACCGGTAGAAATGTGGTCTGCGATGCCGCGATCGATTTTAGAACCGTTTTCAATGGCATCCTGAACGCTTTTGTAAGCTTCTTTTGTGAGGTGCTGGCGCATCGCTGCTTTATTGAAAACATGTTTCCCGAAAATCTCTGATCTTCTCTTAGGCTCCTCAACCTCTACCGGCTGACGATTAAATGTTTGTTTAAGTGCTTGAAATCTTAGCGTGGACATAATTTTTTGTATGATTAAACGCCGCAAAAATAGAATATTTTTTACATACCCCTAAAATTTACAGGGTGTGTCAGTATAAAAATTAACTTTTTTGTGATTTACCCCCTAAATTATTGAATATTATCAAAAATCAGATAGATAAAAAAGGCGTAGGCGCCTATCATCAACAAGCCCTTCAAACTGCCTATGGTAAATCTCTTTGGAATAAAAGCTAGAGGTAGCAGGCAAAAAGCAAATCCCAGCATCCAGAAAATATCATTTTCCAAAAGCCCTAGATTTTTCTCATCAAGAACGATAGGCTCTACGAGTGAAGTAATTCCTAAAACAGATCCTATATTGAAAATGTTAGAACCGATCAGGTTTCCCAGGCTTATAGCTTTTTCTTTTTTGACCGCCGCAATGATTGATGCTGCAAGTTCCGGTACTGAAGTTCCTATGGCGACCATGCTTACCGCAATCACACTCTCAGGGATTTCAAGAACAAGAGCGATCATGGTCGCGCCATTGACTAAAAGTTCGGAACCTCCCCAGAGCAAGCCACCACCAGCAATCATGAAGAAGATCACCTTACCCCATGGTTGCGGAGCGATGTCTTCATCCGGTATAAGCATAGGGGGTTTCTTCTTAGCTTTTCTAATAAGAAAAAAGACAAAGCTTATCAATAGGAATAAAAGTAGTGCTCCCTCAATTCTGTCAAGATCTGCATTCCAGCTTATCAGCGCAAAGAGTAAAACACTAAAACCCATCATCCAGGGCCAGTTGAATTTAAAAAAGTCTCGATCTATGTCAAGGGGTGCAATAATGGCAGTAAGGGCGAGCACAAGCCCCAGATTTGCAATGTTGGATCCCACAACATTTCCAAGGGCGATACCGCTGGAGCCATTAATCGCACCTTGAAGGCTTACGAGTAGTTCTGGTGCGCTGGTAGCAAAGGAGACCACGGTCAAACCTATAATCATGCGTGATAGATTCAGTTTGAGCGACAAGCCTACTGAGGCTCGCACAAGAAATTCACCACCAGCAACTAATAGTATAAAGCCCAGTAACAAGTGACCGATTGAAATAGCCATACCTATGATTAAAAGTCAAAAATAATTCATAGATACTAGGTGAGTTCTATAAATCATTTCGCTTTCGCGAAAGCGAAACTTCATAAAACCACATCAAAGAATGGAAAACTGTAGATAAAAACTGAAAACTGTTTTGAGCACGTTTTGCTAAATCAGAAAAACTTCCACCATCTTTGTGGACAACAATTAAAGACAACTTGAAATGAAATTTTTTATTGACACGGCAAATCTAGATCAAATCGCTGAAGCTCAGGATATGGGCATTTTAGATGGGGTGACTACTAATCCATCGCTTATGGCAAAGGAGGGTATAACGGGCGAGCAAAATATCTTAGACCACTATAAAAAGATCTGTGATTTAGTAGATGGTGATGTGAGTGCAGAGGTGATCTCTACTGATTTTGAAGGTATGAAAAAAGAAGGAGAGCGTCTCGCGGCCCTGCACGATCAGATCGTAGTAAAGCTGCCCATGATCAAGGACGGCGTTAAGGCATGCAAATACTTCAGTAGCAATGGTGTGAAAACAAATGTTACTTTGGTCTTTAGTGCAGGACAAGCGATTCTTGCGGCGAAAGCAGGCGCGACTTATGTTTCTCCCTTTATAGGCAGACTGGATGATATCAGTACAGACGGATTGAATTTGATTCAGGAAATACGTCATATTTACGATAATTATGCTTTTCAGACAGAGATTCTGGCAGCCTCTGTAAGGCACACGATGCATGTTATCGATTGTGCTAAAATAGGTGCCGATGTCATGACCGGTCCTTTATCATCAATTGAGGGTCTTCTCAAGCACCCCTTAACAGATATAGGTCTTGAAAAATTCTTGGCAGACTATAAGAAAGGGAATTAGAGTCAATAACGGCTGGATTTGAAACCGCATTTTATTTAATGCGGTTTTTTTGTGCCGCTTCCGCAAAAGCGTTCTCATTCAAACTCTCTGAGTAAATTATAGCAGCACGCTGTATGTGAGCTATCCATGGTTGAGTGTCTCATGTTTTAAATGGTTATTGTGTACGAGAATAGAATAGATATCGCTGGGGCTTCATGTAAATAAACTACCACCAATTTTGTGCGATTTCAAAAGTTATTAGCCAGATCAAATTTTAAATGGAGGTAGATTTCAAGAATTGAATTTGGATTATAATCGTAAATCAATTTAATGGTTTGAATTAAAGAATTAATTGAGATTCAAAAAATAACGCTCTCGGATTATCTTATGAAGATTAAAATCCATTATAAACGACTAAGTGTCAATTCTTAAATTGACGAAAATCGATCAAATTCGACAAATAGCACGATTCAACTATATCGTTGTAGTTTGTATTTCATCGCTGTAATTTCATATTTTTTCGATGAAATGCACAATTGTGTCTAGCTAAAATGTTAAAATTTTCAACAGTCCAACTTGTTTGTAGTTGCAAGAATTTCAATAACTTACATTAATTATTAGCTCAAATTAAGGGTCTTAATTTTGATAAAAAACAAGATAAAAGTCTTATTTGATAGATTAAATGCATTTTTATGACATTTTTGTCTAGATGCAATTTTAAATTTGCTCCGTTAATGATGTCTCTGCATGATCTCAAATTACTTCTTTTCTCGTTCCTTCCAATCAAGCGTTTTTTTTTCAATTAAAAAAAATAGGCCATTGAATTTGAGGTCTCTCATTCCTCTGACAATAATTATTGTCTTAACGACCTTAACATCGATCACGGCACAAACCATTCCCGGAACTGGTGGTACTGCAGCGTGTGGGGATTGTGTTCCTACTGGATGGACGGATAATGGCGGAACTCCAGACATTTCAGGTCAAAGTGTTGCCGCTGGTGACGATCCAGCAGCTTTAGGTGGTTATGGAGCAACCTGGACGGCTGCACCACTCCCTTTACCTCCCACAGGCGATGCCACGTGGATTACTATGAGGGACTTAGGTTCTGGTTTTGCTGAGGAGTCAGTTAGTACCACAATGGGAGGACTAGTTGCTGGACGTTTTTATGTGCTAACGCTTTATACGATGTCAAACATTACCAATCAAGATGGAGGAGCTGCAAACAATCAATTTTACGCAGGTACTTTTATCAATACTTATGGAGTTCAGATAGGAGGTCAACCAAGGAGGATTAAGGGTAATGTTTCACAAAACAGTTGGGGTTTAGACAGAGTATTTTTTATTGCAGACCCTGATGGTAGTGGTAATATGAGCCTTACCTTCTTTCCTGGGACTGACGGTGCTCGCCCTCCTACAAGTGACAGCCGTCTTTTAGTAGAGATGGTAGCCCTTGCTGTGGAGTTAAATGCGATCGAAGAGGTAGATACAGATGGAGATGGGATTGTGGACCTGGTAGATATAGACGATGATAACGATGGGATTATCGATGATATTGAAACTACAGTAAATGGTGTTACCTACGACCCTATAGGTGATGAAGACGGTGATAACGTCCCTAACTACTTAGATACAACCGATGATGGTAACGGAGGCGATGGCAGTACTACAGATTATACTGATGCAAATGGTGATGGCGTAGCAGATATTTATGATTTTGATCAGGACGGAATTCCAAATCACTTGGATCTGGATTCTGATAATGATGGTATACCGGATAATATTGAAGGTCAAACCACTAAAGGTTACATCGCATCAAGCGGTCAAGGATCTGGTATCACAGATGTAAATAATAATGGTTTAGATGACAATTACGAAACAGCTCAAGGGGGAACGGATATTATACCCGTAAATACTGATGGTATTGATGAAAATGATTTTCTCGATACTGATTCAGATAATGATGGGACTCTTGATAGTGTTGAGTCTGGTTTGACACTTTCTGGAACGGTGGGGTTGAATGGTCTTGATAACAACATTGATAATGGCGATACCTACCTTGATGTAAATGGTAATCTGGACAACACACAGACTGATAACTTCCCAGACAGCGATGGGGATATTTCCACCCCATCTGGAGATGTCGATTATCGAGACGCCATCGATGGGATTGATACAGATGGTGATGGGATTGTAGATGGTGTTGATATTGATGATGATAATGATGGGATTCTGGATGTAGATGAAGGGGATACTTGTGCAGGCGTTTTTCGGACTTCTGATGAAAATGGCCAGATTACAACTGCTGGAGGCACATCAGAATTCACATACGACATTTCTGTGGCAGGGGTAAATATAGGTGACACAGTTTTCATCGATGACCTACAGGCTAGGGGGGATTTAAATGCCGACAATGAAACTTTTCAAATAGGTTTCAATAATGAGCCTCTGCCTGCTACAACGTATAATGTAACCACGCAGTGTGGTGCTTTAGAGCCGGTTTCACCTGCTTTGGGTCGCTTCGTTGAGGTCATAGATATAGGTGGCGGAACGCCTGGTATTATCGTAGACGTGGATGCTAGTGCCCAAGTAGGGCTAATTTGTGGACTAGGTGAGCCCGCCATGGCATATTCTTTCAGACTATCCTGTGGTTTTCCAGGTTTAGATTCTGATAATGATGGCATCGCCGATTCAAAAGACTTGGACTCTGATAACGATGGTATTCCAGACAACATAGAAGCGCAATCGACTTTGGGTTACATAGCGCCTAGTGGATCAGGAGCTGGGATGACTGATGCCAATAACAATGGTCTTGACGACAATTATGAAACAGCTCAAGGTGGTACTGACATTACCCCAGTAAATACAGATGGAACCGGTGATCCCGACTATTTGGATCTTGATTCAGACGACGATGGTATCTTCGATATAGTAGAATCAGGAAGAAATGTGGCGCAGACTGGTGGACGAGCCACGGGAGATGTAGGTGTGAATGGTTTGGTCAGTAGTGAAGAGAATAATGACAGTTACAATGATGTCAACGGGATTTTTGATGATTCCCAAGACGATAACTTTTCAGACTCTGATGGTGATGTATTGTTTCCAGATGGAGATGTCGATTATCGAGATAATGTGGTAAATGGTGATAATGATGACGATGGTATTCCAGATGCTGTCGATATAGATGATGATAACGACGGTATTCTAGATACGGTAGAATGTGCATCAGAAACGGTAAATGCCGTAGCTACCCAGGCTACTTCCGGTGTTACGAGCATTGGCAACATCACGGGACCCTCTGATGGTGCTTTTGCCTCATGGACCACAAACGGAAATATAAGTACGATTGATTTTGGACGCACGCTTGCTCCGGGAACTGACATTACATTTACTTGGAGAAGGCTGCCCGGTCAAACCGGAACGGCTCAACCCATCATTGATGAGTCCCTTGATGGAAGCGCATTTGGAACTGCTTTTTTCCCGATTTCTACGACCTCTGAAACTGCGGTAAATTCAACCTTCCAATCCACGCAATCGTTCAGGTTTCTACGTATCACCAAACAAACTACGCCAAGTGTCACGGATTTCGACATCGATTCCATTGCGGTTACCGTTGATGAATCAGCCTGTGACGATGATGGGGACGGAGTTCCCAACAGTCTAGACCTTGATTCTGACAACGACGGTATTCCAGATATTATCGAGGCGCAACCAACCACGGGATATGTAGCACCATCCGGTTCTGATGACGACAATGATGGTCTGGACAATAGCTTTGATGACACGCCCAATGGAAACAACAACGGAGCAGGCTCCAATGGATTGACCCCTGAAAATACGGATGGAACGGACAATCCCGATTATCTGGACCTGGATTCCGACAACGACACCCTGTTTGACATCGATGAATCAGGTTCCGGCCTTACCGATGCCAATAGTGACGGCAGAACGGATGGGGCCGTTGGCGATAATGGATTGGAAAACACATTGGAATCAGCTGATGATTACACCGACGTCAACGGTAATTTTGACGATACACAATTTGACAATTTTACGGACAGTAATTCCAACGCTCAATCAGCGAGTGGTGATGTAGACTATAGGGAAGATGTGAATGCCGTATTTGACAGGGATGGTGATGGTATTGAAGATAGCGTGGATATTGATGATGACAACGACGGGATCCTGGACGTTGATGAAGACATCTGCAACAACGGAGCCGGTACTTCTGGGAGGTTGAGATACCAGTTTTATGATAGTGTCCCTACCGGCAGTACCGTAGATAACATTTCTCAGAGCAATGCTACGGCGGCTGGGACAGGATTTATATCGGAATTCAATGTTGCCGGACTTCAATCGACCGTGACACCAGGTGATGGGGATACCTTTTCCATAAGATATCTTGGCCGCATAGAGATATCAACTTCAGAGACCTATACCTTTTTTACAAATTCTGACGATGGCTCAAAGCTTTTTATAGATGGCACCGAGGTCGTTGACAATGATGGCAATCATGCTCCTGTGGAAGTTTCCGGTACAATAGCCCTGACACCAGGAGTCTATGATTTTGAGGTTCTATTTTTTGAAAACGGTGGCGGTCAGATTCTTGAGGTCAGTTATCAAACTCCTACGATAGCAAAACAGCAGATTCCATTCAGCGTGCTTTCTGATGGCATACCCACGTTCTGCGATACTGACGGTGATGGTATTGAAAACCAGTTTGATCTTGACTCTGATAACGATGGTATACCTGACATTATTGAAGGGCAATCGACTTTGGGCTATGTCGCTCCCAGCGGTGTCGATACGGATCAGGATGGTCTTGACGACGCCTTTGACAGCACGCCAAACGGTGGTAACCTGGGGATAGGTTCTCAGGGGATCCTGGCGGTAGATACGGATGGAGTGGGCAATCCGGATTATCTGGATATAGACTCTGATGGGGATGGACTTTTTGATATCAACGAGAGCGGTAGCGGGCTGACCGATGCGAATACAGACGGTAGAACCGATGGTATCGTTGGGACTAATGGATTGGATAATTCGCTAGAAATCTTAGATACCTATGCTGACGCTAACGGGACTTTTGATAATACCCAGGCCGATAACTTTACGGATGCCGATTCAGATGTCAATACAGGTGGTGATGTGGATTACCGCGATGATGACGTGGTGACCCTATTGATAAATGCAAACGATGATTTTGCTACTCATAGTGAGGGATCTTTTGATAATGACTTAATAAATGTTCTAGATAACGATACTTTAGATGGTGTTACAGTTACTATTGCCGATGTGAACCTCACAACTATAAGCTCTGACGATCCGGGTATCACTTTGGATGCAAATGGAAATATTGATGTAACCGCTGCGGTAAATAATGGAGTTTTTGAACTTGTTTATCAAATCTGTGAATCTGCAAATCCGACCAATTGCGATACGGCTACTGTTACCATCTCCGTAACTAATACTGACCGCGACAATGATGGCATTCCAGATGATGTAGATATAGACGACGATAATGATGGGATTTTGGATACAGATGAATGTACTCAAGAGCTACCGCAATTTGACGTAGATATTGCAGCTGTAGCACCATCTGCCTCATCTACTTTTACAACTGGTCCAGGGAATGTAGGTGATGTAGCTATATATGACAATATAGGGACTTACGATGGTCAACCAGTTTCTATGAGCCTCACGGTTACAGCTAATACTGCCCCTGCGACAATGGTAGTAAACCTTCAAAAAAATGGAACAGGAGTAAATGCGGACTTCCCGATCATCATGGATAGCGCTAGCAACACATCTGTCGCTAGTCCTCCGGTGGCTACTATAAGAATGGACTTTTTTAATACCACCACATCCGCTCCTATTGTCTTACCTGCTCGACTAACCTTCCGTGATCTGGACTTTATAGATGGAGTGAATGAGACGGTGGAATTCTTGAAGTCAGATATCTATAATTATGGATTATCGGCTACACCAGCAACAGATGTCTTTATTACCGAGACCTCGCAGAGCTTGACAGGTGTTGCAGGAACTTATATAAGTGCTAGAACTAATGCTTTTGACAATACAAACGATATTCAGTCTAACCAAAATTTGTGGTGGGGTCTGAGAACGAGAGCAAAGTCTTCATTCACGTTTTCACTTACTAAACGACCTACAGTCACGGGTTATAGAATTTCACGCTTAACTTTTGATGACAGAGAAAGCATTTGTATCGCAGACTTTGATGCAGATGGTATCATTAACTCCTTCGACCTTGATAGTGATAATGATGGCATTCCAGATAATATTGAAGCCCAATCGACTACGGGCTACATCGCTCCTTCGGGAGGTGTTGGTGCAAATGGTTTGTTTGCAAGCTACGAGAATAATGATACCGCTGGGGCTACAGGATTGACACCTGCTAACACAGATGGTAGCCTGAATCCTGATTATCTGGATCTTGATTCAGATGATGACGGTCTCTTTGATATAGATGAGTCTGGATCAGGTTTGACTGACGGCGATAGTGATGGTCAGACAGATGGTGCCGTTGGATTCAATGGACTAGATAACACCTTGGAGTCTAGTGATAATTACGCTTCCGCGAAAGGGGACTTCGATGATACCCAAGAAGACAATTTTGACGATGAAGATGGCGATGTAAATCTAGGCGGCGATGTGGATTACCGTGATACTACCAATGACCCAAGAGTAATTGACGCGATAAATGATGTGGTAACTACTAATGAAGGAATTGCCGCTGTTGATGTAATTAATGTTCTTGATAACGATACTTTGGATGGAAATCCTGTTTCTATCGTAGACGTTAATGTTTCAACAATTTCAACATCTGATCCAGGCATTACGCTAGATGCGGCGGGTCAACTCAGCGTAGCAGATACCGTTCCCGCTGGCAGTTACACTTTAGTTTATCAAATCTGCCAGACCGCGTTGCCTACAAACTGTGATACTGCTACGGTAATCATTACTGTAAACGCAATTAATTTTGATTCAGATGGGGATGGGGTTGATGACTCCGCTGATATAGATGATGATAACGACGGCATACTGGATGAAGTAGAAGAGTCATGCACGAATAAGGTAGCGCGGTTTGAGACCAATGTAGAAGCATTTTGGACTTTGGATGGAAATACCGATGATGTTTCTGGAAATGGCAATAATGAGCGAGCATTAGGTGGCACGACATCACCTTCTTATTCTACAGACGTAGTTCAGGGTACAAGTGCTGCTAGTTTCGACGGTACTGATGACGCCATACGATATAGTCAAGATAGCGGCTTTATGGAAGCCACTTATACGAACTTGAGTTTTTCAGTATGGATTAAACCTGATGTACTAGTCGGTGATCGTATTATTTATGAAGAGGGAGGTGGTACAAACGGTGTGACTCTTTGGCTTAATGACGATGTTTTGACCTATAGCGCAAGAAATGGTGGGGTGAGCTCTCAAACTGATATTGTACACCCTACCGTATTTACTTTGGATGGAAACTATCATCATGTGGCGGCGACTTTCAATGCTGGTGTCATGAATTTATATCTGGACGGAATTCCTGCAACACCGGTGGCCGCAGCATTTTCTGAAATCCCAACGCATACGAGTGATGGAGGTTTAGGCGGTCCTATAGGTGGTGGTACTTCTGCTGGAATTTCAGGTTTTTTTGACGGACTTATGGATGCCGCAAGGTATTCAAACACCGAGGTATGGCGAGCTGATAATATCGCTAGAGAATCAGATCTTATTTGTGATGAAGATGGTGATGGGATCGCAAATCGTTTGGATCTTGATTCTGATAATGATGGGATTCCAGATATTATTGAAGCCCAAACCACCTTGGGTTATACAGCACCATCAGGTTCAGATGCAGACGGTGATGGACTAGATGACAATTATGATCTGACACCTTTTGGTAACAGCGAGGGTACTGGGTCAGTAGGTTTAACACCTGAGAATACTGACGGAACTGACAATCCAGATTACTTGGATCTGGATTCTGATAACGATTCAGTTTTTGATATAGTAGAATCAGGCTCAGGGCTTACTGACGGGAATAGCGATGGACGCACTGATGGTGCGGTTGGCGATAATGGTTTAGACGATACCCTAGAAATTGCAGATGATTATAGTGATGTTAACGGAATCTTTGATAATACACAAGCTGATAACTTTACGGATACAGATGGTGATGTAAATTCTCGTATAGGTGATGTAGATTACAGAGACAATTTCACAGATGTTGATACTGATCAAGACGGGACTTTTGATCGTGTAGATATTGATGATGATAACGATGGGATTCTAGACTCTGTTGAGAATAACGAGTTCGTAGCACTTGGTGATGAAGACGGTGATGGTATTGTCAATTATCTAGATACAATTGATAATGGTGATGCAGGCGATGCGAGTGCGACTGATTATACGGACAATGATGGGAATGGAATTCCTGATGTTTATGATTTAGACGGAGATGGTGTGCCTAACAATTTAGATTTAGATACAGATAACGACGGTATTCCAGATATCATTGAAGCTCAGCCTACCGTGGGCTATGTGGCTCCTTCTGGACTAGATGATGATGACGACGGTTTGGATAACGCTTTTGATGATACACCTAACGGTGACTTTAATGGTGCTGGAAGTAATGGTGTAATTCCACAAAATACTGACGGCGAAGATCTGCCAGATTACAGGGATCTAGATTCTGATAATGATGGGGTTTTTGATATAGTTGAAAGTGGTGACGGTCTTACTGATGCTGACAACAATGGTCGTACTGATGGTAATGTAGGCGTAAACGGTTTGGATAACACCGTAGATGATATCGGTAACGATAACTACGCTGATACTAATGGTAAGTTTGACAATACTCAAACTGACAACTTCACAGATACAGATGGTGATGTACTTACCGGTGGTGATGTTGATTATAGAGATACTCCGTTGATTTTTGCTGATGATGATTCTGCAACGTCAATCGCAGGTGTTGGTGGTAATGATATTATAAATGTACTAGATAATGATTCAGTTGATGGTGCACAAGCAACTTTGGCTAATGTTGACATCACACAAATTAGCACAACAAATCCAGGTGTAAACGTCGATCCTCTTACTGGAGGCGTAGATGTAGATCCCGCTGTACCCGTTGGAATTTACATTATCGAGTATAGAATATGCCAGACTAGTTCTCCTACAAATTGTGATACAGCATTGGTAACTGTTAACGTTTTACAGGATACTGACAATGATGGAATCCCAGACGATGTAGACATTGATGATGATAACGACGGTATTCTAGATACTGTTGAAAGTTGTTCTATCGTTTCCATAACTAATGATGGTTTAGTAGCTGGTGAATTCAACGTGCAGACTAATAGTGCTGCAATAAATGACGGTCTTGTGGTAGCTGACCAGGGTGTTGCTATGAATAACACAGCTCATTACTTCGTATTGGATCTTGGACAGGTATTCGAAGCAGGCAGTTTGATACGATTTGATATTTGGGGTAATTCAGCCTCAACAAGAACAGTTGTGACTTCTGAAACTCCAGGTGGTACTTATCTGAATAGTAGTCCCAATAATCCTCAAACCGATCAGGTTAATCTAAACAATACCTTAGGCTTCTATAATTATGTCCTAGAAAGTTCAACTCAATTTGTTCAAGTGGACATGACGGTCAGATCTGGTGGTAGAACGGAATGGGTTGAAGTTACTACAACCAGGAGTTGTTCAATATCTACTGATTCAGATGGTGATGGGATTTTTGATCAGTTTGATTTAGATTCTGATAACGACGGAATTCCGGACAATATAGAGGCGCAAAGCACAACAGGCTATGTAGAGCCCCTAAATATTGACAATGATGGTGATGGTCTGGATGATGCCTATGATGCTACTCCTTTCGGTAATCCTGACGGTACAGGAAGTAATGGTCTCACGCCTGAGAATACGGACAGCGCGGACCTTCCCGACTACTTGGATCTTGATTCGGACAACGATGGCATCTTTGATATCATTGAGAGCGGCGATGGTCTTACCGATGCTAACAACGATGGTCGTACTGATGGAGCTGTAGGTAATAATGGTTTGGACAACACGGTCGATGCAGGTGGCAATGATGACTATGCTGACGTGAACGGTAAATTCGACGACACGCAGGCGGACAACTTCACGGATTCCGACGGTGACG
>CAZVYO010000005.1:0-215234 GCA_964631155.1 uncultured Flavobacteriaceae bacterium
GTTTCCCTGAAATCAAGACGGTAACTGCTCGTATAGGTGTTGCAGATATTCCTACCGATCCTATGCCTATGGATATTGCAGATATGTACATCATCCTAAACAAGGATATGGACGAGTGGACAACAGCTTCTACTAAAGAAGGTTTGATAGATGCTATAAGAGATAAACTGGATGATGAACTCGTGGGTGTAAATTTAGTTTTTACCCAACCGGTCGAATTAAGATTTAACGAGCTGTTAGAAGGCGTAAGAGAAGATATTGCTGTAAAGCTGTATGGCGAAGATTTAGATGTGTTATCACAAAAGGTTCAGGAAATGGCAGCGATTATACAGACCGTTCCTGGCGCTGGTGATGTGAGTGCAGAACGAACTGCAGGATTACCACAGATGACCGTAAAATATAAGCGTGATAAAATGGCGCAATATGGACTGGATATTCAAAAAGTAAATGATTACATAAGTACCGCATTTGCAGGTGGTACGGCTGGTGTCATCTTTGAAGGCGAGAAACGATTTGATCTCGTGGTACGATTTGATGAAAGCCATAGAAAAAGTATTGATGACCTGCGCAATATGTACATCGATCTTAAGGATGGCAATCAGGTGCCCATTATCGAAATAGCCGAAATTGAATACGTCCCTGGACCTATGCAAATCTCACGTGACAATACGTATAGAAGAACCTACGTAGGTGTAAATGCACGAGGAAGAGATGTGGAGTCTGTTGTAAAAGACATACAACAAAAGTTAGATGAAGAACTGGATCTGCCATCGGGCTATTATATTACCTATGGTGGCGAATTTGAGAATCTTCAAAGTGCAAAGGATCGATTGATAATCGTCGTGCCTATCGCTCTGTTTTTAATATTCATACTGCTGTACTTTGCTCTAAAATCCTTTTCACAATCGCTAATGATTTACATCGCGATACCCTTGGCGGCCATCGGTGGTGTGTTTGCCTTATGGTTGAGAGATATGCCTTTTAGTATTTCGGCGGGTGTAGGATTTATAGTGCTATTCGGTGTCGCAGTTCTTAACGGGCTGGTACTTATAAACCGATTTAATTCCTTAAAAGATGAAGGTGTCGTAAGTATAAAGGATAGAATATTTCAAGGGACTAAAGAACGTATCCGTCCCATTATGCTCACGGTCACCACAGATATTTTTGGCTTTTTACCTATGGCGTTTTCCACATCGGCCGGTGCAGAGGTGCAGCAACCACTAGCTACGGTGGTCATCGGTGGGATGCTTACAGCGACGCTACTCACGTTGGTCGTTCTTCCCGTGCTCTATACGTTTATAGAAAAGAGACGGGAGCGCAAAGACCAGAAAAAGATTGGTTCATTTAATACGCAAGCGTTGACTACAATTTTGATACTTGGTTTTATGTTAGGTGGTACCTCTTGGGTTTCTGCCCAGAGCGCAGTCGGAGAAAAAGCGAAACAATCACAAGCACCTGTTCGGGATAGTATTGTCCAGGAAAGTATTATACCCATCACTCTATTACGAGCGGTTGAAATTGCCAAAGAGAATTACCCTGTACTTAAAACAGGCCAACTCGAAATTGAAAGACAGAATGCACTCACAGGCAATGCCTATGATTTCGGAAATACACAAGTATTTACTGGTGGTGAGGAAGTAGCCAATGGTCAGGGCATTTATACCTTAATTGGCATCGGACAGCAGAATATTGATCTACTGGGAATAGGTGCCAAAGAACGTTTGCAACAACAACGCATCGAGCTGGCACAAACGGCATTTAACCTTTCTAAAATCCAGGTAGAACGGGAAGTTAAAAAAGCCTGGTCAGAAGGTTTTCAGGCAAAAAAGAAGTTCCTCTTGTACCGAGAATTGGACAGTATTTACAATCAGTTTGCACGGTCTGTAGAACTCAATTATGAAGTGGAAGCTATTTCAAGACTGGAATATGATGCTGCGCGCAATCAAGCTTTGCGGGTCAATAATAAATTTCAACAGGCAGAAACAGAATATTTCATCGCTCTTCAAAAACTAAACCTATGGTTGACACCAGATACGATGTACACCGTTACTGATGAATTGCAAGCTGATGAAATTTCGATTTCAGAGACAGTTGAAATATTGAATGATCATCCCGAATTATCGCTTTCGCGAAAGCGTATAGACGAAGCACAGGCAGGCTATGATGCGGCAAGGGCAAATCTATTGCCCAAGTTCAATCTGCAAGGTGGTCTGCAACGAGTAAATGGCGATAGCGGTTTCTACACCTATCAAGCGGGTATTACCGTTCCGCTGTTTTCTGGCTCAGACCGCAGCCGTGCAAAAGCTGCAAAACTGGATGCACAGATTGCAGAAACCAATGCAGCTTATAAACAGCGTGAGTTACAATCTCAATATACACAAGCAATGCAAAATTATGTGCGGTGGCGGGACACTTGGTTTTTCTATAAAAACGAAGCCCTGCCGCTTGCCATAGACCAGCGAAAGGGCGCGTTGCTGGCGTATAAAGAAGGAGCGCTGGACTATGCGGCATTCACACAAATCATCAGGGATGCCATCCAGACCGAAATGGATGCGCTGGACGCACTCGATAATTATTTAAAAGCCTTGTTTGAACTACAATATTTCCAAAACTAAAATGATGAAAACGATAAAATATTTACCTATTATAACGATGCTACTAGCATTATTATTGACCAGTTGTGGCGACTCAAAAACTGAAGATGGCCACGATGAAGCCACCCATTCTGAAACAGAAGAAAACCATTCTGAAGGTGAAACTGATGAAGAAAACCATACCGAAGGTGAAGCTAAAGAAGTAATGCTTACGCAAGAACAGTTTGTAGCGTTACAGATGGAAATTGACACTCTTGCGCTACGTAATATGAGCGGTTATGTAGAAGCAAACGGTACGCTTGAAGTGCCACCACAAAACGAAGCTAATATTACCACGCTTGCGGGAGCAAATGTGGCATCCATAGAAGTAATTGAAGGCGACGAGGTTAAAAAAAACCAAGCGGTAGCATACCTCTCACATCCCAGTATTATTCAGATACAGAGTGATTACCTAAATGCCTACAGCAACAGTCTTTTTTTAAAACAAGAATACGAACGTCAAAAAAAACTTTATGAAGCTGGCGTGGCATCTGGTATGAATTATCAAAAAGCCACCGCAGACTATCAGGCATCTACGGCAATGGTAAAAGGCCTTGAAGCGCAATTGCGACAGTACAACATCAATGCAAGTGGCGTGCGCGATGGTACGATTTACCAGCGTGTGGCATTACGCAGTCCCATCGCAGGTGTTGTAGAAAAGGTATTTATAAAAACTGGGCAGTATGTAGAGCCACAGACCAATCTGATGGAAATAGTAGATACAGACCACGTACACGCAGATTTAATGGTTTTTGAAAAAGATGTAGATAAAGTAAAAAAAGGACAAAAAGTGCGCTTCAGTATTCAATCGCGTCCAGGAAAAGAACTGGAAGCCGAAATTTATTCGGTCAGCCAGATCTTTGAACAAGATCCCAAAGCAGTGCACGTTCACGCTGAAATTGAGAACAAAGAAGGCGGTCTTATACCGGGAATGTATATAAAAGGTAAAATTGAAGTTGACAACCAGCAGACTATAGCACTACCAGAAAGTGCCGTAGTAACAGAAGCTGGAAAAACGTATGTATTTACTGCGCAAAGGGAAGGTGATGCGTGGAGTTTTACGCCCATAGAAGTTATTACTGGCGAAAAAGATGGTGACTGGATAGCGATACGTTTTTTTGAAACCCCAAGTCCAAAAACACGTTTTGCATTTAATAATGCCTATTACCTTATGGGAGAAATGAACAAAGGCGAGACAGAACACTCACATTAGGAGATATGAAAAAAACGAGGAAGAGAAAATTAAAAGAAGCCAGAACCCTACAGATATGGAACGTCATCTATGACATCATTGAAGTGGTGGTTTCACTTATAGCAGGATTCACGGCCAATAGTTCGGCATTGATTGGTTGGGGACTTGACAGCACCATTGAGGTCATAAGTGCGGGAACATTGGGTTGGCGATTGCACGGTGAAATAAAGGGGATTGACGAAAAGCGTGTTGAAAAGCGCAAGATGATAACGCTCTATGTCATCGCCATCTCCTTTGCGCTTATCTGCCTGTTCATTTCCTATGACTCGATAGCAAAACTTATCAGTAAAGAAACGGCTTCGTGGTCAACGGTCGGGATAGTAATTCTGGCAGTATCGCTCATAGTGAACCCTATTTTGATTTACTACAAACGAAAATACGGCCATAAACTCGACAGTCCTGCATTATTGGCCGATGCCAAGGACACCTTTATCTGTCTTTACCAAACCGTGGTCGTACTTGCAGGGCTATTGCTCGTAAAATGGCTAGGCTGGTGGTGGGCAGACCCTGTTGCAGCTTTGTTGATAGTTCCTTATGCGGCAAAAGAGGGCTGGGAAGCCTTTGCCAAAGCAAAAAATATTAGAAAAACACTCGATAAATAATGAAAGAAATAGAACAAAGATTGTACGAAAATGGTGTTCGCCCTACAGCAATGCGAATACTCATTTACAAATATTTGGCGGAAAAGGAAGTGGCCATTTCGTTAACGGATATTGAGACCGCTTTCGCGAAAGCGGAAAGAACAACCCTATACCGCACCCTTAAAACCTTTGAGGAAAAATCAATCGTACACCAAATAGACGATGGAACCGGAATTACCAAATACGCGCTTTGCGAAAAAGGCTGTAATTGTGAAATTGAAAACGACTTACACCTGCATTTTCATTGCAATAATTGCCAAGAAACCATTTGCTTAACTGACCATAAAATTCCTCAGATTAAAGTTCCACAAGGTTTTGTTTCAGAAAATATAAACTTGGTGGTTAAAGGTATTTGCGATAAATGTAGCGGGCTATAAATGCACTTCCGTTGCATCTTATTTCAATTTACATTAGTACCATAATTTAAGATTATGAAATTCAACACCACCATTCCAGAAAACTTAAAGCGGGCTTATTCAAGCGAGTTAGAAATGTATAGTTTCAACTTGAAAAATGGCGACTATAAAAGTGCTTGGCATCATTTAGAGCGATGTCATATCATCGGTCAATCCTACCCGTTGGAACATACCTATACCCATTGGTTAATGCTAAAATTTGGTTTTCGGCAGAAAGATGTCAAGGAAATTATAGGTCAAATTATTAGGTTACTTATTGGCGGTTGGAAATCATTTATTAATCACGTTCCTCTTGGCAATACAGGTGGTGCAGACGTACCACCGTTGAAAAGAATGGAAATGCCCGAAGACTTAGCCAAAATTTTAAAGAAATACCGAAAAACTGAATGAAAAAGAAAAAAGTAAACTTACGGGATTTAGACCCTAAAGAACATCAAGGTGAGCACAGTCACGATGATGGCCATAGTCACGACCACGGTGATAGTAGTTCATTTAGAACCTACCTGCCCGCTATTTTCAGCTTTGTAATGCTGATTACTGGTATTGCCGTTGATTATTTTGATGCGTTTACTTTTTTTAAGGGATGGGTGCGGATTGTTTGGTACACCGTTGCATACATTCCCGTTGGGTTTCCGGTCATTAGAGAGGGCTGGAACAGTATCAGGAAAGGCGATTTTTTCACGGAATTTTTCCTGATGTCCATTGCTACCTTGGGGGCATTTGCCATCGGCGAATATCCCGAGGGTGTGGCCGTAATGCTATTTTATGCCGTGGGCGAACTCTTCCAGAACGCTGCAGTAAATCGGGCGAAGGGAAACATCAAAGCACTCTTGGATGCGAGACCTGATGAAGCATTGGTATATAGAAATGGTGATTTTGTTTCGGTCAATCCGGAAACGGTCGAGATTGGTGAGAGAATTCAGGTTCGAGTAGGCGAAAAAATTCCTTTGGATGGCATTTTGTTATCCGAAAAAGCATCGTTGAACACAGCTGCCATTACCGGTGAAAGCAAGCCAGACACCGTCGCAAAAGATGATAAAGTGTATGCAGGAAGTATCAATCTTGACGGCGTAATCATAGTAAAAACGACCAAAGAATTTAAGGACAGTTCCATCGCGCGAATTTTGGATATGGTTCAGAACGCCACCGCCCGAAAATCTAAGACGGAACTGTTCATTAGAAAATTCGCCAGGATTTATACACCCATTGTGGTCTTCTTGGCAATTGGACTGACCTTTTTTCCCTATTTCTTTGTTGATGATTACGTTTTTAGGGATTGGCTATATCGTGCCCTGATATTCTTGGTGATTTCGTGTCCCTGTGCCTTAGTCATATCCATTCCCTTGGGCTATTTCGGCGGATTAGGCGCAGCATCCCGCAACGGGATTTTGTTCAAGGGAGCGTCCTTTCTCGATGCGATGACCAAGGTGAATACCGTGGTGATGGACAAGACGGGTACCGTGACCAAAGGGGTATTTAAAATCAAGGAAGTGGTGACCAAAAATAATTTCGCGCCTGCCCTGAGCGCAGTCGAAGGGGAAGCGGAATTTATGCAGTACCTGATGGCGATGGAAGAGCAATCCACACATCCCATTGCAAAGGCAATTCTGGAATATAAAGCCGATGGTGCGGATTTTGAAGCAACCGAAGTTTCCGAAGTAGCAGGAAAAGGATTGAAAGGTACGGTCAATGGAAAGCAGGTATTGGTGGGCAATAAAGCTTTGTTGGTTTCCAACAGCATCGAAGTTCCCTCTGAGACGGACACCATCGTCGAATCCATTGTTATGGTGGCCATTGATGGAAAGTTTGCCGGATATGTGACGATTGCCGATGAACTGAAGGACGATGCCCACGAGGCCATCAAACAGATACGAGTGGCGGGTATCTCTAAAATCATAATGCTCTCTGGCGATAAGGATTCCATTACCCAACAGGTTTCCAAAGAATTGAACATCGATTGGGCGAAAGGTGGTCTGCTACCGGAAGATAAACTGAACGAAGTCGAGAAACTCAAAACACAACCCGATACCACAGTAGCCTTTATGGGCGATGGCATAAATGATGCGCCCGTACTTGCTGCGAGTGATGTTGGTATCGCAATGGGTGGTTTGGGAAGCGATGTGGCCATCGAAACCGCAGATGTTATCATTCAGACCGATCAACCGAGCAAGATTGCCAGGGCCGTCAAAATTGGTCGTTCCACCCGTAGGATTGTCTGGCAAAACATCGGTCTGGCATTTGGGGTGAAAGTAATTGTGCTTATTCTCGGTGCAGGTGGTTTGGCCACAATGTGGGAAGCCGTTTTTGCAGATGTGGGTGTAGCATTGTTGGCTATTTTAAATGCGGTACGATTGCAGAAAAAGAAGTGGGACTTTTAAAAAAGCAGATACATGTGTTAATGACAGTAAAATTCCGTTCTTAGTCAACCTTAATGCTAAATGTCTTACTCAATTTTAGATTACTATTTAATATACTTTATTGGATAAAATATTTCAAGAAAATTCGTACAATCTAGATACGTGATTATATTTTTATTGCATGAATGAAATTCTTGCTATCGTAGAGAAATTTAAAACCGAAATCAACGAAATAAAAAACGAAAAGCTCTCTGATTTTAATAGTGTTGAGTTAGGTATAAAAATTTCTCGTAAATGCATGCAGGAATTGAGGATTAAAGTGAGACAACATGAATTTACGTCAAATGAAAATGAAATTCACTTTTTCAAGCATATCAAGCCTTCAATTTATTCAAAAATTAAATTTTTCTCTAAGCTATATCAGTTCCTACTAGCTAGACCCCAGGGTAGCATTAAAAAGCAACGAAGCTTTATCGATGCAGAAATTGAAAAATTACAAAGAGACTATAAAGAGAATCTAGATTTCGTAAAGTACTATCGCGAGGGATCAACATATCTCGATCGCTATTATTTCTTAAGAGGCAAGGATGAGGTGCAGCTCATTACCGATACTTCCCATTACCTTACTGATGCCGAATTCTCAACCAGTCACGACAACCTGGTGGCTAAGATTATGGCTTATGATCTTCTAATCAATCATTATCAGAAGCTGTTACAGGAATTAAGATTTACTGAGAGTCAAGGCCAGCAAAGTCCTTATGGCGTCCTAGGTCATTATACCAAGCGTGGCTTCAAATGGACGGGTTCAAAAACAGATTTGATTGAGCTTATTTACGGCCTTCAAGCATCCGGTGCTATTGAAGACGGTACAGCCGCTATAAATGCTATGGTTAATGCCTGTGAAGAACTATTTGAACTGGAACTAGGCAACCCCTATCGTACGTTTCTCGAAATTAAGGAACGTAAAAAAGATCAAACAAAGTTCCTGGACGAAATGAAAATCGCCTTACAACAGAAGATGGAACGCGAGGTCTAATTCACAATTATTATCCTCGACCTTTATCCTATCGTATAAGAAAAGGCTTCACAACCTATCCCCAACTTGGGAGTTTCATTTTTCTTAGAATGAAGCTCAATATCTAAATGTATTTAGTGCTCTAAATGATCCTATCTGACTCATTCAAATTTCTCGATCTATCTAATTATTACGCTTTCGCGAAAGCTTGTAAATTCAAATACTTGAAAACCAATAAATTAACAGATTTAAACTGTTAAATTTTCACCCAACCCATTCCCAACTTGGGAAGAATTCTCACTAATCCTTATCAGTTTTGCCTAACGAATGTCAAACGATGCGATAAGGAATCATTTAAACTTATAATCGGATTTTTTTTGAGCGTCGTCCCGAGCTCGCCTCGGGATCAACTTAATCTAAGGGCAATCAATGAAATTGAATACTCTCATTTCAAATCAATTCTTATCCCCCTTGAGGGGGACTAAGGGGGTGTTCATAACCGCATTGTCCTTTGACTACCTCGATAAGTTCCCCTTCCGCTGGAAGGGGTCAGGGGTAGGCTTCTGAACTCATAACTCAAAACTCATAAGTAAATTATGCCCACATCCATCATCACTACAGACGACCTTCGAGAATTCAAAATGGAATTACTCGAGGACATCAAGAACATTATGCAAACCGTAGCCGGTAGCGCAGACAAGAAATACCTCAAATCCGCCGAAGTAATGGAACTACTTCAAGTCAGTCCAGGTACACTTCAAAACCTACGCATCAACGGCACACTACCCTATTCCAAAATAGGTGGCATCATCTTTTACGATGCAGATGAAATCCATCGCATCATACAAGAAAATAGAATTGACAATTCAATCTGATTAATAACTCTCGCCATTAACGAACGTGTCACTTCGAGTTGTCATCACGAGATGTCACCCTGAGCCTGTCGAAGGGCATTTGAAGAAGAAAGTCGAGAAAGCGAGTGAATGGGTGCTCATGCCAGAAGTAAACTACATTAAACACCTCAACGGTGTTTTTGGTCAATTCCAAAAGGACTCTAGACTTAATCCTACGCATATCAGTTTATACGTAGCGCTCTTTCAATTCTGGAACTTTCACAGGTTTGCTGGCCAATTTCAAATACATCGAGAAGAGGTAATGAAGCTGGCTAAGCTGGGAAGTAAAAACACTTACCACAAGAACCTGAAGGATCTGCATAATTGGGGTTATTTAGTTTACATGCCATCGCACAATCCATTCAAGGGCTCAAAAATCAAGATGCTCAATTTTGATACAAGTGATGTACAACCTATGGGGCAAGCAGTAGCCAACTCAGTCCCAAATTCGGTACAAGCATTGGGACCTTTATATAAACATAAGAAAACTAAAGAAACAGTAATAAATGAGTTAAACAGAACTAGCCCAAAAAACGAACAAGTTGTTATTGATTTTTTTCTTGAAAATAAGTGGCCAGCTGTCGAAGCTCAAAAATTCTTTAATCACTATCAAGCCAACGGCTGGAAAATTGGAGGCAAAATCCAGATGCAGGATTGGCACGCTTCCGCGAAAAAGTGGGTGCTTAAATATCAAGAAGAAGTGTCAGTTCGAGCGCAGTCGAGAACAAACGGCTCAGAGGCACAATCCCAAAATCGAGACAACCTTCATACCACCAGAAATAAAAATTACAACGAGCCGCTATGAAAACCTACACCACAGAATACATCCCAAACAACCCAGGCACACTTATCCTAGGCAGAACCCAATTCCAAGTTGCAGAGCTCAAGAACAATTTCCTACACTACGACTTCAAGTCGGCATTGAGGTTTCTAGACGCAAGAGGTAAATTACTATTCGGCAAACAATTCAAAATTTATGAAGAAGATAAAGCCTTGCTCTACAAACTCATCACCTATTTTATTGGCGATAAAGCAGAATGCGATAAGTTCGGCCTAAACCTCGACAAAGGTTTACTCTTATCAGGTCCTGTAGGATGTGGTAAAACCTCATTGATGATGTTGTTGCCTCATCTAGTACCGCACAAGCGCCATCATCAATTCACGTTCATTCCCTGCAGGAATATTGTATTCGAATTTAATAAACAAGGCTATTCAATTATCGAGGAATACTCAGATCGCAAATCCTACTGCTTCGACGATCTCGGCGTCGAGGCCACCGGCCGTCACTTCGGCAAAGACTGCAACGTAATGGGCGAGATATTAATAAGCAGATATGAAGTGCAAAATTCTTTTCCCCCTATTGCATCCGACGAGCAGAGCAAGAGGAATGCATATTTAAAGGGGGCTGCACAGTCGAGATGCCACATCACCACAAATCTCAACGCAAATGAACTCGAAGAAGGCTACGGTGAGCGTGTTCGCTCAAGGATGAGGGAGATGTTCAACCTACTTAGTTTCGACAATAATAGTATGGATAAGAGAAATTAACATATTCCAATACAATTCTTATTGATATCAGGTATCTTTCAGGATCAAATCATATTCTGAAATTATGCCTTTAGCTATACATAGAATCATCGTTCATTACTTGGATAAAAAGCAGAAAGAAACGGGCGCTAATATTGATTACTCTTCTGAACTTCTTGAAGTAGATGCTTTCGCCACCAGATTAATAACAGAATTACATCAATCAATTAGTGATAATTCAAGCATCAAAAATGCAAGTTTTAGGGAAGAACAAACAAACGCTTTCACAGTTCGCCTTAATGAATATTTAGATGATAATTCAGATGATAGATTTACTTTATTTAGTAGATCTCTGGATTTGCTAAAAGAGAAAATTGAGAATAGATCGGGAGCCAAAGGCGGGTATTATCTATTTGCCGATTACACAGTTGATGGCAACCGATTTATAACTGTAGTAGTACTTAGAAAAAAATCCGGGTTGAATATTGTAAAATCTGGAGAACGATACAAGCTTGATGACGCCGAAAATATCAACATCGAAAAAGTGGCTATGGCCGCACGTCTAAATTATAGCATTTTCATTGACGATACCGACGATAGAAAATATCTAGCAGTAATCACTACACAATCTGATGGTGAAGTTTCAGGGTATTTTAAAGAATGGATTTTAGCAGCTGGTATGATTAAAAATACTGTGAATACAGATCGTCTATTGAGAATAATTAAATCAATTGATGAGCCTAATGACGAAGACGGAAATCAGATGTCAAATGCAGCATTCAAAAGAGCTGTATACGAATATGGTAATTCTGCTGAAGGTAAGAGAATCAGTATTTATGATTTAAGTGCACATTTTTACGGTGAGGATAACCGGAATGCGATCAGAGATTTTGCAGACGCAAATAACATTCAGATCGATCCAGTTATAAAGTTTTCCTCAAAATGGAAAGAGTTGATAACTATCCGTGCCTCAGTACAAGGAATTTCTCTTGAGGTAGATTTTGATAAAATCAACAATAATGAAGTTGACATTCAAGAAGACCACATCATTTTAAGAAATGCTGATCTTGCAACACGTCTAAGAAATCGACACAATCAGGTGGATAATATAAATGAGTAATCAGCGAGACCTACTTGAAAATTTATCAAAGCAACTAGACTTGGTTGATTTTGAAAATCTGGTTGAATATAATGGTCGAGTATATATTGTTAAGACGACCCATCATCCATTGTTAGCATCTGCCATTAAAGATGCTTTCAACGTGCAAGATCTTCCAGCTAATAAGCTGGAGTTCAGCAGGAACAATTCAAAATTGTCAAATGTCAAGTTTTTTAATGAGGAAAAGGAGTTTGTCAATGAAGTTCTTTCATCTTCTAGTTCATTTACAGGTTCCGAATCTATATTCTTTTTAGTCCCACGGAAAGGTTCTGAATTTCGAAGTGATCTTAATGATGAGGTGGAAAGGTTCAAGACAAATGTGCTTACTTACAATAATATTCTTTCGCTTTTTAAAACGAACAAGGAACTAGCGTTACTTGACAACCCCACTTCAAAAACGCTGACCTTGGTTTCCAAAGTGTATGGTCTTTTCAATATTGGTTATCAGACACCCACCTACGATTTCTTCTATAGAATCAATATAGCAGGGAAAGAACGGCAGCTTGAGGCAGAGTTTGAGAAAAAAGAATTTATTCAGTTTTTCAAAGAGATCCTTTTAACAAGTGTACATCGATTAGAGGAAAAGGATAGGTTTAAGGCCGTTATCAAACAACTCGACACGATCATTGACTTAACTTCTAAGGACTATGAAGCGTATGTTTCTGAATTTGCTATCGATAAGATAAAGTCTGAATTCAAAACGGAAAGAGAATCGTATTTTGAAAATATTGATAGAAGCATTTCATCAATTGGTAAACAGGTAGTTGCATTTCCGCTTACGTTTGCAGCCTCTGTCTTCGCGAGCTATAAAGTACAGGATAAACCTGGAATTTTAATCCTAATACTCTTTGCTTATCTACTATACACCATCGTTGCGTATTTAATTTTAGCCTTGACATCTTACAATGTTCGGTGTTTGAGAAAAGATGTTCAAGCAGAGAAAAAAACGATCAAAAATGGCTATGGTAAAATCTTTGAGGACTTCAAATCAGATTTTGAAAAAATCGAATTCAAAATTTGGTTGTTACGAGCCGTTATAATTGTACTCTTTATTGTACTTACCTCACTTTTCTTACTCTTTTCATTTTACACGGCGCACAATGTGAATTTGATAGACTTATCTTCTTGGGTTGAAAGTGTTTCTCGGGCTAGTTGATTTAGGCAAACAGGATTTAAATCATTGTATTCTTCACGCTTTCGCGAAAGCGTAAAAATCAAAAACCCCTCAATACCCTAAAATACAGTATATTTTTTATACAAATATCCGTACATTCACAAATCAAATGAAGAGGGATGAACCGGATAAAAGCAGTTCTCGAGGAAAAAGGCATCAAACAGGTCTGGCTGGCTGAAAAGTTGGGCAAAAGTTACAATGTGGTCAACGGTTACGTGCAGAACCGTGCACAGCCCAGTCTAGAAGTACTATACGATATCGCCAGCATTCTGGACATTGATCCCAAAGAATTACTCATTACCCCAAAAAACCAGCGACAATAAATGGACGGTACCAGCTTAACACCACAGGAAATAAAATTACAGCAGCTCAAGGAGCTGCTGCCAGAAGCCTTTACCGAGGGCAAGATCGACTGGGAAAAATTACAGCTTACCCTGGGCAGGGATATCAACCTAAGCAATGAGCGCTATGTGCTTAACTGGGCGGGAAAGAGCGAGGCCTTTCGTGCATTGCAGACACCAGCGACACGCACCTTGATCCCAGCTAAGGAGGAAAGCATCAACTTTGACGAGACCGAAAACATCTTTATTGAGGGCGAGAATCTAGAGGTACTCAAGATATTACAGCGCAGCTACTTCAATAAGATCAAGATGATCTACATCGATCCACCCTACAATACCGGTAACGATAGCTTTATCTATCCCGATAAGTTCAGCGAGACTAAGGAAGACTATCAAAAACGTGTAGGCGATAAGGATGAAGAGGGCTACATGACTAAAGAAGGCCTCTACCACAAGAACAGCAAGGAAAACGGCCAGTACCACAGCAACTGGCTCAACATGATGTATCCACGATTGTTTTTGGCAAAAAATCTTTTAAAGGACGATGGAGTCATTTTCGTTTCTATTGATGATCATGAGGTACATAACCTAAGAAACTTGATGGACGAAATATTTGGAGAGGAAAATTTCTTAGGAAATATTGTTAGAAGTACGGGACAGACAACAGGTCAAGATAGTGGTGGTTTGGGAAGTTCATTTGATTATTTGATAGCTTATAGCAAGACCGAGGTAGATTTAAGTGGATTGCCCTTAACCGAAAAAGATCTAAAAAGATTTGAAAACGAGGATGAGCGCGGGAAGTTCGCATATGATCAAATGCGAAAAACTGGCAGTAATGATAAAAGAGAAGACAGGCCTAAATTATATTATCCAGTTTTAAACCCAGATGGAGAAAAGCTCTTTCCTGTAGCCCCAGCCGGATATGAAAGCTGTTGGCGATTTGAGAAAAAAACTTACGATAGATTAAACAAAGAAAATTATATTCTTTGGAAAAAAAGCAAAAGGGGTGATACTGAAATATGGTGGCCATACGTGAAATATTATTTGGAAGGAAGGACAAAAAGACCATCACCTTTATGGGATGATATTGATGGTAATAAAAAAGCTTCAAGAGATTTAAGAGCTTTGTTTGAAGGTAAGAAATTGTTTGATTTTCCAAAACCTACACAACTAATAAAAAGACTTATTCAAATCGTGCCTAACGCATCAAACGATGATTTGATCATAGACTTTTTTGCAGGATCCGGTACTACTGCCCATGCAGTTTTTGAATTGAACAGCTCTTCAAATAGCAAAAGAAAGTTTATAAACATTCAAATCGCTGAAAAAACAGAGGAAAAAAGTGAAGCTTTCAAACAGGGCTATAACACCATAGCAGATTTGGCCAAAGAACGCATCCGCCGTGCCTCAGCCAAGATCCAAAAAGAAAACCCAGAATACAAAGGTGACTTAGGTTTTAAAGTCCTCAAATTATCAGACAGCAATTTCAAACAATGGCGCAAGCTCAATGTAAACGATGAAAAAGCATTAGAAAAACAGCTGGACATCTTTGTAGATCCTGTAAGTGAAAATGCCGTTATTGAAAACATGGTGTATGAGCTCTTGCTCAAATCAGGCAAAGACCTCAATAGCAAGGTAGAGCACAAGGAAAATCTTTACATCATCAATGATGGCGAACTGATTTTAATGCTGGAACAGGCAGATCAAGAAACCGTAAAAACCACCATTGAGATAAAACCTACTAAGGTGATTGCTCTTGACAGACTATTTAAAGGTAATGACCAGCTCAAAACAAATACCGCCCTTCAAATGAAGGATGCTGGTATTGAATTTAAAACGATTTAAGAATGAATCTAATCCATTTTATATGTTAGATCACATCAAAATAAAAGGCTATAAGTCTATACGAGATCTGGAGATCGACCTCGATATGATCACCTTACTCATAGGTAGTAATGGGGTAGGAAAATCCAATTTCATTTCTTTTTTCAAGTTGGTCAATAACATCTACGAGCAGCGTTTACAGCAATATTCGCGCAAAAATGGTGTCGAAAGTTTGTTACATTTTGGCAGCAAGAATACAAATTACATTGAGGGTCATTTAAAGTTTGGAGATAATGCGTACAATTTTGAGCTAGAACCTACAGAGTCAGACACACTTTATATAGTTCAAGAAGACAGCATTTACTTCCCTAACAATAGAAATACCTCGTTCTACAATAAAAATCTGCAAGAAAGTCTAATTAAAAATTCCAATAACTATCGTGACAATTACCTGCGAGAACATTTAGAAACGCTCAAAATCTACCATTTCCACGACACAAGTTCAGCCTCACCATTGCGTACACCGGCAAATATCAATGACAATAGAACCCTAAAGGAGAACGGTGATAATCTAGCAGCATACCTCTATTACCTTCAGGAAAAACACCCTAAAAGCTTTAAGCGTATTGAGAAGACAATTGCTAGCATTGCGCCATTTTTTGAACGTTTCAATCTAGAACCTGATCGGCTAGATGAAACACGTATTAAATTGATATGGAATGAGGTAGATCATCCAGACACCTATTTTGACGCAAATCATTTATCTGACGGTAGTCTAAGATTTATGGCACTCACCACTCTATTACTGCAACCAGATCTTCCACGCATCATTATCATCGATGAACCTGAATTGGGACTGCATCCAGTAGCGGTGAATAAACTGGCTGGATTGATCAAAAGTGCAGCGGCCAAAGGCTGCCAGGTCATTGTCTCAACACAATCCGTCAACTTGCTCAATAATTTTGAGCCTCAAAACATCATCACGGTGGATAAAGTGGACAACCAGTCCAGCTTTGATCGTCTACACGATAATGACCTCGACAAGTGGCTGGAAGACTATTCCATGGGCGAACTATGGACCAAAAGCATCATTAAAGGCCAGCCACAATGAGAAGAATTCTGATTATTGTAGAGGGCGATACTGAGGAGGCTTTCGTGAATACCATGCTACAGCCCTACTTCATCCACAAAGGGATTACAGTCAATTGCTTTAAAATCAAGCATTCAAAAGGCGGTTTGACTAAATACGCTCACTTTCAAAAAGACATCATCAATACGGTTTATGAGAATAACGTTTTAATTACCAGTTTAATTGATTTTTATGCGTTGCCAGCTGATTTTCCGAGATATGATGAAGCAAGCGCTATAGTAAACAAACAGGATCGTTTACTTTTTTTAGAAAATGCGATTAAAGAAGACATAGAAGATGTTCAGGATGCCTCATTTCCCCACCTTTTTCCGTACATCCAGCTGCATGAAT
The DNA here is from genome assembly GCA_964631155.1 of uncultured Flavobacteriaceae bacterium. Classification (GTDB taxonomy): domain Bacteria; phylum Bacteroidota; class Bacteroidia; order Flavobacteriales; family Flavobacteriaceae; genus Nonlabens. The sequence goes on from CAZVYO010000005.1 coordinate 16,713, forward strand.
TTGAAGCACTCATCTTTTCGGCAGTAACGGGAATTGAAGCCCTCTTTGACGATGACGAGGCTAACTTTCCGCAGATTAAAGCAATTATTGATGGTCACAACTCACCAGAAGATATAAACAATAGCCCACAGACCGCACCATCAAAACGCTTATTGAATGTAATAGATGGTTATAACAAAATCGTGGATGGTGTATTGATTTTAGACGAAATAGGGCTACCTGTAATCATTGACAAGTGTCCACGGTTCAGCTGGTGGTTAGATGAATTAGAACGTAGAGCAAGCCTATGAAATTAGAATTTGAAGCATCCCTAGAGTACCAAAACCATGCACGTAAGAGCGTGATCGATCTTTTCGAAGGTCAGCCCAAAGAAGATGCGGCTATCAATAACCATATCTATCAGGACAATCAGCAGTCTCTTATTGTGGGCGTGAGCAACAACCTCATTTTAACGCAAGAACAAATTCTCAAAAATTTAAATGCTGTTCAGAAACGCAACGAGATTGAGCTTTCCCAGGAGCTGGACGGTATGAATTTTTCAATCGAGATGGAAACCGGTACCGGTAAAACCTACGTCTATCTGCGCACCATTTATGATCTAAATGAGCAGTACGGTTTCAAAAAATTTGTGATCGTCGTTCCATCGGTCGCCATTCGTGAGGGTGTTTTGAAAAATCTTGAAATTACTCACGATCACTTTCAGAACCTGTATGAGAAGGAGCCTATACACTTTCAGGTATACGAAAGCAAGAATGTGAGTAGTCTTAAGGGGTTTGCAAATGGCAATACCATTGAGATCATGATCATGAATATTGACGCTTTCGCGAAAGATGACAACATAATAAATCAGCCTCACTATAAAACCAATGGACTAAAGCCGGTAGAATACATCAAAAGCACGAATCCTATTGTAATCGTTGATGAGCCGCAAAACATGGAAACCGATAAACGTCGGGAGGCTATTGATAACCTAAATCCTTTGTGTACGCTTCGTTATTCTGCAACCCATAGGAACAGGTACAACCTTATTTATAGTCTTAATCCTGTAAAGGCCTATGATCTAGGACTGGTAAAGCAGATTGAGGTCGATAGCGTCATGGAAGAAAATGCAGACAATGCAGCTTATGTTGCTGTCACTTCCATTACTGCAGCAAAAAGAGGTGTCTCAGCTAAAGTGGCTATCATGGCCAATACCGATAAAGGTGTAAAAAAGAAAACGGTTAGCGTCAAGACAGGAAGTGATCTTTACAAATTGTCCAACAATCGAGAAATTTACAAAGATGGTTTTATCATAGAAGAGATTGATGCAGCAAATGAATGCTTGACGCTATCCAATGGAAATGTAATTTACAAAGGCGCTTCTCAGGGTGGACTCAATGAAGAGGTAATGAAGTTTCAGATGCGCAAAACGATTGAAGAGCATCTCAAAAAAGAAAAGAAACACCTCAATCTCAAGGATGAAAACGGCGACCCTGAAAAGATAAAAGTACTCTCGCTATTTTTTATAGATAAAGTAGCTAATTATCGAAGTTATGATGTTAGCGGTCATGCAATTAAGGGCAAGTTTGCACAATGGTTTGAGGAGATTTACAAAGAATTGATTAGTAAACCATTCTTTAAAGAGCTGGACCGTTTTGAGGTAAGTGAAATACACAATGGTTATTTCGCTAGTGATAAAAAAGGGCGTTGGAAAGACACCGCAGATACGGCAAGATCTAAAGAAAGTGCAGATGCGGCAGATACCTACACCTTGATCATGAAGGATAAGGAACGCCTGCTTGATAACGATAATCCTTTGCGGTTCATCTTTTCCCATTCAGCATTAAGAGAAGGCTGGGATAACCCAAATGTTTTTCAGATCTGTACCTTAAACGAAACCAAATCTGATATCAAGAAACGCCAGGAAATAGGCCGTGGATTGCGCTTGGCGGTCAATGATCGCGGTGTAAGGAACAAGGATAAAAATGTTAATAGATTAACCGTTATAGCTAATGAGAGCTACGAAGATTTCGCGAAAGCGTTACAAAAAGAAATAGAAGACGAGTGCGGTGTATCATTTTCTGGCAGAATTAAAAACAAACGTCAACGTACGGCCATCAAATACCGCAAAGGTTTTGAAGCTGATCCCAAATTTCTATCGCTGTGGGAGAAAATTAAACAACATACCACCTACCGTGTGGACTACGATACCGATAAATTAATTGATAAAGCCGCTGAAGCTCTAAAGGATTTGCCAGAAATAAAGGCGCCTTCCATAAGATCCATAAAAGTAGGTATCAAAATGGACTCGACGGGAGTGGATACCATGTACGCCAGCGAGGGTTTTCAGAGTTACGATCGCATGAATTGGCCCATACCAGATGTTTTTGAATACATCCAGGACAGAACAGATCTCACCAGGACCACCATCGCAGCCATTCTAAAAAAATCAGGTCGTATGAGCGAAATTTCTGTAAATCCTCAGCTTTTCCTAGATCTTAGTACCCAAGCCATAAGACGCACTTTGTACGAGGTGATGATAAATGGCATCAAGTATGAGAAGATTGCCGGAAGCGAGTATGAAATGCGACGTTTCGAAGCGCAGGAATTGGAGATTTACATCAACGACTTTACGTATTCGGTAACAGACAACAGCAGAACGATTTATGAAGAATATATCCCACTCGACTCAAAAGTAGAAAGCCAGTTTGCTGCAGATTGTGAGACTAGTGAGAACGTACAGTTTTACTTCAAGCTACCCTCATGGTTCAAGATCCCAACACCCATCGGCACTTACAATCCAGATTGGGCGGTAGTGTTACAAAACGACACTAAAGTGTATTTTGTCGCAGAAACCAAAGACACCGGCACAAGAGAAGTTGACCTCACCAAACTACATCTGGACGAGCAACTCAAAATAAAATGCGGTAAAGCACATTTCAAAGAATTGGACAATGTCTCGTACAAAGTGGTCAAAACCGTTGGACAATTAATAAGATAACTATAATTCTAGAAATTGTTCAATCCTATCACTTATATAAGACGTGCTTACTACGGTATTAAGAAGCCAAAATTTAAGCTTGTACCGATGGAGGTAACCTTCGTTCAAAAGATTGACGCCGAGACCTTAAAAAAGAATCCTGACGGTAGTTCAACGGTATCAATTACTGATCCTCATCCTTCCTTTCCACAATCAAAAATTTCTTTATTAAAATTAGGAGAAGATGAAGCTATAGATTGGTTAATTAGAACTAGGCGTTTGAGAATGCTACTTAACGAGCTCTTTGAACAGAATCAAACAGGAGTCTACATGGCTAAAGAACTAAAAGAGCCATTTACAGATCCCAAAAAAATCCCAGGAGACTTAGATATCGTTTTATACAAGAATCCTGATTTATCAATAGGAATAGAATGCAAATTGATAAAATATACTCTAGAGAAAGAAGCTGGTGATTTTTCACCATTTAACAAATTAAGTGGCATTGATAAAGGCTGGGAACAATTAGAGGGCTATAGCAAATTAGGTTTTCACAAGACCTATTTATTGCTGATAGTGCTAGATGATCAAAGTACAAATGAAAATTTATCACAAGTACATAGAACTCTTCAAAATTCTGTGATTACTAAGTTGCGAAACCTCGATAGGAAAAGCGACTCAGGTATAATAATTTTCTTTATCAGCCAGATTTCAAAGTTTGATTTTAATGTCCAAAATGTAGTTCGATTAGATCACCATAAACAAGCAGTACCTTACAACCAATCTGAAAAACTTACTGAAATGATTATTGCAAATAAGGACAAGTTTTCCAGAGTTTAAATCCCCACCTACGGGACTTGCCACTTCATCACTCACTACCTCATTCCGCAAGCTACAATCGTCCGTTCATTCTTCAGCAGCAAAAGCCTACAGTTCCGCTCAACAACAGTTATGTCCATTGCACACCTGCCTATCGGTCAGACGCTTCATTCCCATAACCCTTGTTTTTTTTGCCTTTGCGCGCACATCCACGAATAAAAGTTAATCAATTAGTGAACCTTAACATATTAGAACCTACTTTGTCAGTTCGAGCGAAAGTCGTGAACGTCTTCGTATCAAACATGACTACTAGCATAGACATTCCTGAAGGCAGGTAATAAGGTGTGCGCCAGTTGTTCCATTTTGTTCCATAAAACATCCCGACAAGGGTGTATAAACGACCATCAACACAAGTTTAAAAAACGGTAATTCGTTAAGGTCGCCCTTGTCGGGACCGCCACCACGTCCACCACACCATCCAAAGCGGTGGCTTGTTTTATTCCACACATTCCACGCCTTTTGCACTCGTGTCTACTCTTGTACCCACACCCCTATTCGGTCACGCTATCGCGTGGTGTTATCGGTGGTTACAACCGCCACTTAATGTTTTGCGAGCCTGCGTGTCGCTGCGGGCTACGACCTAAAACCTATGGCAAGAATCTAATCATTAAAGTGCTATCCCTAGAATAACTTCTCTTCAAACTTAATTATCATGTGTATAGAAAGTTGCCACAGGTTTTAGGTCTATCGGTGTCACAGTTTTTGATATCTAATCAATGAACATTCGGAAAAGCGACAACGTCCTACAGCCGTACCACCTTACCTAGCGGATAAGCCGGCACCGCTTCCGTCCTGGCAAGTAAGAGCTATCCCGCAATTCAATAATGCAAATACTTATCAAAATGACAAGAACCGTTGATAATAGATTTGCCTTCATGAAATTGTAGCGGGACGGCACTTACCCTTTTCAAAAAACATCCCGTTAGCATCAACCGAATCAAAAACCTGCGCCACCTAGTGTAAACATAGCCGTGACCACCTTCCGTGCCTACAGGCGCCCACTCACGGCACCCTTGCTCATCTCGCAGGCGGCTCGCGCCTTTTGGATTACCTGCTAAAAAAAGTTAAGCATCAACGATGGGGGCATCCGGTGCATTATTCGTTACCGATTGAATACCACTTTCCATTCCTGATGCACTCTCGTAGATTTCACTAGAGCCGATTACCTGACCGTTACTCGCTTTCAGATTGAAATAATGCTTACCATTACTTGACTTTTTACGGTCATATCTACTTTCAATTTGAGAATTTTCTCTAACAGACTCAATACCATTCAGGCAGCCTGCTTTTATGGTGTATGCTTCACTAGCAAGAATATTTTGACCGTTACCAGCTTTCAATCTAAATCTATGCTGTCCACTAGTATCCTTATAAGTTTCAAATTTTCCCATTATATTTGTTATTAAATGATAAGAGATAAAGATAAAAAAAGGTCACAAATGTAGGTGGCTAGCTCAGCCCAGCCGCACACCAGCAGTAAAGTTCAGACCCTGCGGGTTTTGAAAAAAATAGTGCGCCAAAAGTGCGCACCATTTTAGAACATCAATTTTGAATTAGTCTTTGGTTCAGGTTACTGCTGGCTTGGCCAAATCGCTGTCCACCTGATTTTTCTGACTTTCCCCCTTCTGGAGGATTATAGAGGGCTGCGCACGATTTTTTCCAAAAAACTTGACAGCCTGGCCACGCCACCAAAAAAATGGCTTTCTTTTTTTCGTTTTTCTTTGTAAAAAAATGTGTTCATTTTGTTTTGTTGGATTGAAAAAGCCCTAGCGGTAAGCCAAGGCTTCTCTTTTCAAATCATCATTTCTTCCTTTTACGCCGCAGTCGGGACTTTAACCAGTCCTTGAGATAAATCTTAAGCAAAAGAGAAACAATAAAGCTCACGCACGCACCGAAGACTGCAACCACCGCAGATCCCATGAGATCATCCGCCGTGATTGAATGCAATGCCGTGGCAATTGTGCCGCCTACAGTTCCCGCTTTTGTAGACATATATCGGTGTGGCATGGGTTTACTTTTTAGACTCTGCGGACTCTTCTTTTTTCGCTTTCGCGGAAGCGGAATCATTATCAGCTGTTACCGCTTGACTTACAGCAGTTGCTACCGTACCGGCTACAGTTACATAGGTGGCGATGGTTACCAAAGTAGCAGGTAAAGCAATAGGCGCAGCAATGATGGCACCACCAGCAGTTGCTAAAGCAATACCGATATTGCGAAGGATTCGGAAAAATTTAGGTGTAGGTTTTTTATAGCGTTCTACAAGTGTCATAATTCTGAGATTTAATTGTGATGAAAACTTTTTCTTTTCTGTCATACGCCTGATGGCAAAGCGATAAGACCTTCTGTAAAGCAGTTCGAGACGACCAGCCTTTACCTAGTCCGCAAAGCTGTGAAACGGGTGCAAGGCATCCTTCCAATTCACGCTGTGCGTCATTAGCCGGATGAATCAAGATCAAACTGCGACCAGGTACATCCAACACGTGCAAATGATTTCTGAATCGAGGCGAGAAACGCGGCACTACTTCGTAGCGCCCTTCGGGAATACAGGAAATATTACGTTTGTTTACACGCCAGGGCAATTCAATCATAAAGCAGACCAGACGGCCATTTAAGAAAAGGGCACCGTTGGTACCCTTTTCAAAGTAGCTTCGCTTCAGGATGAGGTCCATACTACTGTGTATCTACATTAGCAATGGACAGCGCGTTGTAAGCACCGTTTTTAAGTGAATACATCTGCCCATTTACTTCCTGATAGAACTCAATACCTATTACCTGAAGAATCGGCAATGCGCTACCAGCGGGTAGAGCAACCGCAAGGTTAATAGCTGCAGTATTTGCGGAGTCATAAGGCAAAATTGCAGTCTCAGCGCTTTCAAAATTGGAAGCTTCATTTGCAAAATCCAGTTCTGCTGCACCAGTAACAATCTTAAAGTGAGTTGTTCCGCTTGGTCCAGCAATACGAACCGCTGGTGCAAACGGCGCAAGGTTCAATTCCACATCGCCCGTTGCACGATCGAGAGCGGTCGTATACGGTGCAAACAAAGTCGCACCAAGTTTCCCATTAAGATTGAACTCAAAGCCCTGGAGGGTGCTCATATCACCATCTTCGATGGTTCTTGAACCTCGCGCGTTCACGTTGTCAGTTTTTGTAACCGCAACAAGAGCCTTAGTCAATCGACTTACCACACGCTTATCTTTCGCATTCTGCAAAAGCACTCGGATGGCATTACGGATTACTTTTCCGCCTTTTCCAGCACGTCCAAATTCAGAGCCGTTTTCACGCGTTCTTTGGAACGCTGGGTCATTAGCGATACGATTTGCATCCACGCCACCTTTGGTGCGCGCAAGATGCCCATCAGAGCTTTTGTAAAAGGAAATGTCGCCGAGAGTTCCTTTCAGCTTGATAATACCAGTTTGTCTAGCCATTTTAGAAAATTTTATGATTACTCAACAAATCAAACTAGTTTTGTAGAGCTATCAGAATCCCTAGAACCGCATCTGCCACCTAGCACGATTTTTGCCGATTTAAGTGCATCGTTCAACCATAGGTGCCCTATGGATTAAGTATGGATAGTGTATTAAAATGAAAATTGTAAGAGCCACCATATTCCCTAAAGATGTTCATTGCCTCACCGGCAGGAGTGAGCGCTATGGTCGTAAGCTTTTACAGGACATCAGAAAGCACTTCGGTAAGCAGTCCTACCAATTTGTCACCGTAGAAGAGTTTGCCGAATACAGCGGGATCAAAGAGGAAATCGTCACCGAATATTTACGTAAAGTTTCATAGTATTTACAGTCATTTGAATAGGATTAGAACCCTAATAGTCTTATCTTTATGATATGAATGTTCTTTCAAATACAGCTATCTCAATATAAACTATTCGGTTAGCAATTCGGTCGACAAGGTTTTAAAATAGTTTGTAACTATTTGATACATAGGTGGTAACGCAAAAAGACACAAAGGCTGCCACCCCGACTTGAAGCCTGAACAATTTACTTGTTCAGGCTTTTTTTTGTGCCTTAGAATTCTATAGTCTAATATCCGACTTACGTCGGGAAGATTGGCGGTGGCTGGCGGCACGGCTTTTTTTGGATAGGTTTGGATAATTTTGATTTCGAGTTCAATGAAATTTCTTGATGACGATTACTTTGGAGTTTTCAAAGCTATTCTGATCGTTCTGCCTTAAGTTTGCTTGCCTAGATGCAACCTAGAAATGTTTGAGATCGATACTAGTCTTCCTAAAAAATTTGTTTATAAAAGTTTTCATCGAATACAGTATTTATTGAAAGTGCTGGAGGTGGAAAATATGCCATCTGTTCAATTGCATAACTCCAAATCTCCTGAAACTCACTTTGATTTGGTTGGAACGACCGATTACAATTGATGGCTATTTAAATCTTTCTTAGGATGAAGCTTTTTTGATAGCTGAATCCTCTTATGATATTTAGGTCTATGAGAACAGTTCAATTTTAAGGCTAGCTGTTCTTTGAAAAAATAAATTAATTGCGCTTTCGCGAAAGCGTAAACATCAAAAAAATAGTTGAGAATGAGTGCAAGAGAAGAACAACTGGTTGCATTTAATAGGTTACTGGATATTATGGACGAGTTGCGGGAAAAATGCCCGTGGGATCGCAAGCAGACGCTTGAATCGCTGAGACATCTTACAATTGAGGAAACTTATGAGTTGGGTGACGCGATTCTGGAAGGTGATAAGAAAGAAATTGCCAATGAGCTAGGTGATTTGCTTTTACATATAGTGTTCTATTCAAAAATAGGTTCAGAAACGGGAGACTTTGATATGGCGAGCGTGGCTCATGGTATTTGTGAAAAATTGATTCATCGTCATCCTCATATTTATGGCGATGTAAAAGTTAATAACGAGGAAGACGTTAAAGCAAACTGGGAAGCAATAAAACTCAAGGAAGGAAAGGGTAAAAAAGGTGTTCTTGATGGTGTTCCAGCCTCCTTACCAGCTTTGGTGAAAAGTAAACGCATTCAGGATAAAGTCGCTGGAGTAGGGTTTGATTGGGAACGACCAGAGCAAGTTAAAGAGAAGCTCGAGGAAGAGATGGAAGAACTTGAAGAAGAGGTACTGAAAGGTGATAAAGACGCCATGGAAGCTGAATATGGAGATGTACTTTTCTCTCTAGTGAACTATGGTAAACATTTAGGTCTTAATGCAGAAGATGCTCTAGAGCGAACTAACAAAAAGTTCATCAAACGTTTCAACTACCTAGAAAACGCTGTAAAAAAATCTGGCAACACAATTAATGAATTGTCCCTTGAAGAACTCGATGTTTATTGGGACGAAGCTAAAAATCTTTAATAATACCGGGCAGGTGAATTGATGTAAAACGCATGTAATATTCCAGGGATAATGAATAACAGCGTCAGCAGAATATTCACACCTACGTCACTCGTGATACCTTTTTTACGAGCGATGCTCAAAGGAGGAGCAAGAATGTTTAAAATAATAGTAATTCTCTTCATCTTTGACCTTTTTGATAAAATTAGCTGATTATTTAGCTCAAAATGTTAGCGGAATTCTAAAATTGCTTATTAATTCAGAATTCCGCTTGTATTCTATCTACTAGTTACGTAGAAGGCGTGAATAATTCCAGGAATTACTCCTAGGATGGTAAGAAGGATATTGATCAATAAATCCATTCCTATGCCTTTGTTCAAAGCAACACTCAATGGAGGAAGAAAAATGTTCAGTAGGATAGTAATTAAGCCCATAATAATTTTTTGAGCTAATTTACCTTCACATGTGTAGGGTGATTCTTAAACAACAATCAATTGTCAGATGCTTAACGTTTCAGATTCCTGTGAAATTTGATGGAGTTATCGATTTCATTTGCATTTTCAAATTATCAGAAACCTCGAGTGTATCTATGAAATCAGCGATACTGGACTGAGTGATTTTTTCGTTCTTTCGAGTCAGTTCTTTTAGCGCCTCATAAGGATTAGGATAAGCTTCGCGTCGCAGAATGGTTTGAATGGCTTCGGCTACTACTGCCCAGTTGTTTTCCAGATCTTCCTGAAGTTTGCTCTCATTTAACAACAGCTTAGAAAGTCCTTTTTGAATTGCTTTGAAAGCGATCAGTCCATGAGCTAACGGCATGCCCACGTTGCGCAAAACGGTTGAATCTGTGAGGTCTCTTTGCAATCGTGAAACTGGGAGCTTCGCTGAAAGATGTTCGAGCAAGGCATTTGCAATCCCGAGATTTCCTTCAGAATTTTCAAAGTCGATAGGGTTGACCTTGTGCGGCATCGCGCTGGAGCCTATCTCACCTTTTTTTATCTTTTGCTTGAAATAATCCATGGAAATATAGGTCCAGATGTCTCGATCCAGATCTATGATGATAGTGTTGATCCTTTTAAGCGCATCAAAAAGCGCAGCCATATCATCATAATGCTCGATTTGAGTCGTGGGAAAACTGTGATTGAGTCCCAGTTTCTCTTCCACAAAGCGAGTTCCAAAAGCCTTCCAGTCGATCGCTGGATAAGCTACATGGTGCGCGTTGTAATTACCTGTCGCTCCACCAAATTTAGCCGAGTGATCCACACGTTTTAAAACATCCAGTTGTTTTTTCAATCGGGTGACGAACACCTGAAACTCCTTTCCCAATCGGGTAGGAGAGGCAGGTTGCCCGTGGGTGCGTGCCAGCATGGGAATATCTTTCCAATCATTTGCCAAACTCTCAATTTGATCAATGAGCGTCTCTAATTCTGGATTATATACTTCGCTCAAAGCTTCCTTTATAGAAAGCGGGATCGCCGTATTGTTGATGTCCTGTGAGGTTAATCCAAAATGTATAAATTCCTTATTCACATCCAGTTCTAGGGCATCGATTTTTTCTTTTATAAAGTACTCTACAGCCTTCACATCATGATTGGTGACTTTCTCGATGTCCTTGATACGCTGGGCGTTTTCTTCATTGAAATCTAAATAAAGATTTCTGAAAATTTGCTGCTGTTGTTCAGAGAGTGGTTGTAGTTGCTCGATACCGCTTTCACTCAGGGCGAGGAAATACTCCACTTCAACCAGTACACGGTATTTTATTAAGGCAAATTCAGAGAAGTAATCTGCAAGTTTATCTACTTTGTTTCTGTATCTACCGTCTATGGGGGAAATGGCTTGTAAAGTACTGGGCATGGCTATTTCTTTAAAGCCTACAATGATACGATTTTAAGTGCTAAAAGACTTCAGGAAATAGCGTTTATCGTTTTCTGAAATTCTTGATTTTCTGAGATACTTCTTTTGCCACAGCTCGATATCCACTCTGCGGATTATGACTCATGATTCGTTCAATTTGCTCTAAGAGCGCTTCATGAACCCAATCAAATTCTTTACCCAATTCAAAAAGCGCTCGTGTAGCGAATGCTTGGTTGGCAGTTTTACCCTCATGTTCCAGCAAAGTCCTGAAACATCCTTCTACCATGGCAACTCGATCAACTTCATTCAAGAACTGTTTGATTTGATAGTGCCTTGGACTATAAAACTTTTTGCAACAAATACTGGCTATCTTAGTGAGCGATCGCATACCTGAACTGTCGATAGGTTGCTGGTATAGTCGAGCAATATCACTCATGTATGGATAGCAATCTTTTTCAAAAAGCAAAAACGATTGCTCCAGACACCAGCAGGCTTGGTGCGAGACACCACTTGAAGGCTGGCACAAATGGATTAGTTCAGGTAGCAGATTCTCCTCAACGGCGGTTGTACCCAGTCGCACCCGCTCTTTTTTATAAGCCTTGAGCGCTTGGAGCTGCTGATGTAGGTCTTCTGGCGACATCAAAACTGAGTAATCAGGTCTGCAACCTCGCGCACACCTTGCGTGGCTTTTTTAGAAATAACCGTGAGCCGATCGTTTGAACTGACCGCTGGAGCTGGATCGATTAAATAGGTATGTACATGTGGAGCAATAAAATTGCGAAGTCCCGCAGCAGGATACACTTGGAGTGATGTGCCAACAATCATCAGAATATCAGCTTTTTGAATGATTTCAACGGCACGATCCATCATGGGAACTTCCTCGCCAAACCACACGATATGCGGTCGCAATTGTGATCCATCGGCAGCCTGGTCACCCATGAAAATATCATCGTGATGCTCGATGATGTGGTCATCCGTTCGGGAGGAACGTGCCTTCAACAACTCGCCGTGCAGGTGTAAGACTCTAGAAGAGCCGGCTCTTTCATGCAAATCGTCGACATTCTGAGTGATGATATGCACATTGAAGTTACGTTCCAGCCCGGCAAGGCAATAATGTGCTTCGTTAGGCTCAACTTCTTTGAGTTGCGCCCTACGCTTATTATAAAAGTCTAAAACCAGTTCTGGATTACGGGCAAACCCTTGTGGTGAAGCCACCTCCATCACATCATGTCCCTCCCAGAGACCACCCGCGTCCCTAAAAGTATTGACGCCACTTTCAGCGCTCACTCCGGCACCCGTCAGTACAACTAAATTTTTCATCGAGATTTCTTTGCCTTAAAAGTAAGAATCTTTGGGGGAGCGGTGAGCGATGTGCAAGGCACTTTGAGTCTTGAGGATTGTGAGGAGAAAAAATCAACTTTCAATTCCATAATTTGAATTCTGAGCACTTTTTTTATATTTAGTTCTTAGCTCTTACACTTCATCAAGCATTATTCATTTCCAATATTATCTGTGGTTTTCTCGCTTTCGCGAAAGCGTACACAACACTATCTTTACCGCCCTTAAAAAGAACCCGAACTCATGAAGATTTCCTACAACTGGCTCAAGCAGTTTTTAAATATTTCTGACGATCTGGAATCCCACTCTGCGCTACTCACAGCCCTAGGTCTAGAAGTGGAAGGGATGACTACTTTTGAGAGTGTAAAAGGGTCGCTGGAAGGTATTGTAGTAGGTCATGTAAAGGAGTGTGTGAAGCATCCAAACGCAGATAAACTGAAGCTGACCAAAGTTGATCTGGGAAATGATGTCGTGCAGATCGTTTGTGGTGCGCCTAATGTTGCTGCTGGTCAAAAAGTACCAGTTGCTACCATAGGAACAACACTTTATGATGATAAGGGCGAGCCGTGGAAAATCAAAAAAGGAAAAATAAGAGGTGAGGAAAGCCACGGGATGATCTGTGCAGAGGACGAGTTAGGTCTAGGCAAATCTCACGCTGGGATCATGGTGCTGGAAGATGATCTAGAAGTGGGAATGCCACTTGCTGAGATCTTTAAAATTGAGAAGGACCATGTCATAGAAATAGGTCTCACACCTAATCGTGCCGATGCGATGTCACATATGGGTGTCGCACGTGATTTGAGAGCTGGACTTGCCGTGGGCGACCAGCTTATGGAATTCATCACACCATCTGTAAGTGCTTTTCATGTAGATAGTAGGTCGCTTAAAATAGATATAGAGGTTGAAAATCCAGTACTTGCGCCACGATACTGTGGTGTTACCCTAACTGGATGCAAAGTTGCCGAGTCACCAGACTGGCTCAAAAATAGACTTAAGGCGATAGGTCTTACTCCAAAAAATAATGTCGTCGACATCACCAACTACGTAATGCACGAGCTAGGACAGCCACTTCATGCATTTGATGTAAGTACGATTCAAGGCGGCAAAATCGTCGTGAAGACTTTACCTCAAGGAACTAAGTTTGTCACCCTAGATGGTGAGGAGCGCGAGCTGCATGAAGAAGATCTCATGATCTGCGATGCAGAAAAACCTTTGTGTATTGCAGGTGTTTACGGCGGTTTGAATAGTGGCGTGAAAGAACATACGACAACGGTTTTTCTAGAAAGTGCTTATTTCAATCCCGTGAGTGTGCGCAAAACGGCCAAGCGTCACGGATTAAATACAGATGCTTCTTTCAGATTTGAGCGAGGTATCGATCCCTCGATTACAGAATATGCATTGAAGCGTGCAGCGCTACTCGTGAAAGAATTGGCTGGTGGGGAAATCACTCAGGATATCATGGATATATATCCAGTTAAAATTGAAGATATCCAGGTGTTTCTACCCTTTGAAAAAGTAGACTCTTTGATCGGGCAGGAGATTCCGCGAGAAGAGATCAAGAGCATATTGCGATCCCTCGACATTAATGTCAATAATGTTACCGAGAGTGGATTAGGTCTTACCATACCATCTTATCGCAATGATGTCACTCGTCCAGCTGATGTGATCGAAGAGATTTTACGCGTCTATGGTTACGATCGCATAGAAATGCCCTCTAAACTAAATGCTACGGTCGCAACTTCGTTAAAGTCAGAAAATAATAGGTTGCAAAACATCGCTGCTCAGTTTCTGATAGGTCAAGGCTTCAACGAGATGATGGCCAATAGCCTTACTGCCGAAAAATATCAAGAACTATCTGAGCAACTCAATAAGGATCATTCGGTTAGCATGCTGAATCCGCTAAGTAGTGATCTGGCCGTAATGCGACAAACCCTACTTTATGGAGGTCTTGAAGCAGTTGCATATAACTTGAATCGTAGACAAGGTGATTTGCGATTGTTTGAGTTTGGTAACGTGTACAATAATTTCAACGGCAAATTCTCTGAGCAGAAACAGTTGAGCATTATTACAACTGGTGATCTGGATGCAGGACATTGGAACAGTTCAAATGCTTCTGCTGATTTCTTTTACCTGAAAGGAATGGTGACCGCGGTTTTGGAACGTCTGGGAATTACAGGGCTCAAAGAAAAAGCTTCTAAAAACCAGCTGTTCTCACAAGGTTTAAGTTTGAGCAATAAATCAATGATCGCAGAACTAGGTCTGGTTGATTCATTAATCGCAAAGAGTTTTGATGTTTCCATACCCGTATTCTACGCTTGTATTTATTGGGACGAAGTGCTAAAGGTTATAGATACAAATTACCTGCCGCTTGAAGAAATTTCCAAATTCCCTACGGTAAATCGTGATCTCGCTCTTTTAGTGGATGATAGTGTGACGTTTAATGAAATGAAGAATATCGCTTTTCAAGCAGAAAAGAAACTTCTGAAGAACGTAAACCTCTTTGACGTATATGAGGGTAAAGAGTTGCCTGCAGGTAAGAAATCCTATGCCTTGAGCTTTGAGTTACAGGATCAGAACAAGACTCTTACCGACAAACAGATCGATAAAAGCATTCAAAAAATCCAGTCACAGCTTGAAAAACAAACCGGAGCTCAATTGAGGTGATTGCTGCCTGCACCTTTTTTCAAACATTTTGTTATAATTTTAAATCCCTTACGACATAGTGCATAAGGGATTTTTTATTTAACGCTTCAAAGCTAAACTACTCGATATGTTAGGTCGCACCAATATAGAAGAACAACTCAACAAAGTACGTAAAAAACAAGTCCAGGAAGCTGATATCTTGAAACAGGTGGAGGCTATTCTTAAAGATGAAGATCGCAAAGTAGATGAGATCATGGTGCGCATGAAGAATCCGCAGCACCCTACGCCACGCAATCATTTCAACTTTGATTTGCTGGAGACAGACCGTATTTATCACGTAGATCAAATACGTGAGATTTGTGTAGACTACAGGTTGAGGTTTTTAGATACCAAATATTTCAAGAACGACATCCCTTTTGAAGCTTTGAATAAGATCAAGAACATGGAAAAGGAGCACGATATTACCATGCGTGGTTTTAAAATTGTGGCTCCGTCAAAAATGTTCAAGCTAGAAGATGCAGATGACCCGTTACTATTTGCGCCTATAGGTAACGGTTATTTCTACTTGATCCATAAGTGGGGTAACGATTTGAATCCGTTTAGGAAATTGTGGGCGTGGAGTTTTAAGAGTTTTGAAAATCTGATCTTCACGACTATTTTAGTAAGTCTGTTAGCGGCTTATTTAGTGCCCAATGGACTATTTTCTAAAGACCTTACGGGTGTCCAGTTTGTGCTCATATTCTTTTTTACTTTTAAGTCCATTGCCAGTATGGTATTGTATTATTCCTTTGCGGCAGGAAAGAATTTTAACAAGGTCATCTGGAATTCAAAATATTTCAACGCATAGTTTATTTTTCAATAGTTTGATGAACCGCTGGCGATGTCCAGCGGTTTTTGTTTATAGTGGCAGTAGGCTTATCTTGCCACAAATTAAACTCCATGGCAAGCAATCCCAGACGTCGCAATCCCATCTTAGGACTCATTTTTGGTATCGTCTTCGTAGGATTTGGTTCCTACAGATTGTACAATCACTTTATCGTAGGCGAGGAGATGCCTACCTGGCGCTTGATCCTATCCTTTGCGTTTTTGGGTTATGGTCTTTTTGTTCTGGCGTCTTTAGTGATGAATCGCGATGGCAAATAATCAAGCCAAAACAAATTACACCATATTCCTTTCCCTCATATTTATAGGTATAGGCGGGTACAAGCTCTATGAGAAATTCGTACTGGAAATTGAGTTGCCTACCTATCAGTGGGTTCTAGCGATAGGACTGGTATTATTAGGAATATATCAATTGATCTCGCTTTCGCGAAAGCGTAACACCTAAAAGTGAAAAAGCGCTACAAAATAAGCTTAGTCATACTCACTATCATTTTAGTTGGATTTCTTATTCCTCAAAATCTGAGCATGCCCGTGGAAAGGGCCACCGCGGCAGATTATCATCCCGAGAGTTTCTGGTATTACCCGTGGGGAAGATCTGGTACGCACAAAGGAGTTGATGTTTTTGCAAAAAAGGGAACGCCAATCAACTCTTCCACAAATGGGATCGTTCTCTATACCGGAACCATTGAAATGGGCGGAAACATCGTGGTTGTGCTGGGGCCCAAATGGCGTTTTCATTATTACGCGCACCTCGATTCCATTGAGACTTCTTCTATGAGCTTGATTGAAAATGGCGAGCAAATAGGGACCGTAGGAGATTCAGGTAACGCAAAGGGAAAACCGCCGCATCTTCACTATTCCATAATGACGCCCTTGCCGTATTTATGGCAAATCGATGATGCCCCACAAGGCTGGCGCAAAGCTTTTTACCTGAATCCTATTGAGTTATTTGAAGCCGAAAATTAAGTGATAGCAGGCTTTGTATCGTGATGTTGTCCTGTAGAAAGGAAAGAACTCATCAAAAGTCCCATAAAAGCAATCGCCCCATTCAAAATCAGAATAAAGAAACCGAACTCAAAATCAAACCACAATTCACTAAAATAACTTACTCCAAAAGCAAGAAATGGAGCTAAAATAGAAACCACAACAGGCGCCCATTTTGGGGTTTGCATTTTTGTTAAAATTCCAAAGGAAAACATACCTAAAAGTGGCCCATAAGTATAGCCCGCAAAAACAAAGAGTTTCAGGATAACGCTATCGTCATTGATCAAATATTTGAAGGCTACGATTACGCCTATCAGCACCAGAGAAAAACCTACATGCACCACTTTCCTGATCCATCTTTGTTGCCTTTCCTGAAATTTTTGTTCTAGGTTCAAGATGTCCACAGAGAACGATGTCGTTAAAGAAGTGAGCGCACTGTCTGCGCTGGAATAGGCCGCAGCGATCAATCCCAGCATAAAGAATAATCCCAATCCCAGACCCAGACCGCTGTCTAGAGCTATGGTAGGGAATAAGGCATCTTTTGTGGCTTGAATGTTTTCCGCTTTCGCGAAAGCGGTCAATAAAACACCCATTCCCAAGAAAACCAGATTGACAAACGTGAGCACAATGGTGAACCAAAACATGTTTTTCTGAGATTCCTTCAAGCTGCGGCAAGTTAGGTTCTTCTGCATCATGTCCTGATCCAATCCCGTCATGACGATCGCGATAAATGCTCCCGATAAAAACTGCTTCACAACATGGGAATCTGCCCGCCAGTCTTGAATGAAGAAGATTTGTGATAGGTCACTATCGGAAACAAATCTAATGGTTGAGCCGATACCATCCAGCCCCAAACTATCACTTACAAAATAAATCGCTACACCCACGGCGATCAACATGAAAAGTGTTTGAAGCGTGTCAGTCCAGACGATGGTTTTGATACCTGATTTGAAGGTGTAGAGCCAGATGAGCAATACAGTAAGTGAGACCGTTTGCCAGAACTCGATTCCCATCTCATCAAACACAAATTCCTGCAAAACCCCAGCGACGAGATACAACCTAAAACTTGCTCCCACCACGCGAGAAAGAATAAAAAAAGCCGATCCCGTGTATTGCGCTGGTGCTCCATACCGCGTTTCCAGATAAGAATAAATAGAGGTGAGATTCATCCTGTAATAGAGCGGCAGCAATACGGTTCCTATGACCAGATATCCCAAAATATACCCAAGCACCACTTGAAAGTAGCCCATCGCGCCTTGCTCCACCGCTCCCGGAACCGAGATAAAAGTGACGCCGCTCAGCGACGCACCTATCATCCCAAAAGCCACGAGATACCATGGCGATGAACGGTTGCCCCTGAAAAATGTGGCGCTATCACCTTTTCTGCCCACGATAAAGGAAATGGCAATCAATACCATAAAATAAACGGCAATGGTGATGAGTATTTGTTCAGAAGTCACAGACTTAATTTTCAGCAAAAATAAACGATGCGAGGGAACTGCAATCTGAACTCGAAGGTGAACTTGAAATCGAACGTTAACTTGAAATTGAACTCGAACTTGAATTTCAAATCAAACATCCATGCCAAAAACATTAACCTGTCACGCTGAGCCTGTCTAAGCGCAATTCTCATCTATTTATGTCTCAGGTGTTATTTTGAACTTGAATTTTAACTTATCCCTTCAAGGAACAGGATCATACCCCTTGCCTCCCCAAGGATGACAACTTGATATGCGTTTGATAGCCAGCCAGCCACCTTTGAGCAAACCATGTTTTTTCAAAGCTTGCAGGCTATAGGTGGAACAAGTAGGAGAGTAGCGGCACGAACTAGGAGTAAAGGGCGATATGAAGGTTTGATAAAACTTGATCAAAAGAATAAATGGATAGATCAAAACGTTTTTCATAGCACCTCGGCAATTAGAATTACTGTTGTGAAAACACCGCCAAACCAATAAAAAAACTGAATCCACCGAGTGACTTTTACCCTACGCTCACTTAGCCAAGTAATTCGCTCGGTAGGCCCAAACATGCGAGTCCACATTTTAATATTATACTTGACAAACCACGGAATCAATAATAAATTCCAGAGACAGAGAATCGTCCAGAAAAACAAAAGGGTAAACAATAGAAAAATAAATTCCATGATTACCCTTTTCTAATTATTTTACAGAAAATGTCGTGCCGTCCACGCCGTCCTTGAGCTGGATACCTGCTTTGGCAAGATCGTCCCTTATTTTATCGCTCGTAGCAAAGTCACGATCTGCTCTCGCGTTTGCTCTCAAATCGATGATCAGTTGCATAGCGGCATTCAAAGCTTCAGAATCTGAATTGTTGGATTCTGAAGAGGCAGTTTGCAATCCCAAAACATCATAAAAGAAAGCATGAAAAGTTTCTACGAGCTCTTCTTTATCTTGCTTTGAAATTTGTGCTTTACCATCTTTTATAGCATGAACCGATTTGATCATGTCAAAAAGTTCAGCAATGAGAATGGGTGTATTAAAATCATCATTCATCGCTGCGTAGCACTTGGATTTCCCGGCTTCCACGTCGACAGAGCTGTTATCAGAAACAGGTAAATTCTCAATTATTTCTAATGCATCAACCAAGCGGTTGAAGCCTTTTTCTGCTCCTACAAGTGCATCATTACTGAAATCCAAAATAGATCGATAATGTGCCTGCATCATAAAAAAACGGATCACGCTGGGCGCAAAGGGTTTTTCCATAAAGTCGTTATCACCAGAGAATAATTCGGCTGGGAGAATGCTATTTCCAGTCGATTTTGACATTTTCTGGCCGTTGAGCGTCAACATGTTAGCGTGTAGCCAATAATTTACTGGGCTACAACCATGAGCCGCCTCGCCTTGAGCGATCTCACACTCATGGTGGGGAAATTTTAAATCCATTCCACCGCCGTGTATGTCAAACTGCTCACCCAGATACTTGGAACTCATTACCGTACACTCGAGGTGCCATCCCGGGAAACCATCTCCCCATGGACTGGGCCAGCGCATGATATGCTCAGGACTGGCCTTTTTCCACAAAGCAAAGTCCTGCGGATTTTTCTTCTCACTCTGTCCGGCTAGTTCGCGCGTGTTAGCAATCATATCTTCCAGATTGCGACCGCTCAACTTCCCATATTGATGATCATCATTGAACTTTTTGACATCAAAATAGACAGAGCCATCTACCACATAAGCAAAGCCTTTCTCCAGAATATTTTCAATAATCTTGATCTGTTCAACGATGTGTCCCGTAGCGGTAGGCTCAATACTGGGAGGCAAAGAGTTGAATTGCTGCATCACTTTGTGAAAATCCAGCGTGTAGCGCTGCACGACTTCCATGGGTTCAATTTGCTCGAGGCGCGCCTTTTTTGAGATTTTGTCCTCGCCCTGATCTGCATCGTCAGTAAGATGGCCCGCGTCAGTAATATTACGTACGTAACGTACTTTGTAGCCTAGATGTTTCAGATACCTATAGATCATGTCAAAGCTGATGAACGTGCGGCAATTCCCCAAGTGTACATTACTGTATACCGTGGGCCCACAAACATACATTCCCACTCTGCCATCAAGGATGGAGTTAAAAACTTCCTTCTCAGAAGTCATGGAATTGTACAGTTTCAGTTCATTGCTTTTGTAAAGACTCATGATCAGTAAATTGTGTTGTAGTTGGGTAAAAATAATCGATTTGTTCTCGCTTTCGCGAAAGCGGAACAACTAAAAACTGTCTTGAACCGATTCTAGAATCGTGTATCCATCTTGATGTAATCCAGAAATTCTCTTTTAGTCTCCAGATTTTTGAAAGCACCGCCGAATTCTCCCGTCACCGTACTGCTGTCGATATCTCGTATCCCGCGACTATTGACACACAGGTGTTTTGCATCGATCACACAGGCAACATCTTCTGTATTCAAAACATTTTGTAATTCGCGCACGATCTGTATGTTCAGACGCTCCTGGACCTGTGGGCGTTTTGCATAATAATCCACGATGCGGTTCATTTTTGAAAGTCCCACTACATTACCATTTGAGATATAGGCGACATGAGCGCGCCCTACGATAGGTAAAAGATGGTGTTCACAGGTAGAGTAAAGTACGATGTTTTTCTCCACCAGCATTTCTCCATATTTGTACTTATTATCAAAAGTGCTGGCGCTGGGCTTTTTATCAGGCCTCAAACCACCGAAGATTTCATTGACAAACATCTTTGCCACTCTTTTGGGCGTGCCTTTGAGACTGTCGTCAGTCATATCCATACCTAGGGTCTTAAGTATGTTAAAAACATCGTCTTGTATCGAGGCAATCTTTTCTTCGTCGGTTAGCGCAAAGGCGTCGTCTCTAAGAGGTGTTTCCTCATTGCTTGACATGTGGTCATGGTCGTCTATATCTTCCAGAAAATCTTCTACTTTCATAAAATGCAATCTACCGTAAACTTCTAAGTAAGACGCAAAGTTACGATGCTAATTACTATACCTTATAATATATATGATTTCATTAAATAATTTGGACAGTCAAGCGTGTTTGGAATCTTAAAAATTTAAAAAGGGCTTTTCCAAACTGGAAAAGCCCTTTTTAATTCTATTCAAGCCTACAACAACTATTTTCTAGCAATGACTTTCTTGCTCATTTTGACGATGTTCTCTGCATTGAGTCCATATTTTTCAAGCAGCTGTTCTGGAGTACCGCTCTCACCAAAAGTATCTTGTGTAGCCACAAATTCTTGTGGAGTAGGTAAATGTTGTGCAAGAGTGCGAGCAATGCTTTCTCCCAAACCTCCTAAATAGTTATGCTCTTCAGCGGTAACGATACAACCTGTTTTTTGAACCGATTTGATAATGATCTCCTCATCCAGCGGCTTGATTGTGTGTATATTGATCACATCTGCAGAGATACCTGCTTCGTGAAGTTGTTTGGCAGCTTCAAGTGCTTCCCAGACGAGATGTCCAGTAGCAGCTATGGTTACATCATTTCCTTCTTGCAATTGCACACCTTTACCTATCTGGAAGTCATCGTTTTCAGGGGTGAAGTTAGCAACCTTAGGTCGGCCAAATCTCAAATAGACAGGTCCCTCGTGATCTGCAATAGCTAGTGTTGCATTTTTAGTCTGGTTGTAATCGCAAGTATTGATGACTGTCATTCCAGGTAGCATCTTCATAAGACCGATGTCCTCAAGAATCTGGTGGGTTGCCCCATCTTCACCTAGTGTAAGACCAGAATGCGATGCGCATATTTTTACGTTTTTGTTTGAGTATGCAATACTCTGTCTGATCTGATCGTAAACTCTTCCCGTAGAGAAATTGGCAAAAGTTCCCGTAAATGGGATCTTGCCACCTATGGTTAGCCCGGCAGCAATCCCCATCATATTTGCCTCAGCGATTCCTACTTGGAAGAATCGCTCTGGATGATTTGCGGCAAAGTCATTCATTTTGAGCGATCCCGTAAGATCTGCACATAGTGCTACCACATTTTCATTCTTCTTACCCAGTTCGGTCAATCCCGCGCCAAAACCAGATCTCGTATCCTTATTTCCTGAATTTGTATATTCTTTCATCGTTTTTAGCTTTTGGGATTAGTAGTCTCCTAGAGTTTCTGGATTCTGCGCAAGTGCCTCTTCAAGTTGCTCGTCATTTGGGGCCACACCATGCCATTTATGAGATCCCATCATGAAGTCTACTCCATTACCCATTTCTGTATGCAACAATATGCAAGTAGGTTTACGCTTTCGCGAAAGCGAGATCGCTTCTTTCATTCCTGCTATGATCGCCTCTACATCATTACCATCTTTAATTCTCAAAACGTTCCAGCCGAAAGCTTCAAATTTTGCCTGAAGATTGCCTAGATCAAGAACCTGGTCTGTACTGCCATCAATCTGCTGGCCATTCACATCAATCGTGCAGATCAAATTATCCACGTTATTTGCAGCCGCATACATTACAGATTCCCAGATCTGACCCTCTTGTAACTCACCATCTCCGTGAAGTGAGAAAACGGTTTTGTCGTCACCGTTGAGTTTTTTTGCAAGGGCAGCACCTATGGCGACGCTCATACCTTGGCCTAGTGATCCGCTAGCGATGCGTATTCCAGGAAGTCCCTCGTGAGTGGTGGGATGTCCCTGCAGGCGAGAGTCAAGCTTCCTAAACGTGGCTAATTCCTCAACTGGGAAGTAACCATTTCTTGCCAGTACACTATAGATCACTGGTGAGATGTGACCATTTGAAAGGAAGAATAGATCTTCATTCTTGCCGTCCATATTGAAACTAGGGTCGTGGTCCATAAACTCTCCGTAGAGCGTCACTAGAAATTCTGCACAGCCTAGAGAACCGCCTGGGTGCCCACTATTTACGGCATGTACTTGTCGTACAATATCACGCCTTACTTGCGTAACCATGTCTTTTAATTGCTGTATATCAGCCATTTAAGTAAGTTTTAAAGCTGCCGTAAAGTTATGGCTACCACGAGCGGTGTGCCAAATTACTCAAAGCTTTTTATTAACTTATTTGATGGGTTTGTGAACATGTCTAATTTTGCAATAAGCTTTAAGCTGCATGCTTTACGCAATTTGCTCTTTGATTATCGCGGATCTCTACTGGCTATTTATCGTGAGATTCAGCGCTGGAACCTTTGATGGAAATTATGTCACCGCTGTATGTAGGTTGTTTTTCTATATTCAACTCGATCCAGGCTTTGATATTTGCCAGCCACTCGCGTCTTTTCAAACTGCTGTTTGCTGAGTACTCCCGCATATCTGATTCAAAGCCTTGAGCTTCAAGTCCTAGGTTGTTGGCAAGATATAGAGCTCTTGGTAGATGAAATTTTTGTGTGAAGATAACGGCATCATCTACTTCAAACACTTCTTTTGCCCTAAACATGGAATCATAGGTGTCAAAACCGGCATGGTCCAAAAATATAACCGAGTCAGCGACTCCTTTTTGATTCAGGTAATCTTTCATAGCATTTACCTCGTCATAATTCCTCGATCCATGATCACCGCTTAACAAGAACCGTTGAAATTTACCGGCCTCAAAGGCATTGAGAGCTGCGTCCACTCGATCCTGGAGAATGGGAGAGAGGCTTTTGTCAGGTCTTACGCTCGCTCCCAGTACAATTCCAGTATAAACGGGTTTGATACTATCTATATTTGAATGCATAAGATCACGCGTAGATCTGTTCACATGAAATTGTAGGGCAAGAACGCTCAGAACTCCTATGATTAGAACAAATACTAAAATGTTCAACAATTTCTTCATCCTACAGATTTACCTTTTAATCGTTTTACGGATAACGCTACTTTTTTGATGCAATTATAAGGATAAGCTATTTTAATAAAGGTTTATGCAGAGGGTATTTCCATAATTTTGATCAGTCAAAACAGAATTCAATTAGTTAGTACAATACATGGTAAACAATATACTTCAAGATCTTAGATGGCGATACGCAACTAAAAAATTTGATCCAGATAAAGGACTAGATCAGAAGCAGATCGACTTGCTGTCAGAATGTTTTAACCTTACTGCAACTTCTTACGGCTTACAACCTTGTAAAATGATGGTAGTGCAAGATCTTGATATTCAGGAAAGCATGGTTGCTGCCAGCTATGGTCAGCGACAGGTAGCTGATAGTTCAGCTGTTTTGGTAATATGTATTCAGGAAGTAGATGCTGCTTACATCCAAAAATACTTTAAACTGGTGAAACATGTAAGAAACACTCCAGACGAGGTTCTGAAACCATTTGAAGAATTTTTGGTGGATTCTTTTTCTAAGAAGACAGTTCAAGAAATTGAGATTTGGGCAAGAAATCAGGCATACTTGATTTTGGGAAATTTACTGGCCGTTTGTGCTGCACAAAGAATAGATTCATGCCCTATGGAAGGATTTGAACCTGAAAAAATAGATGCGCTACTCAGGCTATCTGAAAAGGGACTTAAAAGTGTTTTGTTGCTACCTGTGGGTTATAGGGCTCAGGACGATTTCATGGCAGATCAGAAAAAAGTACGCAAACCAATTTCAGAATCCGTGATAAAGTACTGATCACTAAACTATCCTGAGCTCAAGAACTTACTTATTTTTGCATTTTTAGAATCGATCATGAGTTTTTTTAAGAAGATATTCAATAAAGAAAAGAAAGAAACCCTAGATAAGGGATTGGAAAAGTCCAAATCTTCTTTTTTTGATAAGCTGGGAAAAGCTGTTGCAGGTAAAGATAAAGTTGATGATGATGTCCTGGACGACCTAGAGGACGTACTAGTTTCCAGCGATGTAGGTGTAGCTACAACCATTAAAATCATTGATCGTATCGAGGAGCGTGTAGCTCGCGATAAATATTTAGGAACCTCAGAACTCAACAAAATCCTACGCGAGGAAATTGCAGGTTTGATGAGTGAAGTTAATCATGGTAACGCTACAGACTTTACCATTCCTGAAACCGACGGTCCTTATGTTATCATGGTCGTAGGTGTCAACGGTGTGGGTAAAACAACCACTATCGGTAAGCTGGCACATCAGTTTAAACAGAAGGGCATGAAAGTCGTTTTGGGCGCTGGTGATACATTCCGAGCCGCAGCCGTTGATCAATTAGATATCTGGGCAAAAAGAGTAGGCGTGGAAATCGTCAAGCAAGCTATGGGAAGCGACCCTGCGAGCGTTGCCTTTGACACGCTTCAAAGCGCTGTTGCCCATAAGGCAGATGTCGTTCTTCTTGATACCGCTGGAAGATTGCATAACAAGGTTAACCTAATGAATGAGTTGGGTAAAATTAAACGAGTCATGCAAAAAGTGCTACCAGATGCGCCTCACGATGTCATGCTGGTTCTCGATGGATCTACCGGTCAGAACGCTTTTGAACAAGCAAAACAATTTACCGCTGTGACTGATGTGAGCAGCCTTGCCATCACAAAACTAGATGGAACTGCAAAAGGCGGTGTAGTTATAGGTATTTCAGACCAGTTTCAAATACCCGTGCGTTATATAGGAGTAGGAGAGGGTATGGATGATCTACAGGTTTTCAATAAAGTAGAGTTTGTGGATAGTTTTTTTAATCGAGTCTAGAACTTAATTTATAGATTTAAAACTACCATCAGGTATATTCCAATTTTCAGCAGTACTTACAGAGCTTACTACCTAATGGGATTAAGCTCGGTCATGTTTTCTGTAATGAATGCACTTGTCAAATACTTAGAAAATTTTAGTGCTTTTCAATTGATATTTATTAGATCTCTATAACTCTGATTTTTATATCACTTTATTTAAAGCATAACAAGATTGATCTTCTAGGGAATAAGCGTAAACTTATGCTCATAAGAGGAATTTTTGGAACGATTTCTTTGTTTCTATTTTTTTCTCTTTGAAGTTTCTCAATCTAGGTATTGCCACGGTAATAAGATATTTATCACCCGTTTTTGCTGCAGTTCTCGCTATTTTCTGGTTAAAGCAAAAAGTCGCCGTGAAGCAATGAATTTATTTTGCTATAACCTTTTTAGGCTTGGCACTTATTGAATTTTACCATGCCCAGATAAGTATTCTGGGAACTCTAGTTGCAATACTTTCAGCACTAAGTCTATCAGCTGTGTTTGTTTCAATATCAAAAATCGGTAATCGCGATCATCCACTAGTTATTATTCATTACTTCATGCTGGTGGGAACTGTAAGTTGTGGGATTGCATGCCTGTTTCATTGGGTGTCCCGTGGGTTTACTGATTTATTGATCATGCTGTGTTTGGGGATTGTAGGTTTACTAGGCCAGATTTTCATGACGATGGCTTTTCAGGCAGCTTCCCCAAAAAAGGTTGTCCCATTCAAATACTTAGAAGTTCTCTTTACCTTGCTTCTGGGTGTGACTTTCTTTTCAGAGAAATATGGCTTTATCGCTGTATTTGGAGTTTTTCTCGTGGTCACAGGAATCGTACTCAATACACTTTACATGAACAAAAAATACCATCTGGAACGATCAACAAATTGATTCAACTACTTCAGCGCGTCGTGCCCCCAGTTTTTTAGAGCATGGTACCATGTGCTGTTCTCCACATCACTACTTGGTTTTTGTGAGGGATTGATTTTCTGGTAGTAAACGCCTACAGTTTCATTGATCTTGTCCCAGTTGGCCTTGGTGAGGTCACTCTTGTTTTTGTCAAGAATCTTAACAATTTGTCTCCCAGCATTGTGCCCCACGGTTTCACCGCTGTCCATTTCCTTTCCAGCAGCTTTGGATTCTTCAGTCTCAAGCCAGTCCTCAAGCTCATTTTTGCTCATGTTCTGCTTTTCTTGAAACTCCTTCCAGATTTCTTCCTTGTCGTAATCAGCCATTTTTATTTTAAAAATACGTGCAGTAACCGGCTAGGAGTGTTAGAAAGTCATTAATTAACGGGATGTTTGATTTTGTTCTCGCTTTCGCGAAAGCGTGAAAATGACACGTCTCAACACATACATTTAATGTCGAGTTGTGAAGAATCAGTTGCTACGACTGCCACTCGGGACTGAAGTACGTAGACCGACCGCCCACCTTGATCTTTTTGATCTTTCCTGAGGTGTGAAAACAATCTGCATCTTCTTTGCGACGGTGTATCAGAAATTCATTTGGGAAGTCAGAGTAGTGGGCCTCATGCTCGATTGCTGTCTCGATAACGTGCTGCATCTTATCAAATACCTTTTTGATTGAATCGGCGGGCATCTCGTTCACCTTGTTTTCGGGATGAATCTGCGCCTGGTAGAGTATATCATCTGCCATCCAATTACCGATTCCAGCGCAAATGCTCTGGTTCATGAGGATATTTTTGATGCTGGTCTTGCGACCGTCGATACTATCTTTAAAATCCTCAAGGCTTAAAGATCTGGCGTCTTTGCTCAGATTGTGTTCTTTTCTATAATCCTCGATATTTTCGGTCAAGTCCCACCAGCCAAACTTTCTTTTGTTCTCGAAAGCAAAATGATAGTCGTTATCAAACGCTAGCATGATATGACCAAATTTGGGACGGTCATCAACGTCGTGAAAATAGCTGGGACGACCCGTCATGCCGAAATGCATCACAAGAATACGATCACCTGTAGTTTTTAGAAACAAGTACTTGCCTATACGTTCTGTTCCCGTAAATGCTTTACCGATCAAATGTTTCTTGAATGTGGGTAAAGTCATTTTAAGCAAACGATCATCACGACAATCCATCGCAACGATCTTTTTGTGCAGGATCGTCGCATTTATGTATTGTTGATAACCGTGTACTTCTGGCAGCTCAGGCATGAGAAATGATTATTTTTCCAGCTCTTGCTCGATGGCTGATTTTAAGATATTGATGCTGCCTGGACCAAAACCTGCAGCGGCATAACTGACCTTGGCATCTTTTCCAATCACGATATGGGTGGGGTAGGCAGTAACATTGTACGCGGCGGCAAATGGTCTACCTTCTGCAACAATGTTATAATTGAATTCTGTTTTTGACAGAAACGATTTCAGTTGCTTATAACGGTCTGTCGCAACTCCCAGGAAAATAACATCTTCATCTTTATTATCTGCAACAAGTTCATTTAACTCAGGAATTTCTTTTCTACATGGAGGGCAGCCTATGAACCAAAAATTGATGACCACAACCTTACCTTTGAGCTCTTCCATGGAATATTTATTACCGTCTAGATCTTCCAGATCAAAAGGCTTTGCATCAGTTCCTACTAAACTAGACGGGTCTCTCATTTGAGCGTTTTTCATCTCGCGTTCCATCATAGCGCGTTCCTCAGGGGTACTTTCTCTGAGCATGGCCACAACGATAACTCCGTCTTTATTTGCATAAGCATCAGCGCCGTAATCACCGCTAGTAAGTTTTGAGACCAGCTCTTTTTGCGTCAGTAATTGCTTTTCCATACCATAAAATTGCACATTTTGCATATTGATCTGGTATTTACCGCTGCCCATTTGCTCTTCAGAGAGTTTTGTGAGTTTACTTAATTCTTTATCGGTGATTTTTTTTGTGGTTGCTCCATCATTTTGTGAAAACGCAAGTGCGCTCCCTAGGAATAGAACAATAGCTATTATGTTTTTGAAAATCTTCATGTACAATCTTTAGTGTTATAAAGGTAAGGCAATGGTGTCAGATTAGTATAATAATGACTCTGGCCAATTTTGTTTTAGAACAGAAAAGATCATGCCAGTTGCACCTCTCTTAGGTGTTTTTCAATGTGATTAGTCAGTTCTGAATGAACTTTACACCTTTTGGCATAGGCACGCCATTCCATAACAATTTCTTTAATAGTGTTTACTATGTGATCTGGTTTTTTGATGTTCATGGATTTAGCAACTCTCAACAAATCTTCTCTATTAAAATTTTCCCGTTTGCCATTGATACTCAAGGAGTGCTTGCTTACCCAGATACTTTTTGGATCGTAGGCGAAACATAGATCATAGGCAGGGCTCAGTTCCCAGCGGCCTCCTTGTTTCAGTAAAAATGAGAAATTCTTGGTATGGTCGTCGCAATTTCGCGCCAGCACGTTAAAAACCATCCTTCTGAACATTTCTTCGGCATCTGGATACGGCAGTCGCAAAAGACGCATGGTTTGAAAAAGCTGCTCGTAACTATACTCGCCAACTAGGTTATAATCGTAATGATTGATGGCACATAAAGTTTGCATGTGGTGTTTTGTACTGTTCCCATCTCTATCAAAACGCTGCGTCATAAAATGAGCTCTACCATTTTCTTCGAGCAGTTGAGATGGCATCATGTTTATACCACAGTCTTTTGCCATAAGATAATAGGCCATTTCTACACGACCGTATCCTTTACTTGTCCCAAATTGCGCAGCATCAACACCGTCTAATTTTATCAAATAATGATGGAATCCATTTGGCACATGAGTTTGTCCAGATTTTACTTCGCCTGTTTCTTCATTGTAGGCGATGATGGCCTTGGATCGCGCACCACCGGCAGAGGTTCCTAGCGTTAAAATGCGTTTCATGGCCTCTTCAGTCTCGTTAGTGATGTTTTCTGAGAATGATCGGCGCTCGTTCAACATCTGAGTGGCGATATCCACTAATTGATTTACCGAGATGTCAAATAGTTCTTGTTTCTTATGTGTGCTGGGTTCAAATTCCAGAGCTCCCATACCGCGCTGACCTATGAAACATAGGGTCTCTACAGGATTCATATCATTTTCTGGTCTTCCTTGTTGAGCAAGCCATGCCTTGATCAATCGGTTACCGTATCGATCAGGTAATACATCTGCAAGAAGACCCGGCAAACCTTTAAATGTGTCCAGCTCACTACTTTTTGCGCGCAGTTTTGGGAATTGATAGATCCTGTTTTTTTGTAACGGCATGGTAAGAGGAGCCACCTCAATCCCTAGCTCTACAAATTCTGGAGTATATTCAAAACTCGCGAGCTGTCTGTCATCATCCCATCTCACGGCAGCGATACGCTCTCCCCATAACTTTACAAAAGCTGTTTTCATTACCAGTCACTTTCTAGAGAGTTGCCTAAGTTTTTCTTTTTCCTTACACGGTATCGCTCTTGTATATCTTCTTCGGCCACTTTTAAAGGGCTTATTACTTTTTCATATTTCAGTTCAGAAAGAGTTTCCAGTCGATCCAGAGCTCTCAAAACCTTGATTAAAGTTTCCAATGTGGGGGAAGTACCTCGTTCTATCAAACTGAGCGTACTGCGACTTATTCCAGCTCGCTCAGAAAGCTCTTGCTGCGAATATTGCTGGTCAATTCTACTTTTTCTGATAAACTCGCAAATTAGCGATAGAATCTTTTCATCAGAAAGCGCGTAAAGGTCTATGTATGATGCACGATGCATAAAAACTTCTTTTTACTACTTAATGCATCAAATATACTACATTCTCTCCAAAAAATTAAATGATGTGAATGATATTGTACGCATTAAGTTAGTAAATAGATAATAATGCATAAAAATATGCGCATCAAGTACTTGCTTCTAAATAAATGGTTTCTTTCAGAAATTGATTCAAGGTTTTAAGATCAATTTGAGATTCTATGTGGTGTCCTTCGGCAAGTTCGGTAAAACGCCATTGTCGCAAAAGCTTTGTTTTACCAGGCTGGGCATTTATAAGGTAGTTTTTGGGGTCGGAGAGTAGGCTACCTTTATGAAACCATATCGCGCAATGATTCTTGAAACCTGCAAGTCCTACTAGGTTAGTTCCATTATAAGTGAAGCATGGAGCTCCCCACTTGATATGTTCTTCGAATGAATGGGCCTTTATCTGCTCGTAAATCAAAGAAAGATGTTCTTCCCATTTAGGGTAAAGTTCGATATACTCTAATGTATTGGAAACTTTTGCTTTCAAGAATTAATTATTAGGTTCTTCTTATGCGATAGGAATTAAAGGTGTGTGCATGGTTCATCTCAATCCTCCAAACAATAATTGGAATTGATAATAATAACGAGGCAATAAGCCCTAGATATAAAATAGATAGCGCACTTATAATGATTCCAGCAAAAACGCTGGCAATGATGATGCGGTTATCCACTTCAGCACTAATGCGATTGATGTGAGTTTTATTAACCGTTGCACAACTGTTGCAAGTAATAATTGTGTGGTCGCCTTTTTCTTTTTGCAGATCACCCCTAGTCTTCGCGTTAGACTTCACTTTCAGCGACTTTTTGCAGGAAGAACAAATTGCAGTTAAAATCATAGTTGGTTAGCTAGATATTTTTAGATTGGAAAGACGAGTTGGACTTAAAGATTACTCTTCATCATCATTTTCTTCCTGCCCTTCACTTTCTTGATCAACTTTTTCTAAGGAAATTTCAGGCAACGCATCTGGGTCGTCCATTTCTTTCTCTGAATAGTCATCTTCATCAAAAGCATCCATCTGCATGCTTAGGCGTTTTGATATTTTGACCAAATATTTTGTATCTGCCGTAGTAACTTCAACAGCTTCAATGGTTTCGTATTTATGATTTTTAAAGGAAATAATGTCATCATCTCCATAACCATCAGGATATTTCTCTACAAGCAGCTGGAGAACCTCTGGAGTAAGTTTCTTATAGTCAACGATTACGTTTCTCATGTTTTGCAATTTTCTTTGGAATCGAAATTATAGATTTTGGAACACAATATACAACCTTACCAAAATAAATTTAATGGAACTGTCCATTCACAAGATCATAGAATCTCAAAGGCTTTTTTGATCTCTAGGGTATGGAGATGAACATCAGTTTTGAAAGTTCCTATTTTTTCTAGCAGTACAAATCGTATCTCACCGTTGACATTTTTCTTGTCATGACTCATGATTTGAATCATTTCAACTACTTCAGAATCATTGAATGATGCAGTAAGTCCAAGTGATTGATACCACGCTTCAATCTCTTCAAATTCAGACCTTGATAATCCCAGGTGAATCGTACTCAAAAAACTCTCTAGATAAATACCTATTGCAATAGCCTCGCCATGTAGTAGGCTTATGTGTCTATCACTACTTAGACAATAAGACTCTATCGCATGACCTATGGTATGCCCATAATTAAGTGCCTTGCGAGCGCCTTTTTCAGTAGGGTCGCCTTCTACAATATTACTTTTAACAGCAACTGATCCGTGAATAAGATCAGCAAATAGATCAGAACAATAGTTTTCTTGGATTGCAATCATTTCCTGCCAGTATTCCCGATCTGCTATCAGGCCGTGCTTGAACATTTCTATACTCCCATTACGCAAATGGTTTTGCGGTAGCGTTTGTAAAAATCCGGTATCGATGATTGTCATTACTGGTGGCTGGATCACGCCTATCTGATTTTTAAGGTGACCTAAATCCACGCCGTTTTTTCCGCCTATAGCAGCATCAACCATACCCAGAACCGTGGTAGGAATGTGTATAAAATCGATCCCCCTCTTGATAGTAGAAGCCACAAAACCTCCCAGATCGGTCACGACACCACCACCTAGATTGATCATCAAACTTTGCCTATCACATCCTAACTCTATCATGGCAGCCCATACACCGCTACAGGTCTCGATATTTTTGAATTCCTCACCGGCATCAATCTCGATTACCTCGATACGAGCACTAGTTTCCAGCATAGGTATGAAACGTGGGTAGCATTGCTCCATGGTATTGTCATCTACAAGTATGAAAATAACGCTAGGTTGCTTCGTGGCTAGGTAAGCATTGAGTTCTTGATAAGCCCTCTTGTTAAAATGTGTTGTACTGATTGAGGTAATTATACTATTCATGATTTTTTTAGGTGGTACGCTTTCGCGAAAGCGTAATTATCATCCATCTCCCACGACCTAATCGTGCCCGTCAAAAGTAGGCAGTACCTCATTATTCTCAATCCTTTGCGTAATATATTTGCAGCATGGTAGAAAACCCCTTCAATAATACCGAAAACGCCTTTTCTCTCAAGACTGATGCTGAGTTGAAGAAGTCTCATTTTATCTTCAGCATGATGGGAAAACCCTGGCTGGTCAGTTTAGGTTCTAAAGCGACGATGCTGGGACTTAAAATGAGATTGCCGATCAATGGTCTCGTGAGGGAAACCATATTTGAACAGTTTTGTGGTGGAACTACTGATGAAGAATGCATGCCGCTGGTTGCCAAAATGTATGAAAAAGGTGTGAGTTCCATTCTTGACTATAGCGTTGAAGGTAAGGAAGATGAAGCCGATTTTGATAACGTAGTGGGTAAAAAACTGACCTTGATACACGGTGCAAGTGAGCATAATGCCTT
This sequence comes from uncultured Flavobacteriaceae bacterium, assembly GCA_964631155.1. Classification (GTDB taxonomy): domain Bacteria; phylum Bacteroidota; class Bacteroidia; order Flavobacteriales; family Flavobacteriaceae; genus Nonlabens. Next base: position 50,220 of record CAZVYO010000005.1, read on the forward strand.
ACCCTTTGAGGTAGTAAAACCAACGGGAATAGGGAGGTTCGAGCTTTGGCAAAAGGTCTCTGAAAAAAAAGAGCTTACTGAAGATGAGCAACTGGAGTGGGGACGTATCTATAACAGGGTTGACCTGCTATGCAAAACCGCAGCTGATAGTGATATCGCGCTGCTTTTTGATGGCGAAGAATCTTGGATGCAAGATGCAGCAGATGATCTGATCCAAGAGATGATGTCTAAGTACAATAAGCAGAAAGCCTACATTTATAATACTATTCAATGCTATCGGCACGATAGACTGGATTATGTAAAGAAGTTATACAAGGATGCAATTGATAACGACTATTTGATAGGTGCAAAAATTGTACGTGGTGCATACATGGAAAAGGAGCGGGAACGCGCTGCAAAAATGGGTTACCCCAGCCCGATCTGCAAAGACAAACAAGCCACAGATGATATGTTCAATGCGGTCATGCACTTTATACTCGACCGTCTGGACCGCATAAAACTCTGCATAGGCACGCATAACGAAGAAAGCACGCTCGCTGCGATGCAAGTACTTAAAGAGCGTGACATTGATCCAAAAACCTCAGACGTTTGGTTTGGTCAATTGTACGGAATGAGCGATAACCTCACTTTCAATCTGGCAGCGCTGGGGCATAACACGTTTAAAATATTGCCCTTTGGTCCCATTAAGGATGTGATGCCTTATTTGATCAGAAGGGCGCAAGAAAACACCTCAGTTGCTGGTCAGGTAGGACGGGAGCTGGCTCTTATCAAACAGGAGATGAAGAGGAGGGGAATTTAAGTATATTAGAAATGAATAAACGCTATCAAGTATTTATAAGCTCTACTTTTGAAGATCTAAAAGAAGAGAGACAAAATGTCTTCAAAGCGATTTTAGATTTGGAGCACATGCCAGCAGGGATGGAAATGTTTCCAGCGACAGATGATGAAGCATGGGAGTTTATCAAGGAAGTTATAGACCTTTCGGACTACTATGTTTTAATTATTGGTGGCAGATATGGTTCAATGGATGAGTCTTTGATAAGCTTTACCGAAAAAGAGTATGATTATGCTTTCAATTCAAAGAAACCAGTTATAGCATTACTTCACGAAGATCCTGATAGTTTACCCAGAGCTAAGACTGAAACCAGTACAGACGCATGGAAAAAATTAATTGATTTTAGAGAGAAAGTAACATCAAGACACACTTGTGTATTCTGGAAAAATCCAGAAGAACTAAAAGCGTTTTTAATCCTGGGACTTACCAAAACTATCAAAAAAAATCCTGCGGTAGGCTGGATTCGTGCCAACCAAGCATCTTCTGATGAGTCTTTAAAGGAAATATTACACTTAAGGAAGATAATACAGGATTTGGAATTACAACTAAATTCGGATTCTTTTGGGAAACCAAACAATATTGAAGAATTAAGTCATGGAGAAGATGTATTTGATATAGATTGCTCCTTCCAGCTAAGTGGAGACCTATTTGATGATGACGGGAATTGGACTTACGATGAAAAAGATTATACTGCAACCCTTACAGTTACTTGGAATCAGCTTTGGGGAGGGATTTCGCCAAAGCTGATACATGATGCTACGATTGATGATTTGAAATCGGCTCTAAAAGAATTTTTGAAAGAATTAGGGAAAGATTTTTGGATTGCGGATAGCGGATTGGAAGATGCAGAGCTCGAGTTTTTCGATTTAGCAGATTCAGTATATGATACTGTTTTTGTTCAATTTAGGGCGTTAGGCATGATGAAAGAAAGTTCAAAAACCAGAAGTGTAAAGGATAAAAATTCTTACTGGTCACTTACCAAATACGGAGATAGCCTGATGAATAATCTGAGAGCGCTGAAACGAGATAGTCGGGTTGCAATGGTTAGGAGTAGTAAAGCAAAGCCTATTACATTATAGACTTAGTTGTCATATATTCTCCAAAACCTCCTCAACCCTCAAAAACCGATCGCAATTTTGTACCCACAGTGCGGTATTTTTCAGTTCTTGTCTACCAGAAACGTGGTAAAATTTGCAGGGCATCGTGTCGGTGTTTGATTTTGAGAAATCTACGTCGCCGTATTTTAGGATCATTTGGATGCTCAAAGTATCGAGCTCTTGGTTTTTGAGCATTTCCCTCACTTCTGGAGATAATCTAACGGATTTTCTCTGGAAATCAGACAACACACGATCTTCGGGAAGCCAGGTGCATTGTGTGCGTTTTCCCGTCAGGAAAAAGGCAAGGAATACCAATCCTATCGCAAAACCACCCATGTAATATCCTAATCGCTGTCCGAATTTCATCCTGAATCTCTTTGACTTTTAAAAGATCAGCAAATTTACGTCGCTGCTCGGGATGTCAAACCATTGCCCTACAGATTTATTGGTTAGGATGCCATGATACAAATAGACGCCACATTTAAGGCCTTTATCCATACGTATGGCGTGCTCGATGCCTCCTTCCTCAGCAATTTTCATAAGGTAAGGCGTGAACATATTACTCAAGGATATAGATGCTGTTTTGGAATATCGGCTAGGTAAATTGGGAACGCAATAATGGGTCACTCCCAGTTTTGTGAAGGTAGGTTTGTCATGACTGGTGATTTCGCTGGTCTCAAAACATCCACCCATATCGATACTCACATCTATAATCACGCTGCCCTCTTTCATGTTCTCCACCATGGTTTGAGATACCACTACGGGAGCACGGTTTTCACCTGCGAGTGCACCTATCGCTACATCGCAACGCATCAAGGCTTTAAGTAGATATTTTGGTTGAATTGTAGAAGTGTACAGTTGCTGACTGACGCGCGTTTGTAAATTTCTCAATTTTGAAATGCTGTTATCAAAAACGCGTACGCTCGCACCGAGTCCCAAAGCGGTTCTAGCGGCAAATTCCCCTACCGTTCCAGCACCCAAAATAACGACCTCAATAGGAGGGACACCCGTAATGTTGCCGAAAAGCTGACCGGTTCTATTTTTTCCGGTCGACAAAAGTTCAGAGGCAATTAATATGGAAGCGATACCAGAAATCTCACTCAGAGCATTTACTGCCGAAAACCTTCCTTCATCATCCACTATAAATTCAAGGCCTAGAGCCGTGATTTTTTTCTTAGATAGTTGCGTGAAATATTCTTTATTGCGGGTCTTCAATTGAACGGTTGAAATCAAAACCGTTTGAGGCTTGATTAATTTAATTTCATCCAGAGAGGGCGGCGCGACCTTAAGAATTGTAGGACATGAAAATACTTTTGCAGTATCGCTGGTGAGTTCTGCGCCTGCCTCGTTATATTGATCATCAGTAAAACTGCTTCCTTCACCCGCTCCCTTTTCCACAATAATACGGTGACCGTGAGCGGTGAGTGCGGCGACAGCATCTGGAGTGAGGCAAACACGTTTTTCCTGATGCTGGGTTTCTTTGGGAATTCCTATGAAAAGATCTTGTTTGTCTCTCATTATCTCAAGACGTTCTTCTTGAGGAATGAGCTCATCTTTAGTAAATGGTGAGGAAAGAGACATCATAAATCAGGTCGGGTTAGTTACCAGATTTAAATGTATGAAAAATGAACGTATGAAAGGGCTAGAAATAATTTTGTTTTCGCTTTAAGCGAAAACAAGCTTTCTACGATCAGCATCAACTATTTCAATCTCTACGATATGATGTTGATCCAGCAAATCCATGGCAAGCTCTGGCCACTCGATCAACTTTAACGCCTTACGGTCGAGGTAGTCTTCCATGCCTATTCCGTACAACTCTTCTCTGGACTCCATCCGGTACAAATCAAAATGTAAAATATCCTCAGATTTGCCTTGATACTCGTTGACTAAACTAAATGTAGGAGAGGAAACCTCGCCCTTTACTCCGAGTTTTTCACAAAGGCTCTTGATGAGTGTAGTTTTTCCCGCTCCCATGGGCGCCTTGAAGATTATCGTGTCGTAGACTCGGTTTTTCAGAATGGTTTCTGATACGTTTTCAATTTCGCTTAAAGCGTAATTCACTTCCATATTATCGAGGGTCAAAAACTGCAAAGGGGATCAACATCTCTTCAAGTGACACCCCACCATGCTGGTAGGTGTTGCGATAGTAGCTCACGTAGTGATTGTAATTGTTAGGGTAGGCAAAGAAATAATCACCTTTAGCAAATATGAAGCTGCTGCTCATATTAATTTTAGGTAACTTGATGGTCGATGGATCAGTTGCAGCGACAACTTCTTTGTCCTCATACGTTAAGCTGCGTCCCGTTTTGTATCTCAGATTCAGGCTTGTGTTCTTATCACCAATCACTTTGCTGGGCGTGGTCACGTTAATAGTACCGTGATCAGTAGTAAGAATGAGTTTAAAGCCCAGTTCCTGAGCCCGCTGGATGATTTCAAGAAGTGGTGAGTTCTTGAACCAACTCAAAGTAAGCGAGCGATAGGATTTATCTGTACTTGCGAGGTCTTTGATAACTTCCATTTCTGTTTTAGAATGGGATAACATATCCACAAAGTTGTATACTACGACCGTGAGATCGTTGTCTTTTTGAGATTTGAAGTTTTCGGCAAGTTTGCGGCCTTTGCTTTCGCTGGTGATTTTATGGTATTGATGCTTAATGTTAAGTCTTAATCGTTGCAACTGAGCGGTTAGGAACTCGTCCTCGTGCATATTTTTACCACCTTCATCTGTATCATCGAGCCACAGATTAGGATGCCTTTTTTTCATGTCCTCAGGCATTAGCCCTGAGAATATAGCATTACGAGCATATTGAGTCGCTGTAGGCAAGATAGAGCTGTAAGTTAGCTCTTCATTTTTCTTGTAATGGTTATTGATGATGCTTTCAAAAACTTTAAACTGATCGTATCTCAAATTATCGATAACAACAAAAAGCACAGGTTGTTTCTCCTTAAGATGGGGCATGACCTTTTTACGGAACAGCTGGTGGCTAAGAATCGGAGAATCTGCTCCGTCTTCAAACCAGTCTACATAATTCTTATCTATGAATTTACTGAACTGCTGATTTGCCTCAGATTTTTGAGCTTTCAAGATCTCGAGCATACCGGTGTCATCTATATCTTCGAGCTCCAACTCCCAATACAAGAGTCGCTGATACAACTGCACCCATTCCTCATAAGAGTTGACCATGCTTAGGTCCATGGCGATTTTACGGAATTCCCTTTGGTAATCGCTAAGGGTTTTCGCATTGACCAGTTTTGAATGATCCAGGTTCTTTTTTAAAGAGAGTAAAATCTGATTGGGATTGACCGGTTTGATGAGGTAATCTGCTATCTTGGAACCTATAGCCTCGTCCATTATATATTCTTCCTCACTCTTAGTAATCATTATCACAGGGAGCGTTGCTTGCTTTTCCTTTATTTCATGAAGCGTTTCAAGACCCGTGAGTCCAGGCATGTTCTCATCCATCAGGACGATATCATAATTGACTTCATCAATTTTTTCCAAAGCTTCTGAGCCACTTATACAAGTGTCGATCGAATACCCTTTTTTTTCCAAAAACATGATGTGTGGTTTGAGTAAGTCTACCTCGTCATCTACCCACAATAATTTGATCTCTGCCATATAAGTATCTTTGTATTAAACTGCGCTCTATTGAAAAAGCACAACAAACTTAAAATTTTAAACGATCCCATTTACGGTTTTATTTCCGTGCCTAGTGAGGAGGTATATCAGCTCATCGAGCACCCTTACTTCCAGCGCTTGCGTCGCATCACGCAAATGGGCTTGAGTTATCTCGTTTATCCTGGAGCTCACCATACGCGTTTTCACCACGCTCTGGGATGTCTGCATCTTATGCAAAAAGCAGTCCAAGTGCTTCGCTCAAAAAGGGTTGCGATTTCAGATGCGGAAGAAGATGCCCTCTACAAAGCCATTCTATTACATGATATAGGTCATGGACCATTCTCCCACGCACTTGAAAACAGGATCGTTAAGGATGTTTCCCATGAGGAGATTTCACTCAGTTTTATGGAGGCGCTCAATCTTGAGTTTAACGGAAGTTTAACCATGGCGATCCAAATCTTCAAGGGTAGGTATCACCGCCCATTTATGCTGGAGCTTATATCCAGCCAGCTTGATATAGATCGCATGGATTACCTCAAGCGTGACAGTTTTTATACTGGCGTTGCAGAAGGGAACATTAACAGTCAGCGTCTTATTGCGATGCTCAACGTAGTGGATGACCAGCTTGTGGTTGAGGAAAAAGGTCTATATAGTGTCGAGAATTTTCTTTCGGGCCGCAGGCTCATGTACTGGCAGGTATATTTGCACAAAACGGGAATAGGAGCAGAGCATTTATTACAATCCTTTATTCAGAGAGCACTCGAATTATTTGCACAGGGAGTTCCAGTAAATCTTCCAGATACGCTTAAATTCTTTTTGACGAGCAGAAATCTAGATTTTAAAAATGCTCAAGTTTTAGATCGGTTTGCACTTCTCGACGATACGGATGTCATCATGGCACTTAAGATGAATCGCAATCACAAAGACTTTGTTTTAAAGGAAGTGTCTAAAATGATTCTTGAACGAGAACTCCTTAAAATAAAGTTCACTAAAAAGCAGACCAGTCCTGAAAAGGTTACAAAGAAAAAGCAGAAACTCCAGCAGCAATACGGCATAAGCGATCATGAAAGTAGCTATTTTGTGTTTACAGGGCAGGTTACTAATTCCGCTTACGCGAAAGCGAAACCCATAAAAATCCTTTCCAAATCAGGAAAACTTACTGAACTGATCAAAGCCGGAAAAGAGGAAAGCTTCAAGGCACTAGCAAATTCTGTAACAAAATACTATTGCTGCTTTCCCAAAATTAGGGATTGATATAAATTAGTACTTTTGCTCGCATGAAATTTAGTGTAGGTCAAATTGCAGAAGCCTTGAATGGTAAAGTGGAAGGAAATCCTGATGAAGAGGTATTCACTTTATCAAAAATCGAGGAGGCAGAAAAAGGGAGTTTATGCTTTCTTTCAAATCCTAAATACTTCCACCACATAAGTACTACAGGAGCAACTGCGGTAATCGTAGATGACCAATTTAAATCAGAGAAAAAATTTGATTGTACGCTTATATGGGTAGAAGATGCTTATGCAAGCTTTACTCAGATACTCAAGATGGTTAATGAGGTGCGTTCTCGCAAAGAAGGGATAGAACCTCAAAGCTTTATCCATAATTCTGCTCAACACGGTGAAGCTTTGTACGTCGGAGCATTTGCTTACGTGGGTAGTGATGTCAAATTAGGAAATCGGGTAAAAATTTATCCTCAAGCTTATGTCGGTGACAATGTCACTATTGGCGACGATGTGGTTATTCAGGCTGGTGTCAAAATAATGCCTGATTGTGTTATCGGTGATCGTGTGGTGATTGAGGCGGGAAGTATTATAGGTGCTGACGGTTTTGGATATATACCTCAAGAAGATGGCAGCTACGACAAAATACCTCAAATAGGGAATGTCATCATCGGGAACGATGTAAACATAGGCGCTTTAACGACAATTGATCGAGCGACTATGGGAAGTACTATTATTAAAGACGGTGTCAAATTAGACAACCAGATTCAAGTAGGTCACAATGTAGAGATTGATAAACACACGGCGATTGCAGCACAAACAGGTATAGCTGGTAGTAGCAAAGTCGGTAAATATTGCCGTATCGGAGGTCAGGTAGGAATCGCAGGTCATTTGAAGGTAGGAGATAAAGTTGGGATTCAGGCACAGAGCGGTATTGGAAGCAATATTAATGATGGGAGCGCTATTCAGGGGTCTCCAGCATTTAATATTGGTGAATACAACAGATCCTACGTACATTTTAAGAATCTTCCAAAATTGGAAAAACGCATAACTGATTTAGAGAAAAAACATTCATGATAGTCGAAGAGTTCAAACAAACCACGATTGAGAACGAGGTGTCCCTCTCCGGAGTGGGACTTCACACGGGTCAAGAGGTGAAGCTTGTGTTCAAACCTGCACCAGCAGGACATGGATATGCTTTTAAAAGGGTAGATCTGGAAGGTGAGCCTGTTGTTGAGGCGCAGGCTAATTATGTAACCGATACAAAGAGAGGAACGACCCTAGATAAAAATGGTGTTCAGATAAATACTTGCGAGCATGTTCTTGCTGCTCTCGTCGGATTGGAAATTGACAACTGTTTGATTGAGATTAATAGTAGTGAGCCACCTATAATGGACGGATCTTCTAAATTCTTTATCGAAGCAATTTCTAACGCTGGAATTAAAGAATTAGACGCAACCCGTACTGAATTTGTAGTAAAGGAAGTGATTTCTTACCGCGATGAAGAATCAGGTAGTGAGGTAATGATCATGCCTAGCGATAAGTATCAAGTGACCACTATGGTAGACTTTGGGACTAAGGTTTTAGGAACTCAAAATGCCACTTTAGAAAACCTAAGTGATTTTAAGGATGAAATCGCAGATGCCAGAACTTTTAGTTTCCTTCACGAAATCGAAATGCTCCTAGAACATGGATTGATCAAGGGTGGAGATCTTAACAATGCCATCGTTTACGTAGATAAGGAGCTTTCTGAAAAAACTACGGAGAATCTTAAAAAGGCCTTCAATAAAGATAATATTACCATTAAACCAAATGGTATTTTGGATAACTTGACCTTACATTATCCTAATGAAGCAGCCCGTCACAAATTATTAGATGTGGTGGGTGACCTAGCTCTTATAGGTTATAGGTTGAGAGGTAAAGTGATCGCCACAAAACCGGGACATTTTGTCAACACCCAGTTTGCTAAAAAAATGAGTAAAATCATTAAAAAGGAAATTAGGGATAATGTGCCGGTTGTGAATGCTGAAAAGCCACCAATCATGGATGTTTGCAAAATCATGGATGTGCTACCTCACAGACCTCCATTTTTGCTAGTGGATAAAATTCATGAGCTGAATGAAAAAACAGTTATAGGTTCTAAGGGTGTGACGATGAATGAGCCTTTTTTTGTAGGTCATTTCCCGGGACAGCCGGTAATGCCGGGAGTATTAATTGTTGAAGCTATGGCGCAGACGGGTGGTATTTTAGTATTGAGCACAGTTCCCGACCCAGAGAACTACTTGACATTCTTCATGAAAATGGATAATGTTAAATTTAAAAGAAAGGTTGTTCCAGGCGATATGCTCATATTCAAATGTGATCTAATAAGCCCTATTAGAAGAGGTATAGCGCATATGCAGGCATACGCATATGCTAATGGAATCTTGTGTGCTGAGGCAGAGCTTATGGCTCAAATATCAAAAGTCAAAGAATGAATCAACCTTTAGCATACGTACATCCGGGAGCAAAAATTGCCAAAAACGTAGTGATCGAACCATTTACTACGATTCATAATGATGTGGTCATCGGAGAAGGAACTTGGATCGGCTCTAACGTGACTATCATGGAAGGGGCGCGCATTGGAAAGAATGTCAATATTTTTCCAGGTGCTGTGATAAGTGCAATTCCACAGGACAAGAAGTTTGAAGACGAAGACACGGTTACAATTATTGGCGATAACACGACCATCCGTGAGTGCGTGACCATCAATCGAGGAACAAGTGACCGTAAAAAAACAGTTATCGGCAATAATTGCTGGATCATGGCTTACTGTCACATCGCTCATGATTGTGTTGTAGGTGATCATTGTATATTTTCAAATAATAGCACATTAGCTGGTCATATAACAGTAGGTGATCACGTTGTTCTAGCTGGTATGGCAGCCGTTCAACAGTTCTGTCAGATTGGTGCCCATGCTTTTGTAACCGGAGGTTCCTTAGTTCGCAAAGATGTCCCACCATTTGTTAAGGCAGGACGTGAGCCCCTTAGTTATGTAGGTATTAATTCAGTAGGGTTGAGACGTAGAGGATTTGAACTGGAGAAAATCAGGGAAATACAAGATATCTTCAGAATCCTTTATCAGAAAAATTACAATGTGACCCAGGCAGTTGATATCATTGAGGCTGAGATGAGCGCAACTCCTGAAAGGGATGAAATTATTTTATTTATTAAAAATTCTAAACGAGGTATCATGAGAGGATACGTCGGTAGTAATTAAGAAATCAAAGAAATGGCTAGTACAAGCGATATTAGAAAGGGATTGTGCATCAGGTACAATCACGATATTTATAAAATCATCGAGTTCTTACACGTGAAACCAGGTAAAGGTCCTGCGTTTGTACGTACCAAGTTAAAATCAGTCACTACTGGAAAAGTATTAGACAACACTTTTTCTGCTGGTCACAAGATCGAGGATATACGAGTAGAAACACACTCGTTTCAGTATCTTTACAAGGAGGGTGATTTGTATCACTTTATGAATCAAGAGAATTATGAGCAGATAACTCTTCCAGAATCGTCTCTTGATGCGCCAGATTTAATGAAGGAAGGTGAGGTCGTTAGCATACAGATTAATACAGAAGATAATTCTCCTTTGTCAGTAGATATGCCTCAATATGTGGTTCTTGAAGTAACCGCTACAGAGCCTGGCGTTAAAGGAAATACAGCTACAAATGCCACTAAACCTGCAACGGTTGAAACTGGCGCAAGAGTCAACGTGCCTTTATTTATAAATGAAGGAGATGTCATAAGGATTGATACTGAAAAAGGTGCCTATCTAGAAAGGATGAAGCAATAATGGCTAAGAAGAAGGAAAGAACGCTGGAAGAAATTGTAGCCTTGGAGGCTAAGATTCATAATGAAGGCTCACTAGATCGTACACGCATACGTAAACTGCGTAGACACGCTTTCCATTACTCGTATCAGCGAGAGAAGAAGATCTTTGACCAACTTATTAGGGAGACCCTTCACGACAAAAACGTTCTGGAAATAGGTTCTCACAGTTGGAAGTCATGGATTAAGGATAGAGCCGTACCCAAAAAACTGACCTGCATCAACATCAGCGAAAAGGAATTGAAATCAGGAAGCGATTTTGCACATACGGCGAGTTATCCTATAGAGTTTCATCTTATGGATGCAAATAACCTCACATTTCCAGACGAAACTTTTGATGTAGTGTATGGAGGAGCAATTTTACACCATTTGGATATTGAAATGTCTGTAGGCCACATTCATAGGGTTTTAAAGCCTGGGGGTAAGATTATATTTCTTGAACCTCTTAACATGAATCCATTGTATAAACTATGGAGGAAGTTAAATCCCAAAGAACGTACTCCAGACGAGCATGCACTTGTGTCAAAGGATTTTAAATTTATAAGATCTAAATTTACTTTTGATCACTACTTTTTTGATTTCTTTAGTGTATTTACTGGTTTTGCAGCACTTAAGATTTACGGCGATAAGAATTATAACAACTGGTTAAATAAACTAGGTCATAAGCTTGACGTAGGAATCTCAAAAGTAGACTTCCTACACCCATTATTTGCCCGTACCATTATTTATGGTGAAAAAAAGTAAAAATTGAAATTTTTCAAACCACACAAATTAGAAGAAGTTGCATCCATCATCAGTTGTGATTTTGTAGGAGCAGCTAATTTTCCGGTTTATGGAATGAATGAAATTCATGTGGTTAATCCAGGTGATATCGTATTTGTGGACCACCCTAAATATTATGACAAAGCTCTGGAAAGTGCAGCTACCGTGGTTTTGATCAACAAGAAAGTAGAGTGTCCCGAGGGGAAGGCCTTGTTGATTTCTGACGATCCTTTCCGCGATTTTAATAAATTAACGAGTTATTTTAAACCGTTTACCGCTTTCGCGAAAGCGGAATCACCTAACAACTCCCTTCATGATTCAGCAGTCATTCATCCCAACGCAGTTGTAGGTAATAATGTATCTATAGGCGAAGGAAGCGTAATTCATGCCAATGTGGTAATAGGTGACGATACTCAAATCGGTAAAAATGTGATTGTTCAAGCAGGTACGGTTTTGGGAGGCAATGCTTTTTATTATAAAAAAAGAGAAACAGGTTACGACCGTCTATTGAGTGGAGGTCGAGTGGTTCTAGAGGATGAAGTTGAGCTGGGAGCTAATTGTACGATAGATAGGGGGGTTACGGGAGATACCGTCATAGGTGCGGGCTCAAAACTTGACAACCAAGTCCAGATAGGGCATGATACCGTATTGGGTAAACGTGTATTGATTGCGAGTCAAACTGGAATTGCTGGCTGTGTAGTCATAGGGAATGATGTGACTATCTGGGGCCAGGTCGGAATTACTAGTGGAATCTCAATTGGAGATAAAGCTGTTATTTCTGCAAAAGCAGGAGTGAGTAAATCACTTGATGGACACAAAAGCTATTTTGGCATACCAGCAGATGATTTTCGTTCTAAGTATAAAGAGATCGCAAGTATTCGTAAAATTCCGGAATTGATTAAAAGAATGGATGATTTTACAAAACATTAGCTATAATACATAAAAAGAAGTCTTTAAAGGCTTGTTTCTACTTTGTAAACTGATTAATTTTATCAAAATTTTTTAAATGTCAGCAAAGGCAAAGAAAATCGTTAGAAAGTTCTTAGACTCAGATGTTTTCGTTAATATAAATTTGTTTAAAGAGTATTTTCACTCAGATTTGAAAGTCTACTGGCACGCAAGTAGCGGTTATCGTGAGTATGATTATGATGATTATAATCGGCTGAGTCAATCTACTGCTAGCTTTTACGAAAGCATGAGGTGTGAAATTTCTCACATGATTAGTGAAAAGAACGAAGTTGCTGCACGATTTACCGTTTTTGTAAGAACTATTGAGAATCCACATGAAGAAGTTCCTGTGGGGTATTTTATTTCTATTTTCAAACTGGAAGATGAAAGGATTATTGAGATCCATCAAACCAGTCACCCTAGTCAAAATTAAATTCGAAAAAATTAAAATAAATTAAATGAGCGTTTTAGTAAACAAGGATTCTAGAATTATTGTTCAAGGTTTTACCGGTAGCGAGGGTACTTTTCATGCTGGTCAGATGATTGATTATGGAACTAACGTGGTAGGAGGTGTGACACCGGGCAAAGGTGGTCAGGAACATTTGGGCAAGCCAGTTTTCAATACTGTTCAAGAAGCTGTTGAAAAAGCAAATGCTGATGTCACGATTATTTTTGTGCCTCCAGCTTTTGCAGCTGATGCTATCAAAGAAGCGGCTGATGCGGGTATCAAAGTTATCATCACAATTACTGAAGGTATTCCTGTTGCTGACATGGTAAAAGCTGCAGATTATATTAAAGATAAAGACTGTAGGCTCGTAGGTCCCAATTGCCCGGGAGTGATTACTCCAGATGAGGCTAAAGTAGGTATCATGCCTGGATTTGTTTTCAAGAAAGGTAAAATAGGTATTGTTTCTAAATCGGGAACTTTGACCTATGAAGCGTCAGACCAAGTTGTTAAACAGGGTCATGGTATATCTACAGCCATTGGTATAGGAGGAGACCCTATAATAGGAACAACTACTAAGGAGGCTGTTGAACTCTTCATGAATGACCCTGAAACCGATGCAATCGTTATGATAGGTGAAATAGGTGGACAGCTAGAGGCTGATGCCGCTCGATGGATTAAAGAAACTGGCAATAAAAAACCTGTCATAGGTTTTATCGCTGGTGAAACAGCTCCTGCTGGTCGTACCATGGGACACGCTGGCGCAATCGTAGGAGGTGCAGAGGATACTGCTCAAGCAAAGAAAGCCATTATGAAAGAATGTGGTATACACGTAGTGGATTCTCCTGCAGAAATAGGCAAGAAAGTAGCAGAGGTATTAGGATAGCCCCCACTATCCAGTTCCTCCAATTTTATAATTATGAATCAAATAACCCTAAACATGGATACTGCAGTTAGAATGAAACTGCATTATCAAGAAGAGTATACCCGTACTCTAAAACAGCTGGAAGAGCTCAAGCAAGTTCTCGATCAATTGGAGAATGTTGATACCAAATCAATTACCTCAAAAATAGATACAGGTGTTCCCTCTGTATCGACGTCTCAATCTATTGATACGGCAGCTCCCAGAGCAAAGCGGAAGTACAAGAAACGTTCTGGCGGAAAAAACAAATGGCAGAACTTTATAACGTCAAGACTTAAGGCTACACAAACGCCTTTGACTTATGATGACATGACAAACCATGCCATTGCAATTATGAAACTTGATCCTTCTGAGTTTAAGAAGACTCGTGCTAATATAGTTGCTGCAGCTTTCCAGATGCGTAAAAACCTCGATGAGATTGATACCTATGCCATTAAAGGTTCTCGTACAAAATACATGGGCTTTACAGAATGGTTTGAAAGAGAGGGACTGTTAAAAGTTGAATACGCCGAAAAAATTAATCCTTAATGAAGCTTTTAGAAGGTAAGAATGTAATCATTACAGGTGGAAGTCGCGGTATAGGTAAAGGTATCGTCGAAGTTTTTGCAGATCATGGTGCAAATGTCGCATTTACTTATGCGAGCTCTGAAGGTCCCGCGCTCGAATTGGAAAAGCAAATTTCGGCTAAAGGCGTAAAGGCAAAGGCTTTTAAAAGTAATGCTGCTGATTTTGAGGATGCACACGAGTTTGTGAAGCAGGTTCTAGAACATTTTGATTCTATCGATGTCCTTATAAATAATGCTGGTATCACAAAAGACAACCTGTTGATGCGCTTATCAGAAGACGATTTTGATAAAGTGATAGAGATAAATTTGAAATCAGTCTTCAACATGACGAAAGCCGTTCAGCGCACGATGTTGAAACAGCGCAACGGAAGCATTATAAATATGAGTAGCGTGGTTGGTGTCAAAGGAAATGCTGGACAAACCAATTATGCTGCTTCTAAGGCAGGTATCATAGGTTTTAGTAAATCTGTAGCACTTGAGCTAGGCTCTCGCAACATAAGATGCAATAGCATCGCGCCTGGATTTATTGAAACTGAAATGACTGGAGCTTTGAATGAAGAAACTGTTCAAGGCTGGAGAAACGCAATCCCTTTAAAGCGTGGAGGAACTCCTGAAGACGTGGCAAATGCATGTGTTTTTCTAGCAAGCGACCTATCAGCTTACGTGACTGGACAAACCCTGCACGTGGATGGAGGAATGCTTACCTAAATTTTCATAAATGACCGTATTGTGGATCCTAATTGCCGCTGTTGTGGCAGCCCTAATAGCAATCTTTCAATACGGTTCTTTTTTTTCAAAAAATAAGACTACCTCTTGGGGCTTCGGCGTTCTAAGATTCTTTACAGTCTTGACCATTTTATTATTACTTCTTTTACCGGTATTCAGGTCTACAGAATATGAAACAGAGTTACCTAAGCTTATTATCCTAGCTGACGATTCTGAATCGATTGATTACCTTTCACAAGCAGATTATTTAAAACAGGATTTCCAAAGTCTCATTTCAAATAATGAGATAAACGAGCAATTTGATGTGCATTCATTTTCCTTTGATTCAGAACTCAAACCAGCCGACTCCTTGATTTTAATGGGTAAGCAGAGCGATCTACAAAACGCCCTTTCTGAAGTTCTCAATCTGTATAGAGATGATCAAAAGGCGATAGTGATTCTTAGTGATGGAATTCAAAATGCTGGAAAGAATTATGAGTACCTTAATCTACCGCAAAATGCAAAAGTTTATCCCATCGTTTATGGAGACACCACCAGATATGCTGATCTGGAAATCTCTCAAGTAAATTTAAATCGATATTCCTACCTCAATAATGAATTTCCAGTAGAGGCTATTGTGACCTATTCAGGGAAAGATCCTGTGCGTTCAAGATTTTCGGTTTCTGAGAATAATAAAACTCTTTATACCCAGGATTTAAATTTTGACGCAAATTCAGATTCTGAAATCATCACTTTTGAGCTTAAAAGTTCAGCAGTAGGACTTAAATCCATGAGAGCTCAAGTCATTCCTCTAGAAAATGAAAAGAATGTAGAGAACAATTCGAGGTCGTTTGCGGTAGAAGTCATAGATGAGCAAGCTAAAATTCTCATTCACGCTAGCGCTCCACATCCTGATCTCGGAGCCTTGAAAAAAGCTATTCAATCAAATCCTCAGCGATCTGCAGAAATTATTATAGGATCTCAAGAAATTGATTACAATGCTTATAACCTTGTAATCCTATATGGAGTAGATTCTGCTTTTTCTTCAAGAATCGATCGACTTAATGAAAGTGGACAAAATGCCTGGCTCATTTTAGGAAAGAATCCTAGGCTGGATATTTTGAACAAGAGCTTGCAAGAAATCAATATCGAGGAAAATATCGAGACTGATGAAGTTCAGCCTTTAATCAATTCCAGTTACTCTAATTTTAATCTTGAAGATTTTAATTATGGCGATTATCCACCCGTAGAAACTCCTTATGGTAGCTGGAGTTTCAGCTCCCCAGTAGACGTTCTCATTTATAAAAAAATATCTGGAATTGAGACAGATCAACCTTTCTGGTTTACTTATGAAACGGGAAGCCGTAGAATTGCTGTTAGTGCTCTGAACGGACTGTGGAGATGGAGATCGCAAGCTTATCTTGAAAATAAGAATTTTGAAGATTTTGACAATCTTGTCAATGGTCAAATTCAATACCTCGCCAGCAATCAGGTGCGCAATAGATTGACTGTGGACGCGCCGGCTATCTTTGAACAGACAAATGACATTAAAATTGAAGCGACTTATCTGGATAAGAATTATCAATTTGATGATAGTGCCGTACTGAATCTTAAAATGGTCAAGGAAGAAGACGATTCGACTTTTACACGACCTTTTGTTCAGGCGGGATCTCTTTTTCAGGTGGACCTGGCTGGACTTAATGCGGGATCCTATAAATATACGGTGAGTGTACAGAATGAGAATCTCACAAGATCTGGCTTTATTGAGGTAATGGATTTCAATCCTGAACAGACGACCTCAACAGCTTATGATGAAGGTTTTGAAAAACTGGTTGGGACTCAGAATGTCTACTATCAGGGCGATTTAAATAAAGTGATTGATACCTTAAGTAATGATCAGATATCACGACCTATAGAAAGGAAGAAATTTGCCTATCTCGGGCTTATCGATTTTGAATACCTCATGATCTTGCTTGGCATATTGTTAGGAGCTGAATGGTTTTTGAGAAAATATAACGGATTAATTTAAGAAAAATGGAAAAGTTAAGTAAAGCAGCAATATTTGCAATAATTGCATTAGTGATCGTTCTGATCGTAATCTTCAAAAGCTCTGTAGTAATTGAAGCTGGGCAGGCGGGCGTCCTGTTCAAACCTTTTGGTGAAGGGGTAGAGAAAGATGCGACTTATGGAGAAGGTTTCCATATAATTGCTCCGTGGAATGACATGATCATTTTCCCGGTAAGACAGCTGTCTAAAAGTGATAAGATGCGTGTGCTTTCTGTGAACGGTCTCGAAGTAACAGTAGATGCTACAGTATGGTACCAGCCAGAATATGATAGATTGCCCTACTTGTATCAAGAAAAGGGAATCAATTATGAAGATAATATCTTGGAGCCAGCAATTAGTGCCGCGGCACGTAGCGTTGTGGGTCGCTACACTCCAGAGCAACTGTATTCCAGCAAGCGTGATGTGATTCAGAGTGAGATTCTAGAAGAAGCTCGCAAAGAATTGGAAAGTCAGTATGTTCAAGTAAATCGAGTTCTTGTAAAAGACGTGACGCTACCTACTAAAATTAAGGAGGCCATCGAGCGTAAACTCAAGCAAGAGCAAGAAGCTCTAGAGTATGAATTTAGATTGACTAAAGCCAGCAAAGAGGCTGAGCGTCAAAAGATAGATGCAGAAGGTAAAGCGGTTGCCAATCAGATTTTAAGCGCTTCCCTAACTGACAAGATTCTGACAGAAAAAGGAATAGAAGCCACCCTCAAACTTGCCGAAAGCCCTAACAGCAAAGTTATTGTTGTGGGTGGTGGTGAGAATGGTGGATTGCCTATTATTCTAGGCAATCAGTAAGCACTAGTTGTAAACGCGCGAGTCTGCAATGGAAGAAATCTTCCAGCCTTCTCGAGTACGCAACATCACAAAAATATTAGTACCGCTATGGGATTTTTGTCCATTCACCATAAAGGTGTAGGGCATGCTCACCGTAGCGGTATTTTCAGTTTTAAGCACTTGCAGCTCGCCCAGCTGTTCCTCAAATTTTACCGTTTCTGGAATAGAGGCGACTCCTTTAAGGAAACTATCGATGTTGTCATGACTGGGTTTCAATTGATCACCTCTCTTAAGTAGACTGTGGAGTAGGGCTTCTGGCAAGAACATGGTTTTCAGACTGGTCGTGTCCTGCTCGTGGAATTTTTCAAAGAATTCTAGCACGATTTCTTTAGGATCCGTGATTTCAGAAGTTTGTTGATCAGTTTGTTGAGGGTACGCTTTCGCGAAAGCGAGAACCATAAAGATTCCAGTAATAATATGCTTTTTCATAATCGTATGGGTTGCATCTGTAATATTAGTATTTTTACTTTTTAAATCACAATTATGTCCGTTGCCAAAAAGCAATACAAGCGTATTACCGTTAAATCCCTGACTGAAATGAAGTCACATGGTGAGAAGATTTCCATGCTCACAGCTTATGATTATACAATGGCAAAAATCATAGACAGCGCCGGGATCGATGTGTTGCTGGTGGGAGATAGTGCAAGTAATGTGATGGCGGGTCACGAGACTACTCTGCCGATCACGCTGGATCAAATGATCTATCACGCGAGTAGCGTGGTGCGCGGTACACAACGGGCCCTTGTGGTGGTGGACTTACCCTTTGGTAGCTATCAGAGTGATCCTAAAGAAGCGCTGCGCAGCGCCATACGCATCATGAAAGAAAGTGGGGGGCATAGTGTGAAACTGGAAGGTGGTCGTGAGGTGAAGGAGTCGATCAAACGTATTCTCCACGCTGGAATTCCCGTGATGGGTCACCTGGGATTGACACCGCAGTCCATTTATAAATTTGGTACATACACCGTCCGTGCAAAAGAAGAAGCAGAGGCTGAAAAGTTGATCGAAGACGCGCAAGCTCTCGAGCGCTGGGGTTGTTTTGCCTTGGTGCTAGAAAAAGTTCCTGCTACTTTAGCTCAGAAAGTGGCTGAGCAGCTTACCATTCCCGTTATAGGAATAGGCGCAGGTAGTGGAGTAGATGGCCAGGTGCTGGTCTCTCACGATATGTTTGGCATGACGCACGAGTTCAATCCTAGATTCCTTAGAAGATATCTAAACCTTTATGAAGATATGGGCAAAGCGGTAGGTCAGTATGTAAAAGATGTGAAGTCCGTGGATTTTCCAAATGACGAGGAACAGTACTAGTTAACTACTACTCTTTTTACGTTTCCTTCAATCAAAGTTCTCTTTGAAAACTGTTAATATTCTGTGTAAACAATTGGCTCAATACCGCGTGAGAGGTGTCGTAGTTTCCTATTTTTAGGTCTCAGAGAAAACCGAAATATGGGAACTTTTATCATAGAAGGAGGACACCAACTCAAAGGTGATATTCAACCTCAAGGAGCTAAAAACGAGGCTTTACAAATACTTTGTGCCGTGTTGCTTACAGATCAACCGGTAGAGATCAATAACGTCCCAGACATTATTGATGTTAACAAGCTCATCGACTTGCTGAATCATCTAGGGGTGAAAGTGACTAAAAACGGTCCTGAGTCCTACACATTTCAAGCAGACAAAGTTGATCTAGACTTTCTGCAATCAGAAGAATACAAAATACTAGGTCGTGGCTTGCGTGGTAGTATCATGCTGGTAGGACCGCTTTTGGCGCGGTTTGGTAAAGGTTATATTCCAAGGCCGGGAGGTGACAAAATTGGTCGTCGGAGACTGGATACTCACTTCGAAGGGTTCATCAAATTGGGAGCCAAATTCAGATATAATAAGGAAGAATACTTCTACGGCGTGGAGGCTGATGAGTTGAATGGCGCTTATATGTTGCTCGACGAGGCCTCTGTGACGGGTACGGCAAACATTGTGATGGCCGCCGTTCTCGCCAAAGGAACTACGACTATTTATAACGCAGCTTGTGAGCCTTACCTGCAACAATTGTGCAACATGCTGGTAAGAATGGGTGCTAAAATTGACGGTATAGGTTCAAATCTTCTCAAAATCGATGGAGTAAAGAAACTGAAAGGAACGACCCACACCATCTTGCCTGATATGATCGAGATAGGGAGCTGGATAGGTCTTGCTGCCATGACGCGCAGCGAGATCACGATCAAAAACGTTAAATATGACGAGCTGGGCGTGATCCCTGCTACATTTAGAAAATTAGGGATCACCATAGAACGTCAGGGTGACGATATATTCATACCGGCGCATAATGATGGTTACGAGATCCAGAACTACATAGACGGTTCCATATTAACAATTGCAGATGCTCCGTGGCCAGGCTTTACGCCAGATCTTTTGAGTATCATTCTCGTTGTGGCAACTCAGGCTCGAGGCAGCGTGCTCATACACCAGAAAATGTTTGAAAGCCGTTTATTCTTTGTCGATAAACTCATTGATATGGGGGCAAAAATCATTTTGTGTGATCCACACCGCGCGAGTGTCATAGGTCATGATTTCAAGTCTAAACTTAAGGCGACCACCATGACCAGTCCCGACATCAGGGCGGGTATCTCGCTGTTGATCGCTGCCTTGAGTGCAAAGGGAACCAGTACCATTCACAATATTGAGCAGATCGATCGTGGTTATCAAAACATAGATACGCGTTTAAGAAGAATAGGCGCAAAAATTACCAGACTGGGTAACGACAAATCCTAAGAGTTTTTATTGTTAAGTGTGTTGATGGGGGTCTCGCTTTCGCGAAAGCGTAACTAATAAAAGCCCGACCTCGACAGGAAAGATGTTACCGTTAACAAAGTCTAACAGTCTTATCTGTTGCTAATTGATTGATTATTTGTTATTTTGTAACCAGTAGTTGCGACAAAGGCAAAGTATTTGATAAGTTTTAGGTATGAATCGACTGTTTACATTCTTTTTTGTTCTTGCTTGTGCATTCTCCTATGCGCAAGAAGAAATTCCTGAAAGCTCGTCGCGTAAAATAGAACCGGTTCCTGAAATAGAATCGGGTGGGTCTTTGTTGTTTCCAGAGAAAAAAGAAACCAAAATCTATCGCAGGCCCAGCAATAAGCCGATGATCAGCATGCGACAGGAAACTGATCTTGTTGATCCGGGCATTCAATTTAAAAAACAGAAGTTCAAAAAGGATCGTCCCATGATGCCAGGCTTTAAGAGCGATACCTTTCTAGGTGAGCTGCGCACGGGCGAGATGATCTTAAAACTGGTGTGTCGCGATCACCAGTATGAAGATGGCGATCTGGTGCGTATATGGCAAGATGATAAAATTCTTGTAGAGGAGATTTATTTACGCAATGCTTTTCAAAGTGTCAACATCGAGTTGAAACCTGGCTTCAACAAGCTGGAAATCGAGGCACTAAATCAAGGTGAGAGTGGACCTAATACAGCAGAGTTCAAAGTCATGGATAAGAAAGGAAATGTTATTCAGCAAAATGTCTGGAATCTAAGCGCTGGTGTCAAAGCACTTCTTGTCGTGCTTCAAGAATAGGCATCAACTTCGATCACTTTATTTCCCTTCAGTACTTTTAGGTTAAAATTTCCTATTCTTATACGGGCTAGTCTCAAGACGGGTAAGCCTACTGCGCTGCACATTTTGCGTACTTGACGGTATTTTCCCTCCGTTATAGTTATTGAAATCCAAGAAGTAGGTCCATGCCGTTCATCGCGTATGCGCTGGAGCGTGGAGGGGAGTTCGGGTGGAGATATAAGATCGACCCTGGCTGGTTGTGTTAAATACTTTTTACCGTTGAGTCCTATTTTGACGCCCTCTCTTAAACGGTCGAGAATCTCTTTATCGGGTATGCCGTCCAGCTGTGCGTAGTATTCCTTCTCAAACTTACCAGATTTATTCACGTAATTGCTCCATTGTCCATCAGTAGTGATGAGCAGCAAACCTTCTGAATTTTCATCCAGCCGGCCAACAGCCATAACGCCATCTGGGAAGTCGTACAGTTCGCCTAAAAACCTCTTTTTTCGCAGTTGCTTCTCATCATTTGAAGTAAACTGACTGAGCATTCTGTAAGGCTTATAGATCAGAAAGTGACGGTGTGTTTGAGACTGAGACAAATGGAGGTTTATTTAGATATAAGCTTATCGCAAAGGTCGGTATTGAAATAGGGAATACAGAATTAGAATTTAGTGAAAAAAGTTCTGGTGATGGTCAAGGATCGTACATTGGCTTAGTTGTACAAATGAATTAAATGTAAAATCAGCTCAAAAGGATGTTTTTTACATTGGTCCTTTTTGAAAAATTCTCACACAAAAAGATTAAAGAATCCAACTAAAATCCCCCAAATTACTGCGTTCATACCGATAATAAAGCCCGCTATTGAGATCAATCTATCTCTTGTCGATATCGTTTCTTTGACTAGTACTTTAAGATTATTGGGATTAATCCGTCCCTGAAAGATTCTTTTAGAAATCAACATTGAATGCTTGGCAACTAAATCATTTTGATTCATAAAATTTAAAAAGTATTTTCCACTTTTATTTATTTTAAATTGGTAATACTCCAATCCAAGGATTCCCTTTTTTCGAAAGCGATATTTAAATATAGGTTTATTCAGTTCTATCAGATTACCGTTGTCTGATTTTAATTCAACATCAAACTTCCCTTTATCGTTCACAAAACCAGCTCCCAAGATACAAATTGAGTATAGCCCAGTTGAGTGGAGTTGAATTTCATTGATCTTAGAGTTGAGGGTAAATTGACTTACAAGTTTATTGTTTCTTGATTTAATTAGAATCCAGATTGAGTAAACCAGAATAACAACACCAGTTATTCCTATTATAATAGATATTAACCTCATAGTTTTTTATCATTCAATTTCCTAAAAGCATTAAACAAGTATCTGTAACAGCTGTTTTTGCTTGAGGTGCTAGTTAACTTACGTTTCCCACCGTGAGCAAAATTGAATCACATCCTATGCGAATAACCCTTCCATCTTCGAAAAAAAGGATTAAATCATCATCTTTTTTAGGTTTCGACTGCAATAGCATTCCATCATTTATCTCTCTTAAATAAGCTGGGAAAAAAGTGATTTCTGCAAGATTTTTGGCATCCGTTTTTAATGCTTCTATATCTCCGTTTTCATAATACTCATAAGATACATTTTTGAACTCAAATGTCAACTTTCTGAACTCATCAGTCTTTACCCAATCTCCTGATGTCTGCTCAAAGTCAGCTGAAATGCTGTCTCGCTCTTTAGTCAATCCGATAAAATCAAAATTGTTGTGAAGATCAAAATATTCCCCATTTAAATGAACAGCAATGTTATCTTCAATGTCAAAATTTGTAATCATACAGACTTTGGGAAATAGATAACGCCCACCGCCTAAAGCAAGAGTAGCTTTTTCGCTGGATCGCTTTATTGGTGGTTTTAATTTCTGGTCTTTAAAAGTAGGCAATAGTATTGAATTCTGACGAGCACTTGAAAAGCGCTTCTGAAGAAGCAGATGAGCTATCTATTTATGAAATGTTATCGATTTGTGAAATTTCAAATTCCTTATCGTATTTTCCACCAAAATTAAATCATGACTAAATCATATTACGACCCTAAAGACTTGAAAAAATTTGGTTCCATTACCGAATGGAGTGAGGAACTGGGAGAAAAGTTCTTTGATTATTACGAGAAAGTCTTTGAAGAAGGGAAGTTGAGTGCAAGGGAGAAGTCGCTTATAGCACTTGCAGTTTCTCACGCTGTTCACTGCCCTTACTGCATAGATGCCTATACCGGCGATGGATTGCAGCGAGGCATTACAAAAGAAGAAATGATGGAGGCAGTACACGTTGCTGGCGCTATCAAAGGAGGGGCAACCTTAGTGCACGGTGTGCAGATGATGAATAAGGTGAATAAACTGGAGATGTGATGATTTTTTTAAATAACAGTATTAATCCCCACCTGAGGGGTCAATTGCAAATTATCAAAACCTTTCAACCATCTTTGTCGTAGGTATCTATAATGATTCATTGCAAAAATTGTAATTGAATCACGACCCAGATTTTAATTCATATAATCCATTCATGGCAGTAGGCGTAGAGACAAAAAAATCACTCCAGAGACGCGAGAGCGAACTGGCCAATAAACGTAAACAACTAGAAATACTTAAAGGGGAGCCCTTTTCAAACGGTGAGCTACCCACTTTTGCAGAAAAGATCTACGAGACGGGTCAGTTCCCGCTCCAACCTAAAAAACTAGAAATTTTACAGGTGAACGTGGGTTATATGTGCAATCAGGTCTGCGCGCATTGTCACGTAGATGCAGGTCCTGATCGCAAAGAGATCATGACGCGTGAGACCATGCAGCAAATTCTGGATGTTATTAAGTCAACAGGTGCTCACACTCTAGACCTTACTGGTGGTGCTCCAGAGATGAACCCGCATTTTAGATGGTTTGTTGAGGAGGCAAGTAAGGTGGGGATCAGCGATTTTATCGTACGGTCTAACCTGACCATCATCAGAGCTAATCCTAAATATTATGACCTACCCGATTTTTTTAAGGAACACAACATTCACGTTGTGAGTTCCATGCCGCACTGGACTAGAGGAAAGACTGATAAGCAGCGTGGAGACGGTGTTTTTGATAAGTCTATTAAGGCTCTACAAGAGTTGAACGACCGTGGCTACGGCATGCCTGGTAGCGATCTCAAACTAGATCTGGTCTACAATCCCAGCGGTGCATTTTTGCCAGGGGATCAAGCCAGTATGGAAAAAGATTTTAAAAAGGCTTTGATGGAAGACTTTGGGATACAGTTCCATAACTTATTTGCCATTACAAATCTGCCCATTGCCCGTTTCCTGGATTATTTGATCGCCAGCGAAAATTATGAGGATTATATGTATGCCCTTGTCGAGGCCTATAATCCGGCGGCGGTGCAAAACGTTATGTGCACAAACACCATATCGGTAAGTTGGGACGGTTATCTGTATGATTGCGATTTCAATCAGATGCTGGATATGAAGATAGATAGTAACTCAAAACACATTAGTGAGTACAACGAGAAGGAACTGGAAAATCGTGACATCCGTATCTCTCAGCATTGTTACGGCTGCACAGCAGGAGCTGGAAGCAGCTGTCAGGGCTCGGTAGCTTGATGGTGTGTAATTTCAATAAAATAGCGCTTCGGCTCCGATCAGCGACCGGTGCAGAATGATTATAATGAGCACGCTTTCGCGAAAGCGAAATAAACAAAGACAATTTTAAACTTAAACTTAAACTTACACTTACACTTAACTAAATGAGCTATTTAAACGCCACGGAAGAATTATATAAAGAAGCCGCACTCATTCCAGATGTAGGCCTGTGTTGTACCACAAATCCAGTTTGGGAACTACCGGGATTGAAGATTCCCAAAATCATGCAAGAGATGAATTACGGCTGTGGATCTACGGTGCACGCCAGAGATTTGTCTAACAGTCCCAGAATCCTTTACGTAGGAGTAGGCGGTGGTATGGAATTGCTGCAATTTGCTTATTTCTCTCGCCAAAAAGGTGGCGTAGTAGGGGTAGATGTGGTTCCTGAAATGCTGGAGGCGAGTCGCAAGAATTTTAAGATTGCCGAGGAAGAAAACGCTTGGTTCCAGAGTGATTTTGTAGAGCTACACAAAGGGGATGCGCTCAATCTACCGGTGGCAGATAACAGCATAGACGTTGCCGCACAAAACTGTCTTTTCAATATCTTCAAAGAAGAAGATCTTAAGAAAGCCATTGACGAGATGTACCGGGTGCTTAAACCGCACGGTCGACTGGTGATGAGTGATCCAACCTGTGAACAATACATGAACGATGAGTTGCGCAACGATGATCGCCTGCGAGCACTTTGCTTAAGCGGTTCCTTGCCTATAGATCAATACGTGAAGGCGCTAACTGATGCCGGTTTTGGTACGATTGAGATCAGGGCCAGAAAACCCTACCGTATCCTCGATCCTAAAAACTATCCTACGGAAGAGTTGATCTACATTGAGTCCATTGAAGTTGCTGCTATAAAAGATCCTATGCCAGAAGATGGACCTTGTATCTTTACCGGAAAAGCAGCGATCTATTACGGCGATGACCGCCAGTTTGACGATGGTAAAGGTCATGTATTGTTACAAAATCAGCCGCTAGCCATTTGCGATAAAACCGCCGGTGCTCTGGCAGCTTTAGGTCGCGACGATATTTTTATAAGCGATTCCACCTATCATTATGATGGAGGAGGTTGCTGCTAAGCAAATTAATAAACATAAGTAATTTATAAACAGCGCAATTGATTGCGTGAGATCAATTGCGCTATTCTTTTAGCAGGCCTAGATCTTACATTTGTTCAGACAGGTTTTCGCAATGATTTTTAATTAAGGACTAGGACTTATCTAGGCATTTTACTGCAAATAAGTTTGACTAAGTAGATCGAAGAATAAACTGATTAATGAATCTGTTTTGAAATCTTATCTATTAGAATAAGAGTAGCATTTAATACTCGGAACTTTAAGGAAAATTAATTTAAGTATTTTACAATTCCCGCATTTCTATACTCAGAGAAGGAACTTTAAACGTTACGATTGTAAGTCCGGTGAAAGTTTCTATACTTTAAAATATGAGTGAACTGGTGAATCTTCCGTCGATAAAAATCATTCACCCTTTCAATTCCTTAAGTTTTCTTTTAGATTTGAGGTAAATAACTAATCATGAAAAAACTATTTTACCTTCTTTTGATCATTGCTCTAGGAACGTCATGCTCTGAAATGACAGATGCTTCCGCCCTGGTACCAGATAGCGCCAATTACGTGGCGGTGATTGATGTGAAATCACTCGTGGAAAAGGCAGAGCTTGACGACAAGGCTTCTGACATGTCCAGCATAGAGGCTTTTGAAAACGAACTTAAAAATCAAGATACACGTTTGTATCGCCTTTATCAAGATATCAAGGAGGATCCCATAAAGGCAGGAGTGGATCTGCGCGATCCCATCGTGATCTTCAACGTAATGGAAGAAAGTAATACCATGATCGGTATCGCCATGGATGCATGGGATGGCGAGGATTTTGGAAATACGGTCAAGACACTTTTCAGCTCCATGAAAATGAAAATGACTGAAAAGAAAATGGACGGTTACACCTACCTATCTCCTGAAACGAGATCCATGCCGTTTGGCGTGGCTTATGACGACGATCGTATTTTAATGCTTTATGGGGCTGGGTTTATGATGGAGCAAGAAACTCTGGATACTACTATGGAAAGCTTCATGAATGGAAATACAAAATTCAAAAGTGAGAACGATCTTTTTGATGACTTTATGGGCGACCGTGGAGACATCAGCATGTTTACAGGTACATCAAGCTATTCTGATATCATGGGTTCCATCGCACCTATATCATCTGTATTCTCAAAAGATTTGCTGGAATATATGGATGATAACTACAGTATGATACATATCAATTTTGAAGATGATAAGATTGAGATGCATTCTAAATCTGTCTTAAATGATAAGGTCATGGACAAAATCGACGAGATGGGAATCGATGCCAGTCAAGTGGATCAGGAAATGTTGAAATATCTTCCTGGAAACGGAATGGCCGTTATGGGAATGAGTGTGGAAGTATCAGGTTTGTTAGATGCCATCAGAGAGTTCATGGGCGAAGACGAGAGAGTCAAAAAAGAATTTGAAGAAGGTGTCAAGAAATATGAAATTGAAACCTTATTAGAGGCATTTGAATTAAACATGGCTGTCGTCTTTAATGACATCGTAGAAAAGGAATCTCCCTATTCCATGTATGGCAACTCTACTGAGCCTTCGCTGGATTATGCCGCCATCATAAAAATTAATGATCGGGATCGTATCGTAAAGTTCTTAGAAAAAGACGTACCAGAGCCCATGCCTAAAGAAGGAAATCTATATAATCTAGAAGATCAGTACTTGAGCGTGGGGGAGGAGAGCATGTTGCTTACTTCAGACCGCAATCTGGCTGAACAGCATTTCAACTCTAAGACACCATCATCAAGCCTTGCTGGTTCAGACAGCGCCTCAAAAATGGGAAGCACGATGTTTTACGCTAGCATGGATCTGGATTTGAATAAAATCACTTTTCTGGATAAAAGCATACCACAACAAGCAAGGCCCATCGCTACTATGTGGGATGATTTCCTGATTAAGATGGAGGTAGAGCAAGATGATATTACAGAAAATCGAGTAACACTTTACGTAGCAGATAGTGGTAAAAACAGTCTCGCTCGTATCATTGAGCTCGCCGAAGAAAGCTACCAGAAAATGACGCAGGTGCAGTAATGCTATTAAAGTTCAGCAATCTCAAGCCCACCTATATTTCTGAAATTCAAGTAACGGACAGCGAGATCTATTTTTCTGATGAAATCATTATCGATCAGGGAAAAATCTATTTGGTTGAGGCGCATTCGGGCAAAGGCAAGAGTTCGCTTTTGGACATAATTTATGGTGTGCATGAACTTTATGAGGGAAAGCTTGAGTACGGAGTTTTGGAACGTTCTAGCTTTCGCGAAAGCGAGATCAGTTACGTATTCCAGAACCTTAAACTTTTTCCTGAACTCACAGCCCTGGAAAACGTTCAACTCAAAAATGAGCTAACGGATCACAAAGCCATTTCTGAAATTGAAACGTACTTCAAACAGCTAGGTCTAGAGGGCAAGTTGGATCAGAAAGTAGCTACGCTTAGCTTGGGACAACGCCAGCGGGTAGCCATAATCAGAGCCTTATGCATGCCTTTCAAGCTTTTGTTACTGGATGAACCCTTCAGTCATCTCGATCAGGTCAACATTCAGATCATAAGCGATTTGTTGAGGAAAGAGATTAAAGAGCGCAATGCCAGTATCATATTGACCAGTTTAGGAAGCATTAAAGGCCTTGAAGCAGACGTTACCTATAGATTATGAAAAAAGTCGATAAGTTACAGCTTAAACTCATGCCTTTTCTGCCCACATTGGGATACGCATTATTGTTGCTTTTGGGTAGTGTTGTCATCCTTTTGTCGGTACAGTTTTACCTTGATCTTAAACCATTTTTTGCTTCAGAGGGTGGTGTGATGGGCAACCGCTCGTTGGTTGTGAGCAAACGCATCTCTGCGATGGATATGCAAGATAAGAGCGATATCTATTTTACAGAAAATGAGATCGACGAGATAGGGCAGAAGTCATTCGTCTCAGAAGTGTCAACATTTAAGACAGCTAACTTTGAGGTAAAAGGCTACATGGGAGGCGCTGGTGACGTACCTCAATTCAGTACCGACTTTTTTATGGAAGGTATTGCAAAACAGTATCTCGACGTGGAAACCGATTTATGGGACTGGAAACCTCAAGACAGCCTAGTTCCCGTGATCATCCCTCGTAGTTATCTACAGCTTTACAATCTGGGATTTGCCGAAACCAAAGATCTTCCCGTCGTCTCAGAAAATATGTTGTCTCAAATCAGTTTTGGTCTGCGGGTGTCTGGTCGTGGGGAACAGCGCAGGTTGCGAGGCCGCATCGTGGGATTCAGCGATCAACTCAACAGTATTCTGGTTCCCGAAGATTTTATCAATTGGGGAAATGAAAATTTTGCCACGCTTATTCAGCAGCAACCCAACCGGCTGCTTCTTACACTTTCCAGACCAGATGATCCTGAAGTTGCTTCATTCTTTGAAGACAATAATTATGAAATTGATAAAGGCACGCTAAAGCAGAATAAAGTCTGGTTTTTCTTCCAGATCGTTTTCATTTTCTTGTTTGCGGTGGCGGTCATCATCATTATTTTGAGCTGTCTTGCCATGTTCATGGGGCTGAACCTTATGTTTCACAAAAACAAAACATCATTTAATAATCTTGCTCTATTAGGTTATTCTAATGCTAGAATGACCAGGCTGGTTGTACTGTCATCAATAATTATAGTGCTTCTTGTTTCCCTTCTGGCAGCGCTGATCGCGACCTCAGTCAGAGGATATCTGAGGGAGGAAATCATCAGTATTTACAGATTGAGTTTAGGGCATCAAATCTGGATCATGGCACTTGTTCTAGTAATAGTATTAACCCTTTGGAATTATGGTTATATCGCTATGGGAATCAAAAAGATCAATAAAACAGCTACTGCATAACCTTAAAAAGAGTGATCATACGGGTGTATTTTGACATAATTATTTTTTAATAAACCTCTTCACGATTCGGCTGCTATCGGTTTCAATGGTCAAGTAATAAGAACCCGATTGAAGGTAACTCAGATCAATCCTGTTTACCTGATCTGCGATGGATTCTATATCATGATGGACAGTTTGCCCAAGCAAGTTGACTATGGTTACGGTGCAAGAATCACCTTTCAAATCAGCATGACACGTCCAGTTAAGAACCTCATCTACCGGATTAGGGTAAAGTAATATCGCTTTCGCGAAAGCGGAATCATCAACTCCCAGCGTCACATCATCAAATACTATTGAAAAACGATCGTTTCTACCGCTACCATTTTGACTGGATGATATATCAAAAGAAATGGAGTTAGTGCCTAGCGTCAACATGGTAAACTGATCCAAATGTCGATCGTAGAGATAAGCAGGGACATTGCCCAGGTCTGGTAATTCAATCAGGAATTCATAATTCGTATCCACAGTATTGGAAAGATTTAAATCTATGGATTCTCCCATTACGACTGGAGATCGAGACTCCACGCTCAATGATGAACCATTACTCAAGATGGCAAGGCGCTCGTCCATACCGTTCAGTTTTGGAGCGTCGTAGCTGTCTAGACCGTTAGATGCATTGTTGAAGTAGAATTGTCTCACATTATCTTTTTCTATTCCATTTCTCAAAAGGGATACAGTAAGAGAAACTAGCGTGTCGTTGATGAATGAAGGATTTCCTTCAACAGTCTTGAAGGATTCTTTAAAATTGACCTGTGGCGCAAAACCGACTTGATTCATCATGAAGGAAACATCGCTCAATTCAGTTAGTACAAAGAAGGACTGTCCAGGTCTAATATTTTGATCAACCCCAGATTGAACTCCACCCGTGATCGTACTATACACGATATAGTTACTGATTTCAGGTGCCCAAACCCAGAAGAAATTGGGATTGATGTCCTCACTATTTGATGGAGTCAAAACCTGTGTGGCGTCAACTAATGCTTGATACGGATTGCCAATCAGCGCAAAATTGCCTGGGCTGGTGGCGGGTATATTTTCTGTAATGTTACCAGTTTTGAGCGCCCCTTTGCTTCTTAATCGTGTGGGAGTGGCCGTACTGGAGCTATTGGATAGATCAATTGTACGATCTCCACGTACTAATAACCTTATGGCTTGACCCGCATCTAGGGTGGAGTTATGAGTATCAGGCAATGCGATCCAGCTATTAGCAGCAACAGAATAGGCGTTATCAAAGTAAAACGCTGAGGGATTATTTGTGGGACTTTGATCAAATCCATTTGCAACAGAGCCACCGGTAATATGAGTTCCAAAACCCGTTGCATTGCTACCCGATTCCTGCCAGTTCTCATAAAGAGACTGGCTCATATCCACAGGACTTGCCAAGAGATGAAAACCTCGATTTGCTGGGAAATATTCTTCTATGGTTACATTACCCGTAACTGAACCGTTTTTTACTTCAGTCACATATCCTGTGGAAAGTACATCACTTAAAATGGTAAATTCATGATTATCAAGGACGAGTTCGCCATCTTCAAGTGTCAGTTTCCCAGATAACTTTGCGTTACTGGCAAGGGTTAGACTGCCTTCTGCATTCATGTTCAGATTTACTAGATTATGTTCATTGACATCCAGAATACCGCTCTCACCTATAAAAGATAAAGTGCCATCCATGGCAAGTAGATCTGAGTCTGTGGTAAAGCGTTCCGCAAAAGATAGGTTGTGGTTTTCTATATCAAAACTTGCACCGCTTACTATTGTGATTGTGGCAAATTCAGCATCTCCGGTAAGTGTTGCCGTACCGCTTCTAACAATTGCGTGGTCCTTTACAGTCGCGACATTTGAGGGATCCCGTGGCGTCCATGCTCCCATGCCATTGTTTTCTTCATAAACGTAGGTTATCGGGTCGTAGGGTTTTGTACCGATGATTTCTACCTCTGCAAGTCTGAGTTTTGAATCGTTATCAGCTTTTTGGATACGTATGTAGCGGCCGCTATGATTGATATCGCTTTCGCGAAAGACTCTAGGAACATCACTATTAAAGGAAACGAGGCGCTCCCAGCTCGCAACCGTCCTCGCAGGACCCAGACCGTTTTGAGTGAAAGGATTCTCAGAGATCAAAATGTAAAAGTCGTTGAAAAGTGGATCGTTGGATTCTTGAGCAGATCCGTTCATTATGACTGTATTCCAGATATCGATGTGGTCTATCTCGCATATTACTCCTAGGTCGATCTCCCAAAAGGGTTTGTTTTCAGTTTCAGTTTCGATAAAACTACCAGTTTCAAGTGGTGACGGCTCAAGCATTAGAGCATTGACACGCCCATTGACATTCCCGTCAATTGCTTTATCTGATCTGGGATCTATCGGGATGTTATTTCCTTTAAAACTGTAGGTCAAACCTTGCTGCGTGCTGCGCTGGCGAGTGGTGCCGCTATGACTCAGCAATTCAGGTTGAGGTAAAAAATTAGAGCCTGGCTCAAATTGGG
This sequence comes from uncultured Flavobacteriaceae bacterium, assembly GCA_964631155.1. Lineage (GTDB taxonomy): Bacteria > Bacteroidota > Bacteroidia > Flavobacteriales > Flavobacteriaceae > Nonlabens. The sequence goes on from CAZVYO010000005.1 coordinate 82,774, forward strand.
GATTAGCAAAAGCGCCCGAAGTAGGTGCATTTTCAATCCGCACTCTGATCGGGAATGACTTGTATTCATTTGTCAATCTATTGGGTAACCATTCCTGAATCAGAATGTACTTGTAACCTAGAGTGGGATGCTCAAAGACACCATTGTCTGCTATAAATTCATCAAGCTTTGCCACAGATGCAAACTCATAAAGCCGCTCTGGAAAATCAAGTCTCAAGTTACCTTGAGCCTGAGCCTGTTTTGCTCCTAGATTGTAGCTGCCCAAATCATCTGTAATGATACCATCCACAAGAAACTTTAGATCGCTACCGTCATAATTGATGGAAAGATCAGCATTTGAAGTGATCGTAAAAGTGACATCTCGCTCTTCCACTTCTGATTCCTTGAGCAAAATGGTATTATCAGCATGCTGCGTGTAATCAGGATCAGGATTATCATCATCATGTAACAATTCATAGAAACTGCCCACATTTCTCGACCTTGCATCAATAAAGACCCAAGGGGTAAAGCCGTTGTTTCTAAATTTAAATCCGTAAGATAGATTACCAGCAGGAACTAATTTTGAGACTTGAACTGCATGGTTGAGGTCTTCAAATCGTATAGTATCAAAAACTTGATTATGTGAATGTTTCCACATCGATATTCCTAATGAATTCTGTCCAGACCTAAAACCTGATAGGTACACATCATGGAAGGTGTAATCTGCCTGATAATTGATCAAGAAACCTTGTCTTACTCCCCAACCGTAAAATCCGTCAAATACGGATCTAGATTCATGATTCAATCCCATTTCACGCTCTATCGATTTGAAACCAATATTGGCGCCTATCACCGTAGTATTATTCACATGTAATGAGGCCTCTAGGGCAAGTACGCCATTACCTTCTTTACTATAACCATTTCTATTAAGTGGAAATTGATCAAAAGTCAAACCTGGGCGCACCGTTGCAAGTTGGGTTGGATCTATGCGATCATGGGATATGGAATTTGTACTCATGCTCATATTAAAGACGCCCACACCCTCGTTTGCATCAGCAATGACATTGCCATCACACATCACAGCGCGACCTTTAAGTGCAAGACCCTGTCCATCAAAAAGCCAGTCGTTGAAATAAGTGCCCGCCTCGTAAGGAGTCAATGAGTGACCGCGTTTGATATCCACAACCAGATTGTTGTTCCAGAATCCAGTCTCACTACCCGACTCGGCAACAATACCCGCACCAGTAACATCATAAACGATGTTGTTAGATATGTCAGCAAAACTATCGTGATGGGTAATTCCCCATCCTGGATTTCCCCACACCACGTTTCCTTTTACCGTAACCATTGCATCACTTTTTTTGGAACCGGTCTTGTGCAAGTGAATAGAATATCGCCCTCGATGATTGGTAATCTCATCATCGGGAGCCTCTGCAGCGAGTGCGACTTCCAGCCCGAGGGAAGATATTTTGGAATTTTCCCGCATGGGTGCTTGCCACCCACTAAAAAGCAGATCGTCCAGCGGTCTGGATTTATCGGTTCTTCCTAGGTCTTTAAACAATGCATTTTCTACGGAGATCGCGGTTTGATGCGCCATCATGCTCATTCCAGAGTCCATCCCTCCATGATTGTGAGACGGCGGCATCGCCATAAAATGTCCACGCTTGTGAATGTCTTCTGATGTGGTAGTACCTGTAAATTCAGATCGGATGATGATGTTTCTAGAGAGATTGCCCACATAACTATGTAATTTTTGATTGAAAAATGCGTCAGCAGGGCGGCCCTCATGATTGTTTTCAAGACCAGTAGTTAGAGACAGATTTTGACCAGAAACCGAGGAGAGTGTGGCGACCTCGTTCCCGTTTCTAGAGGCGTCGAGATTTCCACCCATGGTAATTAAAACTTCATCATTGGCTTCCCAACCAGTAACAGCAGAATTTAGACTTAGAGAAGTGCTGTTACGCAAAGCGTCTGCAGCAAGCATGCTCATGGTCGTTTTTTCTCTACCCTTGATTTTAAGCATGCCCATGGTCACCAGTCCAATGGAAAGCTGGTCAGGATCCCAGCTGTGTCTGCCCGTTACCCCAACACCGTCATCATAGGGTACTCGTGAATTTTCCTCAAGCCTTGTTTCGTCTGAAGTTCCAATCGCTGCTTGAGCTTCAGCAAGCGTGTTGAACCTAAAATCACCTGCTGGAGCGTAGTCTATTTTATCTACATCAGCGCCGTCCTCAAAATGCGCGAGAGCCGCTGCATTCCAGCTGGGGCTGTTGTTTTTATAGCCTTCAATATCAAAAGGCGAGAGGATGATTTCAATGGTTCCGTCAACTGGTTGATCAGCAACTATTTCAACATGCGAGGAGCTCGTGGAATAGATGATATCTGCTTTTAGTTTTGTGGCCATACCGTTAGGGGCCGTGACATGAAAATGTCCGTCGATACGGATTGCAAAAATGTGCGTCAGACTATTTAGGTGATAATGCACCATCGTACCCTCTGGAATGTGAACGATGCTCCCGTGGCCTGGCAAACTGGTTGCGGGTTGACCACTTGCGTTTTGCCATGTTGAGAGATTGCCCCACATGCCATCCTGAGAGGCAATGTGGGTAGCAGTATTTGCAGGAATCAGCTCTTGAGCCTGAGAAGGAAGATTGAAAAATACTAGAGCGAAAACTAGGACAAAACGGAAAGATCTTTTCATATTATAAATGTAAATACCTGCCATCTCAAGCAGGTATTCTCAGGTTTTTAATAGGTTTGATAAACGTCAGATTCAGTTGAAATAGACGTAGGTACTAATTACGATCACCACAACTACGATTCCTACGATCCGGGCATATTTCCATGGTGCGATATCCACCTCTTTCGTAAATACTTGCTCATAAGCTGTTTTTCTAGGCTGCATTTTTCCAATGATCAGCATTAATATGACGTTCAAAATAAACAGAATGGCCATTACGTGCAGGAAATGTGGGTAGGCTGCCGCGACTATTTCTGAGTCCGCTTTCGCGAAAGCGGAAAAACCATCCAGCAATTCTTTGGGTAAAGTAGTTCCGTTTTCATAAGCCAGATTTTGGATGGTCGTGATCTGGGAATTGATTGTTCCTACCAAATCTTTGGAATATTCAGAATCAAGGGCTGATAGCTGAGCTGTGAGGTCCTGTTTCTCCTGAATAAGAAACCCGTCAGTTATCAAACCCGGATCGATCTGACTTGCAGCAGCGGTGATCTTACCTTGATCTTGATTGTATCGTGCAACAACCATCTCTGGTTTGATTATAAACTGGCTTAACATATAGAGAACGGCACCGGCGATGATAGCAATGTTAGCGGCTTTGGCAGGCACTTTTTTGGTCAGATAGCCTACCACTATGATCGTAAGGATGGGAATGCTGTAACAACCATTCACTTCCTGGAGATAACCGAAGAGTCCGTCGGGAGCGTTTGCTATGAATGGTGCTACAAACATGGCGAGGATTGCCAACACGATACCAAATAGTTTCCCGGCTTTAACCACCTCTTTTTCAGAAGCGTCTCTTGCTACGAATTCTTTATAAATATCCACACCAAAAAGCGTGACCGAACTGTTAAGCGCACTATTAAACGAACTCAAAATCGCACCAAATAACACAGCCGCAAAAAAACCGACCAACGACGCCGGCAGTACGCGGGTGACTAGGGCAGGGTAGGCCTCATCTGCATTTACAATACTTCCCTTGAACAGATAAAACGCGATGATACCAGGCAAGACCACGATTAGGGGACCCAGTATTTTGATAAATGCGGCGTAGAGCAATCCTTTTTGTCCTTCTTTGAGATTTTTAGCACCTAATGCACGCTGTATGATCGCTTGATTTGTTCCCCAATAAAACAGCTGGACCAGCATCATTCCCGTGAAGATCGTTGCAAAAGGAATGCTGCTTGTAGCGCCTCCTATGGCGTCAAATTTTTCCGGAGAATAGGCGGTCAAGCGAGTGATGCCTTCTGAAATGCTGTTATTCCCTATTTCCAGCAATCCAAAAACTGGTATCATCAATCCACCGATCAATAGTCCCACGGCATTGATCGTATCAGAAACGGCGACAGCTTTGAGACCGCCAAAAATCGCATAAATCGATCCTATGATCCCGATTCCAAAAACCGTGATCCATAAGGCAGTAATTTTTGATACTCCCAATAGTCCGGGTACGTCAAACATGGTATTGATCGCAAGCGCGCCGGAATAAAGTACGATAGGAAGAAACACTACCACGTAACCGCTCAAGAAAAGTCCAGAGGTTATGGCTTTGGTAGTTTTATTGTACCGGCGTTCTAAAAATGTCGGGATGGTCGTGATACCACCTTTTAAGTAGCGTGGCAATAAAAATAACGCGGTAACGACCATGGCGATCGCGGCGAGCGTTTCCCATGCCATGACCAGAATACCTTCTTTGTAGGCGCTTCCATTGAGTCCTACAATCTGCTCTGTTGAAAGATTGGTCAGTAAAAGACTTCCAGCAATGACCCAGCCCGTAAGGCTACGACCTCCCAGAAAATATCCCGTCGAGCTTCCCTCGTCTGTTTTTCTGGTAGCGAGGTAGGAAATGATGGCAACAAGAGCCGTAAAACCTACAAATGCAAATAACTGCATGGATTTTTAGTTTTTGTTAACTTTTAAAAAAAGGTCAAATAAAAACCGTTTTCCCATTGCTTTGATGGAGCAAAAGAGAAAACAGTTTATAAAAATTTATTGGATCACTAATTTTTTAGTCGCTTCTGAACCATTGTCCGCTGCAATCTTCACTAGATAAATACCAGCGTTTAAGTTAGTGATGTCAACTCTGCTTGATGGATTCTCAATGTGCATGACTCGTGAACCTGTAATTGCATAAACATCCAGCTGCTGCACGGTAGCTGTAGAAACCACGTTGATAAAACCAGATGCTGGATTTGGAAACAATGAGAAATCAATCGCTTCCTGACCCTCTACTGATGCGGTAGGGCTGTTGCTGAATTCGATTTCTTCAATCTCAATAGTACCATTACCTCCTTGAGTAGGTGCATTTTGATCACGTACCCTAAGATCTAAAAATTGAATGTCGCCGTAGGTTCCCCAACCATTGAATTGTGTCAAATCAACGCTGTAAGTCACAAAGGCCGCATCATTTTCTGTGATAGGTGTGTCGAGAAAGAAGTTAGTAGGGCTACCAGCTGGATTGGGAATGCTCAATCGCAGTTCATCATAGGCAGTATTGTTCTGCAAGGTTATGTGCATAAAAGTTACACTCCCATCATTGACTGCATAGATGCTTTGAGACAACCGCGGCACACCAGAGCTTATGCTCCAAGTCAGAACTCCACCAGAAACTGTTGAACTGGAATTATTTGTTCCATCATATCCTTCACCATTACCAGTAGTTTCAAAACTATACGTGTTTCTAATGATAACTGGAAGAGCTGGGATAAATTCAATACTATCAATCTCTACAAATCCATCGTTCACCAATGGATTATCATTATTTCCTCTGAAGATCACATCAAAGTTATCCTGAACTACGCCCGCAGCACCATTGTTATCCCACTCCGAATTTTGAAGGTCTAGGTAAAAGGTGTTCCCCTGGCTCGCAACTAGTGAAAGGTCAAAGTTGACAAATCGATTACCGCTGGTCTCTTTTTTATCGTGTTTGATTTTCACGAATTCAATTTCTGCTGCTCGATCTACAAATGTGATTGCCATAACCTTATTTGTCGAGGCATCCACACCTGCTGGCGCAACAGTTCTCAACTTAGGCTGCTGGCTTGCAGTATAGTCCAGTCTGACGGAATTTGCATTGAATGTTGTAGTTGCTTGTACTCCATCCCACACCGTAGAGCCGCTGGAATCAAAATCAAAGTTTTGTGACATTATAGTCATTGGCAGGGCTGCAACCAGCCCGAGTAATAGTTTTTTCATAATTTGAGGTTTATTGGATTTGAAGTTTAATTGTTTGAGAATCTGATTTCTGAGATATCTTAACTAGGTACTGACCTCTAGATAATTCTGGTAGGCTCAGGTTTTGACTTGTGCCGCTCACCTCATCTAATTGATTTTGACCTACTCTTTGTCCTAAGAGATTGAATATCTCAACGTTTGCAGTCTCACCAGCAACCAGCCCATCGATCAGAACTAATTTTGAGGTTGCGGGATTAGGGTAGAGTTGTACCGCTTTCGCGAAAGCGGAACCATCATCAATCCCTAGAGTCGTATCTGTGTAGACTAATTGAAAGCGGTTAGGGTCATCACTTCCCGCCTGACCTGCGTCAATGGTAAAATCTACATTGTTCATACCAGTAGAAAGTGGGGTAGTGGTGTTAAAGAATTGATCTACAAGGCTCACAGTCGTGTTTGCTAATTGTGGTAAATTGATATTGAAGCTGTATGATCCATCTGAAAAATTGTGGATGTTCAGTTGAACGATCTCGTCCTGGATTGGGTAGCTGCGAGTCTCAATACTGAACCAGGCATTGTTAGAGTTAATACTCAATTGCTCACCCTGTCCCCATAATTTAGTGGCATCCATATTATCCACACCATTGTTTCCATTTTGCATATAGAACATACGGATATTATCCTTTACCGCTGAATCTTTGATTAGATCTACACTTACAATATCTACATTGCTCGTGCTGTAGGTTGCTGTTGTAGAGGTAGCGTTTGATTTTTGTGACTCTTCAAATACGACCTCAGGATTGAAGCCTGCGGTATTATCAGCAGATACCGTACTTTCTTCAGTCTGTACAAAAAACGACTGTCCCGGCTGAATGAATTGGGAAACATCGTTTTGCGTGCCTCCTGCAATAAAACTGTAAGCAACATAATTGTTGCTGCTAGGTTGCCACATCCAGTAAAAATTAGGGTTTACATCTTCACTTACAGCTTCAGATAATGTAACTGCGAGGTCAACTTGAGCCTGGTATGGATTACCGATCAATGCAAAGTTACCTGCAGCTGCTGTAGTAGGCTGTACATTAACTGGGCCAGTAACAATGCTTCCTGTAGTTCTCAAAGTGGTCTCGCTGGCGGTAGTAGATGAAAGACCTCTATCACGGTCTCCACGTACCAGTAATCTCACGGCATCACCGGCATTTAGACTCGTGTTAGTAGTTGCCAATGGTACCCAGCTATTATTAGGATCAGTATAAGAATTATCAAAGGAGAACGCTGATGGATTGTTTGTTTCGCTTTGATCAAATCCATTTGCGCTGGTACCACCAGTAATCTGTGTACCAAAACCTGAGATCGTCGTTCCACCTTCTTGCCAGTTGTCATTGACAGTTCCTGTCATGTTTACTGGGCTGGACACAAATCTAAAAGCACGGTTTGCAGGATAATATTGTTCAATGGTGACATCACCATTTATGGAACCGGTGTTAACTTCTGCAATTACAGCTGATTGCCCCATCGAACTTTTCAAGGTCAGAATTCCTGGAGTTGTGGACTGCGATGCAACTACACCCTCTTCTAATGTCAAGGTTCCTACAACATCTACATCAGCATCTAGGGTAACACCGCCAGCGTTTATTATAAACAGGTTGTTTACTGTAATAGGGTTTCCAGTAATCGTTTGTAAACTGTTTGCAGAAACTCTCAGGGTTCCGGTAGTATTATTAAAAACACCATTGTTAGTAATCGTACCTTTAGAATTGAGTTGGTTACCATTCAAATCTAAATCTCCATTTGAAGAAATGGTAAGGTCTTCACAAGTTACATTACCTGTAAGAGAAACATCATCCTTAATCACCACATCATCGCTGAAGCTCGCAATGTTTACCGGATTTGCAGGCGACCATTTTGCGTTAGCATAGGTGAATTCAATATTTGGTGAATTATTGAATAATATAAAGTCGATGTCTATAGTTCCAGCATCGCTGTCGTTGCTGTTATTTGTATTTCTAAACCTAATATCAAAATCTGAAACGATCGTCTCTGCATTCCAGTTACTATTGCTGGACAAATTGATTGTGACAAGCTCAAAATCTGTAGCGTTGGGCGTCATGCTACCATTTACAAAAGTTCTTCCACCTCCTGTATTGGCAAAAGCGAGTCTCAACTGATCGTTTGGCGAGTTGTTTTGAAATCTGATGTGCATGTACTTGTTCTGTGTAGCATCCACTCCAAATACTTCCTGTCTGATCTGAGAAGAGCCGCTAGTTCCACCTATAGTTACCTCCAGTAAGCCAGATGCAACACTACCCGTGGCATCGTTGCGAGGATCAAATCCTTCAAAATCACCATCAACATCAAAAGTGTAAGATCTACGTGGCACAAAATCGATAAATTCAATTTTATCAATTTCAATAAAACCGTCTAGAGCGAGATCGACATCTCCCGTTCCTCTAAAAATAATCTCGATATTATCCTGCACTACTCCAGAAGCACCATTGTTGTCCCACTCCGTGTTATCCAGATCTAAATAGAATGTATCACCATCAGTAGGTAAAGATGAAAGTTCAAAAGCTACAAATCGATTTCCGCTGGTTTCTTTTTTATCGTGTTTGATCTTAAAAAGCTGGATCTCGGCAGATTTGTTCAATACCGTAATGGCCATGATGCGGTTAGAAGATGCATCGATTCCGGCATTTGAGGCTCTGAGCTTCGGTGAATCTGAAGCGGTATAGTCCAGTCTTAACGAATTTGTATTGTAAGTCTCTGTAGATTGGACTCCAGACCAGACAGCTGACGGCGCAGCACTTTCAAAATTGAACTCCTGACCTAGAGCGATTACAGGGATAAAAAATAATGCTAGTAATAATCTTTTCATAGTTTATTCTTTATTACGGCTGGTATAAGCTTTGAACTGCTCTTTAGTTAGAATTTCTTTCAGTTCTTTTCTGTTTGCCTTTCTAATTGCTTTTATTTTTTCCTTGCGCGCGTCACTAGCTTCTTCAGCCTTTTTGATTTTTTTTACTTCAGAAAACTTTTTCAATTCGCTTTTTGTGATGGCTTCAATTTGCTCAGCGGTCAATTCGGGAAGATCATTTTCTTCAAAAACCTCTTGCATTTCTGCGATGGTTTTATCTGCCTTTTTTGTCATCCATTTTTGTTGCCCGTAAACTGTGGTTCCCATTAAAAAAAATAAGATGAGCAAGCTGATCGATTTGAATTTAAAATTTTTCATAGTCATGTGATTACAACGATTTCGTTTGATGGTATAAAACTATAACGTTTAAGCATTTTTAGGGTTTACTAAATGTCAGCATAGGTTTGATAATCGTAGGAATCAAATTTACATATTGAAAATCAACAGTTTAAGCCTGTAAGTTTTAACTAAATTCTAAAGGGTTCCGCGATCTGCAGTCTTTATCCCAGAGCTAGGGAGTGACAAAATCATGCATCAAATTGCCAAAAAAAAGAGTTCACCACAGAGAATTTACGCAAATTTTAGATGAAAATTAGTCAAATTTTCACGCAAACGAATTCGCGATCAGCAGCTGAAATTTAGAAATCGACATAATTTTTCCAGAGATTATCATGAAGAATTTTGACGTCCTTGACATAAAAATTCTTATTGACAACATTCCTATTTTCTTCTGGATCATTTTCATGATCGTAAAGCATCTTGCCGATGATTTTGCCTTGATCGTTGATGATCTCGCTGTAGGCAAATCTGGATGTTTTTATTGTATAGATGTTTCCACGTTTGATAAAAACGTGATCATTGATGGATTTTCCATTTTCGCTTAAAGCGAAAACGAAACTTTTACCGTCCAATTGCGCACTAGGAACGCCATTCAGATCACATAGTTCAGAAAGCGTAGGGTAAAGATCCACCAGACTCAATAAACTATCGTGTTGATCTACCTGCTCTTCCATAAGCGGATTCACAATCACCAGCGGTACCTGAGCTGCGACGCGATAAGGCGTAAATTTAGCCCACATGGTGTGTTCTTGTAAATGATAACCATGATCGGAAACAAGAACTACGATTGTTGATTGATCTAATTTCAATCGTTTCAATTCATCCATAATTTTGCCCACCAGCGCATCCGTATAGCTTACCGTTGCATAATAACCGTGGATTAAATCGATGGCCAGCGAGTCAGGAACTTCACCTTTTTTAGGAATATTTGAATAAGCGCGCATCTCAAACCAGTTGCTGATGCTTTGATTTGGTGCGTTTTCAGGAATAAAGTCGTAATTCTCAGGCTGTCTAACATCGTCACGATTGTACAGATCCCAATATTTCTTCGGCGCATTAAATGGCAGATGCGGACTGATAAATCCAGCAGTCAAGAAAAATGGTCGTTCTGAGTTTTTGATTTTTTGAAGATCCCGCAAAACTTTTTCAGTCATCATCCCGTCAATGTAAACGGAGTCGGCTACGGGTGCGCTTTCATAAGCCGGTCCCGTACCTGTTTCTTGATATTTCTTGCGGTTTTCTGGTGTTTGATAATCTTTCCAAATCGACTGCCAACAATCTGTGGGGCTTAAACCCTCATCATTTTCCTCAAATGCATAAGGCCGATAAATCTCATCCCAATCTGAGATGCGATCGTCCAGATGATGGTAGATCTTCCCGTTTGAAATTGTTGTATAGCCATTTTTCTTAAACAATTGAGGTAGTGTGATCGCTTCTGGTGCATCTTGTTCTACAAAAGTTTTGTAATCTAAAAACTGATCTTTATTAGGCAGCATTCCTGTAAGCATACTAGCTCGTGAGGCACCACAAACCGGAACATTACAATAAGCATTGCTAAAAATCGTACCCTTAGCGGCAAGTTGATCCAGATGAGGCGTGATCATTTGGTTTGCACCGTAAATCCCTAGTTGAGGTCGCAGATCATCCATGTAGAGCAGCAAAACATTAGGTCGTTGAATTTTCTCTTCTACCGTCTGCTTTTCTTGACAGCTACAAAAAATAGTCAGCAAAACGAAAACAACCGCTATTCTGAAACCTACCATTGCTTAAAATCGATCTTACTCTCCTTAAATCCTATGCGCTGCGCCATGGTGTAGAGGATTTGACCTTCTTCAATGGTGATAGGTTCATGATAAACCTGCCAGCCGCTGTTAAAATCAATCTGCTCGTTCCATTCATCCTTTATTAAATATGCAATAGATGCTCCAGGGGTTTTACAGCTCAAAACTACTTTACCGTCCTTATCTTTTACCGTCACATTTTTAGTGATAGGCTGCTTTTTATTAGGCCACATTTGCTCAATCAATTGAGCTTCTGATAGCAAACCTAAATCCTGATACTGCTCGCGCCATTTGCTTAAGATTTTTTGGTGTATTTCAACTACACCATAGTAATTGGGGTCAGTCGCCAGATTATTTAGATTGTGGGGATCTGATTTTCTGTCGTAAAGCTCAATTTTGGGTTTGTCTTGAAACCATTTCTGTTGTGTTTTGTTGAGTTGTTCGCTTTCGCGAAAGCGTAACATTTCAACCATCATGGGCACATTCTTGCGGTACTCAATTTCTTTATACCAGGTTTTCTCTGGAAAGTCGTTCTCAATATAAATGAAATCTTCAGTAAAAACTGTACGACTACGGTCCGTAAAACCGTCAAAACGGTCGCTGGTTCCTATGACATAATCTCTATTATCTTGAGCTTGTAGTCCCATAAAAGCATTCCCATGAATGTAATTTGGGATTTGCACCTGTGCCAAACTCAAAACCGTGGGTGCCAAATCAATAAATGAAGTCATTCTAGTACTTCTACCCGTTTTTCCATTAATGCCTTTAACCATCAGAGGAACGTGCAATCCGCTGTTGTACAACTCGCGTTTCTGTCTAGGTAGCGGGCCGCCGTGATCGCTATAAAAAAAGATGATGGTGTCGTCATAAAGTCCATCGGCTTTGAGCTGATCGATCAATTTTCCTACTTGTTTGTCCAGCGTCTCAATATTGCTGTAAACTCTTGCTATATCTTGTCTAGAAATGGGTGTGTCCTGAAAATAGGGCGGAATGGGAACGCTATCTGGTGATACGGTAAGCGGCTCATCAGCGCGTTTCCAGATCTGGCTCTCATGGGTCACATTAAAATTGAAAACCGAGAAGAACGGTTGACCATCTGCACGATTGCGCCAATGCGCCTTGGCATTATTCTGATCCCAGACCGTGACTGGCGCAGCAAACTGGTAATCCGTCTTCTGATTGTTTGAAGTGAAGTAACCTTCCTTGCGCAACAATTCTGGAAAACAGCGCACTTCTTCTGGGATGACGGCGCTGTATTGGATCACATCCTTGCCGTCAAGATCTTTTATTCCAGTTTCTGTATTATATTCCCGTTTTCCCCAGGATTGAATATCACGGCCAGTACGCATATGCATGGTTCCTAAACTCGTAGGGTTCATTCCAGTAATGATGGAAGAACGACTAGCCCCACAAACCCCTACGACCGCAAAAGCATTGTCATAAACTATGCTTTCTTCTGCCAATTGATCTAAAACCGGCGTTTTAGCCGTTTGATCGCCATAAAATGACAACATCGGACTGATGTCTTCACAAACAATCCAGAGAATGTTGGGGTGTTTAGTTGCTGTACCCTGTTTTGTTTTAGCGTTTGGTTGTTGAGCGCAAGAATTTAAGCTAGCTAAAAACGATAAAATCAGGATCAGTCGCCGCGTCATAGTTTTATTTCAATGTCGTTTTCCTGTCGCGGCAGTACTTCAAAATAACCTGTTTTTGTTTCGCCTTCAACCATCACCTCATATTTATACAGACCCTGAAAACCGTTGAATGACTTACCATCCAGATCAGCGACCTTACCCTTTACTTGAGTTTTCCATTGATCGTTGACCAGCGAGAAAAACGCTTTCCCCATCTCACCGATGCCGCCATCTTTCTCATAAATATCCACTTTCTTACGACCATCTTCCTGAAATCCCCAGAATAGAAATTCGCTCACATTAGGATGTGAAAAAGCTGCTGTGATAAAATCACGAGTGTATTTTTCACGCACTTCTGGATCTTTTACATCCATCGTAAATTCTGAAATGCTGATGGGTTTGCCCAGCGCCGCATAGTAATTCAATATTTCTAATACTCGCTCTGGCGGTGTCAAATCTGTACCTATGTGTGACTGTATTCCTATGCCGGTCACGCCACCATCGGTGTTTTCATCCACGCGCTTGATATAATCTCGATACCATTCTATTTTCTTGTGGTCGATCCCGTCTTTACTGATGATCCCGTATTCATTGGTAAATCGGCCTACATGAGGTTGTTGCTTTCTAAGAATTCTGAAACCCTCGTAGAGAATTTCCTCGTTGCCTGTAACTTTCTGGAAATCTTGATTGGTATAGGTTTCATTGGTAACGTCCCAATGTGTGATTTTTCCTTCAGTCAGTTTTAAAATACTGCGCACGTGATTTTCCATAAAAGTCTCTAAGGCTTCCGCACCTTCTTTAGCGGCTTTTTTGGCACCGCTGGTGGTATATTGATAACCAGGCCAGATCAGCACATGACCTTTTACGTTGATGTTATCTGCTCTTAATTTATCGATTGCCTTAAGCGCTTGTTCACGTTTATTTTTATTGGACCATGCTTTTATTTTCAAATCGTTTGCTAGAACAACTAGCCCAAAATTTTCTTTTATGCGCTTATAAAGATCGTCATCGTTCAAGATTTGTTCTGCATGGGCAGCGACTCCAAAAGGAAAGTAATGTCTGACCAACTCAATTTTGACCTCGCCGTTTTTATGTTTGCGATTGCTGTCAAATGTGACTTTAAAATCGCTCATGCGCAGTTTTTCAATACGTTTTTGCGCCGCCGCTCGCCATTCAGCATCGGGTTCCATGCCTATATAAGTAGTCGCTGTACGTGGAACATCATCTAATCGCGTGCCGTCTGGATAGACTACAAGCGATAAATTTTTAACGGCAAAACTTTGTGGTTCAAATCCGTATTGAAAAACGATCCCCAGATTTTCTTTTGCAACTTTCATTTCAGTTTCAAAGGGGATATGGTAGCGCTTCCAGCTTGATCCTAAATTAAGAACTCGATCTTGATTTTCCTTGAATGTTGCACCCTGGCGCAGCTGGATCATCAGTTTTGCCTCACCAGTTTCCTCACTGCTCTTGCGCGTCATGGCATCAAAACTAAGCAGCACGATCCTTCCCTTGGCGATGTTTTCCTTCTTTAAGGGTAGGGCAGTCCCCATTTTATAGATAAACTTTGGTTGCTCCATGGTGCTAAAAATGTGCACCATGGTGTCTTTTTCGATCACGTGCTCGATGCTCGCATTTGGGTTATTTGTCGTCAGGTATTGCAACCGCTCGGTCTTGATCAAGTTTTCCAGCGCGGTAGGTTGTTGTGCTTGGCACGCTTTCGCGAAAGCGAACAATCCCAAAATCACGGTTACCAGCATATTATTTTTAACGTTCAAAATCATTTTTGAAAACTATTTTTCCAATTATTTAATTCAGCCAGTAACTGTGATGTAAGTTCAGGTTTCTGCTTGCTCAAGTCGTTTTGCTCGCTAGGATCTAGAGCTATGTTATACAATTCTACTCTAGGTTCTTTATACCAATGGATCAGCTTATAGTCACCCTTGCGCACCGCAGATGATTTTGTGTCGCCCGTATTTCTGGGCCGAGCCTTCTCGCTATGCCAGAAAATAGTGCGCTCATTCCAGCTTTCCTTTCCACTTAAAAGAGGTGTGATGGATTTACCATCTGTATTTAAATCTTTCTGGCTGGTCAGGTCCACCAGCGTCGGGTAGATATCCATAAGCGCAACAAGCGAATTCTCTTCCCGAGCCACAGACTGATCGCCGTATTTTACAAAAAGTGGCACTTTGATCCCGCCTTCATACAACCAGCCTTTTCCTGCTCGCAGCGGATAATTACTGGTGGCAAGATCGCGCTGTTTTGTCCCGTCATTGCTTAAACCGCCGTGATCGCTAGAAAAGATGATGATGGTATTGTCATATAATCTTTCTTGCTTGAGTTTTGCGATGATGCGACCCACATTTTGATCTAAGATCTCGACCATTGCAGCGTATCTAGGGTGGTCCTGACGCATTTTAGTGCGACCAGTACCTTCATTGATGTATTCAGGTTGATCACCATAATCATAAGCGTTAATCTGTTTTTTATTTCGGTCTATATCAGCTTGTTTTGCCTCAAGTGGCTGGTGTACCGCATAAAAGCTGAATTGGGTCATAAAAGGTGTGTCAGCATTGCGATTTTCGATATGATCCAGCAATCTATCGGTCATGATATCTGTTAGATAATCACCCTCTTTTGCATAAGCATCAAGTCCTTCAATCGGTGCTTTTTTTGACTTTCCATTTCCCCTTTTTTGAACATTGAATGGGTAAATAAAAGAAATGGGTGAACCTGCTTTACCAGCAGCTACGCTTTTATCAAATCCCATTTCCACCGGGTCATCGCCCAAGTGCCATTTACCAAAATAAGCGGTATCGTAACCAGCCTCTTTAAGTGCCAACACGTGATTTTTATTCTTTGCAATGTTTCCAATCTTAAAACCATCATCGGGTACTTGACCATCTTGAATAGGATAGCTGCCGGTCATCATCGCGTAGCGGGAAGGCACGCAACGTGGATAGTTAGCATAGGCATTAATAAATCGCACGCTTTCTTTTGCCAGCTGGTCAATATTAGGCGTCTCATAAATTTCAGAACCGTTGATACTTAGATCATGATAACCCAAATCGTCGACGTGAAGAATAAGGATATTAGGTGACTGATTTACGACAGAGGCTACGCTCTCTTGCGTGACTTTTGTGCCGCAACTGATGATGAGTTGAACCACTATGAGAATGAGAATATATTTTATCGATATTTTCATTCAGCAAATTCTTTCATGTAAAACTCAAAAAAATAGGTGCCAATTTTTTTCATGCTTTCAGTAACATAATGACCTATAGGCGGCGGGTTACGCTCAAAATAAAAAGCTGAATTTTGATCTTCAACTTGTGGGATCAGGACTACATTAGCATCTTCGGCAGCGGTTTTTTGCATAGCTTTTACTACTTTACCATGACCTACTTGAAAAATCAAGAAGGGTAGTTCAGGTCGATCTAGATCTGATCTAATCTTAGAAATTAGATTTTTTAGGTTTTGCTCATATTCTTCACGAGGTTCAAGCCCACCTTTTTTACCACTATCACTCTCGCCTTGTACCCATAACATTCCCTCGATTTCAAAAGAATTAGGTTCTAGACTTTTTAAAACTTTCTGAATGTCACGTATAAGTAAGCTGTAAAGTTTAGGCTTATTTGCTTCTTTGATTTTTTCAGCTTTCTCTGCATCCCAATTAGGGTTCCAGGCGCCGTAAAGTGACATGCCACCTAGCGATCTTTTAATCAAAATGATCTCATGGTCCGGATACTTTTCAGACATCTCGATACCAAAAAACAACTCTGGTCCAAAAAGATAATCGGCTCCGAACTTTCTGGCAGTATGATTGGCAACTTTCGTGGTATCTAGTGGTCGTCCTTCGGTGCCATTGTAGTAAAGGGTGACATTTTTTTGTGCCTTTACCAGTCGCAACTTATCATGCTCAGATAGTCCGCTGGCTTTTGCACGACCATCCATATTAGACTGACCTGCGAGAATAAAGATTTTAATTTTCTTATCTTTTCTGGTTTGATCAACTGTAGAGGCAAAGGCTACTGAAGAAATGATCAACACGGCAAGAATGAGCAAAGCCTTAATTTCTACCTTTAAATGTGAATGCCTCATATACGTTCAAATAATTAATCTATCGGTTTAAGTGTAATCGTACCTAGTTGTACTTCATCCCAAAATTCTTGCTTCTTCCCACCTGTAAAAGTTATAGTATTGATACCTTTAGATAGATTGATAATTCCCAATTCTTCGGTTTGTAGAGTCTCTAGGCCGCCTGTATTTGCCAGGTTCTTTTTAAGCTTATTTTTTCCGGATAAGGTTACAATGTTCCCTTCCTGATTGGTGGAATATTCAATGCTTACTTGGTATTTGCCAGCTTTTGACAGCTCTACTTTCCAATGTGCTTTATTCCCTGTATTCTTAAATCGCGGGTGTGGAAAACAATTCTTCCAGTTAGTGATACGCTTTCTCCCATTAATCTCTTTTAACTCGGGAATGCAGTCGTACTGTGGTTTTGTGGTGAACAATGCTGTCTCTGGTGTCAGGCTTACGGTTCCGTTTTGGTCGGGAGCTAAATAGCCTGCATCAATGTCTAGAGGCTCATTGATTTCTAGAGCAATTACGGTAACCGCATCGTGTGGTGCCGATTGAGGTAAGTTTTTTAAGACAAGGCCATTTTCAGATTCCTGAAAATCAACTGAAATATCATTTTGTAAAATTCTAGCTTTTGCAGGTTTATTTTTTAAACCTTTTATTTCTAGATGTCCATCTTGAGGCCAGTCGTAAACAAATAAATACAGCTTGTGACCGTCTGCTGTATCTTTAATAGATGCTTCACCAAAATCGAGTTTGTAAAAAGGCGATGCCTCTGTACCGTAAATGGACTCGCTGTTGCTTTCCATCCAGTCGGCAATGTATTCTAGTGTTTCAACTGCTTCCTTTGGAAATTTACCGTTAGGATCTGGTCCTACATTGAACAGAAAATTACTACCCAGACTGTTCATGTGGGTAAGCGTTTTAAGCACAAATTGAGGCGATTTCCATTCTTTGTCATTTTCTCTATATGACCAGGATCTATTGTGGGTTAGACACAGCTCATTGTATGGTTTAGAGACCACACCTGGTATGACTTGCTCAAAAGAGTTGAAATCCCCTTTTGCTGATGGACTAAGTCTTGAATTAACGATGATACCAGGTTGTAGAGACACCAGTTGTTTTCCTACATCATTAGCCAATTGCTCATTTTGAACTGCTCTAGCGCTGTCCCACCATATCAATGAGATATCACCATAATTTGTAAATAATTGTGAAACCTGACCGCTAACGACGGTATTAAAATATTCTTCATAGCTTCCCTCTTGAGCTGCATCCCATCTTTGATCGGGTTTAAAACCGCCAGGATGGTACCAGTCCTGAGCTTGCGAATAATACACGCCAAATTTCAAATCTTTCTCATCACATGCTTCTGCCAGTTCCTTGATGATGTCTTTGTTATAATCTGTGGCGTCAATAATATTGTAATCGCTGGTTTCAGAGTCAAACAGGGCAAATCCATCGTGATGCTTTGTGGTCATTACCACATATTTCATTCCAGCCCGTTCTGCGAGATCCATCCATTTTCCAGCGTTAAAATCTGTAGGATTAAATTTATTCACAACACTATCCCGATACTCTTGTACGGGAATACGCAGATTGCGCATGATCCACTCGCCCTTAGGATCTTTCTGTGTCTTGCCAGCATATTCACCATCTAAAACGCTATACGCACCCCAATGGATAAACAAACCGAAACGCGCATTGTCGTACCAATCCATTCGTTCGGCCTTCTCTTTCTTAGTTTCATCACTATATGCACCGGTCTGTTGCCCGTGTACGCTTAATAAGCTGAACAGACAAAACAATATAGAAAAAGAGATTCTTGAGATCATGATAATTGTTTATTGCTTTTCTTTCTTCTTTTTACCTTTTTTCTTGCCGTTTTTCCTCTTTTTGCCTGATTTCGTTTTTTTCATCTGCGCACGTTGATTTTTCCACATGTCCATTTTTTCAGGGACGAGATACTCTTTTTTCCAGTCTTTAAGCTTTCGCGAAAGCGTTGCCAACATCTCAGGATTAGCGGTGCTTAAATCATTTTGCTCGCCGATGTCTTCTTTGAGGTTGTAAAGCTCATAACGATCTTCCTTGAAATAATGAACGAGTTTATAATCACCGCTGCGTACTGCACTCATTTTAGCATCACCAGTCGAGTGTGGGCGCGCCTTACGACTGTGCCAGAAGACGGTGCGGTCATCCCAAGTATCATCGGCACGCAGCACTTTTTCAAAACTTTGACCATCTAGACCGTCAACCTTTTGATCCAGCGCTAGATCGAGTAGAGTGGGGAAAATGTCCATTCCTACGACGATAGATTGTTGATCCACACGTGGCTCTATTTCTGCCGCCCATTTTACAAATAGCGGAACACGAATGCCGCCCTCATACAACCAGCCTTTTCCAGCTTTGAGTGGCAGATTTGAGGTGGCGAGTTCACGCTCGCGCTTATTACCATCGTTAGAAAGTCCACCATGGTCGCTACTGAAGACGATGATGGTATTCTTATCGATATTGAGATCCTTTAATTTTTGAAGCAGGCGACCTACATTCTCATCCACATTCTCGACCATACCCGCATAATCAGCATTATCCTGATGCTGTTTGTTGCGTCCACCACCTTGCTCTATGTAGTCAGGTCCCTCAAAAGTCATGTCTTTGAGCTGCTTAGCGTTACGCTTTTTGTCTTCAGATTTGGCTTGCAATGGCGTGTGAACTGCATAAAATGCAAGTACAGCTAGAAAGGGCTTCTTCCCAGCTTGCTCTTCCATAAAGCTCATGGTGGCATTAGTGAGCAGGTCACTTACATAATCACCTTCTTTACCATCTTCTTTGATATTGGGAATTTGATACTTAGACTCTTTTCCATTTTTCTGGGTGTTGAAAGGGTAGAAGCGTTGCCCAACTCCTCCAGCTTCATTTGCAGCATAAGTATGCGTAAATCCAAAATTTTGAGGGCTGCTGGCATCTTTTCCCAAGTGCCATTTTCCCGTGTAAGAAGTCGCATATCCTGCTTCAACAAATTGCTTTATCAGATTTTTATCATCTGGAATACCACCTAGAAATCCTTTATCCTCGTTTACTGGATAAGTTCCTGTAAGCATTCCGTAACGTGATGGTGTACAACGCGGGTAGCTGCTATAGGCATTTGTAAACTGTACTCCATCTTTTGCCAATTGATCAATATGTGGCGTGTCGTATAATTGTGAGCCTGTAATGCTCAGATCATGGTAGCCTAGATCATCGGTGTGGATGATCAAAATGTTAGGTCTTTCCTGCGCTTGCATAAAAGCACCTACCAGAGCAAAAACAAAAAATAGTTTTTTCATAAAAGTTTTAAAATCATTAGAGATTTCTACGAGTCCTTAGGACTGATTTTTTCCCATTTGGATTAAGTGAGTTTTCAATTTTTCTTTTAATGCAAGCATTTCGCTTTTGTAGGTATCATCTTTTACCACATTGCGTGTTTCAAGTGGGTCATTTTTTAAATCATACATTTCACGACCTTTTATATTGCCTGTATCGTATTTTTTATTTGATCTATAATTATCACCATGCCACTCGATGTAACGGAAACGATCGGTACGTATCCCATAACCCATTCTAGGTCCACGGCTGTACTGGAAGTAGGCATAATCCATGTCTAGACTAGTAGTAGGGTCATTATCTAGGGCTGGAACAAGGCTTTTTCCATCGGTTTGAGTGCTTTGTGGTACTCCTGCCAATTCAAATAAGGTAGGGAAGACATCTACAAGATTGACTGGTGCATCTACTTTCTTACCCTTTGCAACACCAGGTCCAGAAAACATAAGAGGAATTCGGGTTGCTTGTTCAAAATTGGAATGTTTGCACCACTCAGTATGATCGCCTAGGTGAAAACCATGATCTCCCCAAAGAACTATTACAGTATTATCTGCAATTCCTCTTCTTTCTAGATCGTCCAGTAATTTACCCAGCTGGGCGTCGATGTAAGATACACAAGCCATATAACCGTGAATGAGTTCACGTTGTTTATCCTCATCCATCACCATTCCCTGTCTCAGGTCATTATCGATATCTGTATATGATCGTAACTCACCAAAGTTGTGAAAAGCAAACTTGGGCGTACCTTCTGACAGCTGCTGGAATTCAGCCAGCTCAATTTTATCACGATCGTAGAGATCCCAGTATTTTTGAGGGGCTACAAAAGGCAGGTGTGGTTTCTGATAACCTACGGCAAGAAACCATGGTTTATTACCCTTTTCAAGTTTATCCAATTTCTTGAGTGCAGTTTGCGTATACAGACCATCAGAATAAGCTTCGTCAGGTACGTTGGCACTTTCTGTACTAGGTTTGAACCTTTTGAAAACATAGTTGCGCAGTTTGCCGTGCTTAGTGATACCCTTTTTCTCAGCTTCGGCTTCAATTTCTGCTAGACGTTTTTTGTTTTCTAGATTTTGGTAGAAATACCAGGCGGGCTGGCCGTATGCATCGTCAAAGTCCTTGGGCAATTTATGATCAATTGACCAGCTTTTCCCATCATGACCTTCTGAAGAAGATCCCTTGTGGTAGATTTTACCTACACCTGTGCTTTCATAACCTTGAGAGATGAGGTGCTCTGGCATTGAGATAAGATCGGGTGCGCTTTCGCGAAAATTTGTATGCAAATCCCACACCTTAGTACGATCAGGATTTGTTCCCGTCATCACACTCGCTCGAGAAGGACCACATACAGCATATTGCACGTGAGCATTAGTAAAGGTAACCCCCATTGCCGCAAGACGGTCAAAGTTGGGCGTCTTCATTTGTGTCTCGCCATAATTGCTCAAAAGCGGCTTGAGATCATCAACTGCGATAAAAAGAATATTCTTTTTTTGAGCTTGCGAAGTCGTTTCTTTGGCAGCCATGTTTTGAGCATTGCTGTTGCTGTCTGGATTGACCTTTTTTCCTGCACAAGCAAAAAGGATGGCCAGCGCCAAAAGTCCAAAAGTGATGTTGTTTTTCATTTTCTTAATTCAATAGGTCAATCGTTGTCTTTTCCTGTCAGTACGTCCTGAACGCTGGTCTCGCTATCCTTTTTATCGACAATCGAGCCAAAATCGGTATCGGTAATCATCCTGAAATCCTCTAGAGACTTGTCGTTCTCGTACTTAACCATCAAGTCTTTAAGTTGGGATTTTAATCTTGTTACCGTTTTCGCGTAAGCGGGATCATCAATGATGTTATTCATCTGCTGCAGATCTTTCTTCAAGTCATAAAGTTCCCAGACATCCACATTGTAATAGAAATGCGCTAGCGTGTAATCTTGTGTACGGATACCGTAATGCGGCTGCACATGGTGCCAGTAAGGCCACTCATAGTAATGGTAATAAGTCGCTTGCTGCCAGTCGTCTGGAGTCTCACCCTCTAGTAGCGTGGTAAAACTCTTACCGTGCATATCCTGATCAGTTTGAATTCCAGCTAAATCGAGTAATGTAGGTGCAAAATCAATGTTTGCGATCACGTCCTCGTTCTGGGTCCCAGCTTTTATCATTTTAGGATAGCGCACCATAAAAGGCATACGCGCGCTTTCTTCATAGATAAATCGTTTGTCAAAGAAACCATGTTCTCCTAGATAGAAACCTTGATCTGAGGTTAAAACAACTACGGTATTCTCAGTTAAATTGTTTTGATCGAGATAATCCAATACGCGCCCCACGTTGTCATCTACAGACTTCACGCAGGCGAGGTAATCCTTGATGTAGATCTGATAACGCCATTTGCGTCCTTCCTCAGCGCTCATGCCCTCAGGCTGAACGATTTCCCCTCTTTTAGCACCGTAAAATGCCCATTTGATCTTTTCACGTCCTTTTAAACCTTCAGGTTCCTCAAACTTCATGTCGCGACGTGAAAAGTAATCCATAGTCATTTCAGTATCGCCAGCGGTAAGCTCTCGACCTTTATAGTCATCATTAAAAGTCGCTGGATAAGGCATTTCAATATCTTCCCATAAATCCTCATATTTCTCATCAGGTTGCCAGGGTCTATGAGGTGCCTTGTACTGTAAAACCATAAGGAATGGCGCTGCGCTATCACGACCTTTCTGTAGCCAATCCATTGCAAAATCAGTACTTAAGTTAGTTGCGTAGCCTTCTAGTTTTGTATCCTCACCGTTGATGTTGTACACGGGATCCCAGTAGTGACCTTGCTGTCCCGCGCTGTTATGATATTTGAAAACATCAAATCCCTGCGGCTCTGTTCCTAAATGCCATTTCCCGAAAAGTGCCGTCTGGTAACCGTTTTTCTGAAATTCTTGCGGAAAAGTCCATTGGGTCTCGTCAAACTTTCCTCCGCTCTCGTTTTTGTAGTAACCATTGCGATTGCTGTAGTTTCCCGTTAAAATTGCCGCGCGGCTAGGCCCACAGATAGCATTAGTACAAATTGCGTCCTGGAACAACATTCCTTCATTAGCAATGCGGTCAATGTTAGGCGTGGGTGCCAATTCTGTAAACAGACCACCATAGGCACTTATCGCCTGTATGGTCAGGTCGTCTGCCATGATGTACACGACATTAGGCTGCTTAAAATCTTCTTTTGTTTCTAGATCTGTCTCGCTTTCAGATGCAGTCGCTGTTTTACAAGCTTGAAAAGTTGCTGCCGATAGGATTAGAAATATGATAATGAGTTTCTTCATTTTATTTTGCTTGTTCTACGATGAGGTGTTGTGTTGCTGTAAGCGTCGTTTTCTTTAAATCTTTATCAGCGCTGGAATTGCCCGTCATTATTGTGAAGTCTCCTTCTTCAACTACAAAATTGTAATCCTTGTCGTAGAAGGCAAGACTCTCAGCATTAATCGGGATTTGTACGGTTTTTGTCTCGCCAGCCTTCAAAGCAATACGTTTGTAACCCTTCAGTTCTTTGACTGGACGTGTAAATGAGCTGCGCTCGTCACGTATGTATAGCTGTACGACTTCTTCGCCGTCCATTTCTCCTGTGTTTTTCACTTCCACGCTCACCATAATCTCATCGTTAAGCGAGGTAAATGAAGTTTTAGAAAGCTGAGGGGCACCCAACTCAAAAGTGGTGTAGCTCAATCCGTAGCCAAATGGATGCAGCGGCACTTTCTTTTCAGTATTGTATTTATGGATGTAAGCAGTAGGCTTGTGGTTGTACACCATTTGTAACTGGCCTACACTACGCGGCACGGTTAAAGGCAACTTACCAGAAGGATTGATCTCGCCAAAAAGAATTTCAGCAGCTGCTTGTCCTGCAAATGCGCCGGTTTCCCAGGTATTAATTATTGCTTTTGCTCTTTTTTCGAGTTCTGGTTCAGCGATGGGGCTCCCTGATACGTAGATCACTACTACAGGTTTTCCAGCTGCCATAACCGCTTGTGCAAGTTTCAGCTGATTTCCAGATAGGGCCAGCGTAGCTCTATCGATGTTCTCACCTGTGGTTTTTCTTTTCCAGTCATGACGGAAAGAATTCTCACCTAACACGAGCACCGTGAGGTCAGCTTTTTCAGCGCGTTTTTCTGCTTCTTTAATGCTCTCGTTTGTTATTTCTTTACTGCGGTCGCCGCTGTCGTAGTAATCGACCGTGTAGCCGTATTTCGGTGCCAACTGATTGATCCCCTCGTACATGGTCACGATGTTATCTTCAGGTTGTGGGGATACCCAGTCTCCCAGCGTGGTCTGATTGTTTGCGTTAGGACCGGTAATAAAAATTCTCTTCCCGCTGTTCTTTTTGAGCGGTAAGAAGTTGGATTTATTGGTTTGTAAAACGATAGCTTTTCTAGCTTGTTCTAGCGCGTTTTGTTGGTGCGCTTTCGCGAAAGCGATATCCTCAACAGCATCTTCATCCACAAATGGATTTTCAAATAGTCCCAGTTTGAACTTAGTCTCAAGGATCTTGCGACAAGCTTCATCCACGCGACTCATGGGTAATTTTCCTTCCTTAACTAAAGCGAACACATGCTTGTCAAATTTAGGGCCATGCATATTCATGTCCATTCCGGCACCTACAGAAAACTGGGTCGCTTCTTTAAAATCGCGAGCCACATGATGCCACAAAGCGATACGAGAAACATCGTTCCAGTCGCTCACGTAAAAACCTTCAAATCCCCAGCGATCACGCATCAAATCGGTCATCATGAATTTATCCATGTGTCCGGGAATTCCTGCAACTTCATTGTGTGCTGCCATGATCGAAAAGACATTTGCCTCTTGAACGGCACGGCGGTAGGGCGGTAAGAATACTTCAAAAAGGGTTCGTTTAGAAACATCAGTAGGGGAGGCGTTTAAACCATTTACTGACTGGCTACCGGCGATTAAGTGCTTTGCACATGCAATGACGTGATCTTTACCCGTAAAATCATCAGATTGCAAACCTTGAATGGTAGCAATACCCATATTTCCAACTAGGTATGGATCCTCGCCAAAGGTCTCGCCCGTGCGTCCCCAGCGTGGATCGCGCAACACGTCGATATTTGGGGTAAATGACCAATGCATACCGTTAGCCCTCATTTCTAGAGCGGTCTGACGGCTCCCTTCTTTGATCAGTTCATCATCAAATGTAGCTGCCTGGGATATAGGAGATGGATAGATGGTAGCGCCTTCTACGAGACCATTCCCATGAATGGCATCAATCCCGATCAATAACGGAATTTGTAGTGGCGATTTTTGAACCAATTGCTGTAAATAATTAGCTTCTTCTGGTGTCACGACATGCAGAAAAGAACCTATGTGACCCGCCTCGGCAAGTCTGGCAACGCTATCGCTGCGCACTCCTGGGTAGAACCCTAGGGCGTCATTTTTATCGAGTTCTTCTTTTGAAATTTTACTTTCTGCTGCACGCATATGTTCCAGCCCTACGTACTGGCACATCTGGTACACTTTATCTTCAAGCGTCATGCGGGACATTAAGTCCTTCACACGGTCGTTTATCGGTGCTTTTGGATTTTTGTAAAGAGGTTTTTTTTCGTTTTCCGCTTTCGCGAAAGCGTTACCCTCATTACTTGCTAACTCATCTTGAGCGCTGACAAGGCTACAACTAGCGATTGCCAATGCGCAAAAAATAGATTTGATGTTCATTCTCATTAGTCCTCTTCTCAATTTTTAATATCCAGGGTTTTGATCATCTGTGGAGATCATGGCATTTGCCGAAATTTCACTTGTTGGGATGGGTAATAACATGTTTTTAGGATCAGTAGGGTAGACATAATCTCTATTTCCTTGATTTGGGTTGTTGTTATGCGTAAGTACAACCTCTTCTAGGAAATAATCATAACCTCTACGTCTGGTATCGTACCACTCGTGACCCTCGCCCAGCAGCTCGTACTGGCGTTCTTTCAAAATCCTCGTACGGAATTCATCTTGCGTCATTCCAGACCAGTCCGCAGGTTCTGCCGCTACACCATTTTCTGTATTTCTTGCTCTAGCGAGAACCTCGTTAACGTAGGCATATGCGCCGCTAGGCCCATTGATCTCGTTTTCAATCTCAGCAAGCATAAGCAATAAATCTGCATAGCGTAGTTTTATGAAGTTGCGACTGGTGGTGGATCCGTTGTAATCGCTGTCAAAATATTTAGCTAGAACTACATAGCCGTTATTACCGTTATTACGATCTGGATAGATACGCTGAGTAGAACCGTCATTGAGTAAATACTCATTAGCCACAAAAATGGCGTCGATGCGAGGATCAGTAGGGTACTGCGCATTATGATCGTCCCATACTTCTTTATTAGGACGCACGCGACCAAAAGTGAATTGACCGTCTGGTGCAAAAACACTATTTCTAGGAGTGTAGTTACGCACTTTGTCGCTGGTTCTAACCACCCCATTTTGACCATATTGAATTTCAAAAATGGACTCTACAGTATTTTCATTTCCTTGTCTAAAAAGCTCTGCGTAGGTGGGCGTTAAACTGAATTGGCCAAATACTTTGAGCGCTTCGTCTCTCGCGTTGTTCCAAAGCGTAGGATCGCCGCCATCTTCACCTGCAAGTCTCATATAAACCTTGGCTAGTATCATGATTGCGGCATATTTACTAGGACGACCCGTTGCTATTCCTCCCGGTTCTGGCAGGAGTTGTTCTGCACGTTGTAAGTCTTCTATGATTAGATCATAAACTAGGTCTTTATTGCTTCTAGGTAAAAAAAGGTTATCATCTTCAGTTGGCTCTGTTTTTAGGGGAACATCTCCGAAAAGTTGCACCATGTCAAAATAGGTTGATGCTCTTAAGAAATAGGCTTGACCCAATGCCAGGTCTCTATTTGCGAGCGCAGTATTTCCCTCTACATTGGCGATAACTAGATTAGCACGATTTATCGTGGTGTACATACCAGGCCAGAGGCGTGCAAGATTGATGTTGTTGGGTTGACAATTCAGGCTGGTAGCGTCCTCGCTGGCACCTTGTGAACTGTAAAACTTACCAGAGATAGGTGCTAAAAGGGTGTGATAAGGATTACCGTGGTAATTAAAGCTAGCGTAAGCCTCATAAATTCCGGTCACCGCACCTTCTACACCGGCCTCGGTACTAAAAAGCTGTACATCGCTGAACTGGGTTTCTGGTACCTCTTCAAGAACATCCTCACAAGAATAAAGGGTGAAGGCTGCCAGAGTTATAAAACTGTATTGTAAATATTTTGAATGTATCATCTAGAAAGAAACATTTAGTGATAAAAGATATGATCTTGAGTTAGGAAAAGACTGCCAGTCTAGTCCCGCACGTCCAGGATCAAAAGAAAAGCTATCCACTTCTGGATCAAATCCTGAGTAATCGGTAATGAGTAGCAAGTTCTGACCAGAAACCGAGATGTAGGCGCTATCGATGAAATTGACTTTATCTACGGGAATATCATACCCTAGGGTCACATAACTCAATCTCAAGAAACTACCATCCTCAACGATACGGTCTGTAAAACCTATTTCATCTGTAAGATCATAAGCTACTCGCGGGAAGTTTCCGGTAGGATTATCTGGTCGCCATGCATCGCGGTAAGCTTCTACGCGCACGTTTGTACCGTTTTGATCTGCAACCGCTTCTCTTAGTAAATTTCCATTGGCTATCTCATTTCCTTGGACTCCGTTGAAGAAGAGGCTGACCGATAATCTTTTGTAAGATAAACTTGAACCAAAACCATAGGTAAAATCTGGATTGGGATCGCCTATGATGGTTAAGTCGGCGTCATCGATATTGCCATCACCGTTCTGATCGACTAATTTGACATCGCCTAATTGTGGTGCTTGACCTCTAAAATCAGGGGAATCTTCCAGATCTGAATCGTCTTGGATGATACCGTCGGTCTCGAGCCCAAAAAACAAACCAGCAGATCTACCTTCTATAAAAATATTAGCTGGTTGCTTGAAGAAATTTCCACCCGATATCTGGTTCCCTAAATAATGTGGTGCGTTGATAGTTCCATTGATTGTAGGTTCAAAACCTAACTCACCGATTTCATTGCGATAAAAAGATATGTTTCCAAAAACATTCCAATTCCAATCTTCACTTTGAATGATATCCGCGCTCAATGCAAGTTCAATCCCCTTATTGATGAGTTCTCCCTGATTGTTAAAAAATCGGTCAAAGCCGGTAGATCCGGGCAAATCAACATTGAGAAGTAAGTCTCTTATATTTTTTTGATAGGCATCTATGGTAGCGGTGAAACGTTCATCCATAAAACCTATGTCAAGACCTACGTTGTATTGCGAAGTTTTTTCCCAGGTCAGGTCAGGATTAGCTACGTTAAGTGGAACAATGGCGATTTCTGGATTGCCAGAAGCGTCACTATAGGGACTTTGAGTAGGACCATAAGGCGTCAAGTATCTGTAATTGGGTATCCCTTGATTTCCCGTAAGACCCCAGCTGGCTCTCAGCTTGAGGTTGGATAATTTGTTGTAATCCTTCATCCAGCCCTCGCGATCGATACGCCACGCCCCAGCTACAGATGGAAAATATCCCCAGCGCTCGCCTTCAGCAAATTTGCTACTTCCATCAGCACGCATGGTTGCCGTAAAAAGATATTTGTTAAATAGAGAATAATTGAGTCGTGCAAGACCGGATAGAATGGTCTCGCGCTCCCGATCAAAAAATAGGGGCGCTGTGGCTTGACCAAATGAAATTCCATCTGCTCTCAAATCCTGATTAGCAAAATTAGTTGCTTGATAAGTCGTTCTCTCAATGGTACTGCGATCGATCACAAAACCTAATGTTCCATTGATTTTATGATTTTTATTGAACTTCTTCTTAAAAAGTAATTGGTTGTCAATGTTAAACCTGAAACGATCTAAGGTAGATCGTCCAGCCTCACCGTTTCTTTGAAACCCTCGATTGACCTCATTTCCATACCAGACCGTTCTGACTTTGTTTCTGTAATCTGCACCTGTTCTCAAGCGGTAAGTGAAAACGGGACTCAGTTCAGCTTCTAGGTTAATGGAACCTAGTAATCGGGTATCATCTGCGAGGTCGTCGTATCCTTCTATCCAGGCATCAGGACCATCAATCAATATATCAAAATCAATATTGTCATTGTCTTCATCAAAATTTCTGATCGGTGCACCGTTGATGATTTGTCTTACGATATTATTGTTTGTTCCACCTAGGTTTTCAGTTCCCTTACTGGCGCTGTTGTTTTGATAAGATGCCACAAATTTGCTGTCGAGTGAAATCTTGTCACTCAATTTGTTAGTAAGGCGCGCATTAAAATCTGATGTGCGGGCAAACGTGCGAGGTATGATGCCCTCTGAATCGATATAACCAGCGGCAAAATAGTAACGATGATCCTCGCTACCACCAGAGGCGGTTACTCGAGTATTTGTGCTGATCGCTGTGCGGTAGATCTCGTCGCTCCAGTCCACGCCCTCAAGACGCTCGATCGTATCAGCATTATCGATCATGAATTGCTCATCGTTTTGAAAGCTGGCGAAAGAGCCATCAGGATAGACGTAAAAAGCAGGTGCAAAACCGCGATTGGCACGCTCCTCATTTCGGTAGTCGATGTAGCCCGCAGTATCTAAAACTTCAATATTATTCGTCAGTTGACTGATAGTGGTAGAGTGGTTGACGCTTACCTTAACCTTTCCCGCGACACCCTTTTTTGTGGTAATAAGCACGACACCGTTAGAACCACGACTTCCATAGATAGCTGTAGCACTAGCATCTTTTAAAATCTGAATAGTTTCAATGTCACGTGGATTTATTCCTGCAATTCCACCCTGAGGTGCTAGATAAGAGCTACCGCCCGATAAGGGGTCTAGAGTATCCTCAGTTGCGCTATTAATGATGATACCGTCAACTACATAAAGGGGTTGTGTATTACCTGTAAGTGAATTGATACCACGTATTCTTATACTTGCAGGTGCGCTAGGATCACGACCGGTCTGCGTCACTTGTACACCTGCAACGCGACCTTGAATTAATTGTTCTAGGTTGTTATTGTTATCGATTGCATCTTCATCTGGATCAATGGTTCCCACGGCGCCGGTAAGTTCCCCTTTCTGAACCGACCCGTAACCTATCACTACGACTTGGCTTAATTTTTCTGATTTAGGTTCTAGTTGGATTGTTCCTAGATCACCAGCTGTGGTTGCTTCTATGTCCTTGGGTAAGTATCCCAGATAATTGATCGTGATGGAAACGGGAAACTCAGTGACCGGCACGCTGAACTTTCCATTGATATCAGCAATATATCCGGTAGTGGTTCCCGTGATAGTAATCGCGGCTCCCAGCAGGGGCTCTTGATTTTCATCTACTACGGTTCCAGAAATAGTTCCCTGCGAAAACGCTATAGTAGCCACAGCCAAAAACAGGATAGTTAGAATTTGTTTCATCGAGTGAATAATTTGACCAGCAATTTAGCTTTATACGACTTTAACATCGTTTTAAAAGTTGTCGCAATAGGTTCGAATATTGTCTATGTACTGGAATACAGAGGCTTATCTTTACGAAAAGCTTATAGTTCCTTTTGCGATATGCTGATTTTGCGACCCTGATAATGTTGTTTTGACAAATATTGCGCGTCAAAAATCATGATCTATAATAACCCAGAAGCTCTCTTTCAGCCCTGATTATACTAATATGGATATGAATTTTCATTGTTCCGCTTTCGCGAAAGCGAGATCCTTTCATTACTTTTTGAGACTATCGATATAGCCTGAAGGAGTGGTACCGTAAAACTTCTTGAACGAGGTGCTGAAGTATTTTGGATTAGAAAAACCACATTGAAATGCCACTTCCTTTATGCTTAGATCACCTTGCAGTAGGAGTTTTTTAGCCAATTTCAATTTAGTACTGATGACAAAGTCCTGTGGGGACATGTCGATCAGGTTTTTAAGTTTCATGTAGAGTGAGGTACGGCTCATGCCCATAGAGGCGCTCAAGTCATTGACGCCATAGTTGTCATCACCTAGATTTTTCAGAACGTTGTTTTCCAAAGTTTCCAAAAACTCCTTATCCTGCTCGTTTTTAAATAAGGATGCCGTGTCCTGATCTTGCTCATGGCGGTACTTTTCACGCAATTGTCGCTGGAATTTGAGCGAGTTGATGATCTTGATGATCATGAGTCGATAATCTACCGGTTTTTCTATATACTCTGCGATACCGGCCTCTAGGGCTTCCATCTTCTGTTTTGAATTTTGCAGTACCGTGAGTAGATAGACAGGTATATGATTGAGATTAATGTCCTCCTTAATTTTTTGAGCCATTTGAAGACCGTCCATCTCTGGCATGATCAGGTCGGATAGAATCAAATCTGGAAATTGCTGATGCGCCAGATCAAATCCTTCCTTACCATTTGCAGCTTCAAATACCTGGAAATAGTTACTTAATCTGTCTACCATGATCTGGCGCAGGTCATCGTTATCTTCAACGACTAGAATCTTAGAGTCTGAGTAGTTTAAAAGCTCTTCTTGAAGGTCTTGATCCTGGATGGGGTCATTTGAAATGTCCGTTTGCTTATGAGTTTCCTTGCGTTCAAAATCTTCTTTTAGATTTTTCAAACTCACAAAAAACGTTGTTCCCTGATTCTCGACACTTTTGAAGGAAATAGTTCCATCGGTGCGTTCAATGAGCTTTTTCACCATAACTAACCCTAGACCAGTACCGGGTCGCTGACTGTTTGCAACGTTGCGGGCGCGATAATATTTGTTGAGTATGTGTTTTTGCTGGTCTTGTGGTATACCGATACCTTGATCCTGGATGCGTAGCTCTAATAGTTCACCGTTGCGATTATCTGCTACAATTTTAATGAATCCGCCATCATTGGAATATTTAATCGCGTTAGTCAGAAGATTGAGAATTACCTTGTCAAATATATCACGATCGTGGTAAAAATAATCTTCTTTAAGATTAAGGTCTATTTCCAGTTTCAGATTTCGCTCCGCGAGTAGGGGCTGGAAATCTTTTTTGATCTGACTGAAATGCTGTCTCAGATTGATTTCTTTCAAGTGCTGTTCAATACTGTTCTGTGAGGTGACCTTGTGAAAATTAAGCATCTGCTCAAAAAGTGAATTGATCCTCTTGACCGTATTCTTGATTTGATTTTGACTTTCTTGAGTTCCTTCAGCCGTGCGGGTCTCATTTTCTAATGAAGATAACAAGATCGTCAACGGAGTTTTTATTTCATGGGTCACATTGTTGAAGAATGCGATTTGCTCATCGGCATTTTTCTTTTTGATCAAGACCCTAATTACTCTTACTGAAATAAGTATGGCTAAAACTAAAAGGATGAAGTAGATCAAGAATGCCCAGAACGTGAAATACCATGGTGTTGTAATTTCAATAGAAACTGTCCGTACCTCGCTACTTTGTCCTAGGGGATCGATGGCGATGACCTGAAACTTGTATTTGCCTGGTTCAAGGTTAGTGTAATTAGCAAGATTGTTATCCGAAGGACTCGACCAGTTCTCGTCAAAATTTTCTAATTTCCATGAATAGAGCAAATTACCATTAAATTCATGAGAGATGCCTTTGAAATCAAACCCAAAAGAATTCTGATCATAATTCAATGATATTTCATCTGTGACCAAAACACTTTTCTGCAGAGGCGATTTTTCAGTTTCGGGATTTATTTTTTTTCCAAACAGTCGAAACTCTTGTAGATAAATCTTAGGAAGTTCTGATTCAAAAGAGATGTTTTCAGGATCAAAGATCGTAACCCCATTTACACCTCCAAATGCCAAGTTGCCATCATCTAGCTTTGTGACGCTTCCTATATTAAATTCATTTGAAGCAGTCCCAGATTCTTCTGTGTACTTGTGAATTAAGGTGTCGCTGGATGAAAGAGTTATCCTAATCAACCCATTTGTGGTTGCAGCCCATAATTGATCTGGCCTTACGGCAATGGCGCTCTGCACTACGTTGCTAGCCGAAGCAGATTCAAAGGTGAGTGCGTTAACGGTCTTATTTAGAGGTTGATAGAATATTAATCCATTACCGGTTGAACTTATGATGAGCTCGTCGTTCCATGAAGTTATGTGACTTAAAGTAGAAAAGTTGAGCTTAGCGTTATCATTGACTTTATTGATTTTTCTGACTTTGTTTTCATCAATTTCTGTCAATCCCTGGCGACCTGCAGCGTACATCTTTCCCTTGAAAAAACTTAGGTCTCTTATAAGTCTAACGTCGTATGAATCTATCACCTGATCATTTTCTATGACTGCAAGCTTACCATCGAGCCCACCAGCCCAGAGCCTGCCTTGTTCATCAAATTCTAAAGCATAAACTTTGCTGGCGACATCAGACTCAATGAGCCTTTCCCTAAAGCTTTTAATTTCAAGCGATGTGATGTCAATCTTAAAAAGCCCGTGGTTATATGATGCCGCCCAAACATAATTTCCATCCCTAATGAGGTCTAAAATGACAGACTCCTCTTGGCTTTGTTCTAAGGAAGGAATATGTTTCCAATTGCCATTAGTGTAATTGATGCTTATGCCTTTTCTGGTTCCGTACCATACATTTCCTAATCGATCTTGAATTATTGCCCGTGTAGAATTAGTCTTTAGGCTATTCTCATTATTAACTTCATGCTTGACTACATTAAAGGATGAAGTATTGGTCTTAAGGCTTAAAGCACCACCGCCATAGGTAGCAATCCAAAATTTTTCAGAATCTGCAATTGAAATATCATAAACACCATTACTTGTTATGGAATCAGGTTCATCGTCATTCTCTGTGTAGGTCTCTATAATTTTAAAATCTTTGTTTAACTTAAGAAGTCCATTCCCATCAGTAGCGAGTAGATAACCATCATTAACTTCTACTATGTCAAATAAAGCTCTATTGAAACTTGCTATCTTGTCAAAGATTCCTAAGTCTAGTTGATTTTGGTACAACTCACCCGATTTTGTTCCGACTAAAAATCCATTTTGTACGTGCTTCAAGAGTGAGATGGCATCATCTGCTTTTAAATGAAGTACTTCTTCCTGCTTTTGATTATTGATTTTCAAAACCTTGCTCTTTGACGAGAAGATAACTTCCTTATTGATTGCTGCGACAGCACTAACTTCTTGGTTCTTGGCAATTTGAACTATTTCATCTCCATCCACTTGAAAAACTCCGTTGTACGCACCCGCAAGAACTTTTCCATCATCCTTTTGAGCAAGAGAAGAAATCAACCGTGGTGCGGCAGCGTCTGAATAAATGGATATAAAAGAATCTGTAGAAGTATCGTATAGGGCGATCCCAGATTCAGAACCTATATATATAGCGCCATTGTCAGTTATTAAAACTCTATTTATTTTGTTGGTGAAATTTTCTGGAAGACCGTTTAGATTGTTATAGATCTTAAAACTTTTACTATCGTGTCGGTATACGCCTTCTTCTGTTGCGAGCCACACAAAACCCTGAAGATCCTGCTCTATACTATAAACAATACTTGGAGCATTGAGGTTATCACCATCAAGCTGGACAAAAGTCACCTTGCTTTGAGCAATTAATTCAAGATATGAGCATAGAAAGAATGCTGCAAGAAGTAAAATTCGGTATGGTATGATCAATCCGATTGAAATTTCGTGTAATATTGTTCAAATTCTTAAATAAAACAAAATAAATTTCAAGTTGCGTTATTTATCTCCCTTCAGAATTTCTCTAACAATACTCGTAACGTTCTTAGGTAGCTGTAAAGATGGCACTCGAGAAACCGATATTAGTAAAAGTCTTGAGTCGGATGTCGTAAATGATAGAGAAAGTCAACTTAAATACACCACAAAACCTGATAGCATTTCCACTCCCGAGGGTATGATATGGGTGGAGGGTAAAGAATTCATGCAAGGTGCCGTTCCCGGAGATGATTATGCCATGCCGCGAGAGAAACCAGCTCATCCCGTTGCAGTTAATGGATTCTTCATGGATATCACCGAAGTCACAAATGCCGAGTTTGCCGAATTTGTGAAAGCAACAGGCTACATAACTGTCGCAGAGCGTCCCATCAACTGGGAAGAAATGAAAAAAGACCTGCCGCCAGGCACCCCTAAACCAGCCGATAGTCTCCTGCAACCCGGATCCCTAGTTTTCAACAAAGATGTGGATGCCGTTGTGAATATGAGCAATTACAACCAATGGTGGAAATGGCAAAGAGGAGCTAACTGGCGAAAACCTTACGGTGCAGGCAGCAACATCGAGGGAAAAGAAGAATTTCCAGTCGTGCATATTGCTCATGAAGACGCCATGGCTTATTGCGAATGGGCAGGTCGAAGCCTACCTACCGAAGCTCAATGGGAAGCCGCAGCGCGCAATGGCAACGAGCCTACCATCTATACTTGGGGTAACGATTATGAATTGCTAGGGGAAAATGCTAATACTTGGGAAGGGAAATTCCCCATTGAGAACTCTGGTGAAGACGGTTTTCAATTTATTGCACCCGTAAAGAGCTATCCGCCTAATGAGAATGGACTCTATGACATGGCTGGGAATGTCTGGGAATGGACCCGAGATCTATATAATGAGGATTACTACCGCAGTTTTGATCAAAACCAACCTACCATTGACCCGAAAGGACCGACCGTTTACAAAAACGCTATGAATCCGTATCAGGAAGAAATGGTTATGAAGGGAGGGAGCTTTTTGTGCCACCGCAGCTACTGTTCCAGCTATCGGATTTCGGCACGCATGAGCACGAGTCGTGATTCTGGAAGTGATCATTTAGGCTTCAGGACCGTGGCTAGTGTGGAGCAGGTGTCGAATAACGAAAAATGATGATGTCAATTGGAGTGTTTTGCGAGGACCTAAAAAATCGTATCGAGAATATTAGAGATCGAGATGTGTATCGCTTCTCGATACAAATTTGAACTCGCTCATCTGCTCATTCAAATTCACTCGAAGTGACAAACCTCGAAGTGAAAGTAAATGTCAGTTCGAGTGATTTCGAGGCACGAGAAATCGTATCGAGAATTTTAGGGATCGAGATGTATGTCGCTTCTCGATACAAATTTTCTACTTCCTACCGTCAGCAGAAAATTCACTCGAAGTGACAACCATTTCAACATAATGGCGCAGAAGTAATAACCGCTCATGCCACAGGAGAAATTTTATCTGTGCGCTTTCGCGCGGTCGCTGAGCATTTCGACTCCGCTCAATGACCACGGAGTCGAAGTGAAAGCGGGATCCTTAAAATCTTGATGGATAAAGACTATCTTGCTGTCTCAAAATTAACACCATGAGACACTTTTTTACTTTTTTGATTACTCTATTTTGTTTCAGTTTATTTGCCCAGAAGGATGCAGGCTGGCTGAGACACAGCGCCATCTCACCTGATGGGTCTGAGATCGTTTTTACCTACAAAGGAGATTTGTATAAAGTTTCTTCAAATGGCGGCGATGCGCAGCAACTTACCTTCCACAAAGCGCATGATTATCATGCACGATGGAGCAAGGACGGGAAGAGGCTGGCTTTTGCATCTAATCGTTATGGGAATTTTGATGTGTATACCATGAGTGCTGCTGGTGGTCCTGCGACCCGTCTCACATTCAATTCAAATGATGAGCACCCGTTCTCATTCACGCATGATGATGCATCAGTCTTTTTTGGAGCTGTAATTATGGACGATGTGAACCATAGGCAGTTTCCGTCTGGGTCACAGCCAGAATTGTATAGCGTTCCTGTAAATGGTGGTAGAGTAGATCAGGTGATGACGATTCCAGCAGAGTATCTTAGTGTGAGCAGCGACGGGAAACGCATGCTTTACATGGATAAAAAAGGAGGGGAGAACTATTGGAGAAAGCATCACAAATCCAGCATCACCAGAGATATCTGGGAGTATGATACCGAGACCGGTAAACACAGAATGATCACCACTCACGATGCCGAGGATCGCCTGCCGGTTTACGCAGATGGAGATCAGTCTTTTTATTTCATCAGCGAGCGGAATGGTTCATTCAACGTTTTTCGCAAAAGCGTCATGGGTAAAGATCTAGCGCAGCAATTGACCAATTTTGAATTACATCCCGTCCGTTTTTTAACCCATGGCGGCGGGAAATTGAGTTTCAGTCAGGATGGGAAGCTTTACGTAATGACAGAAGGCGGTCAACCCAAAAAGTTAGTCGTCAATATTACCACCCAACAGGTAGAAAATAGTGATCAGGTCGTTGATGTAAACGGTGGTGTGCAAGAGATGGCGATCTCGCCTAACGGAAAGGAGATAGCATTCATAGCTAGGGGAGAGGTCTTCGTGACATCGGTGGACGAATCCTTTACCAAGCAACTGACCAGCACTCCAGAAACCGAGCGTTTTGTAAGCTGGGGTCCAGAGGGAAAATCTGTGGTTTATAGCAGCGAGCGCAACGGCAAATGGAGCGTGTACAAAACGGAAAAAATCCGTGAGGAGGAACCTTTCTTTTTTGCGGCCACTTTGATCAAGGAATCACCAGTTCTTGAGAATGACAAGGAAAATTACCTACTGGAATATTCTCCTGATGGTAAAAAGATGGCTTTTATAGAAGGACGTAAAACACTCAAGGTAAAAGATGTAAAGTCAGGTGAGGAGACCGTTCTTCTTACTCCCAAAGAGCTTTTTCACATGCGCGATGGCGACAAGTATTTCACCTGGAGTCCTGACAGCAAGTGGCTGCTGGTGGACTGGAGCTTGAGTCTCAATAACAGCGATGTATTGCTCATGGCCGCTGATGGTTCTAAGAGTGTCAACTTGAATGAAAGTGGATACTACGATTATACTCCCAAGTGGGTGAATGAGGGAAAACAAATGATATGGATTTCTAACCGTGATGGTCTTAAGTCTTATGCAACCAGCGGTAGGTCAGAAAGCGATGTGTACAGTATGTTTTTTACCCAGGACGTGTGGGATGAGTTCAACTTGAGCAAAGAGGAATACGATCTGCAAAAAGAGATTAAAAAGCTCGCCGAAAAGGATAAGAAAGAAGATGAGGATGATGATAAAAAGAAGAAAAAGAAAGGCAAGGATAGGGATAAAGAGAAAAAGGTCGATACTTTAAAATTTGACTGGGATCAAATGAAAGATCGCACCAAGCGGTTTACGATCCATTCCTCCAGCTTGAACGACGCCGTACTATCAAAAGATGCCTCAAAATTATACTACCTCACAAAATTTGAAGACAAGGTGAATCTCTGGGAGACTGATTTGCGCACAAAAGAAACTAAAATCGCCATTAATCTGGGAGCGAGTTCTGGGGGCTTAAAGTGGGACAAAGAAATGAAAAATCTGTATCTGCTTTCAGGTGGGCGTATTTCTAAGTTGGATCTGGATAAAAAATCCCAGGAAGGTGTCAAGATTTCGGGCGAGATGAAAATGGATGATGAGCAACAACGACAGGCGATGTTTGATCACGTATGGATCAGGACCAATGCTATTTTTTATCATCCAGACTTTCACGGTACAGACTGGAATCTCATGAAAAAGGAATACGAGAAGTACTTACCTTATCTGGGAAATGATCATGAATTTACTGAAATGCTGAGTGAGATGCTGGGAGAACTTAACGTTTCCCACGCAGGTGCTGGTGGAGCTGGTATAGACATGTCTAATCCTGACCAGACTGCCTCACTGGGCATATTTTATGACTACAATCACAAAGAAGATGGAATTAAAATTACCGAGGTCATAGCAGGTGGACCGCTAGATAAAGCCAATTTTAACGTGAAAGCTGGAATGACCATTTTAAAGATCGATGGCGACACGATCGCAGCAAATCAAGACATCGCAAAATACCTGAACAGAAAAGCTGATAAATTCACCTTGCTCGAGATCGTCGACCCCAAGAAAAAGGAGAATAGGGTAATTACCGTAAAACCTATCAGTCAAGGTCAATTATATCCATTGCTCTACAAAAGATGGGTAAAAAAGAATGAAGAAGAGGTGACTGAAAAGAGTGGTGGTAAGCTGGGCTATGTTCATATTCCAGGCATGGGCGATGGTCCCTACCGCGATATCTATGAAAAGATGATGGGTAAATACTTTGACCGCGACGCGATGATCATAGACACGCGCTTTAATGGTGGTGGTGATCTCGTGGCTGATCTAGCCATGTTCTTTACCGGGAAAAAATTTATATCCTATGAAACGGAAGAAAAGGTAGTAGGTGGTGAGCCCACCTCAAGATGGACGAAGCCTACACTCGCCATGATCAATGAAGCGCAGTACAGCGATGGTCATTGTTTTGCTTGCGGCTACACCGATTTAAAAATAGGAAAGACGGTTGGGATGCCCACGCCTGGTACTTGTAGTTTTGCCGGATGGGAAGGCTTGCCTAACGGCACTTACTGGGGGGTAGTGCCTGTTAGCGCAAAAGACATCAATGGCAATTGGATGGAAAACAACCAGACCGAGCCATCAATACGTGTGAAAAATATGCCTGGATCCAATGATGCCGGTGTCGATCAGCAATTGAATCGAGCCGTTGAAGAATTAATGAAAGAAGTAGGGAAATAGATTTACTCTTGCCAGAATTATTGCAACCTGATCGTTCTAGTCTTGAACGGTCAGGTTTATTTTTACATCCAATTTATTTTCTTCTCGCTCGTCTTGAATTTTAATGCCAAAGTCGCTGGTGTATAATGAACCGTCCATTTCAATTTGCGCATTTTTAACGGTAGCTAGGAATGTAACAGATTTAGTGATACCCTTGATTGTTAGATTAGCGTCAACGGTATAGAAGCCTGGTGCACTTCTCAAAATCTTTGTAGATTCAAATTGGAGCTCAGGAAATTCGCGCTCATAAAAATACTTTTTCCACATCAGGTGCCCATCGCGTAGGAAGTTGTTTGTGTCCAGGGTTTCAACAACGGCGGTTCTAGAGATTTTGGAATTGGTGAAGTCGTTTAGGTCAATTTTAGATCCCGCGTCGCTGGCTTCAATGGTGCCATCCACGTCTTTGTCCACAAAATAAAACGATACCTCAACGCCTGAAATGTCATTTTGCTGGGCATTCGCTGATAGGGCGAGTGTCCCGATCAATAAGAAAATCAAATGCCGCATCAGTTCATGAATTGGATGTTCATGGTCTTGTCGCCACGCAGTTCGAACCTGCACTTATCAAATTTAGGACGACCCAATCCGTCCATATTAGATGCGCCTACCTGTTCTTTGGGAATCCCTAAGAAATTTTTGTCCAGCTCTTTGTTATCGTTGTCGTCGTGGTAAAAAGTAACGGCATAAGTACCATTGAGAAGGTTCTCAAACTTTACCGAAGCTGATTTTCCAAATTTGGTCACGGCCTTAGTTTCTACGGTTTTATCCGCTTGATCGGGAAAGCCATCCTCACTATTGAAAAGCGAGAAATAGAGCGTGCCTCCTTTTTCCTCGATTCCGTCTAATTTTAGGGTAAGTGTGTTTTGAGAGTACGCTTTCGCGAAAGCGAGAACAACAAAAACCGTACAGATAGCGATAAGTTTTTTCATGTCAACATTTTAATGCAACTACAGATGCTCTAATCTCGTGCCAAAGTCAATGGGTAAGTTGCTGTAATCCTTAAAGGTGGGGCATACATGAGAGTACAGGGTGGATTTAACATATCTTTAAACGAATTTTGAAAGACGATCAAAAACGAGCTATGTTCAAGTTAAGGGAAGTTCAAGAACCAACTGGAGAACTTTTTGAATTGGGGAATGGGGAAACATCCCTTATGGTTTCTGGAGCCCAGGGCGCACGTATCATCAGATGGATTGTGGCTGGTCAGGAAGTGATTACACCGGTTAAAAATCTTTCTTATAGCCAGACTTATGCCGCAGCCCTTTTATTTCCCTTTGCTAACCGGGTCGCAGGTGGGGCTTTTGCTTTTGATTCAAAACATTTTCAATTAGAGATCAATGATGTAGATCATGATGCCGCGCTGCATGGATTAATTTATAATAAGCGATTCCAATTGAAGCATCATGAATTAAAGGGTGATCTAGCCCGCCTGAGTTTTTCTTATTCCTACAATGGTGGCGAGGCCGGATTTCCATTTCCTTATGATGTTCAAATAATTTATGAATTAGGATTTAATTCCCTGCGCGTAGAAATGGCTGTAACTAATTCAGGCACGAGCAAATTCCCTTTTACCGCTGGGTGGCATCCTTATTTTTACAGTAAGAATTTAAAAGCGGCCAAGCTCACATTTGACAGTAAATCTAAAATTGAAGTGGATGAGAAGCTCATCACTACAAGCTTGAAACCGCATCGTGAGCAGATTCCATTTGTAACGGACTCTGCCACGCTGGACAATGGTTATGAACTCCATCAGGATCCCATCATTTTTGAAACTGATGAATATCAATTGGAAATGACCTCTAGTTCACCGGCCAAGTTCCTACAATTTTACACGCCCCCATCTCCAGGATCGATTGCGATAGAACCCACTACAGGAGTTTCTAACAGTCTCAATAACAAGATCGGCTTGCAGGTGTTGGAACCTGGTGAATCTCACGAAATCGAGTGGAAGATCAAAGCCACAATTAACTAATTAGCTAACCTCATTTATGCAAATCATCACTTTTTTAGGCTTTACCGCACTCGTAGCCATCATCTCTTACATTAAAACTAGAAAGACTAGTGAGGATACCTCTGATGGTTATTTTCTGGGCGGTCGCAGTCTTACGGCGGGCGTGATTGCTGGCTCACTCTTGTTGACCAATCTTTCCACCGAGCAAATCGTGGGTCTTAACGGCTCGGCTTATGAAAGTGGATTGTCGGTAATGGTGTGGGAAACGCTGGCGGCAATCGCGATGATCTTTACCGCGATGTTCTTGCTGCCCAAATATTTAAAAGAAGGACTGACGACCATCCCACAGTTTCTGGCCAATCGTTTTGATGTAGCTACCAAAACCCTGACCTCGGGACTGTTTCTTACCGGTTACGTGGTGGTGTTGTTGCCTGTAATTCTGTATTCGGGTTCGGTGGCGATCAGCGGGATGTTTGATATTCCGGAATTGCTGGGCGTTACAGAGACCCAAGCGATATGGATTTGTGTTTGGGGCATTGGGATCATCGGTTCGATTTATGCAGTTTTCGGCGGATTGAAAGCTGTTGCCGTCTCTGATACGATCAACGCTGTAGGTTTATTGATCGGTGGATTGTTGATACCTGTTTTTGGATTGTTGTTTATAGGCGACGGCGATTTTTTTGAAGGCTTAAACATCCTGACCACAGAAAATCCTGAAAAGTTCCAATCCATGGGAGGTCCTACCGATCCGGTGCCGTTTTACACTATTTTCACCGGAATGATGCTGGTCCAGCTGTTCTACTGGGGAACAAACCAGCAGATCATTCAGCGCGCGCTGGCTGCTAAAAACTTAAAGGAAGGCCAGAAAGGTTTGTTGCTCGCCTCATTCATCAAAATCCTGGGACCCATCATCGTGGTGCTACCGGGATTGATTGCGTATCATGTTTTTGCGGGCGGTCTGGAAACCGCGGATAGCGCCTACCCCATGATCGTTAAAAAGGTGTTGCCCGCCAGTATGGTGGGATTTTTTGCGGCGGTGTTGTTTGGAGCTATCTTGAGTTCGTTCAATAGTGTGTTGAACAGCTCGGTAACGCTTTTTGGGATAGACATCTATAAACAACATATCAATAAAGAGGCGCCCGAAAAAACCGTGGTGAAATACGGAAAGACCTTTGGGGTCGCACTTGCCATTGCAGCGATGTTTATTGCACCGCTTATCGCGAAAGCGGGAAGCCTTTTTGCCTATCTGCAAGAAATCAACGGGATTTACAGCATCCCGATCCTGACCATTATCGCGGTAGGCTATGCGACCAAAAGAGTTCCCGCCAAGGCTGCCAAGATTGGATTGCTCGCCGGGTCGTTGCTGTATATCATCAGCCAATTTGGTTTAAAGCCCTATTTTGAAAATCAGGCGTTGCAAGAAAATCGCCAGAGTCTAGTTGCTCTTGTTGATGACATAGAAAGCAGTTCCGCAAGCTTGAACTTGACCGATGAGCAAACAGGTAATTTTACAGAAAACCTCGAAGTTTTCAGAAATTCTGCCGAGGAAGATCTGGATTACACCGCAGCGCTGGAGGGGACTTTGGGCGATTTAAGGAGTGAGGTGTTTGCTAAAGATACCGTCGCAGAAAACAAGAACTTCATTGATGCCGTAGATCAATTAAACAAAGAAATAAAAGTCATCAAAACCGCTGCTTACCCGCATTATCTTGATGTCATGGCGATCCTGTTTTTGCTCAACATTGCCATCATGCTGATCATTGGTAAGATTTCGCCACGCGCCATACCCTACGAACAGCAATACACCAAGCAAGTGGATATCACACCCTGGAGATACGTTACCCATGCAGGTATCGCCATCACGCTGGTGGTGATAGGGGTGTATGTTTATTTTGCTTGATTAACTCTAAACCTGTCAGACCTCGAAGACCTGACAGGTTTTTATACTTTATTATTTGGTGTACTATCTACCCCAAACTATAATGCACATCCGGCAATGCCTTCAGCGTTGCAGCCGCTTGCTCAGCGGTGATATC
This sequence comes from uncultured Flavobacteriaceae bacterium, assembly GCA_964631155.1. Lineage (GTDB taxonomy): Bacteria > Bacteroidota > Bacteroidia > Flavobacteriales > Flavobacteriaceae > Nonlabens. The sequence goes on from CAZVYO010000005.1 coordinate 126,284, forward strand.
CCGCTGGGGATCGGCAAACATCTCGTAACCTACCATAAACTTCTTGACTTCGGCAGAGCGGAGTAATGGAGGATAGAAGGACATGTGCCAATGCCATTCGTCATGCGTTTTTCCATCTGTTGGGCTTTGATGGATCCCGGCAGAGTAGGGGAAGGAGGTCTCAAACAGGTTGTCATAAATGACGGTCAGGGCCTTGATCGCTTTCGCGAAAGCGAACTCCATTTCCTCATCCATCTGGCCTATGTGCTGCTGGTGTTTTTTGGGCACGATCATCGCCTCATAAGGCCATACCGCCCAGTAGGGCACCAGGGCTACAAAATGTTCATTCTGATACAAAATGCGCTCATTCCGATCCAATTCCTGCTCTAGGTAGCTTTGCAATAAACTCTGGTTGTTCTTCTCCCAAAATTCGCCCTGATGATGCTGCTTTTTCAGCACTTCGCCAGGAATGGTGGCTTGCGACCAGATCTGCCCGTGCGGGTGCGGATTGCTACAGCCCATGACCGCGCCCTTATTCTCAAAAATCTGCACGTGGTTGATCTCGGGACGGCTGCCCAATTCTGCGTATTCTCTTTTCCAAAGCTGCACCACCGCCTGAATGTCCTCCACTTCCATGAGCGGGAGGGTAAGTGCGTGATTGGGCGAGAAACAAATGACTTTGCACATGCCCTGCTCGCTCTGCGCGATAAAATGGCCATCTTCCACCCGCTCAGGTGCGTTTTCCATGGTCAGCGCACTAAAATCATTGACAAAACTGAATGTACCCTCATATTGCGGATTCACATCGCCGCTGGCCCTAGTGTTTCCAGGACACAAATAGCAGCTGGGGTCGTATTCCGTTTTAGGAGGCTCGGCGGCCTTATCCCGCTTTCCCTGCCAGGGACGTTTAGTACGGTGTGGTGACACGAGTACCCAGTCGCCAGTAAGAATATTGAGACGCTTGTGTACGCTGGTATTGATATCCATGGTTTAGGAAATTGTGACGCCGTTGTGAATCACAGTAGTGATGGGCGTGAGGTCTATATTAAACTGCTTTTTATATTCTCGAGAGGCGTTTCTGATGAATTGATCTACATAATCGTCCTGTACCAGATTGATCGTACATCCGCCAAAACCGCCACCCATCATGCGGCTACCCAGCACTTTTTGCTTGCCGCGGGTGAATTCCACAAGAAAGTCCAGTTCAGGACAGCTCACTTCATATTCTTTGCTCAGTCCCGTATGGGAAGCATACATTAATTTACCAAAACTGCTGAAATCCTGTTCCTTGAGCAACTCTGCCGCCTGGATGGTACGCCAGTTTTCCTTGATCACAAATTTTGCCTTGATGAATATGTCATCTGCGATTTGATTTCTCATGCTGTTGAAGCGTTCTAAGGGCACATCACATAAATATTGATAGTTGGCACCTTTGCGATTCACCATTTCCAGCGCGCTCTCACAGGCCTCGCGACGCTGATTGTACTCACTACTCGCAAGATTGTGCGAGATATTGGTATTGAGTAGTACGATCTTATACGGACTGAACTTGGCCGGGATGTATTCAAATTCATTGTTGCTGGTATTGAGCAATATCAGATGATCTTTTTTGCCTTTTACCACGGCAAATTGATCCATGACACCACATTTAGTACCTACGAAATGATGTTCTGCATTGCGGGCAGATTCCATGATCTCATTATCTGTCAGTTCAAGATTGAAAAGACGGTTGATCCCAGATGCAAAACCACAAGAAAGCGCTGCCGAGCTGCTCAAGCCTGAACCTGGTGGCAATGAGCTGGTGATGGTACATTTTAAACCTTTGATGCGCTGGGGACGCAATTTGTCTACATAAAATAAAACGCCCAGGATATAATTTTCCCATTCTTGACTGGACGGCCTATAATTACCTATTTCAATTTTGAGTAGCTGGTCGTAATCGAGCGTATGAATCAAAATGTCATCGCACTCCACCGCTTCAAAATTCATCGTGATTTTTTTATCGATCGAGGCCGGTAACACATGGCCACCATTGTAATCCACATGTTCTCCGATTAGATTGATGCGACCTGGAGAATGAACGGTAATCTTATGATTCATGAGCTGCTAGTTTTGACGACCTGCGCCTTCTGCTGAACAAAGTAAATAATATGCCACACAGCAACCAAGCCGGGAGGGTTACAAACGATAGGAATATGTCAAATTGTGCCGATATGTAGTAGAATAGGGCAAATGAGATCCCCCAGGCCAGTATGACGTTGATGTTGTATTTTTTTGTGTACGCTTTCGCGAAAGCGGAATTATTACGATTAACGAAGTGGTCAAAAACGATGATCGCACCAAAAGGCGAGAGTATAAAACCATAAAGTGCCACAAAACCAAGAAGTTGCATGGCAAAAGCCGGGAAGATACCTGCAATCGTCGCAACGGTGCCCGCGATAATGGTGACCCAAAAGGTGGATACCTTGGGCAATATCGCCTGAAACGCCAGTCCTGCACGGTAAATGGTGGGATTTGCAGTAGTCCAGCCCGCGAGGATCACGGCAATAATTCCAAAAATCCCAATGGCATTGTGCGCCAAAGGTCCGGGCGCCACAGGCGGAGCCTCGCCATTATCAAGATATACCTGAGCTTCTGGAGATTTTAGATACACGGCATACAACAAAGCGGCCGCGATCCAGGCCATAAAATGACCTACATACATACCCGCCGCCGTGGTCCAGCCCGAGCTGGGATTCTTGGCAAATCGAAATACCGAAAGATCAGACATGCCTATGTGCATAGCTGCATTGGCAAACCACGACCAAAAAATCACGTGCCAGATCGTGTACTTGATCTGTCCTGGGAAAGGCTCTGAACCATCGCCCCAAATATCCCAGAAATCCTGAAAGGAGCTTACCTCCAGTTGTTGTAAAGCCACCACACCACAAGCCACAAAGGCAACCACGATGATGGGCGACATAAAATTGGCCGCTTTGGAAACCGTTTCGTAACCTTTTGCAGCAATCAGAGAAATTACCAATCCAATCAAGACAACAATCAATATCCACATAGGACCGCTGGGTAGCGTGTCAGTAAGTTTGGGCATTTCCATGTCAAAGGGAACGCCTACAGCCGTGGCGCTCACGGTGATCATGGCCCCAGCGAGAAAGCAAAATAGGATTCCATTGGCAAGATTGTAGCCCACGACCAGTTTCTTGCCACAGATCTTTTCCAGTTGGTAATACAGCGTCAATCGGTGTTTTACCGCGATTTCGGCGGTCAGAAACCGCCAACTTAAAACAGCCATAAGGTTTCCCACGATCAGCCCAACAATCAGATCAAAGGCACTCACACCAGCGGTAAGAAACAACGGGCCGATCATAAATTCGGTCCCAGCGGCATGTTCTCCGGCATACATACCGAGGAAACTTTTCCAGCTTTTCCATTTAGATTGAGGGACGGGCTCTCGTTCAAATTCGCCAGACGTAGCAACTGCTACAACTTCTTTTTCTTGCTGATAAACGCTCATAAGGTATTAATGGATCAGGTGTTTTGGTAAATCTTCAACGCGGTCGCAACACAACTGGTCCATAACCTGTTTGAACTGGGTCTTTAGCATGGAGATGGTGTGATCGCCGCCGTTATCGCCCAGCGCACCTACGCCGTACATAAACGACCTGCCCATGAAAGTAAATTTTGCTCCTGACGCCATTGCTCTGGCGATATCAGGACCCGATCGTAGACCAGAGTCGATCATGATTTCGAGCTGGTCACCGTATTTCGGTGCAATTTCTTGAAGGCATTTGATCGTGGATTGCGCTGCATCGAGTTGGCGCCCACCATGATTGGAAACGATAATGCCGTCAAATCCAAGTTTCGCAGCCATCTCAGCATCTGCTTGTGATGCCACGCCTTTCAAAACCAATTTGCCTTTCCATTTATCGCGGATGGGTTTGATCTTTTCGGGAGTCAGGGTGCCGTTGAAGGTTTTGTCCATGAAAGCTCCTAGCTGTTTCAAGTTGAGACCTTCTGGCGTGTAGGGTTTGAGTGTTTCAAAAGTGGGCTGGCCGTATTTCAAAGTCTTCATTGCCCATTCTGGCTTACCCAAGATCTGCAAGATATTCTTGACAGTCATTTTGGGCGGTAAGGCCAGGCCGTTTCTGATATCTCGAGGCCTGTAGCCAAAAGTAGGTACATCGCAGAGTAAGACCAGCACGGGACAACCCGCAGCTTCTGCGCGATCCAAGATATCGTTTCTAAGTTCGGGTTCTGCCGGATTGTAAAGCTGGAACCAGGCGTTTCCTTCGGTGATCTCGCTGGCTTCCTCGATGGACATGGTCGTTACCGTGCTCAACACAAACGGAATATTGTGCTTGAATGCGGCCTTGGCCAAAATCTGTGGTGCCTGCGGCCACATCAATCCTTGAAGCCCGATGGGTGCGATACCAAATGGAGCGTCGTATTCTCGACCGAACAAAGAGGTTTTGGTCGAGCTCTCTCCATAATTTTCCAGATATCTGGGTTCTAAGGTAATTTCTCGCAGCTCGCGCGTATTGCGGTCCAAACTCACATCTTCATTACAGCCACCATCCAGGTATTCAAAGGCAAAACCGGGAACTTTCTTTCTAGATTTTGTTCTCAAGTCCTCGATAGAGGGATAGTCTGCGTTAAAACCTTTAGACATTTTCTGCAATTATAAATGGGGTGTGTTTTTCAAGGGCATAATTCTGACGTAAGAACTTGGAATTGAGCGTATCGTCCTTGATACAGATCGCGGCTCCAAGCGCAGAGCCTAAAGACGCGCTGGTCGTTCTCAATTTCATATCTCTCAAATGATGGGAGAGAAGTTGGACAAAAATCTCGTTACTGCTGAACCCACCATCGAGGTAAATGCGTTTGATCTTTGAGTCGCCTTTTGCGGCTTTGATCGATTTGACTTGTTCGGTTGCCAATTCCATCACCAATTGATGGTAGGCGGTTTTGAAATCGGTAAATAGATCCTTAGGATTTTCTAAAGGCATGCTCTCGTCATTTTCTAGAAACTTCCAGCGGTACACTTTGTGATTTTCTGCTCTAAGCTTTTGATATAAATCCAGGTCAAAACTAATTTTTTTGTGCATGCCCTTTTCAACTTGGTACAGTTCGTTCAGTTGCTGTACCTGATGCTCATGTTCTCTGCCTAAGAACAATCGAGTGGCCTTGACCGTTTTTGCGTTGATGCGCATGTAATTGATCGCTTTGTGATCCAGATCCTCAATTTTTAAGGGACTCTCAGAAAACGGATTGAGCGTGATACTCCAAGTTCCCGTAGAAACCAATAAAAATTTCTTTTTAATACTCCTGATATAAGGCAACAACGCCGACGAACTATCATGGATACCCACACCTATTTTGATGCGCTTACCGTTGTAGTTCATATTGATACTAGTCTCTGTAGAAACGATGGGCGGTAGTTTCAAGTGAATACCCTCTTCATAGACCCAATCGTGATAATCCTGCTTGTAATGATCCCAAAGCGCTGTGTGACAACCTATGCTCGTGTATTCACTCAGCGGAATCTTTGTGAAAATGTAGCTCAAGTATTGTGGGAGGTGCAACGAGTACTTGATTCGAGAAAATAGTTCCGGTTTGGTTTTTTTAAGCCAGTACAGCTGCAGACCTGAATTGAGGAAACCTTCCTTCATAGAACCCGTCTCCTCGTAAAACTTGCCCTCAGGTCCGTAGGTCTCAAAGAATTCATTGAGTACTCCCTCGGGCATCGGCTTAGTGTAATTGTATAGCGGTGTCAGTACCTTGCCCTCTTCATCCAAGTGCACAAAACTAGCACCGTAACTACTAAAATTGATCGCCTGAATATCGTACTCCTTGGCTTTAAGTATGCGATCAAACAGGCTTTTCAGCCATTTATGCAAGGCTGGAAGGTTCTCCGTAGGATGACCGTCCTCATCGGTAATCTCTTCAAACTTGGAATACTCCCGATAGATTTCCTGATAGTCGTCGTCAAAAAGAAAGAACTTTTTGTTAGTCTTCCCTATATCAAATATGGCGGTAACAGGAGTGGGCATGTATTAGATGGCAGTTAACAGTTAATAGTTGACAGTTTTCAGTCGTTGTTTTAATATAATATTGAGGTAGCTAATCATTTCGACTTTGCTCAATGACCATGGAGTCAAAGCGTGCCGAAGGTTTGATCCTAAAATTTTAATTTTAATAACTTTAATTCAATTTCCAAGTCCTTGATCTCATTTCTCATCTCTCATCTCTCATTTCTCATCTCTCACATCTCATCTCTCACATCTCATCTCTCACATCTGATTTCTAGCTTCTTTAAAGTCCCGTTGCCTTTGAATGTGCACCTCGCTCTTTGACCAGTTGTTTGCGCACTTCTAGTTCTCGGTATGCGGCTAGGGGATCGAGCGCTCCGTTTCTTCTCAACCGCGCTTCTGCAACGAGTGGTCTTACGTCGGTCAGGTAGGCGTTCTGCAAAATTTCCTGGCATTGAACCACGTCGTGATCGAGTTGTGCTTTTTTGAGAGCAGTGTGGTTGATGAGTTGCGCTTTCGCGAAAGCGGACTGAATCGCCTCCAAAGACTGCATCAAATCCTCAAGCGGATCTTTCACATTATGGCTAGCGTCGATCATCCAGGAAAGCTCTGGATTGTTCTTGTTGCGCGCCATTCCCTGAACCAATTCGTTGAAAATCAGGAACAGGGCATAGGGTTTAATGCTGCCCACGGTCAGGTCATCGTCGCCGTACTTGCTGTCGTTGAAATGAAAACCGCCCAGCTTACCCTTATACATAAGAGTAGCCACGATCTGTTCAATATTGGTATTGGGCAAGTGGTGTCCCAGATCTACGAGGGTATAAGCGCGATCGCCGCAGCCTTCTGCAAGCATGAGTGAAGTCCCCCAGTCTTGAATGACCGTGCTGTAGAAATTGGGCTCGTAAGGTTTGTATTCCACAAACATGCTCCAGTCTTGAGGCATATCTGCATAAATTTTTTTCAAACTTTCCTGCGTATTTGATAGCGCATCCTGAAAATTAATCTGGCCCGGGAACGAACTCCCATCTGCCAGCCACACGGTCAGGCTTTTTGATCCTAATTTGTCACCTATTGCAACGACTTCTTTGTTATGCGCAACAGCCAGATCGCGGCTGTCCTTGCTGGAATTGCTGAGCGATCCATGTTTGTAACTATGCTTTTGACCAGGCTGGTCTTGAAACGTATTGGAATTGACCGCGTCAAATTTGATATCAAGTTCGCTAGCTTTCTGTCTGATCGCGTCATAATCTTTTGGGACGTCCCATGGGATGTGTAGCGATACCGCTCCTGCGGTCTGTGTCAATGCGTGCAAAACACCAATGTCGTCTAGCTTCTGCTCTAAAGTCGATGGCTCGCCCTGAAATCCAAAACGACCAAAACGCGTCCCACCAGCACCAAGAGCCCAGCTAGGTATCGCTACCTGAAAATCAGCTAGCCGGTTGATGACATGATCTACATTGACGCCTTGGTCATCAAGTTGGTTCTTTACAAACTCAAATGATGTCTTATGCTTTGATAAGCTTTTTTCGTTTGATTTTTCTATTTGATCGTGAGTGATTTCCATAGTCCTCTTAAATCAGACCACGAGAGCGCTTCGACTAGCTCAGCGTGACACCCATGGTCTTTTTGTCTTTACTCTTTTTTGTTTCTTCTACTTCTACCTCAAGAAGGCGTTGGCCATTCCGCCATCAACATTGATGCTGTTTCCTGTGGTTTTGTCCAAGATACCAACCAATGCAAATACTCCGTTAGCGATATCTTCTGGGTAGATGATCTCGTTCAAGAGATTACGTTTTGCATAATGCGCGGGTAGATCTTCGACTTTGATGCCGTGTGCCTTGGCGCGGCCTTCTGCCCAGTCGCCTTCCCAGATCTTGCTACCCACGATAACGCCGTCAGGGTTAACCATGTTCACGCGCACTTTATCTGCTCCCAGTTCTGCTGCGAGCAGGCGTCCCATGTGTTGCTGGGCTGCTTTGGCAGTTCCGTAGGCCACATTGTTGGGACCGGCCACAATACCGTTCTTGCTGGCAATACTGATGATATCGCCTCCCATGTCCTGATCTCTGTAGATGGCTACGGCTTGCTTTGAAAGTTCGTATTGGGCTTTTACCAGTACATCTTGCAAAATGTTCCAATCTTTATCTTCTGTATCAGCAAGTGCTTTTGAAATCGCAAGTCCCGCGCTGTGTACGATAATATCTACACCACCAAATTCCAAAATGCTTTTATCATAAGCAGCTTTAATAGACTCGCTGGAGGTCACATCGCATTTAGCAATAGCCGCAGTATCTTTTGGATAGGTCGCAAGCGCTTCTTCCAAACGATCTTCTGCAATGTCAGTTAAAACCACGTTTGCACCTTCAGCAGCGAGTTTGTCGGCAATAGCCTTTCCTATGCCGCCGCCAGCTCCCGTGATGAGTGCCACCTTTCGTGATAACGGTTTCTCCTTGGGCATGCGCTGCAGTTTTGCCTCTTCTAACAACCAATACTCAATATCAAAGGCTTCTTGTCGTGGCAAAGATGTATAGCTGCTGATGGCCTCTGCACCGCGCATTACATTGATCGCGTTGATATAGAATTCGCTAGCGACCCGGGTGGTCTGTTTGTTCTTGGCAAAGCTGAACATCCCCACGCCTGGATATAGAATGATCACGGGATTGGGATCCCGCATCGCTGGGCTGTTGTTGTGCTTGTGGTTCTCGTAATAGGCTTTGTATTCCTCACGATATTTTTCAAATGCTGGCTCTAGTTTTTTCTTTACTTCGCCAGCATCTGAAAGATCGCTGTCTGCGGGCAAATCCAGGACTAGCGGCTGGATTTTAGTCCTTAAAAAATGGTCTGGACAGGAAGTTCCCATAGGCGCCAACTTGTCCAAATCATGACTGTTCACAAATTCCAGTACCGTATCGCTATCCGTAAAATGACCGATCATTCGGTTTTCTGAACTGGCCAAGCCTCTTAAAAGTGGCATCAATGCCACCGCTTGCTTTTTGCGCTGATCGGGTGGGAGGGAAGTGGTACGCTGACCGCCAAAAACCTGACCCTGCTCGGCAATTTTCTTTTCTATGTATTCTGAGGCCATCTCTATGACCTCAAGACTGTTCATGTAGCATTCATAACTGGTGTCGCCCCAAGTGAACAGCCCGTGGCTACCCAAAACGATACCTCTAATCCCTGGGTTTTCTTCCAGACATTTTTCTAATTGAAGAGCGAGATCAAAACCTGGTCGCTGCCACGGCACCCAGCCCATGCTATCGCCCCAGATGTCCTTAGTAACTTGCTCGCTTCCCTCTGCTGCTGCGACCGCGATCAATGCATCTGGATGCAGATGGTCGATGTGTTTAAATGGCAAGAGTCCATGGAGCGGCGTGTCAATGGACGGCGCTTTGCTGTCCAGGTCATAGATACAATGTTGGAAAAGACCCACCATACGATCCTCATCTTCCAGGCCACCATAAACTTTCTTTAAATCCCGCAGTCGATCCACATACAATCCAGCAATACCAGCACGCGTGAGTGTCCCTATATCACCACCAGAACCTTTCACCCACATGACTTCAACCTCCTCATTGGTCAACGGGTCTTTTTCCATGGTTTTGCAACTGGTATTTCCACCACCATAATTGGTAATGCGCAGGTCAGCACCCAGTATATTGGATCGATATAAAAACTGCTCTACCTGATCATCGCCTATCGCATCGGCTTTTTCTTGATCCCAGAGGTAGTTTACATGCTTAAAATCTGTCTTGATGGTCATTTTGATTTTTTGTAAAAATTATGATAAGATAAAGATAGATGCAACGTTTGCGTAAACTATCCTGCTCTGTCTGAATTTTAATGGGACTACTTGTACTTGTTACGCTTTCGCGAAAGCGGAATCACATTAAAGAATCTGAGCAAAATCGGTCAATTGATGGCAAAACCATTTGTTTTGTTAAATAAAAGTGTCATATTTCAGCCAAAAATTAGCGCATGGACATTTTTGAGCTGATCAATATAGATCCGAAATCCAGAAAGCCTAAATATCAGCAAATTGTCGATAAGATTACCTGGCATATCGCAAACGGAAATATTGACCTGGATCAAAAGATACCGTCCATCAATGCGTTGAGTGAGGAAATTTACCTTTCTCGTGATACAGTCGAGAAGGCCTACAATATTCTTAAGGAACAGAAGATTATAAGCAGCGTGAGGGGAAAGGGGTATTATGTGACCCGCAAACCCTCTGCTTCTAAGCTCAATATTATTTTCCTGATCAATAAATTAAGCAGTTATAAACTGCGCATTTTCAATTCGTTTGTAAAAGACATGGGCAATAATGCTCAAGTGGATTTGCATATTTATCACTGCGATGAGGGTTTGTTCCTAAATGTATTACGTAAAAACAAGGGGGTGTATGATTACTACGTGATCATGCCTCACTTCACGACTCCTGACCTGCGTCACGTAAGTTATACCGATGATGTCATCAAAGCCATCAAAGAAATTCCCGCAGATCGACTCGTGATTATGGATAACAACAAGTTGCGATTTGAGCGCGATGTGATCGAGATCTATCAGGATTTTGAAAACGATATTTATGATGCGTTAAAGGCGGGAGTGGATAAGGTCTCTGAGTACGGTAAACTGATTCTTGTATATCCTAATAATACAGTCTACCCTTATCCAAAAAGGATTTTGCACGGATTCAGAAAATTTTGCGTGGAACAGCATCTTGAATTTGAGATCATCGATGAGATTTATGATGACATCATTCTGAAAAAAGGAGATTTGTTCATCACGATCGAGGAGTCTGATCTAGTAAGCCTCGTTAAACAGATACGTGATGGAAACCTGACGCTAGGGAAAGAGATAGGTATCATAAGTTATAACGACACGCCTTTGAAAGAATTGCTAGGGATCACGGTCATCTCCACCGATTTTGTAGCCATGGGAACTACCGCCTCGCAAATGATCCAAGAGCACAAAAAAGGGAAAATCAAAAATGATTTCAGACTGATTGAGCGATGGTCGCTGTAGGTTTAGCTCTTAGCTCTTAGCTCTTAGCTCTTAGCTCTTGGCACTTAGCGCTTAGCTTTTAGCAGTTAGTTGTTGGACTTCGAGAACTTAAGCCCTCATTTACTTTACCGATCCGAGCCCTTAGGCTCTCAAAGGGCGGAGTTAAGTTTTCAGTTCTCAGAAATCGACTGCGGTTTGACAGGCTCAGCATGACACTTTCATTTTCTTATTCTTCCTGATCCGTCCTATAAATGCGCAATACGCGAAGAGCGGTGTTGAGTTGTCAGTTTGAACTATTTTACTTGAAGTTGTCTTTTCAAATCCAGATGAAATTATTTCAATGATATATCACCCTTCTGGGCTGGGGATTGATATGTCAATTGCCAGTTTTCAAGTTATTATTCGTCGAACTTTGAAGGCCTGAGGACTCGTTGAATTTCTCGATCCGAGTGCTGGGGTGGTTCCTTAACGGAGTCGAAAGACTCTCAAAGGGAGGCATCTAGTCGTCAACTTATATTATAATGCGATTTAATATTGGTTAAAAATTAAAGCGGTGCCTATGAATAACTTTCAAGGCACCGCTTCTGACTAAAATTCAAACTTTTCTAAAACAGTTTCAATTTCTCAATAATTATCAGGTGTAACATCTCCATAGCTGTAACCCAGGTAGATATCATCAACTGTTGCTACAGTATCACCGCCATTAAATTTAAATCCAACGCCTTGCCAGCCGCCATTCAACTCTGGTGCGTCAAAAGAAACGACTTCATCACCATTTTGAGGTGTGGTTCCGGGAGTAGGATTGACAAATACTCTTACGGTATCACGATCTGCCGTACCGTTAGTTTCAATCTTCGCCACAATCCAGAATGGACCATCCTCTACATTAGTAGTGGTAGAGTTAACAACATTGAACGGACCGAATGTCATGATTCCAAGTGGACCACTATTATTATTTGTTTTACCGATTGCCAAGAACTGACCGTTTCCACCGCCGCCGCCAAAACTTTCACTATCATTATCTACAAGCATCATGACCAATTCACCTCCATCATTAGTAGCACCTGAGAACTCTGCTTGAAAGGCAAACCAGTAGGTGCGTCCGTCATCCATAAAAGGTGTTTCGAGGCTCCTTTTGTAGCGTGATGCACCAACACTAGCATCAAGGACTAAGGAATTTCCTGTAGTCTGAACAGATAGCGTACTATTATCAATACCACCACTTACAACATTTACGTCACCACCTGACAGCTGCTGCCAAGGCCCAGCCCAGCCGTCGCTGGCGGCACCTTGACCTGCAATTGAGCCTGTCGAGTAACTATCAAAATTATCTACTACCGGAGGTGGTAGGTCGAGGTAACTTTGAGGTGTGACATCCGCATAGGTGTTCCCAACGTAAATATCATCGATCTGTACCATTGAGGCATTGCCGCCGGAATACTTGAATCCAACACCTTGCCATCCACCACTAAGTTCAGGTGCATCAAAAGTTACCACCTCTGTACCGTCAGCAGGTAAAACCCCTGGCATAGGATTGGCAAAAAGTCGAACGGTATCTGGATCAGCTGTTCCATTAGTTTCAATCTTTGCAACTAACCATATAGGGCCATCAGCTGTAACTGATGTAGCTTCAACATTATTGAAAGGTCCAAAGGTCATCACACCCAGGCCGCCAGGGTTGATTGTTTTACCAATACCCAAAAATTGACCATTTCCACCGCCTGCTCCAAAAGATTCAGAAGCATTATCTACCAGCATTACCTGTACTTCACCGCCGTCTTGATCTGCGTTTGTAAAATCTGCCTGAAATGCAAACCAATATGTATTACCGTTATCTGCATAAGGAGTAGAGAAATTACGCTTATACCTTGTGTTAGTACCACTAGCATCAAGTGTCAGAGAGTTTCCAGTAGTGAAAGCAGCAATATCATTATTAATAATACCGCCAGCCATAACATTAACGTCGTCTCCAGCTAATTTCTCCCATGGTCCACTCCAGCCGTTTGTAGCTGCTCCCTGTCCTTCAATGGAGGTGTCATCTGCATAATCATCGAAATTTTCAAAAACAATTGGAGGTAGTGGAGGAATAGGCTCAGTTACCGTTACCGTTCTCTCGAATGTGTCCTCTCCTGAACCGCTGGTAGCCGTCAATACTACAGTATATGTCCCTTCTTCCGTATAAGTGTAAGTAGGATTTTCTTCTGCTGAAGTCTGTCCATCCCCAAAGTCCCAGCTAAAACTTGTATTGTTGCTATCGACCGTAGCGTTTTGAAAGGCAACGGTAAGGTCAGTAACTTCAAACGTAAAGAGGGTATAGGGCTCTTCTAAAGCTATATCATCATCTTCATTACATCCTATCAAAAATAGTATGGATAGGAGGGAAGAAAGTAGCCATGCTATGTAAAGTTTATTCTTCATTTATTAAGGTGTTATTCTCTAAAATCGAGATTCGTTTATTAGTCTTATTTTTTGGGTTCTTTAATCATTTACAGATTATTTCTAGAATTATTCCCAGCCTGGATTTTGGACAAACCCAAATTCCTCGACCTGTCCTAAAGGCAGTCCTAGAAGCGTTCTTATATTGGTATAAGCCTCGGCAGCGACTGTAGGCTTCTGAGCCTTTTGCTCGATACCGTGAGCTGTCATCACTTCAACGGCTTTACCTGTTCTCAGAAGGTCAAACCAGCGGTGGTTTTCAAAAAGTAGTTCCCTGCGACGTTCATCGGCAATAGTTTGTTCCAGATCAGCCTCCTCGTCTGCACTCAGCGCTGGATCTGGCATGGAACGACCACGTACCTGTAAAAGCAAAGCAATTGGATCTCCACCTCCCGTGCGCTCGTAACATTCTGCAAGCATCAAGAGCGCATCAGCATAACGAAACATAGGGAAGTTCACATCTTGTAAGCCAATATCTTCAAAACCATAATTGAATTTACTCATCCACGGCTCAATAGTGGAACCTGTATTATAGAATGAAATATTGTGAGTAAAACGCGCGTCATCCTGATCGTATAAATCAATGATATCTTGAGTTGGCTGATTTTGTCCAGCCCGTGATGTAGCTGGCCCGCTAGAACCTAAAATATCATTACCACTATTAAAAGGGACAAATCTATTTATAAAATTAGATGCCTGACCAAGGTCAAAGGAGTACTGTATTTCAAATACCATCTCACTATTGTTCTTGTTCTCAGGATCAAAAATTTCCGAGTAATCTGCTTGGAGGGAATACCCAAGGCTCTGCATTTCTTCTAAAAGCGGCTGAGCTGCAGAATACTCTTGACGGGCCATGTGCATCTTGGCTTTTAACATGAGCGCTGCACCTCGAGTGGCTCGACCACTTTCTGTATTTGCTGATTCAGGCAATAGATCGATAGCTCGTTGCGCATCTGCCAAAATATTTTCATAAACCTGAGCTGCGGGAATTCTAACTCTGAATTCTTCGGACAGAATTTGTTCGGGATTTTCTCCCGCTGAAGTAACGTAAGGCAGATCACCATAAAGTTGAACAAGACTGAAATAAAACCAACTCCTTAGAAAAAGAGCCTCACCACGACGGGACTCTCGATCTGCCTCGTCTTGAAAAGGTACTCCATCTAAATTTGCCAACGCAAAATTTGCTCGTGAAATACCAGAATAGCTCGTATTCCAGAACTCCGCTAAATTGGGGTTTGCAGATAACATCGTGAATTCATCGATAGCCTCATTTTCAAAACCTCCTCGATCCTGAGGGTTGAATTGAAAGCTGGTATTGTCGGATCTGTTTTCTCCAAACCGCCAATAAACACCATTGTTCAGGCCACGGTTGGTATTATAGATCGCCGCAATGGCTTCGTCTAACTGTGCCTCCGTTTCATAGAAGTTCTCTGGGGTCAGGAATGTTTCTGGAGTGAGCTCCAAATAATCTTCACACCCAAAAAGAGTGAGTAATAATGTCGAAAATATTATCGATCGTACTGTTATATTTTTCATTTCCATCATTTTAAAAAGTAACATTAAAGCCCAAAGTTGCGGTTGTCGAAATAGGATAAGATCCATAATTCACGTTTCTCACTAGGGCAGTATCTGCGGAGCGATTGACTTGGGGATTACCCAGTTCAAAATTGGTAAAAACAAACGGATTCTGAACACTAGCGTAAACTCTTGCGTTTTTGAAGGCATTCCCTACAATTTTACCATCAAATCTGTATCCCAAGGTGATGTTTCTGACCCATAGATAATCAGCATCGTCAACGGATAAGGAATTAGGCAGGCGAAATTTTTGTCTACTGGCTGCACTTGCCGTACCTGGAATTGTCCTTGAGTTAGGATCGTCTCCAGGCCTCCATCGTTCTAGCTGTCTAGTATCTACATTAAAGACTCCATCTTGATTTCCATTATATTGGTTAGTACCATTGAAGTTTTGTCCTCCAAAGGCTCCGTCAAAAACAACTCTTAAGTCAAAATCTTTGTATTTAAAGGAATGCACCATACCTAATATCAAATCAGGATTGGGGTTTCCTATGATGACAAAATCCTCCTCATCTCCCAAAACGCCATCTCCGTTACCATCTTCATATTTTAATGAGCCCTCTACCGCTCCAGGATATTTCGGTACATTAGGATCGTCGATCTCTGCTTGGGTAAACAAACCGGTTACGTTAAAACCTCTGTAAAGTGCTACCTCTTCACCCACTCTGGTTTCTGAGATTGCCCTGGCTATGACACCACGTCTTACGAAGCCAGCATCTGCTGTAAGCTCAAGTACCTTACTCTTGTTGTGGGTGAAGTTTAAATTAGCGTCCCATTGAAAATCCTTTCCACCTAAGATATTATCGATATTCAGCTCAACCTCTACACCTCTATTTTGAATACGACCTAGATTGGTTATAACACCACCAAAACCTGATGTCGTAGGTAAAGGAAGTGTTTCTAAAAAGTCAAAGGATTCAATGTTGTAATAGTCGACTCCTAGAAAAATTTTATTTTTTAAAAAGCCTAGATCAACGCCTAAGTTGGTCTCCCTAGATTCTTCCCATCCTACATTAGTATTAGGGAGCACGGAAACTGCACTACCAGGAGCTAGTTCGCCGCCGAAAACATAATTTGGTCCAGCATTGATTTGTCCCTGTGCTTGAAAGTTGCCGATGTTGGCATTGCTACCACTAATACCATAACCTCCTTCAATTTTAAATTCAGAGATCGTATTTTGAAGTGGCTCCCAAAAAGCTTCATTGGACACACGCCAGGCCGCAGCTATTGATGGAAAGTTACCATAGCGATTGTTTGATCCAAATCGTGAAGAACCATCTCTTCTTATCGTTCCTGTTACATAGTATTTATTTTTGTAAGAGTAATCCAGACGTCCGATAAGTGAGAGGAGGCTATTCTCACTAGCACTACCACCACCTCTAAAGTTATTGACGTTGCTAGGATCGGTATTACTGCCGCTAGGTATTCTAATCGTTTCATCGATCAAATTGTTGGCACTAATACCTGTGCCATCAAATCTTCTGTTTTCAAACGTTAAACCGGCAAGGGCAATGATTTCGTGATCATCAGCGATGGTTGTTGTATAATTTAGAAAATTCTGCCATGTGGTATTTAACGTAGCACCTTCGGTAATACCGGCACTTGCCTGTCTTGTACCGCTGAGATTAGGCTCTAGAGCACGGTCACCTGGAAAATCTGACGGTGTAAAGGATGTGTCCCTACTATCTATGTATTCAACTGAACCAAATGTTCTTGCGGTCAGTCCTTCAATAATATCCACCTCAAGATAGGTGCCTCCCAATAATTGATTTGTACGTCTATCGTCATCACGTCCCGTCAGTAAATAGACCGGATTGACATTGTAAAATGTGATGAGATCTCCAGGTGCAACATTAGTCAAGTCGCCGTTTTCATCACGCACGGGAGCAGATGGGTCTGTCCAGCGTGAGAGTGGAATAGCGCCAAATATATCAAAGTTACCACCACCGGCCTCGGTTCGTGATATCCCGGTAGCAAGGGCTTGGGTAGGTGCTAGATTGACTCCAAAACGTATTTTGTCCGTTATATCGATATCTATATTAGCACGCATACTATACCTTTTGAAATCCGTGGCAAGTAATGTACCTTCTTGATCTAGATAATTTGCATTCACGTTGTAACGTACTTGTTCTGAACCACCGTTAACACCTACGTTATATTCTGTAAATGATCCGTCTCGAGTGATTTCATCAAACCAGTTGGTACCAGCTCCAAGATTTCCAAGACCTATCAGTCGATCTAATTCTGCCCGTTCACCAGGCCCTAATGCTCCTACAAAAGCACGCCTGTCTTCAAGGGATTCGATCTGAAATCGTCGCAACTGCTCTGCGTTTAATACATCAGGTTGCTCAAAATCAGGAACAGATGCAAAACCAACCTTTGTTCCAAATGTAATGGTGGGCTTTCCTACTTTACCACGCTTAGTTTTTATAATAATGACACCATTGGAAGCTCGTGATCCATAAATGGCCTTTGCCGAAGCATCTTTGAGAACACTTATCGATTCAATACTGTTGGGGTCAATGGAAGCGAGTACGGAATTATCGCGCTGACTGTCATTATTACCAAGGGGAATCCCGTCAACCACGTATAAAGGAGCATTATTTGCATTTGTAGATGCGATTCCTCTAATCAATACCTCAGGGGCAGAGCCAGGGGCGCCGTTTCCACGCAACTGTACACCAGATACCTGCCCTGAAAGTGCTTCCTGAAAGGATGATATGGGTTGCTCGGCGATCCCCTCGGCCTGTACCGTTGATACCGCACCAATAAGATCTTTACGATCGCGCTCGCCGTAACCAATGACGACCACCTCGTCCAGACTGTCTATATCGGGTGGTAGAGTAACATCTATGGTAGATTGATTGCTGTAGAGCACTTCTTGTGTTTTAAAGCCCACGTATGAAAAAACAAGCGTTTCACCTTGCTCGACAGAGATGCTATAATTCCCATCAAAATCAGTCTGAGTTCCTCGATTCGTGTCTTTTACCGAGACCGTCACGCCCAGAATGGGTTCATTGTTTTGATCTACTACCTTTCCAGTCATGGTTGTCTGCGCCTGTAACAGCGATCCCAACCCTATGATCAGAGTAGCCAAAAGACCTCTCAGATCCTGCGGGCGCAGAAAAAAGCTTTTGTGTTTTTGTTTCATCATTTAAGTTATTTGATTCAGTTATGTTGAGTGCTTCATATCGCAATCGTTTGCGATTTTGCTGCAATCTTAACCCAATATTAAGAACGTGTTAAGGGTCAGCCATCCTGTACTATACTGTTTTGCACCACCATGGTACAATTTCTAAAAAATCTGAATAATTGCGCAAACGTGATAGAACAGGACGCTACGAGCATTGAAAATTTTTAATTTCCCGAATTCATATTTATTTATGTCAAGAACGCCCATTTTCCTTTTGATAGGTATTCACTTAATATTAAGCTGTTCCCTGGCGCAAAATGTTAAACCTTGGCAGGACCCAAGAGTGACGCAAATTAATAAACTGGACGCTCGTGCTACCTCGGTGTCTTTTGAAAATTACGCTTTCGCGAAAGCGAGAGAACCATCCAGCAGAAAAGTTTTATTAAACGGAACTTGGGACTTCAAATTTCTTGACTCGCCTACACAGCTAAAGGATATCTATTATAAGTCAGAGACAGATTCTAAGAATTGGGACAAAATTCCTGTGCCGTCAAATTGGGAATTGCATGGTTATGGAAAACCTTGGCAAAAGCTCACACCACAAATCTGGGAAGAAAAAGGCATCAAGATACCCAAAATTCCAGAAGATTATAACCCCACGGGTATTTATAGAAAAGAATTTGACCTGTCCAGAAAATGGAAGGGGATGCAAATTTCTTTGCACGTAGGTGCGGCATCCAGCGCCTTGAGCGTTTATGTCAATGGCAAATTTGTAGGTTACAGCGAGGACACACGTTTGCCTGCTGAATTCAATATCACGCAATATTTAAGGTCAGGTAAAAATCTGGTGGTACTTCAGGTTTCCCAATGGAGCGACGGCAGCTACATTGAGGATCAGGATCATTGGCGCATGAGTGGTATTACGCGCGATGTTTTTATTGAAGCTGCTCCTCAAACGCAAATCTATGATTTTGCCATACGCACCCATCTTGATGAATATTATGAGGACGCTCAATTACAGATACGTCCAGCGATTAAGTCCTACGATAATACCGATTTTTCTGACTGGTCGCTAGAAGCTCAGCTTTTTGATGATTCTGGAAAGATGATCTTAGACTCAGTAGCTGAGTTAAAGCTCAAAAAACTTCAAGACGAATACCATCCACAAATAGGAAACAGGCCATTTGAGAACCTCATGAACATTCATGTCAAAAATCCACGCAAGTGGAGCGCAGAAGATCCATATTTATATACTCTGGTTCTAGAATTAAAAAATGCGGGAGGTGAGATGGTTGAAGCACGCAGCACGCGAGTAGGTTTTAGGGAAATAGATACTAGCGATGGTCAGTTTAAGGTAAATGGAGTACCAGTACTTCTTTATGGCGTTAATCGTCATGACTGGGACTCCAAAACAGGGAAGGCTCAAAATCGAGAGGCCATGTTGCAGGACATCAAGTTGATGAAGCAAATGAATATCAACGCCAGCCGATCGAGTCATTATCCCAATCCGCCGGAGTGGTATGAACTCTGCGATGAGTACGGTATCTACGTGATGGATGAGGCCAATGTCGAGAGCCACGCACTAGGGTCGTTACCTAGCAATATGAATTCATACATCACGGCATTTATGGAACGTGGCATCAATATGGTGGAACGCGACAAGAACTATCCCAGTATTGTAAGCTGGTCGCTGGGAAACGAAGCTGGTTATGGTCCCAATCATGCAGCGATTGCCGCATGGATCAGGGAATTTGACCCCACAAGACCTGTTCATTACGAGGCCGCTCAAAACATTTACGGCTACCGCTGGCCTGATCCAGAACCAAAGGATCGTCCTTTAGTAGATATTATAAGCCGTATGTACCGACCCGTGGATAAAATGATCAAGCTGGCGGGACAGCCTGACGACAATAGACCCGTGATCTGGTGTGAGTATGCCCATAGTCAGGGCAACAGCACGGGCGACCTGGAGCTATACTGGGATGCGATACGTGAACACCCGCGCCTCGTAGGCGGTTTTGTCTGGGACTGGCGCGACCAGTTGATTGTTAAAGAAGACAGCGAGTATGCTATTGCCTATAAATATGGAGAGGATTTCGGTCAGCCTATGGACAAACTTTTGCCTATTCAAAAAGGATTGATCAGCGCTGATGCAAAAATCAAATCGGGCGGCTGGCACGCAAGCTACATCTGGCAACGCATTTACACTCAAGCAGATACCGTTCAGAAAGGTAAGTTCAAGGTAACAAATCGTTTCCACCGTACCAATCTGAACAAATACGGCTTGCGTTGGGAAATAACTCAAGACGGAGAGGTGATGGAAACTGGTACCGCTGATTTGCCAGATCTACAGGCGGGACAAACGGCACCGCTTCAAGTTGATTTGCCTGAAATAGGTTATGAAACTGGAAAAATTTATCATATCAATCTTTTCTACGTCTTAAAACAGGACGAGCTCTGGGCCGATAAAGGCTTTGCGATCGCCCGTGAGCAGTTTTTGTTGAGCGATATGAAAGCCAAGGATCCCAAAAAACCAGCAACAGGCAGCCATACCGAATCCGCAGACTACGTGGAGCTTGTAACGGGAAATATTAAAATCAAAATTGACAAAAAATCAGGCTTACTGAGTTCTTACATTGTCGCTGGACAGGAACAACTGGCAGGAAGTTTAAAACCCAACTTCTGGCGACCGCCTACGGACAACGATCTGGCAAGCGGCATCATGAATCGGCAGATCTACTGGAAGAATATCAGCGATAGCCTAGAGGTGCAGCAATTTGAAGTAATTCAAAACAGCAAGAACAAAATAGTTGAGGCCGCACTATCCAGTCCGGATGATTTGGTCAAGATCAAAATGACTTACCGTCTGGTTGAAAATGGATTGCTGGTCGATTATGAATTGGATGTCTCACAGACGCTACCCAATCTGCCACGTATCGGCATGCAAGTTCAGGTGCCGGAACCATTGGATCAATTCAGTTGGTTGGGGCGCGGTCCCCTCGAATCCTATGCCGATAAAAAATCGGGAATGCTCGTAGGCAAATACACCCAAGATGTCAAGAAAGATTTTGTCTATTACGTTCGTCCACAGGAGGCGGGCAACAAGACTGACGTCCATTTTAGCGAGTTGACAAGTTCCAGCGGTCAAGGTTTGCACGTTGTGGCCAATGGCCAACCCTTAAATATGAGCGTCTGGCCCTACACTCAAGATAATCTTGAAGAAGCAACGAGAATAGAGGACTTGAAAAGCGACGGCACCCACACGCTCAATATCGATCTGATGCAGATGGGCGTGGGAGGCGACAATACATGGAGCCTTGACGCCCGACCACATGAACCGTTTAGGATCAAGTCTGGGAATTACTCGTATAGTTTCACTTTAAAACCTGCCACAATTGATCAATAAGCTATCGATAATCGTCTGTACAGCGATCCTGCTGATGTCCTGTGCTGAGAAGCAAGGTAGTACCGCTGTAAATGATTCCGCTTTCGCGAAAGCGAACAACTCCAAACTTGAAGAATTCCAACCGAAGACTCCAACTGCTAGCATCATCACAGCACCCACACAAACCGATACCATCAACGCATGGACGGTCTATCATAAAACCATCGATCTTGATTCTAGGCCAAGAAATGCCATTGCAAGCATCGCCGTAGATTCCAAATACTGGCTCTGGATCAATGGCGAGACGGTAGTAAGATCCGGCGGCTTGAAGCGTGGCCCGTCGCCCACCGATACCTATTACGATGTCGTTGATGTGTCACAGTATTTAAAAGAAGGACCAAATGCGATCGCAGTTCTGGTCAATTATTTTGGGAAAGAAGGATTCAGTCATAAAAATAGTGGACTGAATGGTTTGATGTTCCAACTGGATATGCCAGACAAAAGTATTCATAGCGATAACACGTGGAAAGCATGGCCGCATCCGGCATTTGGCGAGACTGAGGCGCCACATCCCAATTACAGATTGCCCGAATCAAATCTGCACTTTGATGCACAAAAAGGCGGTTTTGAGTTCGCCGAATCAAGGTTTGACTCTTCAAACAAACCGAATGCTGTAGTTTCTGACGATAAACAGAAAATGGCTTGGGGTGATCTCATCCAGCGACCCATCCCACAATGGAAGGATTTTGGGTTGCGAGAATATCAGAATCCGCCGCAATTTCATATGACTGCAAAAGGCGATACCATCAAACTAAAGTTGCCCTACAACCTGCACGCTCATCCCTATTTTAAGGTCAACGCAAAAGCTGGTCAAAAAATACACATCCTGACCGATCACTATCGAGGTGGCGGCACCACCAACATGCGCGCAGAACACATCACAAGAGAAGGTAAGCAGGAATTTGAACTGCTGGGCTGGATCAATGGCGAGGAAGTTTTTTACGTGATTCCAAAAGGCATTGAAATTTTGGATTTGAAGTACCGAGAAACGGGTTACGATACAGAGTTTGCTGGATCATTCAGTAGTGATAACGAGTTCTACGATAAGCTCTGGCAGAAAGCTCGACGCACGCTCTATGTGACCATGCGCGACACCTATATGGATTGTCCGGATCGTGAACGAGCGCAATGGTGGGGCGATGTTGTTTTGGAGAGCGGAGAGTCCTTTTACGCACTCGATCGCAAGAGCGACGCACTCATGAAAAAGGGCATGTACGAACTCATGAATTGGCAACGGCAGGATTCTACCATTTTCTCGCCAGTTCCTGCCGGCAACTGGAATCAGGAATTGCCGGGCCAGATGCTGGCAAGCGTCGGTTACTACGGTTTTTACAACTATTACCTGCATACGGGCGATATCATACCCATTGCCGACGTCTATGATCGCGTCAAGCAATACCTAGCTGTTTACAAACTTGAAGAGAACGGAACCATTGAACTGCGCAAGGGCGGCTGGTTTTGGGGCGATTGGGGACAGAACAAGGACATGCGCCTGCTGCTCAACACGCAATATTACATCGCCCTAAAAGGACTCCACGAAATGGCAGTCGCCCTTGAAAAAACAGAGGATGCCCTGCAGATCAAACAAAAAATGGCCGATTTCAAAAAGGCGTTCAACGATGCCTATTGGACTGGTAACGCTTACAGATCGCCAGATTATGAAGGAAAGACTGATGATCGATCACAAGCCCTGGCGATAGTCGGCGATTTGGCAGATGAAGATAAATATCCAGCAATCATAAACGTCTTAAAGGAGCAACGCCACGCCAGTCCCTATATGGAAAAATATGTGTGCGAGGCCTTATTCATTATGGACGAACCAGACTTTGCCCTGACCCGACTGCAGGAACGATTTGATACAATGGTCAACTATCCGCATACCACCACGCTCTGGGAAGGTTGGGGCATAGGCAAGGAAGGCTACGGCGGCGGCACGACCAACCATGCTTGGAGCGGTGGCGGTCTCACGTTGCTCTCGCAGTATGTTGCGGGTATCGCGCCCGCGAGTGCTGGTTACGAGACCTTTCAGGTCAAGCCGCAAATGGGTTTTCTCAAAAAAGTAAACGCGACCGTGCCTTCAATCAAAGGAGACATTAAGGTCGCCATCGACGCAACAAACGGGTGGGAAATGGAGGTCACGGTGCCAGAAAATTCTAGTGCGATGGTTTATATTCCTTCCGCTTTCGCGAAAGCGAAAAACAATAACGCCATCATGCAAACCGTAAAATCGGAAGATGGAAAATGGCTCAAGTTTGCCGTCAATTCGGGAACTCATAAAATCACCGCAGAATGATCAAAATTGGACTGTTTGGAATAGGACTCGATACGTACTGGGGCCAGTTTGATGGACTGCTGGATCGCTTAAAAGGCTACCAGCAAGAAATTCACGACAGGTTGTCTAAGGAAGCGACTGTGGTCGATGCTGGTATGGTGGACAATCCGTTTAAGGCAAATGATGCCGCCGACCAGTTCAATAAGGAACAGGTGGATCTTCTCGTTCTATTTATAAGTACGTACGCGCTTTCACAAAACGTTCTGCCCGTTGCCCAAAAAACAAACGCGCCCATTCTCGTTCTCAATCTGCAACCGGTTAAAGCGATCGATTACAAGACTTTTAACGCCATTGGTGATCGCGGCAAGATGACCGGAGAGTGGCTGGCGCATTGCCAGAGCTGTGTGGCTCCTGAGATCGCAAGCGTCTTCAATCGTGCTGGAATTGATTTTTACCTTTTGAGCGGCTACTTGTATGAAGATTATGTCTGGGATCAGGTAAGCGAATACATCCAGGCCATCAAGGTCAAAAAAGCGATGGCCAGCAATCGGGTAGGGCTCATGGGTCATTATTACAATGGCATGCTCGATGTGTACAGCGACCTGACGCAGCAGAGCGCAGTTTTTGGCAACCACTTTGAGATCATGGAATTTGGCGAACTGGTGCAGTTGCGATCCCGCGTTACCGAAACCGAGATAGAGAACAAGATCAATCAATTCCAAGGCGAATTTGATGTAAACGATGAGTGCAGCCATGAAGAGCTGGTTCGCGCGGCGGAGACTTCAGTCGCGCTGGATAAGTTGGTGGAAAAACACCAGCTAGGCAGCATGGCTTATTACTATGAAGGAACTGGCGACGCATCGTACGAGAACATCGTGACCTCACTTATTCCCGGACTTACGCTGCTCACGGGCAGCAATGTTCCTGTAGCGGGAGAATATGAAGTGAAGAACGTACAGGCCATGAAGATCATGGATGTTCTGGGCAGCGGCGGATCGTTTTCAGAGTTTTACGCGATGGATTTTGAGGAAGATGTGGTTTTGCTTGGGCATGATGGCCCTGCACATTTTAGTATCGCAGACGGTCAGGTAGGTCTGGTTCCCGTTCCCGTTTATCACGGTAAACCCGGCAAGGGATTGAGCATACAGATGAAAGTGGCAAACGGTCCCGTGACTTTATTAAGTGTCGCCCAAAACCGAGAAGGAAAGCTCTTTTTTATCGTTGCTCAAGGCGAAAGCGTACCAGGAGAAACCCTCCAAATAGGAAACACAAACTCACGATATGAATTTCCCATTTCCATACGCCAATTCATGGACGATTGGAGCATGGCAGGTCCATCGCACCATTGTGCCATCGGGCTGGGTCATCATGCAGGCACGCTAGAAAAGCTCGCAAAGTTCCTCAACATAGAAATCAAACAAATCTGCTAGTATGGCAAATCCGTTATTTGGTGTAGGGCTTCATGCAATCGGTGGATTTGCCGCTGGGTCGTTTTACCTGCCCATCAAAAAGATCAAGCAATGGTCTTGGGAAAGCGCCTGGCTGGTCAATGGCGTCTTTGCCTGGCTGGTCGCACCCATCACGGTAGCCATGATTACAGTACCCAATTGCTGGGATATTATCGCTGCAACGGCAAGTAGCACTTTGGGCTGGACTTACTTTTTTGGTCTGCTCTGGGGTATCGGCGGGCTTACTTTTGGGCTGGCGTTGCGGTTTTTGGGCATTTCTTTAGGGATGGCGATTGCGCTAGGATTGACAGCGGCTTTTGGTACGTTGATCCCGCCTTTGTATGATGGGACTTTTAACGAATTGATCACGACGAGTTCTGGTCAGCTAGTTCTCGTGGGTGTAATTATTTGTCTAGTGGGCATCGGTATTTGTGGCAAGGCTGGAATGTCCCGCGATGCCGACAGAAAATCTAGTGCTGAAACCAATCCTGAAACCAGTCTTTCCAAAGGACTGATAGTTGCCATCATTGCAGGAATTTTGAGTGCCTGTTTTGCCTTCGGACTCGTGGCTGGTAAACCGATTGCAGACCTAGCCTTGGAAACTGGCTCATCACCGCTCTGGCAAAACAGTCCTGTGTTTATCGTGATTTTGGCGGGTGGTTTTACTTCAAACTTTATCTACTGCACGTTTTTGAATATTAAGAATAAGACGTATCGGGATTATGCTTTCGCGAAAGCGGAAAATGGAAAGTCCAGACTCTTAGGATTAAATTACCTCTTTGCCGTTATCGCTGGCTGTACTTGGTACTGCCAGTTCATGTTCTACGGCATGGGCAGCACGCAAATGGGCGACAAGGATTTTGCCAGCTGGACGCTGCACATGGCATTTATCATCTTTTTCAGCACCCTGCTGGGAATCCTTACGGGCGAGTGGAAAAACACCTCGTCTAGAACAAAATATTACCTAACAGCCGGCCTAGGTGTCTTGGTTTTATCGACCGTGATCATCGGGCTGAGCGGGCAAATAACTCATCAATAATGTATATGAAAACTTTTAAAATCATTAGCGTTCTCGTCCCGATAACTATCGGGATCGCGATACTACTCACCGGCTGCAAGACAGAAGAAAAAGCTCAAAAACCAGAACACGACCTCACGAGACCCAACATCATCATGATCGTTGCGGACGATATGGGATGGCATGATCTGGCGGTTTATGGTAACGACTTCATCGAGACGCCTCACCTGGACAGCCTTGCCAATGCTGGTGTACGATTTACAGATGCCTACGCCGCTGCTCCTCTGTGCAGCCCATCGAGAGCGGCAATCATGACAGGGCTCCACCCGATTACGGTGGACATCACCGAGCATATTCACGGAAATCGACCCGCAGGACCTAAACAGAAACTTCAGACACCACCCATCGCACAAAATTTGGATCTGGAATACCGTACGATTGCTGAAATGCTCAAGGATCAGGGTTATACTACTGGATTTATAGGCAAGTGGCATCTGGGTGGTGGCAAGCACGAACCACAGCATCAGGGATTTGACATGAACATCGCCGGAAGTTACAATGGGCTTCCCAGCTCATTTTTCTATCCGTTTTTCAGGATGGGAGAGAAACCAGAAATCCAAAATGACAGCCAGGAAGGCGATTACCTAACCGACGTGCTTACGGACAAGGCCGTCGATTTTATCGAGCGCAAAAAGGACACGACGTTCTTCCTGAGCCTGAATTACTATTCGCCTCACGTGCCAATCGAAGGCAAGGACTCGCTGGTGGACAAATACATCAAAAAGAGAGGCAGCGCAGCCGACAGTATTTTACCCAATCCTCATTATGCGGCAATGATCGAGAGCATTGATATCAATGTGGACAGGATATTGAGCACGCTTTCGCGAAAGCGTATCGCAGAAAATACCATCGTTATTTTTACTTCAGACAATGGAGGATTGAGCGTGGAAGAAGTTCCTGCGTTTGCAAAACACACACCGCCTACGGATAACGGACCGTTGCGCGAAGGAAAGGGATATGTTTATGAGGGCGGTATAAGAGAGCCACTCATCATGAGCTGGCCCGCAAAATTAAAATCACAGACCATCGCTGAGCCCGTAACCGCTGTAGATTTTTACAACACGATTTCCAACATTGTTGAAGCTGATGAGCAAACGGAGGATGGTGATAATATCATGCCTGTACTGGAAGGTCAGGATTTTGAGGAACGGCCTTTGATCTGGCACTTACCGCATTATTCACCACAGCGAGGCAAGCCATCGACAGCCATGAGATTAGGCGATTTTAAGATACTTCATTTTTATGAAGATGATCGCTACGAGCTCTACAATCTTATAAATGATCGCAGCGAAAATAATGACCTTGCCGAGAGCAAGCCTGAAAAGCTCGAAGAATTGAAATCCATCATGAAAAACGAACTTGAAAAATTGGGCGCCAAATATCCAACGCTTAATCCAAATTATAAAGGAGACTGATTATGAAAGCCTTACAAAAGCTAATTACCGTTTGTGCAATAGGAGCACTATCTGTATTCGGTCATGCACAAAATGACATTATTATGAATGACAAGGGAACACCGCCTTGGGAAGATCCTCAGATCAACGGGATCAACCGCATGCCTGCCAGAGCAACCAGTTATTCCTACGCAACCGTGGATCAGGCTCTCAAGAGGGACTACAAAAACAGCGATCGCTATCAATCTCTCAACGGGACATGGAAATTCAATTACGCTGAGACTCCACAAAAAGCGCCTCAGGATTTTCAAAATCCAGAATATAACACCAGTTCTTGGGCAACAATTCCCGTTCCGTCCAACTGGGAACTGGAAGGTCACGGAACGGCGATCTATACTAATATGCGCTATCCATTTGATCCCGTAGATCCACCGCTGGTGCCTAACGATGACAATCCCACCGGAAGCTATAAGCGAAGCTTTGAAGTTCCCGCTGATTGGAAAGATATGCAGGTGACGCTGACTTTTGGTGGAGTAAGTTCTGCGTATTACGTCTGGCTGAATGGAAAACTGGTAGGTTATAGCGAGGACAGTCAGCTGCCCACGCATTTTGATATAACGCCTTTTTTGAAAGATGGAAAAAATGACTTGTCTGTCCAGGTCTATCGCTGGAGTGATGGTGTGTATTTAGAAGATCAAGATCATTGGCGCATGAGCGGTATTCATAGAGATGTCTATCTGACTGCGGCTCCAAAAGTTCAACTCTATGATTTCTTTGTAAAAACTGTTTTGGACGAGGATTATCAGGACGCACAACTGCAAATCAGACCACGTATCAAAAAGTTTCAGGATGCAGATCTGAAGGAATACACTTTGGAAGCCCAACTATTGGACGCCTCTGGTCAAAAGATCAATAAGGATACGTTGAAAGTGACATTAGATCGTATTTATAATGAGTGGTATGGGCAACGAGACAAACCGCCCTTTGCCATCATGGAAAGTCTGGTTGAAAACCCCAAAAAGTGGAGTGCCGAGCATCCTAACCTTTACACATTGGTTTTTGAGTTGAAAGACCCGAGCGGAAAACTTTTGGAAGCTCGCAGTACCCATATAGGATTCAGAAAAGTAGAGATCGATAACGGAGCGGTTTTAGTGAATGGTGAAGAAGTACTGATGTATGGCGTCAACCGTCACGATCACGATCCCAATACAGGTAAAGTTATCAGCGAGGAGTCCATGCGTAGGGATATTGAGCTTATGAAGAAGTTCAACATCAACGCCGTGCGCACCTCACACTATCCCAATAATGAGATCTGGTACGACCTCTGTGACGAGTACGGGATTTATCTCATGGATGAAGCCAATCTTGAAACACACGGCATAGGCGGTAAATTGAGTAATGACACCAGTTGGTCAAATGCTTTCCTAGAGCGCGCCGTACGTATGGTGGAGCGCGATAAGAACCATCCAAGTATTATTTTTTGGTCGCTGGGTAACGAGTCGGGATCTGGTTTCAACCACGCCGCCATGGCAAAATGGATCAAATATTATGATGATACCCGATTTGTCCACTATGAAGGCGCGCAACGCCGCAGACCTAATCCCGATGGATCCCACAAAAAAGATCCAGATTATGTAGATATGGTCAGCCGCATGTACGAGCCTATTGAATACATGGAAATGATGGCTGATCTACCAGGCGAGGATCGACCAGTAATTTGGTGTGAATATGCACACAGCATGGGGAATAGTACCGGAAATATGTTCAAGTTCTGGGATGCGATACGCGGCAATCGGCAGTTAGTAGGTGGTTACATCTGGGACTGGGTGGATCAGGGATTGGCTCAAAAAACCGCCGATGGCGAGGATTTCTACGCTTTCGGTGGAGACATGGGTGATGTGAAGCACAACGATAAAAACTTCTGCTTGAATGGTATCGTGGGACCCGATCGTGAGGTAAAAGCTGCCATGTGGGAAGTGAAAAAAGTTTTTCAGCCGATAGCTTTTAGCCCAGTCGATATAGAGAATGGTATCGTGGAGATCTTGAACAGACACGACTTTACCAATCTTGATGAATTTGATTTCAACTGGCAAATCACCGAAGACGGTAAAGTCATCCAACAAGGTTCGGTAGCTAATCTAGCTGCTGCACCCAATCAAACGACTAGATGGGAAGTTCCCATGAAACGAATTCGTGTCAAGGACGGCAGGGAGTACTTTTTAAGAGTTTCGGCGGTTCAAAAGATGGATAAACAATGGGCTCCCGCAGGTCATGAAGTTGCTTGGCAGCAAATGCCCTTAGGTTTAAAGAATGAGCCATTAGTGTTCAACCAGTCTCGGGTGAGTAAGCTCGATTTCTCAGATGCAGGAAATAAGATTACTGTGTCTGGAAGAGGTTTTGAAATCTCATTTGACAAGAGTGAGGGTGGTATTTCCGCTTTCGCGAAACCTGCCCTGAGCGGAGTCGAAGGGGCGGGAAAAAATTACATCTCATCACCACTTCAACCACAATTCTGGAGACCAGTTACCGATAATGACAGAGGTGGAGGGCGCACTCCAGAAACGCTTGCAGTCTGGAAAGACGCTGGTAAGAACGCTACTTTGAAAGAGATGAAAGTCATTGCACAAGATGACAGAAAAGTAGTCTTGCAAAGTGTTTATGATCTGGCAGATGTCGATGGTACGCTGACCTTGAAATACACGGTTTATGGAAACGGAACCGTTCAAGTGGATAACAGTATGGACCTACCCGATTATACGGAATTGCCCATGTTGCCCAAATACGGTATGCAGATTAAGGTTCCAGACGAGATGGTGAATATGACCTATTATGGAAAAGGACCTTTTGAAAACTATCAGGACCGTCAACTCGCAGCCGATGTAGGTTTGTATAAAGAAGATGTGATCAAGGATTACGACTCGTACATCAGACCACAAGAAAGCGGGAATAAAATGGGCGTGCGATGGATGAGCCTGACAAATTCCAAAGAAAATGGAATCTACATCGCAGGATTATCTGATAACCTAAGCATGAGTGCCAGACCACACTCGATTGAAAACATCGACCAGGCATTGCATACTTATGATTTGGAACGTGATGGGAATATCTACGTGAACATCGATCTTACCCAAATGGGAGTAGGGGGAGACGACAGTTGGTCAAAAAATGCACTGCCTCATGAGGAGTTCAGAGTGCCTGCTCAGGATTATTCGTACAGTTTCATTATGAAATTGGTTGATGAAGCAGCAGAAGAGCGTTTGCCGTTGCCGGCTAGCAATTAAATTGAGATAAGACTAAACCTGTCAGGTCTTCAAGACCTGACAGGTTTGTTTTACAAATTATTTTTAAATCATAGCTTTTAGAGTTCTGGATTGTTTCAAGCGCAGAACAATAAAGGATATGGCTTTCTGGTTATTATTGAATGGGAGACCAAAAAACTTTAAACTTAGTAAAAAGGCTCAAATTACTTGCTGATACAGGTCTGGTTTACGCTACAAATGATTTTGAACGGGAACGGCACGAGGAAATTCGATCCATCAGTATGCAGCTTATGTCTGAATTGAGCGGGCAAAAATTCGAACGGTTGGAGGATTTTTTCATGCCAGCCGATGATTATCCCACGCCTAAAGTCGATACCAGAGCATTTATCTTAAACGAGCAAAACGAAGTCCTACTAGTAAAAGAACAGATTGATGGAAAGTGGTCGCTTCCTGGAGGCTGGGCAGATATAGGTTATACTCCTCAAGAAGTCATCATCAAGGAACTTCAGGAGGAAACAGGAATGAACTGTAGCGTCATCCGGCTATTAGCGGTTTACGATAAAAAATGCCATCCTCATCCACCGCAGCCGTTTTACGTCTATAAAATGGTGTTTCATTGCAAGATCGAAACTGGTGACATTGATCCTAATTATGAGATTGAGGATGCTGGCTACTTTAAGATCGAAGAATTACCAGAATTATCACAAGATCGGATTTTAAAAAGTCAAATACAGCATCTTTATAGAAAAGTAATTGACGATGAACAGTCTGTATATTGTGATTAATCAAACTATTATGACAGCTCGTTTAGCACTAATTAAGTCGGTTCTATTCTCACTCTTTTTTTCGTGGTCGTACCTAGTTGAAGCGCAAGTTCCAAACTATTCCTGGACAACCGACATCTCGTATATTCTCGGTGATAAAAGCAACGAAAGTGAATACGCTAAGAAGCAAAAGGTTCTAGATATCGGCCACGTTGAGGTCGAGCCTAAAGATCTACCCGTGATCATTTGGTTTCACGGTGGTGGTCTTACCAGCGGTAACAATAACATTCCCGATGGTCTAAAACGAGAAGGCTATTTGATCGTGAGTGCAGATTACAGGTTAGCACCTCAAGTACCAGCCGAAGTCGCTATTGACGATGCTGCCGAAGCGATTGCTTGGGTCTTTTCAAATATCAAGCAATACGGTGGCGATCCAGAAAAAATCTTCGTAGCTGGACATAGCGCAGGGGCTTATCTAGCCATGATGGCGTTAATGGATAAGCGGAGGCTTGAGACCTACCAAATACGTAATAATCAAGTAGCTGGCTTGATTCCATTAAGCGGCCATACGATTACTCATTTTCAAATTCGCAAAGAACGTGGGCTTTCAGAAACAGATGTGATTGTGGATGATTTGGCCCCATTAGCTTACATTTCTGAAGATTTGCCTCCGTTTTTATTGATTACTGGCGACCGAGAAAAAGAATTGCTGGGTCGCTACGAAGAAAATGCCTATTTCATGCGAATGATGAAAGTGGCGGGACATCAGGATATTGAGCTGCTGGAATTGGATGGTTATGGGCATTTGATGACGGAGCCTGCGTTTCCATTGCTGTTTGAATTTGTGGATCGGGTTTTAAGTAAAAATTGAAATAGTTTTTTTGCCTGTCACCCTGAAAGCGAGGAACGAGCTTCCCGATAAGTATCGGGACAGGTCTCATGGGTCGTGACTTCAACGACCAAGGCTTCTGAGATACTTATCAAAGAGATACTGAATCGCGCTCTGCCTGTTCAGTATGACATTTTAATATTTATTTTTCTTTCAACTCGTCCTCCTCTTCTCGCTGTCGTTGTTGTTCCTCGGCGACCATTTTATCGTGCTCGAGGTGGGCGTAATGGTCTTTTTTACGGTTGTAGAGATTTTGAATGCCGTCTGCTTTTCCATAAAGAGTGACGCGGTCTTCTGGTAGGATCTTGAAAGTACCCGATGGCGAGCCAAAATAACCATGGCCTTTGCGATCCACCCCTAGAATGGTGATTCCCTCTTGGCGCAAATCCAATTCTTGAAGTGTGCGGTGGCACATCCAGCCGTCAGGTTCAACTCGAGCTTCACTAATTTTGTAATCATCTTTCAAGTGAAGGACGGCGGCAAAATCGTGTACTTCAAGATCGGTGTATTTTCTTAAAAGTTTATTGATCAATTTTGACAGAGCCCGATCCACCATTTTACTGCGTATCGCCCAAAAAATAAATGCCATCCCTGCAATAATGATGAGCAAGCCATACAGCCGTGAGGCCAAGGTCTCAGGAAGTACAAAGGTCAAAATCAGCGAGGACATCGCAGTTACAATTCCCGCATTACCGATGAGCATTAATTGGTAGATGATCTTGCGCCTGACCGGGTGGTTCATAATACTTTCTGACTCGGTGGTACTGAATCCAGTTCCCGTGTACGCAGATCGTGCTTGGAATTTGGCACTTTCGGTCGATAGACCCGTATGAATCAGCGCGGTGGCTGCGATTTTGGTAATTAAAACCGATAGGGAAACTATGAGAAATAGGGTGACAGCAGCAATCATGTCATGAAAAAATATGGTGTGGTAAAGCTATTTAAAACAAAAGGATTATGGAGAGTCCGCTTTCGCGAAAGCGTACTCATTTACAAACAGAGGAACTTATTTCCCCATACAAAAGAGCTAATAGGAAGCGGTCTTTTCCTAAAACGTAAAACCAGCGGTGAAAATGATTCTCTGATCTTCATCACTCACGTAATAGCCCACATTTGCAGTCAATGCCTGGTATCCTGTGATAAAAATGGAACCACCCACATTGCTGTGCCATTGATCAGAATCCTGTTCTGGCAACCAGACGCGTCCCGTATCAAAACCACCTGAGACTCCCAGTCGCAAGGGTGCAAATCCCGTGCGGAACTTTGCAATCCCCACCCTCAAGTCGGTACTGGAGAAGAAGGCGCTCTTACCATTGAAGCGCTCGTTTCTAAACCCGCGTAAACTGCGATTTCCTCCCACGGTGGCGCCATGATAGAATTCGTACTGCTCGCCTACGATAAAATGTGCCTGAGCCTTAGTAGCCAGCGTCGCGATTCCTTTACCAGCAAGAGGTAAGATGAAAGAAGCGGTGGGCTGAACATAAGAGAACTCGTTATTGAAATCTGAATCAACATTGCGCTTATAACCTGCAACAAGACCCAATTCCATACCGCGTCTGGGTAGGCTCAATAAATCTGCCTTATTGTTAAAAAGCAGCCCTACCTCACCGCCTGCATAAAGCTGGGAATCAAATACATCGTTGCTTTGCTCAAAGGTGTCAAGAATAAAACCGTTGTTATCTTCCAAAACTTCATTGGATTCTAAGCGTCCCGAAATGTAGGCAGTAAGATGATCTGACTTTTTGTATTGCAAGGATGGTTCAAAATGAAATTGCTGAATACTCACCCGATTGAAGTCCAGATCGATGTCATCATCATAAGAAGTGTCATTACCCTCACCAAAATAGTTGATGGCAAAGCTATCGCTCGTGAAGCGCGCATCCAGCCCCAGATTCCAATGGTGGAAAACATGGGCAAACTCACCGTAGTATGAGAATTCGAAACCCTGGGTCGCGCCATAGTATTTTGCCGTAAGCTGATGCTGGCTTGCAAAAGGGTTGTTGCGCAATCCAAAAGTCGTGAAAGTATTTCTCAGGGCTACGTGAAAACCAGCATCTTGGTCAAAACCTACCGCTGGTAAAATTACATTTGTGGAATATTTACGCTTTTTAGGATCATAATTGTTCAGGTCGTAAGAGTCGGTTAAGGTTTTACTTACTGGATCGTCAAAGGTGTTTTTCTTTGAGGCATAATCATACACCCTGATTCCTCGACGATTTTCAATGTTGTAGATATCATTTTCTTCGCCACCAAAAATCTTTATTTTGATATAATCACTACCATCTCCGCTCACGTTAAAAGTATCATCGCCATCAAGACCGTATAACCAAATTTCCTTAGTCAGGTTTTTGTCATATGTGTTTTCTAAAATGATTTTATCCTTTTGGGATATCGTGATTTTAGTAATTCCATCTTTTCTGCGCTCAATGTCTATCGTGTTATCCTTTGTGGTGGCAATGATGACCTCGTGTTCCTTGAAATATTCAAAATAATCTCTCGCGATTTCACCAAGTTTTGATCTACGCTGTTTGAGAATGGCTTTGATTTTTTCTGTAGTCTCGTTTTGAGTGTCTTCCAGAAGATTTGCAAAGGCATCGTCGATCACCTCATCGGTAAGTTGGTTCTGGATAAATCCAGCTTGTTTCTTCCATTCTTCCCATCCCGCAGAATTGATAAAAGATTTATCCAGATAGTACACCGCATTGTTGAAGGTTTCTATATTGGGAATCTCAGGCTGATATGTTTGCATGTTTCTGGCTAGAGGCGCACCAAATTTGAGCAAAGCGGGAAATACACCGTCGTACTTTGGGAAGGCTTGATCACGATCTCTGGGAATGGGAGCGTAGAGAATAGTGCCATCTTCTTGCTTTTTCTCAATCCAGCGCCATTGATCTTGATGACGGTCCCAGTCTCCTATGAGCATGTCAAACAATCTTGCCCTGATGTACTTAGGTTCGTCAATCTTGGCATCTTTATCGTCCCTTAATTCTAAGAAGAGGTCTGCGGTGCTGATGATGTCATCTGCATCTCCAAAAATTCCCAGATTGATGTTTTCATCGCCTACATGTTCTTCAAACATGTATAGCTTGTCGCCGTAGCTTTCATTAAATCTGCCTAGTCGTTCCTGCTTGGGTAAATAGACGATCTGTTTGTTAGCATGATAAATATCTATGGCATCAAGCAGGTCTCCTACTACAAACTGGGCGTAGGGATGCGCGGTTGTGTAGTAATCTTGAATTACATCTTCAGCAACCGTATCGTCCAGATAGTCGTGAACGTAGTGATCCTTAATGAATGACTGAGCAAATCGCAGCGCGCTCTTGCGCAGTTCACGTACGGTGAATTCATTCTCGTTGTCGTCGATCAGTCTCAAACTGCGTGACTGATTACCACCACCAGCAGTAATCGCACGGACATTATTGGGAAGCTCGTCCAGTTTGAGAACAGGAGCCGTGATTTCCTTGCTGTATAAGGATCTGTAGTGATCACCCCAAAACCATTTATAAAACCCTGACTTGTCCGTTTCTTCATCCGTATAAATGGAGGCAGAATGGCGCTCGCCGTATTGATCAAGATTGAAATCGATGTTCTTATCGTATTTCGTTTTACTTTCAATCGTGGTGGTGAACAGTAAGTTTGTTTCTGAATCATTGACTTCCACGAGCTCGACTTTTGAACTTCCGTCTTGAAAAACAGTAAGTTTGGTATAACCCGTTTTCTCGGCAGCAAATTCATGATCTTTGACTGACCTGACTCCTTTTATCTTACTGCCCGATCCAGTTATGATCTGTGGTATGTAGTCATCAGATAAGAATTGGAGGTTTGCCTCGTTTCCTGAAACAAATATGACGTCCTCAAATTGCAGCGCGAGAGATTCCAGTCTGCCTATGTAAGCTTGCATCTCATTGCTCCAGAAAGACTCTTTTGAAAAGCCGCCCATGAGCTCAAATAATCCGCGGCTGCTTTCAGAAAGGACGCTGTGGTACATGGCCACGATGACGGTTTTGTTTTGCTCGTCCTTGAGCTCGTCTTTGAACTGTAAGAAGAAATCTTCCCTCGTTTTGATTTCGCATTTGTTGTTGATGTAAGGATGGTCATCCCAGTCTTCAAAAAACCATTGACTATCCACCATCACTAGTTCAACCTGATCGCTCAAAGTCTCTCGCTCGATGGGACAACCGTCATTAGGCCAGAACTTTCCCTCGCTGTTATCCTGTAAATACGATTCAAGATCATCTATGGCTTCATGACCTTTACCGCTCCATTCATTTTTTCCTGGAATGTAGATCACCTGACCGTTAAAATCTGAAAGAGGCTTGACAAAGCGATTCTTCAAAAATTCTTGCTCTGTCTTGCGCTCCGATTTGTCTTTGGGATATCCGTCTTTTGAGGTGCTGTTGCCTAAGGAAACAAACGCAGCGTCTTGATCGCTTTGTGAGGCTTCAACGATGGCGTTTATTATGGAAGAAGCTTTTGACTCTTCAATATTGCCAAGGTTTCCAGAGAAATAAATGGTTTTGGATATTTCATTTGTTTCCTCTTGTGCGCTAACTATCGACAGCGATAAAATAAAGATTGAAAATATAGAGTTGAATAAAATTCTTTTCAAAATAAGTGTTTTGAATGTATACTAACCGTAAATGTCGGAATTGCTGCACAGCTTTGAGGTGTCCTTAACAAATAAATGGATTTTTGCGAAGATAGTTTTTGCTTGCGGTACAAATGAATGCGGTTACCGGACTCTAGGAGTAATCATGTACGACTACAACTGCGATTCAACCGATGGCGTTCCACAGGATTTCTACCGATAAGCCCAAATAGAGTTAACCACCATTTGTTACAGGGTAGTAATATTATTTGTGGAGAGTAATCGCCCGGATCATCTCACCTCTGGTTTCGACCTGGCATTTGGTTGGGAATTTTATCGTGGGATTAAAAACATTTATGAGGGGCGTGATGCTGGTTACGCTTTCGCGAAAGCGCAAACAGAATACAGCAATGTACCCACGGGAAAGGAGATAGTACGCTTCACCGCAAACCACGACGAATCAGCCTGGGATGCTGCTCCAATAACTATTTTCGGTGGGGTGGAAGGAGCGGTAGGAGCCTCGGTGGTGACCGTGTTCCATGATGGAGTGCCCTTGATCTATGGAAGCCAGTAAGTAAGGGAGGCCGCAAATGTTACATTCTTTAGTAATTCGAGTATCAACTGGTCGTAAAATCCCGACATGCTGCAACAATATCAGATTTTCTTGCAATTTTATGCTGGGAGCCAGGCATCCAAAACTGGTGCTGTCACGGAATATCCACACGATGATGTTATCCATTTCAAGAAATCTTTGAGGCGATGAGGTGCATGTTTTTGTCAACGTAAGGGGAACTGATCAAACTTACGACCTGCCAGCCGAATTAGTAAACACCAACTGGAACGATATAATGACCAACCAAAATAAAGATCTTTCAAATCAGGTGCGATTGCCGGCGTATGAATATTTGATTCTCGATTGAGAGGATTTCTTAATCGATTTTCAACGTTATGTAGCTACAAAAGATTCACAAAAACTGCTGATGGGAAGCAAGCTAGGATTATCGGTCTTTAATACCGTTCAATTTTGCTTTAAGTCGATCTGTTACATCTGGAAAATCGTTGGCGACGTTAATAGTTTCTCCCGGATCTTTTTCCAGATCATACAATTGATCATTGTAGGAAGCTCCAGACGCAATTCCCTTACCCTTGTCAATCCATAACGGTAAAGCTTTTGATGAATCCATCGGCTGTATATATTTCCATTTTCCATTTCTGATGGAAAGTGTGGAACCCTCGCTAACAAGATACTCTCGAGCCTGTACTGTCTTACCCAGCAAAGCATCGAGATGTTCTTCACTATCAATCGCCGAAAAATCTATGGGCTGGTCTACCAGTTTTGCCAGCGAGGCATAAATATCAACCTGACTCATTAATGCACCAGAAGCCCCATCGATGGTATTCCCTTCCCAGTAGGTGATGGTAGGCACTTTTGTACCACCCTCAAAATTACTGTATTTACCGCCATTGAAAATCCCAGCAGGTTGATGGGCTCCCAGCAATTCTCTAGCCTGATCTTCATAACCATCGTTTAACACGGGACCGTTGTCGCTCGTAAAGATGATCAACGTGTTTTCTAATTTGTTTCTAGTTTTTAAAAATTGCATCAATTCACCTACCACATAATCTACCTGTGCGATAGCATCACCGCGAGGTCCCAAGCTGCTTTTACCCTTGAAATTTTTGTGTGGCAATCGAGGAACATGGATATCGTGAAATGAATAATAGAGGAAAAATGGTTTGTCATCGCTACGATCTATGAAGGCTTTTGCCTCATCAGTAAGTTTATAAGGGAAATCTTCATCGATCCATTCTGCTTTCTGACCGCCTGCCATATAACCTATACGGCTCACGCCGTTTACCACACTATTGCTGTGCTGGCGATCTGCTTTTTGCTTGAGTTTGTCTCTAATTTCGCTGCCCGTAGGTCGACTGCCAATGCGTTTTGAGTAGTTTACAGAAATAGGATCCTTGTCCTCATGACTTACCACAAATCCATTTTTCATGTACACAGTTGGTACTCGGTCGCCTGTTGCTGGTAGGATAAAGCTGTAATTAAAACCTATTTCGTTAGGTCCGGGCGCTACGTGAGTGTTCCAGTCCACATTGCCGTTTCCCAATCCCAAGTGCCATTTACCTACTATTCCCGTGCTGTAACCTGCCTTTCGTAAAAATTTTGGTAAGGTAGGAGTAGAAGTGTCAATCAATAACGAAGCATCTCCCTCTAGAATGGAAGCATTTCTTCTGAAAGCATATCGTCCTGTTAGCAGAGAATATCTTGATGGAGTGCACGTAGCCGAAAAACTGTGCGCATCAGTAAAGCGCACACCCTTAGCCGCTAGGGAGTCGATATTGGGTGTCTCTACGCCCACGGCTCCGTAACAACCTAAATCACCATATCCCAGATCATCAACATAGAACAATAGAATGTTTGGATGGTTTTGCTGCTTTGATTCGGTTTCCTCTGGAACAGTTTTACAGGAAAAAATGAAGAAAAGGATCGATATAATTGCAATCAATTTATTCATTCAGAATGTTTTACTCCCCACTCATCTGTCCACTCCAGCGGTGCGATCGTACCATCTTTCCTGAACTTGAGTGGCGCGCTCCAATATTGATAATCATGGCCTTTCACGTTATCTGAAGCACTTCCCCAAAGATCTCCCATCCAGATAAATTCCTGTTTCCCGTCATTCAGCAATTCCATCACATAAGTCTGTTGTGCGGGAATGATCGGGCGTTGCGGTATACCAAATCCGGTGAGGTAGGCCTTAACCGGTTCTTCAGAATCAGTCATGACTTCATTGATGAAAACTTGGTCAAATTTGTAGCCAATTGCTGGTGTGATGCGCAAATGATGCGTTTGGGTTTCGGGAAATTTGATGGTTACAACTTCAGAAAGAGGAGATTTTTTGGATTGCGACGATTGAATCTCGATTTCTTTCCAGTCGGTTTGATCCCAAAACTCAATTATGAAACTGGGAGCCTCATATTCTGGATGTACTCGAGGATTATCCACATTCCCGCAATTCTCTGGACGGTTTCCAGTAAATAATGCAATGGATAATTCTGACAAGGTGTGCGGCATCTCGTACACCAAATCAACCGATTGAAAGACGCTGTCTTCTTTCATAAGAAGTTCATTGTCTGTTCCAGTTGTTATTCCATCAGTCAGTTTTGGGACGAGATTTCCAGGTTTTCGGTTGATATTTCCTGTAAGCTCATAACCCGAGAGCGGATTTTTAGATCGATACACTCGCGCTCCAGAACCATAATTGCAAAAACAGCAGGTATAATCAGTCAACAAATAATAAAAATCACCTCGTTTAAATTGGGAACCGGCTTCCATGTGCTGTGCGATGATCCCGCCGTTTTCAAGTGTCGAACCCGTGTAGTCTTCGTCCAGTCTTTCAATCGATACTTGATGGTTGTTGATCGTATTATAACTAATGTAAGCGGTATTATCGTCATCCACAAAAAGTCCAAAATCTCCCAATCCCTCACTTGATCGGGACATTTGTACGTTATCGTTGATGATCTCAAAGGGACCGGACGGTGTTTCTGAAACCGCTACACCAAACTGCCCATCCCAAAGTTGCGGATACCAGTTGTACCATAACACGTATTTTTCAGTCGCTTCATTATAGATGACGTGGGGTCGATAATAGACACCTTCTGGCTGATCTGGAAGTAGTTTGCCTTCTTTTTTCCAGGTAACAAGATCTGGCGAACTGTAAACATGGTAAGTGTTAGCGGTGGTAAAGCCATTAGTATTGCCGTAAGAGGTACCGTACCAGTAAAATCGATCACCAAATTTGATCACCCTGCCATCATGTACATCGACTATGTTGCCATCCTCATCAAGTCTGGGTTCAGAATTACTGATTATCGTTTGATTGCTTTTGCTTTCTTTTGAAGTACCAGGTTCCTTAATTTGTTCTTGACAGGAAAATACTAGGCTGATTGCTAGAATTAATGGCAATACTCTCATAATTAAAATAGTTGAAGTCTAAATATAATTAGAGCCTAGAACGTGACTGTCCTGTGGTATATAGTTTGAAATCAACATTTGTTTCAATCGATTTCGTAAAATTTTGACTTGTAAAAGGTCTGATCCATCCATTTTATTCGCGTTGTAGATTAATTTGCCTGCTCGCATGTTTGAAGTATTCCCCCAGAAACCTAAAAAAGTTGACCTAGATCAACAAACGATTGAGCGACTTAATCGTAAGTATGGCAGCCTAACTCCCGCAAATCGTATTTCAGAAATTTACAATGATTTCGAACTGAACGAAATCATGGTCACAAGTTCGTTTGCGGCAACCTCGGCTTTTTTGCTCAAATTGCTTTCAGATGCTAACAGCAAACAGCCGGTATATTTCATCGATACCGGGTATCATTTTGATGAGACTTTGAAGTACAAATCGCAATTGACGGAACGTTATGGACTCAATGTGCGTTCTATAAAGGCACTCAAAGCAGAACATGACTTTACCACCAGCGATAAGACCTGGAGCAGGAATCCAGATTTTTGCTGTTCCATCAATAAGGTGAAGCCACTCGACCTGATCAAAAACAACTACAGCATCTGGATGTCTGGCTTGATGAAGTGGCAAAGCGACCACCGGGCAACCCTGGATATTTTTGAGAAACGCAACGGAATTGTAAAATTCTATCCCTTACTCGATGTGTCCAAGGAAGAGCGCGACGCCTATATCAAAGAATACGATCTACCGTTTCATCCTTTAGTAGCGCAGGGTTATCAATCGATAGGTTGTAGTCACTGCACCGTTGCGGGCGAGGATCGGTCTGGGAGGTGGAATAACAATCCCAAGACCGAGTGTGGTTTGCATTTGTAAAAGCACGCTTTCTCGTAGGGAAGTTAATGCCGAGCCTGTTGAGGTACGAAAGGGTTACAATTCATCAACCTCCCTCATGAATTTATAATCCAATTGTGCTTTTCCGCTAGCACGCTTTTTTTTGATTCAAACCAAGATTTAACGACTTCTTCAATTTCAATTACATTGCTTTTGGCAGGCTGAGAGTCACAAACCTTATAAATTGTCAAAAAAAAACACATTATGACTTTAGAAGGAAAAACAGCGATCATTACAGGAGCAAGTAGCGGAATAGGAGAAGCTACCGCAAAAAGACTTTCAAAACACGGTGCTAACGTGGTGCTATGCGCGCGCAGGACTGAAAAGCTAGAGAAGTTGCGAGATGAGATTGAAAGCAATGGCGGTAAAGCGACAGTCGTGACCGCTGACGTAACCAAAACTGAGGATTGGGACGAAGTGGTCAATACAGCAAAAAAAGAATATGGTAGTATTGATATTCTTTTCAACAATGCAGGCTTGATGCCGCTATCGATGGTAGAGAAATTGAAAACCGATGAATGGAACACCATGATTGATGTAAACCTCAAGGGTGTTTTGAATGGAGTTGCAGCAACTCTACCTGTCATGAAAAAACAGAAAAGTGGTCACATCATTAATGTATCCTCAAGTGCTGGACGTAAATACTTCCCTGGTGGTGCCGTGTACTGTGCGACTAAAGCAGCGGTAAGCATGTTTTCTGAAGGATTGCGTCAGGAGTTGGCTCCAGAATACGGCATCAACGTTACTATCATTGAACCCGGATTTGTAGATACCGAATTGCAGGATACGATTACTGATGAGGACATCAAGGAGCAAATCTCAAAAATGGGTAATGATATGACGCCGCTAGAATCTGAGGACATCGCCGAGGCTGTTGCTTATGCGGCCGCAACTCCCGACCGAGTCAATGTGAACGACGTATTTATTTACCCTACGAAACAGAAGCAGTAAGCTCATACTTAATACAGCATGCAAAAGCCGCCCTAGAGCAATTCAGGACGGCTTTTCAATTCTGATTCAAAACCTAGCTCATTCAATGCGGCAGTTTGCTGCGCAATAATCCATAAACAAAAGTTCCCAACAGGGCTCCAAAAATCACGATCAAGATCATTTGGAATCCGGCACCTGCCAAAACATACATAGGACCTGGACATGCTCCTGAAAGCGCCCAGCCTAAACCGAAAATAATACCACCTAATAAATAACGTGTCACCCCCACTTCTTTGGGTTTCAACCGCATCTCGCCGCCGTCAAGAGGTTTTACATTCTTCGTTTTGATAATTTGAATTCCGATGACGCCCAGCACCAGCGCAGAACCTATGATCCCGTACATGTGAAAACTATCAAATTTGAACATCTCATAGATCCTGAACCACGAGGCCGCCTCTGATTTAAACATCACGATGCCAAAAAATATCCCTATTGCTAAATAGCTTAAATACCTCATAATTAAAATATTAAAGGGTAAATAAAGTTGATCATCACGAGCCCGCCTATAAAAAATCCGATAACAGCGATGAGCGACGGGAGCTGTAGATTGCTTAGTCCAGATATCGCGTGTCCCGAAGTACAACCACCAGCATAGCGTGCCCCAAAACCAACCATGAACCCGCCAGCAAGCAGTATCAATATGATTTTAGGATCGGTCAGGTTTTCTGTTGAGAAAATTTCTGGTGGGAGGTAAGCTTTTCCTGCACTCTCGATGTTATAATCCTGCGCTAGTTGTCGTGCAGTCTTAGGATTGATCTGGACAGTATTATCGCTTAAATAATTTGAAGCAATGAATCCGCCGATGATTGCGCCAGCGACTACTGTCAGGTTCCAGCGCTCTTTTTTCCAGTCAAATTTGAAAAAGTCTGCTGCTTTGCCCGCGCCCATGGCAGAGCAAGCGGTACGCAAGT
This sequence comes from uncultured Flavobacteriaceae bacterium, assembly GCA_964631155.1. GTDB lineage: Bacteria > Bacteroidota > Bacteroidia > Flavobacteriales > Flavobacteriaceae > Nonlabens. The sequence continues at coordinate 170,347 of CAZVYO010000005.1, forward strand.
TTGAAGACATTCCAAATTGCCGTCCTACTAGCAGCAGCATAAAAAGGGTTAATGCTATGAGCGGTCCCGCCACATACCACGGCCAGGGCTCCATGATCCATTCCATCATCTATAATATTTGTTGCAAATATCCCGCTTTCGCGAAAGCGAGACAGTAACAAATGTTACTCAACATCAAGGAGGGGTTTCAATAGATCCCACACGGTTGTGGCAATAATCTCGTGACCTTCCTCAGTAGGATGAATGCCATCATTTTGATTCAAAGCAGCGATTCCGCCTACATCTTTTAGGATGAAAGGGATCAAGGCGATGTCGTTTTTTTCAGCCAATTCAGGGAAAACATTTTTGAAATCGGTAGTGTAGTCTTTTCCCAAGTTGGGAGGGAGTTGCATGCCCGCCAGAATGATTTTAGTTTGGGGACTTTTGTTTTTTACGGTATCGATGATGTCCTGTAGATTAGCCCTCGTCTCGCTTACTGGAACTCCTCTCAAGCCATCGTTTGCACCCAGTTCTAAAATAAAGACATCCACTTCTTGATTCATCACCCAGTCGATGCGGCTCTTTCCACCGGCGGTCGTCTCACCACTCACGCCACTATTGACGACTTCATAATCCATCCCGAGGGAGTCGATTTTATGCTGGATCAGACCAGGGAATGCCTGATCTGTATCTTCAAGCCCGTAACCTGCGGTGATACTGTCTCCAAAAAATAGTATGGTACCAGAGCTGGTCTCTTGATTTTTCTGTGAAGCTGTCTGGCTGTTATTTGTTTTTTGCTCTGCATTATTTTCAGCATTGGAATCCTGTTCCTGTTTGCACGCGACCAAGGTCAATAACGCTAAAAAATAACAAAACCTTAAGTGCTTGAACGCTTGAATCTTTAGTGGAATCAAAGCTGATGGCTTAATTTGTCGGCTACTCTTGTAATTCATAATTATTTTATGTCTCAAATTTTAAAGGTAAGTTCTGTAGGAAAAACGTATGCCAGCGGTAGCAAGGAATTAACAGTACTTGAAGATATCAGTTTTGAGGTAGAACAGGGAGCGACCTTTTCCATAGTTGGGCCCTCGGGAAGTGGGAAGACGACTTTACTGGGGATTTGCGCTGGACTTGACAACCCAGATTCAGGCACGGTAACATTGTGCGGCAAGGAATTGAGTCAGCTCAATCAGGATCAAGCGGCTGCGTTACGTAATCAGAAAGTAGGTTTTATTTTCCAAAATTTTCAATTGCTCCCTACGCTTACAGCGCTTGAAAACGTGAGCGTACCGCTGGAGTTACAAGGAGATAAAAACGCGCAGGACAAAGCAACGGATTTACTCAACAAAGTAGGACTGGGGGATCGCCTCAACCATTATCCCTCCCAGCTGTCTGGTGGTGAGCAGCAGCGCGTTGCCATGGCTAGGGCTTTTTCAAATACACCCGACATCCTTTTTGCAGACGAGCCGACAGGCAATCTAGATGAGGAGACTGGTGAAAACGTGGTGCAACTGTTATTGGAACTTAACAAACAGGCGGGAACGACGCTGGTCATCATTACCCATGATCTTGAGCTGGCCGCGCGTACGCAAAGAATTCTAAAGTTAAAAGGAGGGCGTGTCCAGGAAGTCAGCAACACCATGTCATTTGAAAATAAAGAAGTTTGATGAGAAACATTCATTTAGACTGGTTGCTCAAGATGGCCTGGCGCGATGCCAGGGCCAGTAAGACCCGTTTATTGCTTTTCATGTCATCCTTGGTTCTCGGAATTGCTGCTGTCGTTGCCATCCAATTGTTCAGCACCAACTTAAAAGCAAATTTGAAACTGCAATCTAAAGCACTCATGGGAGCGGACTACATCATCGATAGTGATGAAATCCCTACTGAGCGTGCTCAGGAGATCATCGACTCTCTGAAACCTGATGCTTCTGAGGTGACCTTTGTTTCTATGGCTGCATTTCCCAAAAATGGCGGCACTAAGCTTGTCAAGGTGCGCGGTATGCAGGGGGATTTTCCCTTTTATGGGTCGATGGACACCAAACCCGTAACAGCTGCGGCAACTTACCAAAGAGATAAAACCGCTCTGGTCGATGCTACTTTGATGCTGCAATACAATATCAAGCCTGGTGACTCTATAAAAATAGGGGAACTGACATTGCCCATCGCTGGATCCTTGATTAATATACCAGGATCAACAACCGTATCTACAAGTGTCGCACCTCCTGTTGTTATTCCAGAGTCTTTGATAGAACAGACGCAGTTGTTGCAATTCGGTAGCAGGAAGGAGTACCAGTATTTTTTTAAGGCAACAGATACGCTCAATCTGCTACGGTTGGAAAATGCGCTAGAACCACAGTTGGAGCTTGTAGATGCTGATCTTGACACCCACACGAGTACGAGTAGAAGACTAGGAAGACGTTATGATAACATCAGTAAATTTTTGAATCTCGTTGCATTTATCGCGTTGATTTTGGGATGCATAGGCATTGCGAGCTCGATCCAGATCTATATTAAAGAAAAACTGGCCTCAACAGCAGTTTTAAAATGCTTGGGTGCAAGTAGTTTGCAAAATCTTCTCATTTTCCTGATTCAGGTAGCGGGCATTGGGTTTTTGGGAGGTGTGATAGGGACCATGATTGGAGTAGGACTTCAAGAGGTTTTCCCTTATTTCCTGAAAGACTTTTTACCTTTTGAAGTGCAGATTTCAATCGACTTTGCATCCGTTTTAATTGGGGTTTTGCTGGGTGTTTTCATGTCTGTACTGTTTGCTATTCTCCCACTTTTGAGTACTTGGTCCGTCTCTCCTTTGCGGGTATTGAGGGTAGGCGATGACGGTATGGGATCTTCCCGATCGATCCAGATGATAGTCTATGTCGTTATTTTGTTGGCATTATTTCTCATATCCTACTGGTTGCTCAACGATGTTGTGTATGCACTTTCTTTTATCGGTGGTACGGCAATGACATTTATCCTATTGGCCTCTGTAGGATGGCTACTGATTAAAGTCTTAAGAAAAAATTTCCCCAGAAGTTGGGGTTATCCCAGCCGGCAGGCCCTGCTCAATCTATTCAGACCAAACAACCAGACGCTTGTGCTGATCACCTCCATAGGTCTGGGAGCCTTTCTGATCAGTACCCTCTATTTCACCCGAGACCTGTTGCTCACACAAACCGATGTGGAGCAGTCTGCCAGTAATCCCAATCTGATCATTCTAGATGTGCAAAAAGAGCAACGCGACCCGCTCAGGTCAGTCATGGAGCAAAACAATATTCCCATTCTGGATGACATACCCATCGTAACCATGCGCATGAGCAAGCTCAACTCCAGATCAGTTGATGAGATCGAGCAAGACACCACCAGCCAGATGAGAGGATGGGTGCTCAACCATGAATTTAGGACCACCTACCGCGATGAACTTACAGCTTCAGAAGAAATTATTGATGGGAAGTGGGAGCCAGAACTTAATGATGTCAATGTAATTCCCATCTCCATTTCTGAAAACCTGGCCGGTGACGCGCAATTGGGAATAGGAGATACGGTAACTTTTAATGTACAAGGTGTTCTCATGCAAACTCGGGTGGCCAGTATCAGATCTGTAGACTGGTCCCAATTGCAGCCCAATTTCAACATTTTATTTCCTGCGGGAGTTTTGGAGAATGCACCACAATTCAATGTAATTACCACCGCTGTCGCAGACGAGTCAGCATCTGCGCAACTGCAAAGTTTGCTGGTGTCCAGGTTTCCTAATCTCACGATCATCGATCTGCGGCAAGCTTTTGTACTGATCAAAGATATTTTTGATAAAGTAGCCTGGATCATTAATTTCATGGCCTTTTTTAGTATCCTGACTGGGATCATCGTCTTGATCGGATCGGTGCGCACCAGTAAATATCAGCGTATCAAAGAGAGCGTTTTGCTGCGCACCATAGGAGCCAGGAATTCACAGATCTTGAAAATCTCGGCTTTGGAATATGTGTTTCTAGGTTTGATGGGAAGTCTTGTAGGAATTTTATTGGCTCTAGCGGCCACGGCAGCGTTGGCCTTATTTGTTTTTCAAGAATCCTTTGTACCATCTTGGATTCCATTTACCATCATCTTTCCTTGTATAACGCTCATCGTAGTACTGATCGGGTTGAGCAACATCAGGGAAGTATTGAGCAATTCGCCCCTCGAGGTAATGAGGAAAACGGTTTAGTATTTAAAGATTACGCTTTCGTGCCTCGGCAGGCTCTGCATGAACTTCCCTTCGGGAAAGCGTGAAAAATAAAAGCAACCGTCTTAGATAAATCTTCTCGTGGTCCTTTTGTAAGCTCGATATTCTGGGAATCTTTTGATCAAAAGGCCTTCTTCATACTTGGATTTGAAATATAACAGCAGTATAATAACCATCGCGGTAAGGATTTTAAAAATCGAGTAAGAGAAAAGACCGTAGCCCAAACTTGAGAAAATGATTCCTGCGTAGATAGGATGTCGGGATATTTTGAAGATACCGTTGGTGATCAGCGATGCTTTATTTACTGGAGCTGGAAAGGGCGATAAATGGATATTGAGCTGAACAAGCGCTATCAATATAAAAACAATGCCTGTAACGACCATCAATAGACCTATCCAGTTCAGTACCGGTGAAAATTGGATACCAACCCATCTGATGGGTAGGACATAAATTAAGAAAAGTAGGATTTGGGCGAGAACAAATACATAGTCACGCATGTTTCGCTTATCACTCACTTTAATGGTAAATAAAGCTTCATTTCACCCAATCTTGTTTCATCCAGATGCCCCATTTTTGATCGGTCTTTTGTAATCAAATGCAAGTGCATAAAGGTATCGTGATGCGTGAATACGGTTTTGTGCTCTGTAGAAAAGAACCCTAAAATATCAACCTTTTCATCTTGCAGTCCATATTTCACTTGCCCCACGTGAGCATCAGCCGGTGAGGATACTTTAGAGCCTGGAGGTAAGTTCTGAATGTGAATCGTTGCTGATGCCACTTTACCCGATAATTTGAAGGCAAAGGGCCTTTTAAATTCAAGAGTAAGGCTATCGACAAATTGCTCCAGCTGTTTTAGATTCTGGATTTTTGAAGGCAAGTCGACCTCTTTCCATTTTTCCACATTTGCGTACACCATAAATGGGGCACTAGTATTAAAAGTCTCGATGACACGCATGGTGCTATCACTCGTCACTTGAGAAATATAGCTGTGCCCATCGTAAATAAGTAACTCACCCGTCATTTGAGTCTGCGGACCGATACCGTATAGACCTTTCTTGTTTGAAATCGTGTCTAGGTCAATCTTACTATCCAGCTCGCCCTTGAACATCGCATCACGCATCGCACCTACTATTTTTACATCGGGATAGGTTTCTGGTTCTTGAACTTGCTTTCTGGAATCAAGACAGCCCTGAAGCAACAAAGAGCTTGCAATCAGGGCTGTAAAAATTAAAATCCGATTCATTTACTGAAATTTCTTAACATCGTCGCTAAGATCGTAAATTTTCACTTCACTCATTTTTTTGTCCAGAATACTGCTGCCCGCCGCGCTGCGGTAACCACCGGCACAATGAACGACTATGGGCTTGTCGGTAGGGATGTCTCCAGCGGTAGTCCTTAACTCATTTAATGGGTGGGGTAGGGCATTTTCAAAAAATTTACCGTTATCAATCTCACTCTGATTACGGATGTCGACAATAGTGTAGGCTTCCTGATTGTTCTTGAAATGTTCAAGATCAAGTTTGTCAGTTGTTTCCAGACCTTCTTCTGGGATGGTAATGACCTGATTAATTTGTTGTTCATAGCCGATTTTTGCTGCGCGGTGCAACAATTTCTCTACATCATCCTTAGAGGTTGCAACCAGCGTAAACTCCTCATCTGGCACGACGATGGAGCCCAGCCAGGTTTCAAACTTGGCATTATCAGAAACTGCCATGATATTAATGCTTCCCTTTAGATGTCCCTTTTTGAAATCGGCTTCATCGCGGGTATCGATGATAAGCCCGTCAGCATGCGCGCGCTCGGCAAACGGGATTTTTTCTACCGCCGGCTGTAGTACGGGTGCGCCTGCTTTATTCAACTCTACATCATAGCTGAAGTATGACGGTATAAAAGGCTGGCCGTCGAGCAAGGTGTCCATGAACTTTTGCTTATCATTTTCCTTAAACGCCCAGTTGGTTTTGCGCTCATCGCCCAGCGTACTGCTGTTAGCATCGCTCATGCCTTTACCGCATAGTGAACCAGCCCCATGCGCAGGATAAACGAGGGCGTCGTCTGGCAGGTCATTGTATTTAGACTGCATGGTTTCAAACATCATTTCGGCGAGTTCTTCTCGTTTGGCCTGCATGTTTCCTGCCTTTTCGCGCAAATCTGGTCTGCCTACATCACCTATAAATAGAGTATCTCCCGTAAATAGGGCGGTTTCTCCGTTTTCTTCGGCCACGATGGTAATACTATCCGGCGAGTGTCCCGGTGTATTGATGGCTCGCAGCGCCGCATCACCTACTTTAATCTTATCCCCATCATCAAATCCCTGGTGTGGATATTCAGCACCTAGTTTCTCACTATTGTAAATGGTTGCTCCAGTTTCTTGGTGGATTTCAAGATGCGAGCTCACAAAGTCAGCGTGTGGGTGTGTTTCTAGAACGGCGACGATTTTTGCATTTCTCGCTTTCGCGAAAGCGTAATACTGAGAAGCATCCCGCTCAGGATCGATTACCGCCATTTCACCATTGCTTACCACAGCATAGGAATAGTGGGCAAGGGGCTTATATTCAAACTGTTTGATCTCCATGTTTCAAATTTTTTATAAAAATATCAAAGCCTACAAGTACACCGTTGTAACCTGTGATACATTAACCTAAATTTTAAAGGTCTGATAAGAAATTCAGAACAATTGCAGATCACATCGCCCGATGATCTTGAGTCGATTCTTTAAGTTCCTCATACTTTTCTGCGATGGATTGATCCATTTTCTCTGGATGGGCAAAGTTGAAAAGCGCGTCCTTTTCTCGTTGCAGACCGCCAAAAACGATATTGATATCGCCACGCTCCAGGGCGGCGATACTTTCCTGCGCCACCATCGTGGGCGAGTCCATATTTTCACGACCCGATGAGGTCATCATGTCCGTATCGGTCGCGGTGGGATAGACGCAGATCACGTTCAAATTTTGCGGTGCGTACTCACGGCGCAGGGAGTCTGAAAATTGTTTGAGGCCTGCTTTGGTAGCTGCATAGACTCCATAAAATGGCATACCGATCAAGCCCAGGCCTGATGAAATATTTATCACCGTGGGAGCATCACTTTTAAGGAGGAAAGGCAAACTGTATTTAGTCAACAAAATCGCTCCGGTCAGATTGACCTGGATCATGGTAACGATATCTTCATCTAAAATGGTTTCAAGCTCACCCGCCGAAACCACACCTGCATTGTTGACCAAAATATCAATGCTGCCCCAAGAATTCTCGATCTGTTTTACAAGATCTTTTAGGTCATCGATAGAAGACATATCTCCCTTGATTCCAATGAATTCTACATCTGGATGATTACTCTCAAGTTCTGAAAATCCTGAAAGGGATCGGGACATAATTGCAATGTGTGAGACACCTTTCTTGATAAAGCCTTTAGTCAATTCTTTGCCGATGCCTTTATCTCCACCTGTTATCAATACTTTTTTGCCTGTGAAATTCATCATTTTACATTTTTGTTTGCGTGATTGATTAATTGAGTCTTCATATTCAGTTTAGATTCCAGGCCACCGTTGCCCCAGCATACCAGTTACGTTCCTCTGAGGGGTAAAAGCTGCGCGGTTCCCTGCCGCCAAAACCGATGGCATTGGGCACGATACTCGCGACATAGTCATTATTGAAGATGTTGTTCACACCTGCGTTAAAGCTCAATTTCCAATTTTTAAAAAGATCAACACGGTAACTTCCCTGAAAATGGGAAACAAGATAAGCCTCGGTAAAGCTAGAATTTGCGTCGTCGATCGGGATCGGTCCCATGCCCAGCGTATTGATGTTTAAAAACAGTCGATCGCGCCAGTTGTAACTGAGGATAGCGCTGTATTCATATTCAGGAACGTTAGTCAGATCATTGCCGGAAAAGTCGTTGCCTTGATCCACAAATTCATCAAATGTATGCAGGTTGTAATTGCCATTGATATTAATGTTCAGTTTGTTGTCGCTTTTGTTGACAATTGGAATTGAACTGGAGATTTCTATTCCGGTATGATCAGTCTGCCCTCCATTGATGCCTACAAATTGATCCTCTGCGACGCGTCTGGCGACCAGAAGGTTCTCGATTTGGATAGTGTATAAATTTGCTTCAAATCTGAACGGCGACTCCATGCTGAAATAGCGATAACCTACTTCAAAGTTCCAGCCTGTTTCAGGTTGCAGATCTGTATTGATCAGGCCCTCTGGGGTTAGGGTTTCCTCAACTCCAGGAACGCTGTATCCATGACTTGCGGTGGTAAAAAGTGATTGCGTCTCGCTAAGTTCATAAAGTAGCGAGATTCTGGGTGAAAGGATGGGATCATATCTATAATCACCACTTTGATCAATACCATCTTGTGCAAATCGATCTTCTAAATCATAATGAGTAGAACCTAGATTCAGACCGGCATCAACAATTAACCGCGAATTCAAATAATGTGAGAATGAGGCAAACATGTTGTAATAACTGCGATCTTGCTCGTTGTTGCTCAGGATATTCCCCAGCACGCTCCCGCGATCAGGGAAGTCTTCATATAAATTTTGGTAGGTCTGTGCGCTGTAATCCTCAGTCAGCAGCTCGACGCCTAGTTGATATTCCGTATTTCTACCGGCTAGTGAAGTGTTCCCTGCTAGAATCCCTCGATAACCCAAGGTGAAGCGATCTTCTGACAGTATATTAAAGGGACGTGGTTCATAAGCATCACGAGAATGCATAAAAACGGTATTGCTCAATTGCAAGCCACGCTTTTCATTGCCTAAAATCTGATGCTCGTGCGTGATCCCAGCTATCAATTTTTTATAGGACTCAAAGCCACGGGCGCTGCGCCAAGTAAATGCTGCCGCCGTGGGATCTTCTTCCAGCTGCTGGCGCGTGATTGAGCTGGGAATGTAGGCCTTGAGATCGGTGTAACTCACCAGAGCCTGAATGCTATGTCGGTCATTGATGCGCCAGGCTTGATTGACAAATATATTGTCACGACGGTATGCGCTGTTCTGGCGGTAGCCGTCCAGATCTGTCTGGGAATAGCTTACTAAAGTTTGCGAGTTTTGTTCTTGATAGCCAGCCATGACTCCGTACCGCCATAGGTCAAAACTGCCTGAGGTTGAGAACGCTTTCGCGAAAGCGGAACAATCATCCTCACCTAAACCTGCATCAGGCAACGCGGTAGGTTTGAACAATATCACCCCACCCAATCCGGCCCCATACAAACTAGAATTAGGTCCCTTGATGATATCAATTCCCGAAATATTAAGCAGGTCCAGATCTTCCAAAGCCGTCTCACCATCGCCAGTCGTCAATGGAATATTGCCGTAGTAGGCCTTGATACGGTTAGTGCTGAATTGCGATCTAGAACCGATACCGCGCAGACTGATGCGCAGGGTATTGCGAGCCCCCTGTTGAGCGGTTACGCCCGGTGCGGTCTGTAAAAGCTGGGCAATTTGAATGGGATCGCTTTGAGCTATGGTTGTCGAATCGAGCCTCGCGACCGCTACGGGAGCAAGTCTGAGAGGTCGCTTATTGAACGCCCTAATCAAAGTAGGGCTGAGACCTATGGTGTCATTTTGAACCTGGGCAAAAGTCTGAGCCGAAACTATCAGGAGGATTCCGCTAACAATGAATTTGAGCATAAATCAGTTTGCGGCTACTCGCCAAATGATTCCCGCATCATCATCGTTCACCAATAGGCTGCCATCAGAGGCTAATGTCACGCCCACGGGACGGCCATGCACGGTTTTTTCTTCCTCATTTGCGATAAAGCCGGTCATGAAATCTTCGGCGGGTTTGGGATTTCCGTTTTCAAATGGGATGAACATCACTTTATAACCAGAAAACGGAGCACGATTCCATGATCCATGCTGGCCTATAAAAGCGCCGTTGCGGTATTTGTCCGGGAACTGATCGCCATCATTAAACACGATTCCCAATGATGCCGTATGATTACCCAAAGGAACATCAGGAATAATAGCCTTGTTCACCAAATCCATGTGCGGATCATCCTTCCAGCGTGGATCTGGAACCTGACCGTAGTAGGAGTAGGGCCAGCCGTACCAGCCACCTTCCTTGACGCTGGTGGCATAATCTGGTACCAGATTGTTACCCAATTTATCACGTTCGTTTACCGCAGTCCATAATTCTCCATTTGCCGGATTCCAATCCATCCCAACAGGATTACGCAATCCAGAGGCATAGATACGCTTTCCGGTACCATCAGGATTGATTTCAAAAATCAGGGCTCGACCTTCTTCCTTTTCCATGCCTTGCTCACCCACATTACTGGCGCTGCCTACCGTCACATACAGTTTGCTGCCATCCTGATTTGAAATCACATTGCGGGTCCAATGGTTGTTGTAACCGCTTGCACTTAGTTCTAGGACTAATTCGCCCTCACCTTCAAGTTTTGTATCACCCGCTTGATATTTGTATCGGTAAAGTCCGTCTGTATTTGCGATATAAAACCAGTCGTCGAGCACCAGCATCCCAAAGGGTTGATTCAAACCTTCTTTAAATGCCATAATTTGATCTACTGTACCGTTGTTATCAGTGTCACGTAACAGGCTTATGCGGTTTGCGCTATTTCTAGTGTTGGATTCCGCAACGAAATAATCTCCGTTAGGAGCGAGATAGGTCCATCTGGGATGTTCTAGATTCTCTGCAAATTGATTGACTTTGAAGCCTGCCGGAACTACTGGCATCTCTCCATCTTTCCATCCAATGACCTCGCTACGCTTTGTAACTGATTCTGTGGCAAAGGGCGCAGGCAATGTTAGCGGACCGACGGTAGTCTGGACCGTTGTTGTTCCATTGTCAGCTATTTCTTCTTTAGTCTCTTCATCGACCTTTAGCTTATTGTTGCAACCTACCAGTAGTAACATTACAACAAGTATTCTGATGGTTTTCATACAGTAGTTTTTGCTAAAGTTATGGGAATAACGCTTTCATGAAAGGGAGATCAACGACTTTACAAATAACTTAACGAAGAAAGCGCCCTTTTCAGGGCGCTTTCAAATTAATAATCAAATTCAGAAAGTATTTGTTGATTTTACTTGATAACAAGTTTCTTCGTCACAACTGTGTTATTGACTACACATTTTACTAGGTATACGCCTTTAGATAATGGTGTAATTTTTATGACATTGTCTTGTGGCTGAACTTTGATTTGTTTTCCAGAAAAATCAAATAGTTCAACTTGTCTTATATTTTCTGTAGAAGAAAGTGTTACGTAGTCTGAAGCTGGATTAGGCCACAGAGAGAAGTCTACAGCAGGTTGTATCTCTTCTGAACTCAAAGTAGTGTCATATTCTAATGCGCCTATATCGATAGTATTATCTACAATACGTGAATTTCCATAAGCACCTAAAGTTGTTGAACTAAGGTTTGTGAAGGCGGTATTATCACCTTGATCTACTAAAAGTGTAGATTGTGCGGTAGGTCTATAATTTGCGTCTAAAAAAAGATCTGTAGTACTGGAAACTAGATTAGTAACATTTTGTCCTGTATAATTTATATTCCTGATGGATGCATCTGTGTTGAGAAGGGAATTTGTAATAGTGGTTGTATGGCTCGTGCCTTCATTTTGTTTGACGTTTTTAATGTCAATTACTGAGAAGTTATTATTGCTGCCTATTCTGTTTTGATAAAAGAACGTGTTTGCAATGTTTACAACATTTTCTATACGACCGCTTATGGTTATCGTATGCCCACCATTTTGCATGGCTGTGGAGTGGTTATTTGTATTATTAATGAAGCTACAATTAATCATATCAGTTTGAAAGAGACGTGTGCTATTACCTTGTGTACCTCTTCTTATCCAGATTCCGCTGTAATCAGCATTGTATTCGTTGTCTGCAAAAACAACGTTCACCATTTGATTATTGAGCTCCTCTAGATTATTCTCATTGTGCTGCAACAACCACAAACCATTACCTGTTGATAGATTGTTAATCACATGTAAATTTTCAAGCACGAGGTCACCAGAGAAGTTTCTCCAATCAAGTAAAATCCCATCTGATTTGTTCTCTTTAATCATTGAGTTTCTCAAAGTGAAGTTTCTTAAATGATTTAAAGGGGCGATTACAGTATTACCTGCTGTAGAGTCTCCACCATAAAGAACTACACCGTCGATAATCACATCGTTTGCGTCTAGCTCAATGAGTCGATTTGCATTTTCTGAACGGTTTGTGGTGAAGTCCCCTGGAACATCGTTATCTAGCAAATCTCCAGTTATTATTGTTGCATTTGTGGTTTTGACTAGAGTCATGTCTCTATCATTCTCATCTACCTCAGTACCTACAAAACCTCCATAAATCTCAAGTCCTTCAGTATTAATGATAAATGCCGTATTAGTCCCTATCGCAGGATATACTCCTCTTTTTATAAATATTTTGTCGTTAAAATCAGCAAATGTGATGGCATCTTCCAATGTTGTTGCGGTAGCCCAGGAATCCCCATTTTGAGATCCGGTAGCAGATTCATCCACATACCAGATATTTTCCAGGCAATCCTCATCAGTATATCTTGCGGTGGTATCTTTTTCCCAAAGCGTGAATTGTGCCGTAGAAGGAGTATAGTTAGGATCTAACTGTATACAGCTCAGATCAGGATTTCCCTCGCATCTAAATTGAGAAAGCGCGCTATTTGCTCCATTTGCTACGTTGAGGTAAGTTAGATTATTATTAAAAACGTGTAACAATCCCAAAACTGAGGTATTTGAAACATCTAACTCTACGATATCGTTATTTTCTGCTTGTAAATGATTCACGCTAGCAGGAACAGTTAATGAACTAAGGCTATTATTCTCACATTGTAAATGGGTAATTGATGGATTATTTGATAAATCCAGAGTTGATAGGTTGTTGTTATAACAATCTAATCGATTGATATTTGTAAATGCCTCGATACCCGTTAAATCGTTGATGCCAAGATTTTGAGCAAAAATACCGCCTGTAAACGTTGTTGCCTCAGCTACTGATATTTCTGAATTACCATCTGTATTAATTGCTGTATTATTAACTAGATAATTTTTAAAATTAGCGTCAGGAATATTGACATTCTGCGCATTGAGACTGCTATAGCTGGCGATAACACCTACTATGAGATAAAGTAATTTTTTGTTCATCGTATCTTGAAATATAAATTAGATACTACAAATGAACTTTATATGTCAAGGCTCTGTAACCATGATTTTCTGTAAGTACCTTGTTTTTTTCTGAATGGATTACAAAAAGGTCTCTTCAATTACTTTAAGGAATTGATCGCGATTAGACTTTGAAATAGGAATTTGTTTTTTATTGCCCATAACGATATAATCGCCATCATGTTTGACCAGTTCGCTTATATGTTTAAGATTGATCAAATACGATCTGTGGCATTTGAAAAACAGTTTGTTCTCTTGTAACTGTTCCACAAAATGTTTCAAGGGTTTACAGATCACGTTGCGTTTTCCATTAGTCATGAAGACATTAGTATACATCCCATCTGCCTCAAAATAAATGATTTCATTGTGCGAGGTAAACAAGTAGCCTCTGGGAACTTCCATTACGATTTTATCCATGGAGAGCTGCTGTACGGATTGTCTCAAACGCTCAATTTGCTGACTTATCTGTTGAGAGGTTTTTTGTTGTTTCGCTTTCGCGAAAGCGGATTTCATTTCACCTGTATCGATAGGTTTCAAGATGTAGTCCACCGCATTCATCCTAAATGCATCAATAGCATACTGATTATATGCAGTCACAAAAATGATCTGGAAATTCATCTCGTTTTCATCAAAATGGTTTACTATTTCCAGTCCAGTCTCTCCGGGCATTTCAATATCTAGGAAAACAAGATCGGGTCGCTGTGTCTTGATAAGAGACACGCCATCTAAAAGGTTTGCGGCTTCTCCTGTTATTTCAATTTCAGGAATATGCTCTTGTAAAAGCGTAGCTAACAGATGCCTGGCTCTTTTTTCATCATCAATAATTATGGTTTTCATAGATGGTCAATTAATTGGCAGAATGATCGTAACCTTAGTTCCGGCGGCACATTGCTGATTATATAAATCTTCAATTTTTATATCTACTGTTCTGTTCAGTTGTTCTTTGTACAATGCAGCTCGCTCATTGTTTATAGAAGTTGCAAATGAAACGTGCGATCGACCTCTGTTTTGGTTGAGGAGCGTAGATCGTTCTCTACCTATCCCATTATCCTCAATCACTATGTAAAGTAGGGATTCATTCTGATTCAGACTACAATTTATTGATAGCAATCGATTGTCTGGTTTATGCATCAAACCATGTTTGAGCGCATTTTCTACATAGGGTTGTACGAGTAGAGAAGGTATTTTGACTCTGGCAGTATCTATTTGATCATCGATGTTTATAGAATAGTCCAATTCATCATCAAATCGCATTTTCTCTAATTCAAGATAGAGTTTTAAGGCAGCGATTTCTTGACTCAGCGTGATTTCATCTTGTTGGCTATAGTCTAAATACATTCTTATAAGCCTACTGAATTTGACTAGGTAATCACTAGCCAGCTCTTTTTCATTTGATATGATGAAATCCTGGATGGAATTGAGTGAATTGAAAACAAAATGAGGATTCATCTGAGATCGTATATTTTCAAGCTTGAGGCTGGTCATTTTCTTTTCCAGCAGCAATCGATCCAACTCAATCTGGCGTTTTATGTTTTTTCTATTTTGTTGTTGTTTGAGAACCAAGTAGGTAACACCAGCGATCCCAACGGCTATCAATGCGTAAAACCACAAGGTTTGCCAAAAGGGCGGTTCAATGGTAAACATTACTGGATTTGAATACTTGTAATCATTTGATTTACAGTTTTTACCCCTTAAATTAAAAGTGTAGGTTCCCGGAGATAGACTTGCAAATTCTATCTGAGTATTTCCTGGAGGTACTGATCTCCATTCATGATTGTTTTGATCTAGCTGATACTCATACTCCACATATTCTCGAGATTGAAAGCCATTTGAATTGAAGGAAAATGTAAGGCTATTACTATCGAAATCAAGGTTATAATTGTTCTTTAGTTCTTGAGTTTGGTTGTTTACCTTTATGTCGGTAATAATTATAGGCGCGGTTTTGAGCGTCTTTGTAAAAGTGTTCTTAGGCAATTGATACAGGGCTTGATTTGAGGCAGCTATCGCAACATCATCGTAGAGTGTATAATCATTTATGAGCTCGCTCATGCCCATCTGACCATTGAATTCCTGTACAGAATCATCGGTCAGGTTGTATCGAGTGATAACTCCTTCATTGAGCATCCATAGATATGGTTGATCTGATTTGAAATTATTCAACACAGAAGTGGTTTGGTTTTTACGAACAGGGATTTTAAGGTTTTCGCTTTCGCGAAAGCGTATCTCTTTCCCATTCATCGACCCCTTCAAAATTGTATTTCCTTTAGTCCCTACCCAGATCTCGTTATTGATATTACTTAGAGAGGTCGCAAATACGGTTTTGTTTTCATACATCAATTCCTCCAAAGTAGAAGTGGAAAGATCATACAAGTACAATCCGTCTACAAAGCTGATCAAAAGTCTGTTTTCATCAATGCTGAGAGCATCTTTCACTCGATTTTTTCTGATGGTAATCGAGCTCGCCTTGCTTAAGGAAGGATCATAAAGTAATGCCTCTTTGAAATTCCCATAAAACAAATATTCATCGTTGAGGCGCTCTACGCTTTTAGCTGAGTTGAGCACAGAGTTCAAAGGTGTAAGACTGTAGGAATTAAGATCTAACTGATAGGATAAATTGTTTGAGGAGCTTATGAAAAGTGTGTGTGTAGTAATGTCGTGATATAGATAATTAATAACACCCTTATCGTTGAGATCAAACTTACGTTCAATCGAGAGATCTGTATTGTACAAATAAAGTATGCCGACATCTGTTCCTACAGCAAGAAGATTCTTCCCTACTTTGCTAATCGTAGCTATTTTTTGTTTCCCTTCAGGCAGGGATTTGCGTGTGACTTCTTTGCTGGGAATAACGAAAATCCCATTGTCCAGAGTGGTCGCCCATAGATTCCCGTTGAAATCTATTATTACTTCAGAAATAGACTGGGACTCTAATAGGTGATCTTCAAATTCTAATAATTGCGCTTTCTGATTGAATGTCCAGATACCATCACTAGTACATAACCATATTTCATCTTGATAACCTAACAGGTTATAAAGGTTTAATTTTTGAACTGATTCTGGAAGCACTATTTCTCTTAAAGGTTGACCCTGGTCTAAACTAAAAAGTTTATTGACACCCTTGAATTTATAGGTTAGAAAAATGCTATGATTTACTTCAAATAATGATGGAGCAACGACATCTTTGCGATAAAATTCATCTACAACTCTGGATTCATTATTTAGTTCTAATATAATTTTATGTAATTCTTCAGTCGATCCGTCTACGGGAATATCTAAATGCCAGATTTCTTCTCCTTTTGTAGCCATGGTAAGTACTCTGCCCGTACCTTTAACTGTTTTTTGCTTAGATTTTTTTGAAATATGGTAGATCCCACCAGATCTATTATAGATAACAATTTTATCCTCATCAATGCTGAAGGGTACCAGTTGACCCTGAACTATGTCATGTGCATCAAAAAACAAGTCCAGGCGCTGGTTTTGAACCCGGAATATTTGTCCATAGATATTATTGCACCATAATATACCCTCCTCATCTATTTTTAGATTGAATACAGCATTCCCACGTTGTTCTGGGTGAGAGAGCAAGATGAAATCAGAACCATTATAGCGATAGAGGCCACTATCTGCTGCCAGCCATATATTAAACTGTTCATCCTCTATAATGTCATAAAAGGTGGTGTCAGGTAGTTCATCTGATTTAGAAAAATGGTGAAATACCGTTTTCTGTCCAAAGAGCGATGAACAACACAAGCAGGTAAATAATATTATTATCAGAAGATCTTTCTGGGCCAATTTCTTAACGATAAACTACAAAGCTAAAGTTCTCAAGACGCAATGTGTTCAACTTTTTGCTGGGTGTAACGATTTTATTGCTAAAAAAAAGCCTGTTGTAATTAACAGGCACTTTTAAACTCATTAAATATGAATTAATTATAAGAGAACGATCTCAATTTCCACAGGTATAAATCTATAGTCGCTCTTATGTCTATAAGCAAATCTTGAGTAACTACATCATCGCTTCCCACAGCATCTATGCTTTTACCTAAGTTGTTAGATACTGTAAGTACTTGAGGAGTAAGTGTTTTAATGACGTCGTGATCTTTTTGGAAACCGGTAGGAGCGGCTGGAATCCCTGCGTTTGCTGCGACTGCATCTGGTCTACCGTCAGAGGGTTTTCCCAAAGCAAGATTACGCTCTGCCAGCAAATCAATTTTAGCTCCCAGATCTCCATAAAACTCTCCGAGCAATTTGTGTAGACTTTGAAATTGCGGACCTCTTAGATTCCAATGGGCCTGCTGAACGTTGTGATATAAAGCGATCAGATTGTACAGTCTAGGTTGTATTTCCTCAGAAACTGAATTGATGTTTTTGACATACGGGACATTTTTGTCCTGCTGAAGTTTGAAATCTTGCTGAGCAAACGTTTGAAAACTTGAGACTAAAAATAGAGCGATAAATAATTGTTTCATGATCTTTTTGCTTCAAGATAACCTCCCGATCACTAGAGCAAATAAGCTTTATGAATATCTTATATTTGTATGGCTTATTTATAATTAGAACACTTAAAATGAACTGGTTAATTCATTTGATTCTATTTTTTTCTGATTTGAATGGATAAGCAACTTGGCTTCCAAAATCTCTTGGGAAGTCTTCATCTCCATGAAAACCTATTTCAATATCCCGTCCACTTTTTGGGATGTAAGCGGTTCCAAATATATAATCCCATATACTCAGGGTGAGCCCAAAATTCATTCCGTAGGGATGTTGTTCTGGAAGCTCTTTACTGTGGTGCCATATATGCATCCTTGGATTGTTGAAAATGTAACCCAACTTCCCATAGCTCCAGTCCAGATTGGCGTGGTTGAGGTGTCCTACGAAGACTGCGAACATGTGGACCACAAAAAATTGTTCAATCCCAAAACCTATCATCGCTAATGGTATGTATTGGATCGTTTTATAAACAATAGTTTCCATAAAATGAAAACGGAATTGTGCGGCAAATCCCATCTGTTTTACGCTATGATGGACTTTGTGAAAGTTCCACAACCATGGCACGCGATGCAGCATTCTGTGCACGTTCCATTGTACAAAATCTGCGATGAAAAACATGATAAGTAATTGCGCCCATTCCGGTAAAGTGTCTACCTTAATTGCCACAATGTTTTCAACGCCAAACAATCCTAGAAAATCATTGAACAACTCTACGCCTACATTGGACAGCGCATTATAGGCAATCAGGGAGAATAAAAAGAAATTGAAGATCACGTAAAAAGCATCAAGCCAAAACCCCTTTCTGAAAACTGGCTGTTTCTTGCGCCAGGGAATGATGATCTCTAGAGCAAAAACTAAAATGGACAGACCCATCAACCAGTAAAAATAATTAGTCCACGATGGATTACTGATTTCTGAAACCAGATAGTTCCAGTAACCCGTGAATGAATTTTCTACAATGTTCCAGTACTTTTCCATCAACTCTTAACGCTCAATTCTTTGTAGATAATATAAAAACCCATGATGAGTACAAACCAGCCAAATCCCTTTTTCAACCTTTTACCGTCTATAAAATTGTTCAACCAGATTCCAATAAATATACCAACTATAGACAAGCCTGAAAAGATCAGCAAGAAACTCCAGTCGATCTCTAGATTCTGCACATCGCCTATAAACCCGATCAGCGATTTAATAGCTATGATGAGTAGGGAAGTGGCGACTGCCTTTTTCATGGGTAGCTTAGCCAGTAGCACCAGCGCAGGAATGATCAGAAATCCGCCGCCGGCACCCACGATTCCGGTAAGCGTTCCCACTACTGCACCTTCCAGAATAATCAGCGGGTAATTGTATTTCACTTCTGTTTCTTCATCAGTCTCCTTACTTTTGTTTCTTATCATGGAAATTGAGGCCAGGAGCATGATAATGGCAAAGAATAGCATGATGGCTAGATTCTTAGTGATTGTTATCTCGCTTTCGCGAAAGCGGAATTCAAACAACACCTCTGGAATAGCAGGAATCATGTAGGCCCTAGTCAGATAGACCGCTATAAAGGCTGGGATGGCAAAAACGATGGCCGTTCTTAAATCAACCATGCCTTTAAAAATATTACGGATCGCGCCAACGAGAGCCGTAGATCCCACGACAAAAAGAGAGTAGGCGGTTGCCAAAACAGGATTGAGGCCCAAAGCATAAACCAGAATGGGAACGGTGAGGATAGAGCCACCACCGCCTATAAGTCCTAGAACTAAACCAATGATCAAAGCGCCTATGTAACCAAAAATCTCAATGAATTGCATTCAACTGTCGTTATGAAAGCAAAATTAGCGCGGCGTTGTCATCATTAAGGTAACAAGGGTTACAGCACTTCTATAAAATTGCGATGCAGATTGATCGCTCCCTCGTTTTCCATTTTTTTGAGCAATCGCGATATGACCACTCGGCTGGTGTGAAGGTCTTCTGCGATTTCCCTATGGGTGGTGTGGATATGTTTACTATTCAAAATCTTGATCTTATCCTCTAAATAACGACTCAGTCGATCATCCATATTATTGAAAGCGATATTGTCGATGCTATCCAGAAGTTCCATCATACGATCGTGGTAGCTGGAGAAGACAAAATTGCGCCAAGTTTTAAATTTACTCGACCATTCTTCCATTTTGCCTACTGGGATCATCAATAATTTGGCATCGGTTTCTGCAACGGCGTGAATCTCACTCTTTGAATTTCCCATACAACAGGTCATGGTCATGGCGCAGGTATTACCTCGCTCGAGATGATAGAGGAGTAGTTCATTACCTTCTGCATCGGGTCTAAGGATTTTTATACTGCCTTCTAGTAGTAGAGGCATCGATTTGATGTACTGACCTGGTTTGATGAGGTCGTCACCTTCCTGGACGTGCATAAAAACGCCTACTTTTTCAATTTCCTTTACCAGCTCTGGTTCAAACTGGAATTTGTAGAATAGATTAAGATCTTGCTTCATGATTCAAAATATAAGCAATTGAATAATTTTCGGTAAAATTAGTGGGTATAAAAAAGCCTTGGAATTATATGGTCATCCCAAGGCTTCTTTGATTGAATTTCAGAAATGTTTTAGTTTTCTTCTTCCATTTCGCTTTGAACGGGTTCAGCAAGCATTTTTTTCACGATCTCATCATGTTCTTTTTCCATCATAGCGTGTTCTTCTTCCATTTTACTATGTTCATCTTGAAGCTCTTGATGCGTTTTCTTCATTTCTTCAATCTGAGCTTCCATTTCAACAGATGATTTCTCGCCAAAACCTTCTTTAAGGTTTTTATGGGCCTCAAAAATCTCATCGTGTCCTGCTAACATGGCGTCATGTTTTTTCAATAATACCTCATGCTTGGCGACGTCTGCAAGCATGGTAGAGTCCTCAACTGTCATACCTGCTAGTTCAGCTTTGAACTCTGCATGGCGATCTGACATTGCTGCATGGGTAGATTTAAATTTTGAATGCACTTGCTCGATGCTGTCGTGTTGTTTCTGCAATTCATCAAATTGCATGGACAGATCCTCTTTTTTGTCATCGCCACAGCTGATTAATAGTAATGCGCTGGCAAGTGTAAATAGTAATTTTTTCATCTTTGTTAGTGTTTTACTTAAAAGTATAAATGTAGATAATTCTTACTTTTCTGCAACAGCTTCTCTGTTTAATTTGATAAAAAGTGTTTTGAATGTTTACGGTTATGAATTGATAATTTCTGTCAGGTCGAGTGGTTTTTACGAGCTATGCGAGTAAAAATCGTATCGAGAACGGTTAGGATCGAGATGTCCATACTTCTCGATATAAATTTTCGGTTTCCTATCGTCAACCAAAAATTCACTCGAAGTGACACGCCTCGATGTGACATCTTTGCTTTGATTGGGTCTGTCAGTTCGAGTGATTTTTACGAGCCGCGCGAGTAAAAATCGTATCGAGAACCTTTCGGTATTAATTTTTTTACGGTTATGGTCTATTACGTCTACATTCTCAAATGTTCTGACGATACTTACTACCCGGGCATCACTTCTGAACTGTGGAAACGTTTTGAAAAGCATGAATCTGGAGAATATTTTGGTAGTTATACTTCGACTCGATTACCTGTTTCACTAGAATATTACTGTTCATTTACAAATGTGGAGCAAGCTATAGAAACTGAAAAAAGAATAAAGAAATGGTCTCAAGCTAAGAAGAAAGCTTTGATCGATGGTGACTATCATAAGCTTCCCAATTTGGCTAAGAAGAAATTCAAGGAGTAGGTGATTACTTCTCGATACAAATTTTCGGTTTCCTATCGTCAACCAAAAATTCACTCGAAGTGACATAGCTCAAAGTAAAAATTCTTAAGACGGCAAATACTGTCAGTTCGAGTGATTTCGAGGCAACGAGAAATTGTATCGAGAACGGTTAGGATCGAGATGTCCGAACTTCTCGATACAAATTTTCGTTTTCCTATTGTGAACCAAAAATTCACTCGAAGTGACATAGTTCAAAGTAAAAATTCATTGGGCGGCAAATCCTGTCAGTTCGAGTGATTTTTATGGGCTGTGCGAGTAAAAATTGTATCGAGAACGGTAGGGATCGGGATGTCAATACTTCTCGATACAAATTTGATATCGCTTCCCGCTCCATCATTCCGATAACTATCGGAACCACTCGAAGTGACACGCCTCGAAATAGTATAATTCCAAACTACTTCTTTCTCAGATCATAAAGATCGGTTCTACGATCCTTGAGGTTTTTTACGGAGCCGTAATTATGCAATTCTTTCAATAGGTCCAGATCAACATCTGCGACGAGGATCATCTCAGTATTTGCGGTAGCTTCTGCCTTGATGCCGTTTGATGGGAATGCAAAATCGCAAGGCGTGAAGACCGCACTCTGTGCATAACTGATGTCCATATTTTCTACCTGTGGCAAATTCCCGATACTACCTGCGATTGCGACATAGCATTCATTTTCCACCGCTCGAGCTTGAGAGCATAAACGCACGCGGGCATAAGCATTTTGGGTGTCGGTAAAGAACGGGACAAAAAGCATGGTCATACCATCTTGGGCTAAGATTCTGGACAACTCTGGGAATTCGCTATCGTAGCAGATCAAGATCCCGATCTTACCACAATCGGTATCAAAAGTGCGTATGGTATCACCGCCCACAAGACCCCAAACTTTCTCCTCATCGGGTGTAACATGGATCTTCTCGTATCGATCGATACTTCCATCCCTATGGCATAAATTACCGATGTTGTACAACTGCCCATCGATAATCTCTGGCATGGAACCCGTGATAATATTGATGTTGTATTGAATCGCCAGTTCAGAAAAACGTTCCCTGATCTGCGCGGTGTATTGAGCCAGCGAGCGTATGGCATCAGGTACCGATTGATCGTTAAACGCGGCCATGAGCGGCGCGTTAAAATATTCTGGGAACAGGGCAAAATCGGCGTGATAGGCGGCGAGCGAGTCCACAAAGTACTCTGCCTGTTGCATGAGCTCGTCAAAATTTTTGTAGGGACGCATCTGCCATTGTACTAATCCCAGCCTCACGGTGCTTTTGCGCGTGATGGTGCTTTCCTCGACTTTGGTATAGTAAATATTGTCCCATTCCAGCAATACGGCATATTCCTGCGATTGCTTGTCACCATCCAGATAATTTTTTAGCACTCTGGAGACGTGGAAATCATTGGACAACTGAAAATTGAGCACGGGATCGCTGATCTCGCGGTGCTTGACTTTTTCTATGTATTCTTTTGGGGTCATCGCTTTCGCGAAAGCGTGATAACCAGGAATCCTACCACCAAATGCAATTCCCCTCAAATTCAATTTCTCGCACAATTCCTTACGGTAATCGTACAATCTGCGACCGAGTCGCATGCCGCGGTATTCCGGACGAATAAAGATTTCAATACCGTAGAGCACATCGCCCTTGGGATCGTGAGTGGAGAATTGATAATCGCCGGTAACCTTCTTATAAGTGTACTGACCGCTGAAATCCTCATATTTCACGATAATGGAGAGCGAACCAGCCACGACCACGTCGTTAACCTTGAGCACAACCTGTCCCTCAGGAAACTTTTTGCAGAGTTTATTTAGTTCTGATTTGAGCCAATAATTATCTTTCTGATCAGGATAGGAGGCGATCATAGCCTCCTTGAACTCCTCGTAATCATCTTGAGTCAGGTATTCAATCGACAGGTTGTCAATTTTTTCTACGGTCTCCTTAGTTTCAGACATGTTTTATTTTTCTAAAGTATAAATTGTTGGATTCAGTTTGAATAACTGTTTCAACTAAGCATTAGCAGTTTTGAGTGGACGGTAGCAGTAAACGGTAACGGTATTTAATAATCCTTACTTGAAAATCGTTTCCTTAAATTTAAGAAAAGGATTGCCAACTGCGACTGCAAGCCGCCACATCCATGTAAACTGCGAACTGCATCTGCTTACTGCAACTAGCTACCGGTCACATTTCCAACAAATACGCAAAAACCAAAGGAGCTACGATCGTCGCATCACTCTCAATGATAAATTTTGGCGTATTGATATCCAGTTTTCCCCAGGTGATTTTTTCATTGGGAACCGCTCCTGAGTAGGAACCATAACTGGTTGTAGAATCGCTGATCTGACAGAAATAATTCCAGAAAGGCGTATCTGTACGCTCCAAGTCTTGGTAAAGCATAGGCACGACGCAGATTGGGAAATCTCCTGCGATTCCACCGCCGATTTGAAAGAATCCGATGCCGTTCTCGCTATTGTCCGTGTACCAGTCTGCGAGGAAGGTCATGTACTCGATGCCCGATTTTACCGTACTCGCTTTGAGCTCACCTTTCATAACGTAGCTGGCGAAAATGTTCCCCATCGTAGAGTCTTCCCAGCCTGGGACGACCATCGGCAGATTTGCTTTTGCAGCAGCATACATCCAGCTGTTTTTGATGTCGATCTCATAATACTCTTCCAGCACGCCAGACAGCAGCATTTTGTACATGAATTCGTGAGGGAAATAGCGCTCACCGGCTTCTTCGGCCTCTTTCCAAAGCTTGAAGATATGTTCCTGCAAACGACGGAAAGCCTCTTCTTCTGGGATGCAGGTATCGGTCACGCGGTTCAATCCTTTCTCGAGCAGGTCCCATTCTTCTTGCGGAGTCAAATCGCGGTAGTTGGGAATGCGTTTGTAGTGGGAGTGTGCCACCAGGTTCATCACATCTTCTTCCAGATTGGCACCCGTACAGGACACAATATGCACTTTATCCTGACGTATCATTTCGGCAAATATCTTCCCCAGCTCGGCTGTACTCATGGCTCCAGCCAGCGAGACCAGCATTTTACCACCATCAGCGAGTTGTTTTTCATAACCTTTTGCAGCGTCAACGAGACTGGCTGCGTTGAAATGCAAAAAGTATTTTTCAATGAAATCAGTAATAGGTTTGTTAGTATTCATCTTCTTCAAAATTATTTTTCTGTTTGGATTTTGATTTTGTGTGGTCGTCTTCGTCTATTTCTATTTCCTGATCCAAGAATTTGTAGCTAAGCATCTTGTAATACAATTTTGCTGCTGTAAAAGCAGATGATTTGTAATCGCCTACCGGGCATAATTCAACGATATCAAAACCTACTACATTGCGTTCTTCAAAAACGCGTTTCAAAAACTCCAGCGTCTCGTACCATTGTAAGCCACCTGGTTCTGGAGTTCCTGTTGCTGGTAAAATAGATGGGTCAAAAGCATCTAGATCAAAGGTGATGTAGACATCATCAGTCATCATGTCGATTGCAGAATCCATCCAGTTGTCATCAATGGCAATTTCATGAGCCATGAAAACCTGATCGCGGTTCATCACCGTGGTTTCTTTCACATCCATACTGCGTATACCCACCTGAATCAAATTTGTGGTTTCATTTGCTTCATATAGAGCGCATGCATGATTGTATGGCGTTCCTAGATAGCTCTTGCGCAAGTCTGCGTGAGCGTCGATCTGCAACACAGTTAGGTCGTCATAATGCGTGTTCATAGCGCGTATCGCACCTATGGATACACTATGTTCTCCACCCACCATGGTAACAAACTTCTTGCGCTCCAGATAATTTTTATAAGCCTCTTCCACGGCATTCACCACGTCTTCCGGATCAGTTTGACCCGCAATTTCTTCCGTTAAATGAACACCTACTTTATAAACTTCGCTATCGGTCTCGATGTCGTAGAGTTCCATGTTTTCTGCGGCTTCAAGAAAGGCTTCAGGACCTTTATCTGCTCCTTTGCCCCAGGTGCTGGTTCCGTCGTAGGGTACTGGTATGAGTACCGCTTTCGCGAAAGCGAGACCCGCATACTCTTGCTCGATACCAGCAAAAGTTTTTTGATTTTTCATGATAAATGAAAGGTTTTAATTGATAAAATTTTATTGGTAGCCCAGAAGTTGCATGAACTGGTCTGAGGTTTGTTGAGGTCTGAAGATGCGCGTGCTAATGTTGCCATCTTCATCGCGGTCTATTAAAAGATGTTTGGGCTGCGGAATCAGGCAATGCTGCAAACCACCGTAACCACCTATGGTTTCTTGGTACGCGCCCGTGTTGAAAAAGCCAATGTACAGAGGTTTATCCTTTCTATATTTGGGAAGGTAGATCGCGTTCATGTGTTGCTCGCTGTTATAATAGTCGTCGCTGTCACAAGTTAATCCACCCAGCAAAACGCGCTCGTACTCATCCTTCCAGCGATTGATTGCCAGCATGATGAAACGTTTGCTGATCGCCCAGGTGTCGGGTAGGGTGGTGATGAACGATGAGTTGATCATGTTCCACTTTTCCCGGTCGTTCTGTTGCTTTTGATAAAGGATCTCATAGATGGCTCCACCGCTTTCACCCACGGTAAAACTGCCGAATTCCGTAAAAAGATTAGGAGGATCAACTCCAGCTTCTTCACAAGCATTTTTGATCTGGAGTACGATTTCAGATACCATGTACTGATAATCATAATCAAAAACCAATGAGTTCTTAATAGGGAAACCGCCACCTATGTTGAGGCTGTCCAGGCTAGGGCAAATTTTCTTGAGTGCGATATATACCTTAAGGCACTTCATTAATTCATTCCAGTAATATGCCGTGTCACGTATGCCGGTGTTGATGAAAAAATGAAGCATCTTGAGCTTCACCTGCGGATTTTCTTCAATTTGAGCCTTGTAAAAAGGCACGATGTTTTTATAACCTATTCCTAGACGCGAAGTGTAAAATTCAAACTTGGGCTCTTCTTCACTTGCGATTCTGATCCCGATGTTAAAGTCTTCATCAATGGATTCCTGCAATAGATTCAACTCCTCATAATTGTCTATGATGGGAATGCAGTTCTCATGTCCACCATTGATAAGGCTCGCAATGTTCTGAACATATTGATCTCTTTTGAAACCGTTTGAAATGATAAAAGTGTCTCTGTCAATCAATTTTTCCTTTAAAAGATTCTGGACGATATTGATATCAAAGGCGCTACTGGTCTCGATGTGAATACCGTTTTTGACAGCTTCTTTAAGAACATGCTTAAAGTGTGAGCTTTTTGTGCAGTAGCAATAATTATAACTTGCTGGATAACTGTGCTCCTCAATGGCCTTTTTAAACCAGCCTTGAGCACGCTGAATATTTTCTGAGATTTTGGGCAGGTAGGTGAATTTGAGCGGTGCCCCATATTCCTTTACCAGTTCCATGAGATCTACTCCATGAAACTCTAACTCGTTACTGCTGTTTAAGGAAAATTCCTCTTGAGGGAACTCATAGGTTTGATCAATAAGATCAAAGTATTTTGTTTTCATTCTTTGGATTAGAAGTTCAAAGGAAATAAATGTAAGAAGTTGAACAGACCCATAATGATAAGTTCATCTTAAATCTAAATGAAAACGAGTTTGCGTAGCAGTTAAAACTACCGCCTACGCTAGAAATAGAAGTCGCGTTGATCAATCGGTTTCCTGTTCCCGGGATAGCTTGACGGATGGACTTCAAAGATTCCGCAAGCCCGACTGCATGAAAGAGTTTCAACTAAATAATACTACGAGGTCATACTCGTTTTAACGCGTCAATATTAAGCTATCAAATGTTATGGAAATGTTAAAAATATAGATTGTGAATTTCATTATCAGATAAGCCAATCAGCCATAAACTATTTACATTTCACCCGCTCGGTGAACGAGTCATCCTTTCCTATTTTTGTGCCTCATGATAGATACTATGCAAAAAGAATCCCTTTTCAAATTTATAGATAACGTACTCCAAAACATGCCTCAAGGCTGGCGGGATATCACCACCCACAGGTTAGATATCTACAATGAGTCGCTCGCAAAAAGTGAGTTCCTGTCTCAATTTGAAGATTTATATCAAAACCACCAGACCAGTACTGAAGCCTTAGAAAAGCTACCTACTGCATACGATTACATCAGACTGGGGCACCAGCTTTCCAGTATTCTCGAGTGGATGCTCGGCAAGTATCTAGATTTAGGTTCTGATCAGGTGATTTCCTTTGCATCGCAAACCACGCCCATACTTGCTATTCTACGCGCCAATCATTTCAAGAAGACCGCGACACGCTTGGTCCACAGCGACAGCTTGCCTGAGTGCTTTGATGCCGAGACCGTGAGAAATGTTTATGGATATGATTTTGAGGTGATGTCTGAATCTGAGCACGATGCAGATCAAGACTATGAGGGTGTAGTTGTTACACTTTCGCGAAAGCGAGACCACAACAATCTCCCAGAACAAAATGAAGCCGATTTTACCGTTTACGATTATGGCGATCTAGGGAGCGTGCTCACCGTCAATAAACCCCTGCACGCCGATTATATCTCTGAAATCCAGCATGTGAGGCGTAGAGAAACAGTAGCGATGACGCCGCATGACAGTCATAAATTGTTAGAAGCGATTGTCAAGGGACAATCAGAAAAAGCTGTAGATCACAATCAGTTGCAAATTGACAAATCTAAAGTTATCGATTGCCTTCAATCCATCGTAGGTGTTGCAACTGAGCCTTTGCTGGGATCGAGTGGTCTATCGATACAGTACGCGATTATGATGGGACTGGTAGAAGACGCTCAGACTCGCTACAAAGGAAAGCCTATCAAATTTATCGTACCGCCTAACTGTTATGGCGGAACAAATGACCAGGCTAGGAGAGTTGCTGCCTGTCTGGACCACGTAGAAATCGTAGATCTACCTGTAGATCAAGATAATGATATGGTAAGCAGTCTACAGCGCATTCTTGGTGAACTGGCTGATGAAGACGCAATACCCTATATCATTGCCGAGATACCTACAAATCCACGAGTGGAGGTGCCAGAATTAGAATCACTAGAGTCCGTGTTAACTAAACAGCGTTATACTCTAGAAGGTAAAGAATCTGTACCTCCAGTATTTATCTTGGATCAAACTTTTTGCCCCAATGTGCAGTTCATGGTAAAAGGCGAGGTACTTTCTGAAGTGCGCACGATCGTATATGCTAGCGGTTCTAAATTCCCGAGCGGTGGGAAATGTACTGCGGGATACTGCATCACAAACGAAAAAGCTCAAGATTTAACTCCGGTACTTAAAAAACACCTGGAGCTGTGTGATAACGAGGCCACGGCTTTTCAATACCACGTACTTGCTGAGCAATTGCCTTCTATGAATGACCGCATAGCAGCTGCTTATACCAATACGAGAGAGTTTGTGAGTTTTATCGAGGACATACTTCCAGAAGCAAAAATCAATTTTGTCTCAGAAGAGCTTGCAGCGAGAGGTTTCACACCTTCAGTTTTTTCCATGGATTTACCTACAAAAGGAGACACACCAGAGGAGCGTGAGAGCTACAAACGAGAACTCAATCTTAAATTGATCCACATGATGATCAATGAGATTCCAGAGGAAAGCAAGTTTTGTGTAAGCTACGGTCAGCTCAAAGGGGTGTACTGGACTGTTCCGGCTACCTCTACCCAAGGAACCACAAAGGAAGCCGATAAAGATTACATTGTGCGTGCCTCTTTCTCCCCAGACTTGGACATGGAAAAGCACAAAGAAGTTTTCAGAGAATTTGTGAAATTGGTCAAATAGTCAAAAGCTCATGCTCAAAGAACTTCTTGTCCAGAATAATATCATACCCGCTCCAGTAATGGATTTGAGTGGGAAGAAGCTTGTAAACTTAGATCTAAGTAAACATAATCGAGAACTGACCCAGCTGGATTTGAATGATGAATCTGCTTTTTCGAGATTTATCTCAGACCAGCTCGAATTTAATGAAATAGGTTATGGTGGTTATGGAGAGGAGCGCTCTATATACAGTCGTAGCGACTTGTTCTCAAGTGAGGAGCCTCGCACTATTCATTTGGGATTGGACCTCTGGACAGAGGCAGGTACTTCTATCTGTGCGCCACTAGACGGTAAAATCCATTCTTATAATAATCTTGCTGTTCACGGCGATTATGGTCCTGTAATCATTTTAGAACATCACATTGGAGATCTTCTACTTTACAGTCTCTACGGTCATCTTTCCGTCAAATCGCTTGAGGATAAGCAAATAGGTCAAGAGGTCAAAAAAGGCCAGGAATTTGCTTGGTTGGGAGCCTACCATGAAAATTTCCATTGGCCTCCTCATCTGCATTTCCAACTCATGTGGGATTTAAATGGCCGTGTAGGCGATTATCCTGGAGTCTGCAAGAAGTCCGAAAGTTCTGCTTATTTAAAGAATTGTCCAGATCCTGAGATATTGTTGGGTTAAGAAAAGACTTGACAACAGTTCTAATACTTATTGATTGTTACGCTTTCGCGAAAGCGAGAACTTTATCAAGAACGGTTTCCGGAATCTCATTAAATTAGAGGTCGATGATTCTGTTTGAGTTCAATCGTAAGAACGATTTTAAAGGGATATGTTTTTTGGCACATTTATCAATGCGATAAGACCTAAAATGGGGCCTGCAGCTAAAACGGTAAAGAGAAGGTTTACATCTACATAATCCATCAACAAATTAATCACCTGTATACTGATTATAGTGATGGTAAAACCTATGCAATTGATTAAAGTGAGCGCTGTGCCACGGATCTCTGGCGGTGCGCTACGAGCGACAAGGCTAGATAGTAGCGGTGAATCTGCAATGACAACCATTCCCCATAACGATAAAAAGGCTAGAAAAATGATTTGATGATCCGTTTTGAAAAGCAAGGGTGAGATCAAGCAGCAGATTCCAGAAAAAAGTAGGGCAAAACCAGCAATTTTTTTAGTGGTATGATTTTCAGAGATTATACCGCTTATCACACAAGCAAAACCACCTATAGCGATTATGATAAATGACCACAACGACACGCTGTACTCGCTTGCGGGATGCAAACTCTGATAAGATCGCAACATTAAGGGCACAAAGGTCCAGAAAGCATAGAGTTCCCACATATGTCCGAAATACCCTAATGCCGCAGCTCTCAATTCTGCCTTTTTGAATACGGTAAGAATCGTTGAGGGTTCAAAACGGCTATTGGATTTGCGATAGGGACCATCTGGAACAAATATCAGCACTAACAATCCACCCATCAACGCAAGTACAGAAGTGATGATGATAACGGACTTCCACGGTAAAGAGTTAGTTATTTCCTTTGCGAGATGAGGAAAGGCCGTTCCTAAAACTAGAGCACCTACAAGAAAGCCTAACGATTTTCCCAGTCCTTTTGAAAAGTAATCTGCTGCAATTTTCATCCCTACGGGATATATGCCGGCTAAGAAAAAACCCGTAGCAAAACGAAGTATAAAAATGCTCCAGAAATTATTGCCGCCTAAAACGATAGCCAGATTTGCAGCAGAACCAAGTAATGCACAGGTCATAAACACTTGAGAAGGAGAAAAACGATCGGCAATGGTAAAGATGGCAAAGAGCAATGTTCCCAGTATAAAACCGAGTTGTACCGACGAGGTTAGGTGGCTCAGCGCACCTTCTCCTAGTCCAAAATTTAGGATAAGGTCGCTCATCACTCCGTTGCCAGCAAACCATAGTGAGGTGCAGCCGAATTGGGAGATGACAATAATCATCAAGATTAACTGAGACTTTTTCAATTAATGTTATTTAGGAGAGACTGAATTCAAGCCTTACATACTCAACAAGACAAGTTTCAAAATGGATCTCATATGAGATGATCATGGCAATATTTGAAATTAGAATATGATGATTTGCTTTGTTAATTCCGTTTCTTCAGCAAACTTAATCCGTAAATAGAAATGAAGGCATTACAGAATGCAATTCCCACATTTAGAATTTAGAACAAACTAGTGGAGCTGCTATAATGAGATATCAAGCTTATTAATAGCTAAAACGTTATCTACTAATTTATTATAAATGCGATTAATTTTTTTTCATTTTAAAATTCATGCCCGCTCCGTTTGTTGCCAACGGGATGGCAAAAGTAACTTTGAGTAACTAATTATCTCTAAGGTACAGTAACTGTAGAGTCGCTTTAAACTTCTTACTTCCTGTAGTAAATCTATAGCTCACAAACTATTGAAAGGACAATCTGAAACTAGCCATTCACCCTAGATCCATTTTCGCGAAAGCGGGATCATCCCGCTCGCTGCTTTTCAAAAATAATATTACTTGAAAGCTCAATCGTGTTACGATTTAGCCAAGGCTCCTTTAACAAACTGAATCCCTCCAAATACAATGGCTCCCCAAAAAATATAGCCCAGATCAGCCACCGTAGCAATAACACCACCTAGACACCAGGCACCGCCTATAAGCATGTCCCTTGTACCGCTGTTGCTGCTTTCCTCTGCGGGCATGTCGTAGACTACTCCGTTCTTTTTATTCTGAATAATGGTCACGAGATGAGCGGCTCTTTGCGGTTCCATTCCTTTTTGAGTGAGAACGGCGTAGGCCTCCTCAGAGGTTTTATCTTGATCTACGATCAGGTCAGATGCAACCTGGTAGTATTGATCTGCGGTGAGTAGGGGTTGACTTGTGAGATTAGTTTCCATGGAATCAAATGATTGATATATAATAATTTGTTAAATATAAATGATTCCTGAAATATGTAGAGGAGCCTCTTAAATCAATCTTTTAATTAGATCGCATAAAAAATCCCCTCACCAAATGGGTGAGGGGATTAAAAAATAGGGGAGATAAAATTATCCCAAGTATGATTTCAAGATTTTGCTGCGTGAGTTTTGACGCAGTCTCTTGATACCTTTTTCCTTGATTTGACGCACACGCTCCCGGGTCAGATCAAAAGTTTCTCCGATTTCTTCAAGGCTCATGGGCTGTTGATTCCCGATTCCGAAATAGAGCGATATAACATCTGCCTCTTTCTGGCTCAAGGTCTCAAGTGCGCGGGTGATCTCTAAAGTTAGTGACTCGTGCAATAAGTCACGGTCTGGATTAGGGGATTCACCACTACGTACAACGTCATAGAGGTTTGAAGTTTCTCCTTCTTTAAGCGGCGCGTCCATGGACACGTGACGACCGGCATTTTTAAGGGATTGTTTCACGTCGCTTACAGTCATGTCCAGCTCCTTTGCCAGCTCTTCTGGTGATGGTGGACGCTCGTGTAATTGTTCAAGGTGTGAAAAAGCCTTGTTGATCTTGTTGATCGAACCAATCTTGTTCAACGGTAGTCGCACAATACGTGACTGCTCTGCTAGTGCTTGTAGAATCGACTGGCGTATCCACCATACCGCATAGGATATGAATTTGAATCCGCGAGTTTCATCAAATCTTTTTGCAGCCTTTACAAGTCCGGCGTTTCCTTCGTTGATGAGATCGGGTAATTTAAGCCCTTGATTCTGGTATTGCTTAGCCACAGAAACCACAAAACGTAGGTTTGCTGTAGTTAGGCGCTCTAGGGCCCTCTGATCACCTTTTTTGATGCGCTGTGCGAGTTCCACTTCTTCCTCGGCCGTAATCAAGTCGATTTTAGAAATGTCCTGTAGATACTTGTCCAGCGATTTAGATTCCCTATTGGTAACCTGCTTGGTGATTTTGAGTTGTCTCATTGAATGAATTAAGATTAATAAAAAACTGCCAACCTTTGACAGCATACAAATACAACAAAAATTGTACCATACAGACCTTGTCATGCTGGCCCGTAAACTTCATTTTTGCCACCTTTTATTAGTCGTATTTTTCTATCAATGTTACAGGCTTAGACTTATTTTGACCCCTTTAAATTGAACAAAAGTTTGCAATCTGTTGTGAAACCGCATCTTATCGCTTGAACAATTCTCTGTGAAAAAGAATATTTGGCTACGACAAATGTGTGAAATTTGACATGGAAAAGAGAATCAGAGAGCTTCAATTTTATTTGTTAAAGTTTTGATATGAACTAATTTGTGTCATACTGTCTCCTGAGTTCTCGATTCCATAATAGTAGCTAATAAGAATTATGTCATATTTTTTTCTATAATCTTCTTAGATGCAAACGGAACTGATACCATAACAAATCTAAATCAGTATCGCAGTTCACTAGCTTTGATACGATAGTCAAATTGCTTCTTGCCTTCAGTATCGTAGATTGAAAGTTCCAACAATCTATCCTTACGGTCTCCGCTAATGTCTATGATTCCAAAATTGCGATTGTAAAATGTCTTACCTTCTACTTGATGCGTATTGCCTTCATCACGCGCCGTGTGTGTTCCGGCAGTAAGCGGCGAGCAGGTAATGTCGATGAGTGGATAAGCATTATCCCGCTCCATGCGTGAGATCTCCGTGTGGTGCCTGTCGCCACTTAAAAACAGCACACCAGAAATGCGCTCCTCGTGCAATCTGTTGAGCAGTTCTTCCCGCTCGCCAGGATAGGTCGCATAGTTCTCATATTTTGCCGCATCGCTCACGATCTGTCCACCGGCAACCACAATTTTAAAATTTGCTCTACTGGCAGTAAGTGCGTCGATCAACCAGTCCAGTTGTTTTTTACCAAAATAAGCCTTGTCCTTATCACGAGAGCGATTAGGTGCGCGGTGGTAGCGATCATCGAGCATGAAGAACTCAACATCTGCAGCAGCAAAGTGACTAGTGATGCCACCAGCTCCCGTCGCGTTTGTATTGAAGTTGCCCCAGTAGCTGTTGAACACCTGTTCTGAAATTTTCTTGTTCACGTAACTGCGATCGCTGTCGTTAGGCCCATAGTCATGATCGTCCCAGATGGCATAGTTGTGCACGCTGGCTAGTAAAGGTTGCATTTCAGGTGTCGAACGAGTATGGCGGTAACGGTGCTCGATTCCAGTTTCGGTCAGGAAATCTGGCGTGCGCAAATACATGTTGTCGCCCATCCACAACATCATGTCGGGATCTTTTTCCAGAATGGAATTGAAGATGGAATAACCGCCGCCGTAAGGATCTGGCCGGTCATCGCGTTCCTCATTGATAAATGAACAACTTCCTATTGCGATGCTCAGCGCCGGTGGTTCTGTACGGTATTGCCAGAGCTCTTGGGTCTGGAACTCGGTTTTGTAAGGTAATCGCAGTTTCTGACCGTTGATGTAGACGTCATATTGATAGGTCGTACCGTATTCTAGGTCGGTAGGGAATAGTTTTGCGATGAAATAATCCTCCTCCTGGGTCGTGACTTCTTGAGTCGTTTTTTCTTTAGTATTTTCTGATCTATATTTTACACTTATTCGGGCACTTTCTGTAGTCTGTACCCAGATCAAAACCTCTCTGAAACCAGAATATCCCAGCATGGGACCGGCCTGTAAAAGTTCCTTCGGAGTTTTTGAAAGCCCTACGATTTTTGGGCTCCTTGCTGTTTCTGTGTGAACCGCGGCAAGTTTTTCGGTCTCGGTAGTTATTGAGAGGTGAGATGTTTCCGCTTTCGCGAAAGCGTAACACATCATCAGCACTACAGACAGCTTTAATCTCAAGATCATCTTAAGTAGATTTTGTGCTAAAATAGTGGGTAAACATGTCAAAACAATCTGAGTTCACTTTAAGCATTTGTTATTTCAACGGAGAAATGCAGTTTAAGATCATGGCTTTGCTGATGGGTTCCAGAGCTGGGCGTGAACCTCGTTTGTGTTTTAGGCAAAAAGCTAGTGTTATTTATTATACTTGTACTCATGTCCCATTTTATAGACGTTATTCTACCGTTGCCGCTGGAACGTTTCTTTGCCTACAGCATCACCGCTGCAGAGGCGGGTTACATCCAGCCAGGTATGCGTGTAGCGGTACCCTTCGGCAAATCAAAGATCTACACGGGTATCGTGGATCGCGTCCATGAAGAAGAACCGGTGGCTTATGAGGTGCGGGACATTGAATTCATTGTAGATGAAACACCCATAGTGACCCTAGACCAGCTCAAACTCTGGAGGTGGATTGCTTCCTATTACATTTGTAGTGTGGGCCAGGTCATGCGAGCTGCCCTGCCTAAATCTCTCATGCTGGAGAGCGAGACCATCGTTCTCAAGAACGAACAGAGCGAGCACGACGAGAATGAGCTGAACGATAAGGAATTTCTGATACTTGAAGCCTTGGAGAATAGAAACGCGCTCAAGGTTCAAGAGGTCATGGACATCGTGGATCGCAAATCAGTCCTGCCTTTACTGCGTGATATGCTGGACAAGAATTATATCGTGCTCAAAGAAGAGGTATACCATACCTACAAGCCAAAACTTGAGAAATACATTTACCTGCACGAACAGTATCGGGAGGAGGAGCGATTGAAGAATTTGCTCGATGACATGACTCGGGCCCCTCAACAACGCAATGCGGTCATGACCCTGTTCATGCTCAAAACAGGTAACAGAGAGGTAACTAAAAAAGCGCTGATCGAGCGCGCTCAGGTCACGGGTAGCGTTATTAAAGCCCTGGTAGACAAAGAAATTTTTATAGAGGTAGAGAAAGCGGTAGATCGCGTGCTGGATGAGCGGAAGGAAGGCGAGGACCTCAATGAACTCAACGAAGATCAAGCCGTCGCCATGACACAAATAAAAGCCAGTTTTGAAGAAAACAAAGTGGGACTTCTTCACGGCGTGACTTCTAGTGGCAAGACTGAGATCTACGTGAGATTGATCAAAGAGATTTTGGAATCGGGACAGCAAGCGTTATATCTATTACCAGAAATTGCTCTGACCACCCAGCTCATAGGTAGGTTAAAACATTTTTTTAAACATCAGGTGCTGGTGTTTCACTCTAAATACAGCCTGAATGAACGACTAGAGGTGTGGCAGCATATAATTGACGCAAAGGAACCCTATGTCATTATAGGCGCAAGAAGTGCTGTATTGTTGCCTTTTCAAGACCTGGGACTCATTATTGTGGATGAAGAACATGAGACCAGTTTTAAGCAGCAAGATCCAGCACCTCGATATCATGCGCGGGATACCGCGATTGTCTTGGCCAGAACCAAATCTGCGCATGTTTTGCTGGGAAGCGCGACTCCCAGTATTGAGAGTTATTATAACGCCACTACCGGTAAATACCGGCTCATAGAGCTTAAAAGGAGGTATAAGAATATTAAGATGCCAGAGATCAACATGATCGATCTAAAGGTGAAGCATCATAAGAAACGCATGAAAGGTCATTTCTCTGACACTCTAATCGAGCACATGCACGAGGCTTTCGCAGAAAATAAACAAGTCATTCTTTTTCAGAACCGGCGTGGTTTTGCGCCCATTATGGAATGTGAGACCTGTGGCAACGCTCCCCAGTGTCCCAATTGTGACGTGAGCCTTACCTACCACCAGTATAAGAATCAGCTACGCTGTCACTACTGTGGTTATCACACTTATGTTCCTAAAGAGTGCCCCACTTGTTCCAGCACGGCGCTGGATACTAAAGGATTTGGTACAGAGCAGGTGGAACAAGAATTCACGGAACTGTTTCCAGACCATAAAATAGCACGGATGGATCTCGACACCACCCGAGGAAAGAACAGTTATGAGAAACTCATTGCCAAGGTTGATACGGGTGCCGTAGACTGTCTTGTGGGAACCCAGATGATCACCAAGGGTCTGGATTTTAGAAATGTAGATCTGGTAGGCGTTATGAATTCAGACAGCATGCTCAATTTTCCGGATTTCAGGTCACACGAGCGCTGTTTCCAATTATTGACCCAGGTGGCCGGTCGCGCCGGTCGTACTGAGAATAGGGGAAAGGTGCTTATTCAAACCTATAATCCCGACCACATGATCTTGCAGCAGGTGAGCACTTATGACTATTCCACTTTTTTCAGGGAGCAGCTGGAAGATCGGTATCAGTTCAAGTATCCGCCTTACCATCGTTTGATACGTATTACTTTTAAGCACCGCGATTACAACGTTACTCAAGACTCTGCCCAATGGTTTGTGAATGCCTTGAACCAGATCCCGCACGGCGTTCAGGTTTTGGGACCTGAATTTCCCGCCGTGGCGCGCATCAGGAATAAGTACCTTGTCCACGTTGTGGTTAAAATAGGCAAGCAACACGATGTGAATAAGATCAAAGGATATTTAGTAAAAGTGCGCCGCAGTTTTGAAGCGATCAAGCAATATCGTTCCGTACGCTGCAATGTGGATGTAGATGCTTATTAGGGATTTCGCTTTCGCGAAAGCGATATTAGCTTCATCCTTAAATATTTAATTAGGACTTGTTGAGGACAGTTTACAAAAGACTATCTTTCCCACGCCGTTATTAATTGAAAATCGTAATTATAAAACAATCCATGAAAAGTAAAATAGTATTACCAATAGTCTTCGCATTAGTGTTCATTGTCAAAGGGATGGCGCAGGATAAAAAAGTCGCCGTAGTTTCATTTTATACCGACAAGATCATAGACTTTACTGATCTAAACATAGGTAGTGAAGAATTGATCACTCGGGTGGCCAAGCTTAGAGACAATCCCGACTTTGACCTAACACCTATGCTGGATCGCTTCCACGGTGAGTTTTTTGATGAATATGCAGAAAAGCTGCCTTTTGAACTAGTTCCAGAAACAACGGTGATCAACGATCCTGATTATATAGCATTCACGCCCAAATATGATAAGAGTGAGGAAGAACTCAAGCGATACGTAGTTTATGACGGATACAAGTTGATCTATGAAGGAGCCTTGGGCAAATTCAATGAGGAAGGTATGGCAAAGATTTTTAATGAATATGATGGTGTTATGTTTGTAGAACTGCATTTCGGATTAGTAAAAGGATTTGGAATAGGAGGAACCTCTTCGCTCAAGATGAATGCCTACGCAAGAATGGCGCTTTACGATAATACAGGTAAAAAGGTTTTTGCCATTAACGAATCAGCAAAGTCCAAAAAAACTGCCATGATGGTAGGAGGGCTGCCTGTTCTGAGTCCAAAAAAAATACTCCCGATGTGCGACAGCGCTCTTGATCAGTTGATGAAGGATCTCGATAAAAACCTCAAGAAAATCACCAAGAAAGCTGGGAAGAAGTTGTGACTGAGCAGATAAAACTTTGTCAAAAACTAATTAATCTTAAATGATTTCAAAAGGTGAGTCATAAACCTTGAAATTGAACACCTGCAAATAGTATATTAGTTTTTTCAAAAGATTTATATCATCTCAAGCAGATGCTATATTTTCAGGAATTAAATCACTTGGCTTTACTTATTATAGATACATTAACAGTTTAAAAAGTACAGGTCTCTGTGATTTAGGTCAAAATTGAGATGATCAATTTTCGGGACTTTTCAGATTTCACTAGATCTATTTTGTACTGCATGGCAGAACTGAGCTATTTCATGGCGGAGCAACATGTTTCTTGGGCAATCACCGACAACGGTCTGGTTTAACTGTGAGTCCCGGGATTAAAGTTAATAATTTTCGGTTCGGCACAGACGTTAGCAATTTCGAGTGGATTCGGACGTAGTCGAATCCGCCGTAATTGCGGTTATACATTGTTGTAAAACGTTTTTTAGTCAATTCCTAAATCGTTTGTGAAAGAATGATGTAATTCAATTTCGCTTATTGGCACACCAATTCTATCTTCTGTTATTCCGCAAATAATTCGCTCAACTTCATATTTGCTTGATATTTTTTCAATGTCGATTAGTTGGTCTCTGTTTAAAGATATTGTCCAATCGACCAATTGTCTCAATGTTCCTTTTGAAACGGGCGTTGTCCGTTTGATAGTTTTTATTCCGAAAATTTTGACGTGAGAACCTAATTCTGGATTAAAATCCAACGCAACTAAATCAGGTAATTCAAGTCCAACTTCCGTTCTTAATTGACTCCATTTGTCTTTCAATTCCAATTGCGAAAACAATTCCGATATTCTCATATCAGGTCTTATTTCCTTTTCGGTTGAAGTCAAATTCCTTAAAGCTTTTCTGATTTTATAATATACTATTTGACTCAAACATTTATCTGTCGGATTTTTAGCTATTCTACTAAAAACAATATCCGCAAAATCCTGTACCGTATAAATTTTTTCCGCTTCAAAATCCTCAATTCGTATTCCAAATTTGTCCTCAATTGTCATCACTAATTCTACTGAATCTAATCCCATTATCGGTTTGGTTTAAATGTTTTACAACGGTCACGGCTATGAGTAGTTGCGTGGTTTAGCACTAACTTTTGCAAACACACACCAAACTGAAAATCCGCGAGGATTTTCAGAAGTAGGCGAGAACAAGCAATTAGTTATAGCCATTGTTGTGTGTAGTGTTTTATCTTTTTATGAATCGTATTATCAGTTCGGAAAATCCATCTTTGTTTTTGATGTTGCTAAAAATTCTGTTGTATCCGATTATTCTTTGTCCATTTGGTCTAATGCAGTAGCCACAGTCATTTTTCCATTCAGTTTCTGAAACATCGTCATAGTCTTTTATTGTGTCGAATACACTTTTACCTTCGCAAATAATAACTTTAGGATTGATTAATTCAATCAGTTGTCCAGTCCAATCATAACTTTTTTTCCAAAAATCATTGAAAGAATAATTGTCAAGTTGATTGATGCATTTACTAATATCAGTTTGTTTTTTAGTTATCAGATAATAAAAGTTTGTCTTAATGGACTTTTCGTTGAGAAGTTCCTTAATCTCTGGAATTGAATAACCAGCCATTTCAAATGACTTTATGGTTTCTATGGCTAATCTGTAATTTGGATTTTCGCCATTGAGAAATTCCATATACGAAATTTGATATTCAGGTTTTGTAACAACCTTTCCCGAATTATTTGGGTTTCCATTTCCTGGATTAATACCAATAAACATAATTTCAGGATTTTCTATGTACTTACTGTCCCAAACATAAAATCCTCCATAAAGAGATTTTGAAACTTCGTTTGCGTCAATTTGTTCTTTTAATGAGGTTAGTTCATTTGAAATATTGGAAGTCCAATTTTTTAAGGTTAGTCCGTACATAATTATTAAGCAGATTTGTAACTTATCCTTTTACATTTATCGTCATAGGTTTCTATCAAACTACCATTTTTTACAGTAAAAGTATTTCCTGCTGCTCCTCTGACAATTTTATTTCCTTTACTCATATAGGAAATACGCTTGCATCTTTCGTCATACACTTCGATAAGAGAACCATTTACAATTACGAAAAAATTACTTGCAATGCCAACAAGTTCCTTTTTTCCAGTACTCATATATGAAACCCTTTTGCTATTTGAATCGTAAACTTCAATCAAACTGCCTTTTGTTCTTACATCTGAAATCATAATACTATTATTTGTTAATTCATATCGGTTTTTCGTGCATTACACACAACGGTTTAGGCTATGAGTAGTTGCGTGGATTAGCACTTAACTCTGCAAGTAGACACCAAACTGAAAATCCGCGAGAATTTTCAGAAGTAGGCGAGAACAAGCAATTAGTTGTAGCCATTGTTAGCTGCTGGTTTTTTCGTTAAACGTATATTTTCCAAGTCTCAAAATACAGAAAAAAACTAAAGTCACAGCCTGTAAATTGTAATCAGAAAATTCTAAAAATGAATGAGCTATATTATTCCTCAAGTTTTTTCCTTTTCTAGTGAATGTATACTTAAACAATTCAATGTCCTTTTCTGTAAAGTACTTTTTTGTTGTTTGGTTTTCTAATAATTCCTCAAGTAATTGTTCTTTTAATTCTCCATTTTTAGAGGTAGATGTATTACCTCCAGACAATCTGATAAAGTCTCTTAATGCACCTTCGAATTTTAAAGTTAAAGAATCCATTGCTAAAATGAAGTTGTTGATTTTATTAGTATTCATTAAAACCGAGAGTTCAAATTGAGAAAAAAGATTATGGATTCCTGGTGCAAGCATTGTTAACCAGTTCGAGTTTTGGTCAATTTCATTATCGGTCATTCCTCTTTTGAATTTAGTACCATACCAAGTTTGAGATTCAAAAAAGTCATAGATTTTGTAATAATTTAATTTACCTGTTAAAATTCCGTCTACAAAAACTTTTAGGAAGAGACTGAAACATTTAACTCCGTGGGAAATCGTATAACTCTGGATGACTTCTTTATCAATTTTTTCTGAATCCTTTAAATTCTTGAAGTTGCTGTTTATATCAAAAACACTTGTGCTAAATAAATTATGAATTGAGTTTTTAATACTTTTCTTGGCATTTTCTAGATTTTCAATTGGGTCAACTAGAACGTCTTCATTAATTGAGAAGAAAGCAAGTATTCCCTCTGTTGGCATATCCAATACGACTTTTGATTTCATATCGAGATAACTATTAAACATTTCTGTTTCCTTTTCTCCAAGTTGCCAACTTACTTTTCCGAGTTTTACCGTCTGCTTAAGGCGATTATACTCTTTAAGATTTTCTTCTGCTTCTTCCAACTTACCTGCAAGTCTTAAATATTTTGCTTTTGTTCCAATTGTGGTATACTTTACAAAGTCTGTATCCTCTTGATGCTGTTCTAGAATTAAGTCTTCGTTTTTGGCTAATAACTCATACAGTTCATTTAACGGAAGTTCTAGTAAATTATAAAGTCGTATACCAGTTTCTAATTTTTGCTTATTTGAAAAATATGATACAGGATTTTCTTCTTCAATCCAACTTGGTAATTTTAAAGCAATATCATTTAGTTCCTGTTTAGTAAGGATATTATTTTCTAGAATAGAATTTAAAATATTTGGTTTAAACCAATTTGGTAAGTCATTAACAAGTGTAATTGCGACTTCTTTGGCGACTTCTGATTTCTTCTTTGTTTTTTTTGATATATGTAAAATTGCAGAAAGAATTATGGGCAACTCGCGAGCTTCCTCCGATTTAATTCTATTGATTGTAGCAACATAATTATCAATAGCTATTTCAGCATATTTATGATGCTTAATTTCTTGCCAGAGCAATTGAGAATATCTTGATTTTAGCCAAGTATTTTGCGTAAATTCTAATCGCTGTTTAAGATATTCAATGTCCTCTTTTTCTAAACCAATTGTTGTTATTTGACCTTGCGAATCTGTGACTTGAACGTTTGTAACTAACTCACCTTTATTTAGATTGTAGTTTAGTGATTTTCTTTCTACAATAATTTTCTTTTCCCAATCACCTTTGATTTTTGCAGTTACTTTCAGTTCTCGATGAATATTCCATATACTCAATGAATTCAAATTTTCAATTGAGTCGTAAAAGTCTTTTAATTCATCTGGAATTTCATTCATAGGTTTTGGTCAAACTTGCAGCTAACGGCAAAGATATGATTCGTCCCTCACCATACTTTGCCGTTGTTGTTGGTGTCCGATAAATATAAAGCCTTTGGAAGATATCCCTGACCATGCCCGGGATGAATTATATCGGATGTTCTGGACAGTCCCCCACGATGTCCCCACACGCCCTGAACCAACAGCGCCACGCAAGGGGCACTATTGCTTTTATACGCGTATAAACGCAGTCGGGCCGCGTAAGATCATTCCGTCCTTGACATATCGTCAGCTGTTTTTCTTGCTTTGTAAGGTCCCAAGGGCGAACTTTAAGCAGGCTGAACGTCTCTACGTTCCACAAGCTATCGCTTGTGACGTGCCAACGAGGCTGCTTAACGCCGC
Organism: uncultured Flavobacteriaceae bacterium; assembly: GCA_964631155.1. Classification (GTDB taxonomy): domain Bacteria; phylum Bacteroidota; class Bacteroidia; order Flavobacteriales; family Flavobacteriaceae; genus Nonlabens. Next base: position 213,549 of record CAZVYO010000005.1, read on the forward strand.
CGCGTGGAGTTACGCAGCAGGAAAAAAACCAGAAAGTCCGGATGGTCGTGCGTGAACGGATCGGGATGGATTGTCTTGAACGTCTCGGTGTATGGCTCGTTGCGTGTAAATTAGTGATTATTTTTCGGTTGAGCCACAAGCCAGATTTTTAAATTTTACTATTTATTTATTTTTTGGAAATCGTCAAATTTAAAAATTTGGCGACTTTCCAAACACACCTTAACTTCGATTAAAAAACTGATTAGCAATGAGCTATACACGTTGTTATGTGCTGGCTTTTTTCTTTTCCAGCGATTTATTTAGTATTTCAATTATTTTTCCAATTCCGATAATTGTTGCTCCTTCTCGAAATTCAAATTCCGTTCCGATTTCTAATTTGTTTTCATAAAAATGAGTAGAATTCATTCCGATTTGAGCTAACACAGATTCTCCAGGCTTTATAGAATTTGTTCCAATGAAAAATTGATGTCCAGAAGTTTGCATTTCCGTAAAATCAAATTTTAATTGTGGTCGATAACCAGAGTTTGCTGGTGTTTTCCGTCCACCTTGTTCAGTCGTTCTATATTTCAATTCAGCTATGAAATCCTAATTTTTAGTCATTATTTACCTATAAAAAGTGGAAGAGTAAATCTAATTCTACTTACTGCGGAATTATTATTCATTTCTTTAGTGTTTGCTCCAAGTCCTATTCCTGTAACAAAAATCCCTGCGCCAATTTTTGATTCGTCAGCTGAATTTGTTGTTACAGAAATATCAAATTCAACATTTTTAGCTGTTGTATCAGAAACTTCAACTCCTTTTTCACTCGCCTCGTTTATTCCTTCTTTGATTTCCGTTAGGGTCTTTGTAATAAATTCTTTTAATTCCATAATGTTTTTTCAGCTTGCACATAACGCCCACCGCATAAAGCGATTGTGGCGTTTTCGGCTGGTTCGCGTTAATGGTGGAATCGGTTTCTTGCCTCTAAAAGTAGGTAATAGTTATGAATTCTGGCCGCCACGCAGAGAGCTTTTGAAAATGCCACATTCGCTTTATGCCTTGTTGTCGGTGGTGCGCTCACCAGTATGGTTTTCCCCAAGTGGCTGGTTGGATTATTGGGCATTTTCACGCGGTGGGCGTTGTCGGTGATTGAATGTTGTGGGAGCCTTGAAATTGGTTGATGGGTATAGGATTCTTGGTTGTGCTACCGCTCGGTGGATCGTGGGAACCGTTGTCTCGGATGGATGATTTCATGGCGGAGCAACATGTCCCTTGGGCAATCACCGACAACGGTTTTGGCTATGGTTTCGTTACGGAATGGTACGCGAGTATCATTCCGCCGTAACCATAAATTTAGCAAAAAGGCTTGAAATTCCGATTAGGAATTTCAGCCGTAATGAACTATAGCCGTTGTTGGCATTAGTTTTTATTCAATTTGGTAATACAATGTTTTTATCAGTTTTCCGTCAGCGTAAATTTCCGTATGAGTAATTCGGTCAGACGTAATTTTTATTTCCAGTATTACTTTTCTACTTAAAACAGCTTCTTTAACAATTTCGTGTTTCGGAACAATGACTGTCAATTTAGCTTGCTCTTCGTCAGAAAGAGCCAAATATTCCTCATTGGTTTCTGGTCCCTCAATATTATTCAATTCAGCGTAAGTTTCAGTCGGATAGTCAATCAGATGTAAACTGTTCATTTCTCCAT